>NZ_CAJKOX010000001.1 GCF_905201705.1 uncultured Marvinbryantia sp.
CTAGCAATGACAGTATTACCACAGGAATAAACCCCGCCGGCGCTATCGGGAAAACAAATGCATTGATCCCCCATAACGCCAACATGGCAACCAGACTATATCCTCCGGTAATACCGTTTATACCATCCATGAAATTATATATATTGAGTATGGCCAACCCGACGAACAAAGCCACAACCACGTATCCCCACGAAACCTCATGAACCCCTAGCTGTAACAGCAACAATAACAAAGAAAAGGTCTGGAACAAAAGACGAACCTTTGCAGAAAGCGGGTGCATATCATCAATAAAACTCACCAAAGCCACCAACGTCACTCCGCATAAAAACCAAGGTGCAAAAAAATCAAAGATCAATCCATGCACAAGTACCCCTAAATAAAAAATCACCCCACCTCCTCGTAGGGTAATTGTATGATGAGAACTCCTTACATTAGGAACATCCAAAATATTATATCTCTTGGCAATCTTAAAATAAATGTTCTCCAGCACGAAAAGAAGCAGGAGAACAAATCCATAGATCCAATTTATCATTTCTGTCGCTTAAACGATTCAACCATCTCTCGAATTCCATCCTCCAAAGTGTAACGAGGCTCGTAACCGATAGCGCTTAATGCTAACTGACGATCAATAACCACATCTCCCCAGAGTTTCTGATAAAGATCAGGACGAACCTTCTCTATCAGTTTCAAGAATATAGATGGAGAAGGTAGATTTATCGTGTGTACTCCCAATTGACGAGAAATTTCCTCGACCACGTTACGCGTAGAATAAGGAACTTTATCCGTCGGATAGAATACTCCCTCAACCTCTTTCTCTACGGCTAAATGAATAAACTCAACCAAATTTTTTACATTAATAAAATCACGACTATTCCGGGCAGAACCGAAAGGCAGCGGAATATGTTTATTTACCAAACGAATCAAACGCAACATATTACCCGGAGCCATCCCCCCCCCGTATGCCATCGGCGGACGAATAATTGCGGCCTTAAATTCCCGGTCGTTCATTGCAACTAACTCTTTATCTGCTTTAAGCTTAGAACTCCCGTAATAAGTCTGTGGTCTTTCCGGTGTTGTCTCAGAAATTCGACTGGCACTACCGAACACGGCAATCGTACTCATCTGCACGAACTGACGTACCCCTGCCTGTTTTGCTTTCTGAGCTAATAAACAAGCCATCCGATAATTCACATCATCATAAAGCTCTTGGTCTTTCAATTCCGGACGATGTACGATAGCTGCAAAATTTATTACCGCATCAAACCCTGAAAATGCTTCAACAGGCATATCTCGAAATGCTTTCACAACAATCTCTTTCTCGTACCCAGTCGGCCTGCGACTGTAACACGTGATAGAATCCGTTGATACATATTTCTTTATAAATTGCCCGGCAATAAAACTATCTCCTCCAATAATCAATATTCTTTTCATTCCTTGATCCATTTAAAACGGCATAAACCTCCAACTTGCTCACATACATGAGCATCATTATCTATCTCATATTAGCGTGTTTATAAACAGGATTCGCTCTCTCCTCTTATCTTGCTCCCCCCTTTTACGTCGTATAGACCTCAGATGTTTTATTCGTTCTCATATAATTAAATAATAGTGTTGTGTGTGTTATTTTTAATCAAGATGCAAAAATACATCAATGGTTGCGTCATAAAATGGTATTTTTTTGTTTTTAACAAATGCTCCTAAATGGAGCGCCAGGTTCCAATTTTTCGTTTGTTCTAACACTTATTCTAACACTTTAATAATTTTTTAAAATCCGTCAATAACGCGATTCTCGATCAAGCATACGAAAAACCTTGAATTTAAAGGTATTTCAGACGATTAGAATATCAAAGAATCCATTTTAGTGATCCCGACAATCAATGTGCCAATAAGTACAACTGTGTCTATAAGCAGAACGCTTACGATACTTTTAACCAAATCATATACAAACAGTATAGAAAATAACTCAACGGACAACGCAATAAAACATAGATAGTTTGTCAGATATTCTGTTATGAGTTCCCCATGAAGGTAATTCATCAGTAGCCTTGCATGTATAACCGGCCGTAAAAAAAGGCGGATAATAATGCAGGCTAATGGATAGGTGAAAATAAAAGCTTTATCTACAAGCGAAGTTGCATTTCCGTTACTCCACTGAACAGGGATTTCCGGCGGCAGTTTCGTATATGATACGAATCCGATTATCAAACATAGTGAAGCGATAATTGTCCATGTAATAAAGCTTCCCCATATATACAGAAAGCTGACCGAATCCAGTTTGATAACAGTTTTATTATCATTCCAATAAGTCTGTAAATCTGTCACATATTTTTCCACTTGCATTTCATCAAAGCTGATATTTCCGGCAGCAAGCATTTTTTCGCACATAATCTTTGCTTTGTTTAAGTCCGCGATCTGTGTTTGAAGCGTCGCTGTCTGCTTTTCTATCACGTCCATTAAAGGTACTTTATTGGACATGATGTACCGAATATCTTCAATGGAGATTTCCAATGTACGCAGATAAGCAATTTTCTTGATATTTTCAATATCTCGTTCGGAATAATCCCTATATCCGTTTTTATCATTCCTCGCTGGCTCAATAAGCTTTTCCTTTTCATAAAAACGTATATTGGAACGTGCTAATCCTGTTCTTTCTTCAACCTCTTTTATTGTCATATATCGTGCCCTCCTGCTGTAAATAATAAGGTATCAACAAGGTTTACAGTCAAGTCTTTTTTCAAATTTTTTAAAACAAGAGCTTCTGATGATTGTAAAACGAAATCAGATAGAAAAATGATGGATATGTCGATAGTGAGGATGAGATCACTGGATTAGCCGCATGTAATGGATGCTGCAGGTTATAGATGTGTGAGCGGAATGCGGTGATAGATGCACATTCCGCTCTTAGGGGAGGGACGGTCAGTAAGCCCGTCCGAACCGATGCCGCCGCTGCTCATGTGTAAGGTTAGCCTGAAGCGGAGCGCTATGGACACTCCCACTGCAGTTTAAATTATCGATTCGGCTCCTGTGCGCCGTACACCACGCGGATTGTATAATCCACATCCTCTATCGGAGCATCAGCATCGATCACAACGCCTGCGCTGCCTTCATAAGTATCTGTCGCTAAAGCCTCATAATCATCTGCGGCATGACGAATGTTAAAGCTCTGGATAACGCCGCCTTCCTCTGTTGCTATATTAGGAAGCGTCAGGCAGAGATATGTGAATTCCTCTGCACCAGCATTGTCCGTCTTGTAGATATACGCATTTTCGCCCTCAATGGCATTTTCAATGGTTTCTACAAAACTGTACTGATAAGAGAATACCTTGTCGCCCTCGCTGTCCAGTGCAGTCATGGAATCGTCTGTGAATGTGAAAGAGGAAATATCATCCTCAAATCCTGCCGCCTGGATTTGCAGGGCTTTCAGGCCCTCACCGTCCAGATCATCCATGCCGATCGCAGGGCCAAAGGCTTCCGCCGCCGCTTCATAGGCATCATCCAAATCCGGATTTTGTGTAAAGGTGTAAAAGGCCGTCCAACCAGCGTCATTTTTCCAGTCAGCAAGCGTTTCTCCGGTTGCTTCTTCTTGAGAGGTTTCTTCCTGCTGAGATGTTTCGCTTTCCGCAGCGACGAAGCTATTTTCGCTGTTGTCTGCGGAAATTCCGTAACCGCCAAGAGAAAGTGACAGCATAGCCGCCAGGATAAGTGATAAAAGTTTTTTCATGAGTATAGATCTCCTTTTAATTTATTTTCTAACCCTCGGTGGATGTCTGCAAATTCCATAGCTTTGCATATAGTCCATTTTGGGTAAGAAGCTGTTTATGGGTTCCTTCTCTACGATCTGTCCTTCATCCAGAACAAGGATGGTATCTGTGCCTGCAACGTTTTTTGACCGGTGAGCGATCACGACAACTGTACGCTGGCTTTCTTCTTACAGACAGAATTCGTTCTGTACCCCTAAAACGCCGCAACGGAAATGCCCCTTGCGGAACATTCCCGTTGTGTTTGTTATATATGAAATTATCTGCACGCTATGGCGAATAGAATAGTTGGTCGGTGATTTCCAATATGTTCTTCAGATCATAAGAATCACCGTTCCCGGTAAACTTGCTGTTATAAATCATGCCCCATGCTCCATACAGCACAAAAGTAGCGAAGGCTTCTGCATTGTCCTCCGTGATATGGAAACGATTGTTAAGCCGTTTTTCCCGGATGCCTTACAAAATAAACCTGGAATAGGGAACAACCATGCAGTCTAACATATGTACCAGATCATAGAGCTTGTAGGAAGTATCGGAGATGGATGCGTCACAGCGCGGCGCAAAATTTTCCATATAGCCCTGTATATCTTCCTCAACCATGCTGCGAAATATCGGCAATTTTTCTTCAAAAGAAACTGCCTCATCCTCAAGAATCCTGCATTTTCGTTTTAAACGCTTTGCAATATATTGTTCCATAGAGGCAAGGTAGATGTCCTGCTTAGACTTGAAATAGTAGTAGAACATCCCTGGTGCTCCGTTTACTACATTCAAAATATCCCGGACGGAAACCGCTTCATAACCTTTTTCAGCGAAAAGAGCAGATGCAGCATCGATCAATTCCTGCCGTCTGACCTCCGGCTTTTTACTGTTCTTTTTCAGATCATGCACCTCCTTGTTACTAGTTAGAACAAACTAACCCGCTATTCTAATAAACGCCCGTCCGTTTACAGAACGAGCGTCTATCTAAATAATACTCAGCAGCTTACCGCTTGTCAAGAGATAAACACCAATTCGGACAAAATTTCCTGTGGATCTCTTGTGGAGAAATTCCAAGATGGCAATGCCCTTTTGGCACAGGACTTTGCTAATTCCCGGTAAACAGGACTTAACTACTTGCAGCGCTATGGCAAACACAGTAGGAACAAACACTATTTGCCTCTGTATCCTTACATGGGCAGACATATTCCGGTTTTTCAGAAACAGAAAGGCATTTC
This sequence comes from uncultured Marvinbryantia sp., assembly GCF_905201705.1. GTDB lineage: Bacteria > Bacillota > Clostridia > Lachnospirales > Lachnospiraceae > Marvinbryantia. The sequence continues at coordinate 4,973 of NZ_CAJKOX010000001.1, forward strand.
CAGTGTGTTGCCTGCTGTGGGTGCATAGGACGTTTCTGCACAAAAGCGAGGTAAATACTTGCAAGAATAATCCATTTATGCCCTATGGAGCAGTCTGCCATATAGATATCCAGGTATCGCTGAAGTGCTTCGTATAAATTACGGACAGATTTTGTATCTATCTCAAAATTTTCAACAGGCGTATTTCTCATAGAGAGCAAAACGTCTCTGTTAAAAGAGCTGATTACCAGAGACGGATCAGCGTGTTCCAGTCTGTCCCATTCATCGGCGGTTATAGCTTCGATTAGTTTATTCAGTAATTCCTGTACCTGCATTTTTTGCTCCCTTCTTTCCAAAAAGCAATCCACCGAAAAATGTTACCGTATTTTCGCCATTGTTGTACTGTATCCCGGCGGCTTTTGCAAGTTCATAAATATTAAAACCATAACCTTCTATGGAGTGATGTAAATACTCTGGAAAGCGGCAGGGAGAATCAGGGTAAGTGCATTTGGTACATTTTCCGCACCCTTCATTGGAAAGCAATAAGTAATCCAATAAAAACACCTTGAGTTTTTCATCGAAAATATCCACGCTGCCCTTAAAGCAAAGCAAGGCATTATGCATACCCTCAATATCAAACGAATGCTCCAAGTCATATTTTATAGAGAACAAGAGCATTTTCTCGTATTGCAGGACTCGCTTTTTACATTCATCTATCTTGCCGATTGCAGGCGGACAAGCCCAGGTCGCGCCGTAATTGTGGCAAGAATTTTCTTTACAGATTTCCCGTATCACCGGGTAAAACAACAAATCCTTTGTATTGATAAAATCTGCTTGCCATATACCACTCTGTATGGCAGTCTCTTTGATTTTTTCGCAAATATCCATTTTTACATCCCCTGCATTTCCCTAAATTATAAATGTTAGGATTCTTAAAATCTATTTCAATACTTCTTGCAAATATTTTATTTTCCCGCCTGCTCAAGCATCTTTTTCACCAACTGCTGAAATTGTTCGCTGGTTTCATTGTCCGGCGGCAAGATCTTTTTAATCTGTTCCGCAGCTAACGTTATCCACATCATCAATGGGATATGATTCCGGCTTTGACTCCTGCGCGGCGATCATTCCCGTCACAGGTTCCTGAATCCCCTGACTTGCTCCCTCGGACACCCCGGTTCCTTTTGCGGGATATGCCGCCCGCTGCAAAGGGCCAAAATCCGCTGTCCGGGAGTTCCGGGTAAAGCCCTGGATACGCACATTTTCCGTATGTTTTCATTATACAGAATAATTGCAGAAATGCAATTTCAAAAGAAGGAATATCCAGGCGGGAAAAGCACTGCAGCGAGCCAACCTCAGGACAAAATGTCCCAAAGTCCGGGGAGCGTGTTCGTCTCAAAATCTTATGAGACGATTCCCAACTCCGCCTTCAGGAAATCTCGGGAAATTATTTCGTCAAATGTCGGAAAATATTTGTAAAATACAGGAATATGACGTATGATATAGACAATGTAAGCGCAAACGAGGTGTTTTGAATGCAAAACCGCCCCAAAATTGCAGATGACATTCTAAAACGTAAATTTGGAAGGCAAAGGAGCGGTTTGGTTTTGATTACGGGACTTAAGCAGTGCGGAAAAACCACAACCGCCGAACAGTACGAGAAGGAGTGTATCATATGAAATTAGTGACATTTACAATAAGTGAAAAAGAACAGGTCGGCATTTTAAATTCTGCCGAAACCCATATCTACCCGGTTTCGGCTTTCCATCTTCCCTATGAAACAATGAACGAGCTAATTCAAAGGCTTTCCCCGGAGGAAAAGGAAATTCTTGCATCTTCCGCTGCGAAAGCGCCGGAGGAGGTGGCTGGCGCGGTTGAGAAAAGCAGCGTCCGTCTGCTGGCGCCGATCCCCTGCCCGATGCAGGATGTGATATGTCTCGGGATCAATTATATGGCGCATGCGGAGGAATCCGCCCGTTATAAGAAGGAAGCGTTTGGCGGCGAGCGTCCCTACGCGATTTATTTCTCCAAGCGGGTGAACCGGGCGGTGGCGAACGGGGAGCCGATCCTTGCGCACGCCGATCTGGTAGACAGCCTTGACTATGAAGCGGAGCTGGCGGTGATCATCGGCAGGGATGCAAAGGACGTGGCAGAGGAAGATGCGGAAAAGTATGTGTTTGGCTATACGGTACTTAATGACGTGAGTGCCCGGAACGTTCAGACGCGCCATAAACAGTGGTATTTTGGAAAGAGCCTCGATGGTTTCACGCCGATGGGACCGTGCATTTTGACGGCGGACGAGGTTGCATTTCCGCCAAGGCTGAACATCCGGTCGCGGGTAAACGGCGAGCTGCGCCAGAACAGCAATACGGACCTGCTTATCTTTGGAATTCCACATATTATCAGTGAGCTTTCCCAGGGAATGACTCTGAAAGCGGGAACGATTATCGCCACCGGCACGCCGGCCGGAGTCGGCATGGGCTTTCAGCCTCCGGTGTTCTTAAAAGACGGAGACGTTGTGGAATGCAGCATTGAAGGAATCGGAAGCATTACGAACCCGGTGCGGTAATGTGTGATATCAGGCAAGATGAGCCTGGTCTATTTTCTGTTTTGAAAACCATTCAAATCATTTTCCGAAGCTGCGGACTATCAGGTAAGCGAAGAAGGCAGGGACAATGACGATTATTTTTCTTGACAAAGAGATAACGTATGTTGTATAGTAAGACAAGTTAGCGGCTTCTAACAAAGGCTGCTTTTCTTGTGACAATTGGTTAGCAATAGCTAACTAAACAATAAGTGATGGGAGGCAAACATGAAAAAGACTTTATATGTGATTTTGGGATGTGTTGGCTTAGTACTTGGCGCGGTGGGAGCCGTTCTGCCGCTTATCCCTTCGGTTCCGTTTCTGCTTCTTGCAGCATATTGTTTTGCAAAAAGCTCGGAGCGTCTGCATAACTGGTTTATCGGAACAAAGCTGTACAAGGACAATCTGGAGAGCTACGTGGCGGGAAAAGGAATGACAAAGAAAACAAAGATTCGGATTATGGCTACGGTGACAATCCTGATGGCGATCGGATTTATTATGATGCATCAGGTTCCGGTGGGACGGATCGTGCTCGCCTGCGTGTGGGTATTTCACATAGTATATTTTGTGATGGGCGTGAAGACAATTCCGCAGTAAACAGGTTACTTTCCACTGCGTTCACGGCAGGTGTTTGGGGCTGGCGTGAACAGCAACGTAAACAGAACGTCCTGAATATAAATTTTATTTTACGCGTTGCGCACTCATTGTTAATGTATTATGATGAGTATGCAGCGCGTATTTTTTGCGGGCGAGAGAGCGTTTATCCGCGAACTGCTATAGAAAAAGAAATCAGGATGACAAGAGGCAGGTGAAAGGCATTATGGAGGGAAAACATCGGATCGGGGTGCTGTCGGATACCCACGGACTTTTGCGGCCGGAGGTGCTGGAGTATCTGCAGGGATGCGAGGTGATTCTTCACGGCGGAGATATTAATCGGCAGGAAATTCTGGACAGGCTGGCGGAGATTGCTCCTGTTTATGTGGTGCGTGGAAACAATGATAAGGAGTGGGCGGAAAAGCTGCCGGAGACGCTGCGGCTGGAGCTTTACGGTGTGAGGATTTTTATGATTCACAACAAAAAGCAGGCGCCGAAGAATCTGGACGATGTGGATGTGATGATTTACGGTCACTCTCATAAATATGAGGAAAAGCGGGAGGGTGGACGGCTATTGCTGAATCCGGGAAGCTGCGGACCGAGACGGTTTTCGCAGCCGATTACCATGGCGGTGCTGGAGATTGCGGATAATGGAGAGGTTTTCGCAGAGCGGTATGATATCCCGCACAGAACGGAAGCCGGAAATGACACGAAAAGAATGAGTGATGCTAAAAACGGCGTGGCAGGAAATGCCTTGAAAGAAACTGGTGATTCCGGGAATGGTATGCAGAGAAATGCCGCAAAAGAAACTGGCGATTCCGGAAATGGTATGCAAGGAAATGCTGCGAAAGAAACTGGTGATTCCGGGAATGACATGCAGAGAAATGCCGCAAAAGAAAATGTGATGTTTCGGAAAGCAGCAGCCGGGGAAGTCAGCGATCTGCGCCGGGTGATCGAGATAATCATGAGAGACACGCAAAGGGGCAGGTCGGTGCAGGAAATGTCACATAAGCTTCAGATTTCGGAAGAACTGGCGGAGCAGATCTGCCGCCTGTATCTGACACATCCGGGCGTGGATGCGGACGGGATCATGACAAAAATGGGACTATGATGCAGATAGGATTTTACGCCGAGAATATGACAAAAATGGGGCTATGAAGCGGAGGGATGCTATCTATGTACAGTGATGCATTTTGTAAGGTATATAATGAATTTGGCTGGAATTATTTCCCGGAGGCGTTTGGGGAACAGCTCCTTGAGTGGATAAGGCAAAAGGGTGTGAAGGTGGAGAAAAGTCTGGATCTTGCCTGCGGTACCGGAGTGCTGTGCGAGATTCTTTATCAGCAGGGAATCGCGGCGCATGGCATGGATTTTTCAGAGGGGATGATCGAAATTGCCAGGAAAAACAATCCACATATTATATATGAGGTGGCGGACATGATTCAGTACCGCCCGTCAGCGAGCTTTGATCTTGTCACCTGTACCGGGGACGCTTTAAATCATATTCTTAATATAAGAGACGTGGAGCAGATTTTCCGCAACGTTTATGGCTATCTGCGCGAGGGCGGCTTTTTTATTTTTGATATCCTCAATGAGCGTGAAGTGTCGCCTGGCGAACCGATCTGGCTGGATTTCAGTGACGAGGTGAAGGCACAGTTTACGATCTCACGCGATGCACAGGGGATTATAACATTAAAGACGACGGTATTTGAAAACGGGGAGCAGACGTTTGAGGAAAGGATTACCGAAAAGGTTCATGAACCTCAAATGATATGTGATCTTTTGCGCAGGACAGGATTTCAGAATGTGACATGTTCAGATCGGCTGCTGGAGAATGCTGAAAATCATGGGACAACGTGGTTTGTGGTCGCGCAGAAGCGGGGGTGAGAAGCAGATGAAAAAATACTGCAGAAAACTGCGGTTCCGGGAAATAGCAATATTTTTTGTAACATTATTTTTTATGATGCTTCCCGGTATGCCTGCAAAAGCAGGGGAAGCTCCTTTTGCATTTCATATGCTGGATGTCGGGCAGGGGCAGAGCGTGCTGGTGGAGGCGGATGGACATTACATGCTGATTGATGGCGGAGGAAGGTCTTCTTCTTCTTTTGTGGTGAGTTATCTGCAGCAGCAGGGTGTGGAGAAGCTGGATTATATTGTGGCGTCACATTATGATGAGGATCATATCAGCGGCATTGTCGGCGCGCTGCATGTTTTTGAATGCGAAACGATACTTGCGCCGGATTATTATGCCGATACCGAAATTTATGCGTCGTATCTGACTGCAGCGGAGGCGTCCGGGGCGGAAATTATCTATCCGCAGCAGGGAGAGACATACGCGCTTGGCGATGCGGTTATCACGGTGGTCGGTCCGGCCTCTTATGAAAATACACTGGAAAATGATCGCTCTGTGGCAGTGCGGATTACTTACGGTATCACCAGCTATCTCATCTGTGGGGATGCGCAGGCGCAGGAGGAAGAGGATATTTTAAATTCCGGTCTGGAGCTGGCGTCGGATGTTTATGTTGTAAACCATCACGGAAGCGCGGAGTCCAGCGGGCTATATTTTTTGAATCAGATTCAGCCGATTTATGCACTGATCAGTTGTTCTGCGGACAACGCCTACGGGCATCCGTCAGCAGAGACAATGCAGCGATTAGATAACGAGGGTGTTTCTCTATACCGGACAGACAGGCAGGGAACGGTGACGGCGTACTCAGATGGCACCGGGCTGTGGTTTGACCAGGAGCCGTGCGATGATTTTTCTTCGCGGCAGGTGGATGGACAAGGCGCTGTGAATTCCGATATTTCCGGGCAGAATGAATCAGGGCAGAATGAATTGGGACAGCAGGAGGCTTCTGACTCCGGAAACCGGGGAACAACGTATGTGTGCAATCTGAATACAAAAAAATTTCATTATACTTATTGCGACAGTGTAAATAAAATGAAGGAGTCGAACAAGAAATTTACGGACGAGAGCAGAGAAAGCCTGATTGCGCAGGGGTATGATCCGTGTAAGAATTGTAATCCTTAACCTGTTTTGTCCATATTCCATATGATTGTGTGCATGGACGGTTTTTGTGATGAAATTATATAATGATGCCAGGATTTTCGGATACCGGATATGCCGCCTGCGGATGGCGGGCGCGGGAACATGCGAATCCTGGCATCATGTGATTTTTCACATACATAAAGGTTTCCCACATAAATCATACTTTATCCCCAGAGTGTTCACATAGACGACATATATAGGAGGTATACTGCCTGTGAATCGATAAAGGAACACGGAGGGTAAATAATGATGAGAGGAAAGTATTTTGCGATGATGATGGGTATGACGCTTGCGGCAGCGTCGGTGACGGCACAGGCGGAAGCGGCGGCAAATATGAGCAGAGGAATCACGGCAGCGGCGGCGTCAGTGAAGGAGCAGACGACGGAGAGCACAGAGACAGCGGATGAAGAAACGACGGATGGAGAGGAGCCGCCGGAAAAGCCGGACGGAGAAGCAATGAGTGACGGAGGGCAGCCGTCGGCAAAACAGGACAGAGAAACAATGAGTGACGGAGAGCAGCCGCCGGAAAAACCAGACGGAGAAACAATGAGTGATGGAGAGGAGCCGCCGGAAAAAGCGGACGGAGAAACAATGAGTGACGGAGGGCAGCCGCCGGAAAAGCCGGACGGAGAAGCAATGGGAGACGGTGGAGCGCCGGGTGGACAGGGCGATCCCGGAGGCATGGGGCAGCAGGGCGTTGAGAGCTACGACGCGGTAAACACCTATGAGGAAGCCGCGACTGTTTCCGGCGAGACGATCGAATCCACGGGAATCGATGAAAATGCGGTGCATGTGACGAACGGGGCGACGGTCACGCTGGATAATGTGACGGTAAACCGCACGTCGGCGGACAGCACGGGCGGCGACAATTCTAGTTTTTACGGTGTCGGCGCGGCGATCCTTGCCACAGACGGCACGGCGGTTGTCAAAAACAGCAGCATTACCACGGACGCGGCGGGCGGAGCGGGGGTGTTTGCCTACGGTGACGGCGTGACTTATGTGGAGGATACGACGATCGAAACGCAGCAGGATACGTCGGGCGGACTTCATGTGGCAGGCGGCGGTACCCTGTATGCGTGGGACGTCACAGCGGTGACGAACGGCGGCTCGGCAGCGGCGGTCCGCAGCGACCGGGGCGGAGGTACCATGGTGATCGACGGCGGCTCCTACACCTCAAACGGGTTTGGCTCCCCGGCTGTTTACTGCACGGCGGATATTTCCATTAATAACGCACAGCTCACGGCGACCGGCTCAGAGGCAGTGTGCATCGAGGGCTTAAATACGCTGCGCCTGTATGACAGCGAGCTGTCCGGCAGCATGATCGACGATGATCAGAATGATAATACCTGGACGGTGATCGTGTACCAGAGTATGTCCGGGGATTCCGAGGTGGGCAACGGCACCTTCCAGATGACGGGCGGTTCCTTAACCTCCGGCAATGGCGGTATATTTTACACGACAAACACGGAATCCACGATCACGCTGGAGGATGTGGAAATAAATTATGCGGACGACAGTGAATTTTTCCTGCAGTGCACAGGAAACAGCAATGCGCGCGGCTGGGGCAACGCCGGCGATAACGGCGCGGACTGTCTCTTTACCGGAATCGCCCAGCAGATGCAGGGAGATGTGATCTGGGACAGCATCAGCGAGCTTGATTTCTATATGACCGGTGGAAGCGTGCTCGCCGGCGCGATCGTGCAGGATGAAACCTGGGCGGGTGAGGGCGGCGACGGCTACTGCAATGTCGTTGTCAGCGATGATTCGGAGTGGATCGTTACCGGAGACAGCCGGGTGAGCGCGCTGTCCGCGGGCGGCAGCATTATTGATGAAACCGGAGCAACAGTTACCATCCAGGGAGCAGACGGTACCGTTTATGTGGAGGGCGACAGCGCCTACACCATCACCGTCGACAGCTACAGCGATACGGCGGACACCTCCGCGGCAGGAACCGTGGACGGTTGGGAAGCACATGCGGCAGAGAGGGTGTAACGAAGGAAAACACGTTGTATTTTCTGGATGAGCCGAAAAACAAACTAACACGTTACTGCTTGCGCCGGCCTCAAACACCGGCTGCGATGCGAAGCGAGTCCTGTGGGTTTGAGGCGTGAGAACGTGATTCAGGCGTGAGCATATCCCATTCGCGGAGCGAATTTTAAATGGATTTGCGGAGGCTGCTGTGAACGGAGCGAACAGTAAAAAAACACCGGCGGAAATTATTCTGCCGGTGTTGCGTTATGAAAAAAAATAGCGTATACTATTAACCGTTAGGGATTTCTAACTGCACGCGGATAAGCAAAGCGGGAAGAGGCGGATACAAAATCCGCCGGAACGGTGGCAGAACTGCCGGAAGGGGAGGTGATTTCCATGAAGCAGCACAGATTTTGGGCATGTGCGATGGTTGTATGCCTCGTAATGCTATTCTACACCGGAAAAAAACACAAATAAAGAATCAAGGGAGGAAATGAAAATGGATATTTTTAAATTAAAAAATCTTGGAATTTTTGCAGGCGGCGTTTTATTTGGAACAGCAGGGATCAAGCTGCTCTCCGGGCGCGACGCGAAAAAATGTTACACAAACTGCACGGCGGCGGTCCTGCGCATGAAGGATAGTGTTATGAAGACTGCGGCTACCGTACAGGAGAATGCGGAGGATATTCTTGCGGAAGCAAAGCAGATCAATGAGCAGCGCGCCGCTGAGGAGGAAGCCGCAGAGGTAAGCGGGGAAGAGAGCCAGGAAGAAGGGGCATAAGTGAATTTTGTAATTAAACATGAAATTCCGGGGAGAATCCGCGTGCACATGAAGCAGAAGCATATGAGCTGCCTGGAGGCGGACACGCTTCTGTATTATCTGAACAATCTGCAGGGCGTCACGCAGGCGAAGGTATATGAAAGAACGGCGGACGCCAGCATATGCTATACCGGGGGACGGGCGGAGCTGATAGCGGCGCTGAAGAAATTCTGCTACGCTTCTGTTGAGCTGCCGGATACGGTACGGGAAAATTCCGGAAGGGAGCTTAGCCGTACCTATCAGGAAAAGCTGGCGTTCCGGGTTATCCGGCACTATGCGGGAAAGCTGTTTCTGCCGTTTCCGGTGCGCGCCGCCTGGATTGCGGTAAGCTCTCTGAAATACATCAAAAAAGGTCTGCAAAGCCTGGCGGAAAGAAAGCTGGAGGTTTCCGTGCTGGATGCGGCGGCGGTCGGCGTATCCGTGCTGCGCGGGGATTTTGATACGGCGGGTTCCGTTATCTTCCTGCTCGGAATCGGGGAGACGCTGGAGGAGTGGACACATAAAAAATCGGTCGGCGATCTTGCGCGCAGCATGTCCCTGAATAACAGCAGGGTGTGGCTGCAGGCGGACGGACAGGAGGTCCTGGTGGACGCCCGTACCATTAAAAAGGATGACCATGTGGTTGTCTATATGGGCAGCGTGATTCCGTTTGACGGCGTGGTAGTGTCCGGCGACGGAATGGTAAATCAGTCATCTCTCACCGGGGAACCGCTTCCGGTGCATCGCAAAGCAAACGAGTATGTATATGCGGGCAGCGTGCTGGAGGAGGGCGGACTGACGATCGCCGTAAAAAATGTTTCCGGTTCTTCACGCTATGAGAAGATCGTAACGATGATCGAGGAATCAGAAAAGCTGAAATCCTCTGTGGAAGGCAAGGCGGAGCGGCTGGCGGACAGGCTGGTTCCGGTGACGCTGGCAGGAACGGCGGGCGTATGGCTTCTCACACGGAATGTCACAAAAGCGTTGTCTGTGCTGATGGTTGACTTTTCCTGTGCGCTGAAGCTTTCGATGCCGATTGCCGTGCTTTCCGCTATCCGCGAGGCGGGCAATTACCGCATCACGGTGAAGGGCGGAAAGTACCTGGAGGCGGTCGCGGAGGCGGAGACGATTGTCTTCGACAAGACCGGTACGCTCACAAAGGCAAAGCCGGTGGTGAAGCAGGTGGTGCCGTTCTGCAATATGCCGGAGGCGGAGCTTCTGCGCCTGGCGGCATGTCTGGAGGAGCATTTTCCGCATTCGATGGCGAAAGCGGTGGTGAACGCTGCAAAGAAGCGCGGACTGGACCATGAGGAAATGCACACAAAGGTGGAATATATCGTCGCCCACGGCATTTCGTCCACGGTTTCCGAAAAAAAAGTAATTATCGGAAGCTATCATTTTGTGTTTGACGATGAAAAGAGCACGGTTCCGGAGGCGTACCGGCAGCAGTTTGAGACATTGCCGGAGGAATACTCGCACCTGTATATGGCGGTGGACAATGTGCTTGCGGCGGTCATCTGCATAGAAGACCCGCTGCGACCGGAAAGCGCGGAGGTGATAACAGAGCTGCGCAGGGCGGGCTTTTCCAAGATCGTGATGATGACCGGGGACAGCGAGCGCACGGCGGCAGCGGTTGCGGCGCACGTTGGCGTGGACGAGTATTACGCGGAAGTGCTGCCGGAGGATAAGGCAAAGTTTGTGAAGCAGGAAAAGCAGGCGGGACATCGGGTTCTGATGGTGGGAGACGGGATCAACGATTCTCCGGCGCTGTCGGAGGCGGATGCAGGAATCGCCGTGAGCGACGGCTCGGAGCTGGCGCGCGAGATTGCGGATATCACGATTGCAGCGGACGACCTTTATGAGATAGTACGCCTGAAATATTTAAGCAGGGCACTGATGAAGCGGATTCATGGCAACTATGCCAAAATCGTCAGCTTCAACACCGGACTGATTCTTTGCGGCGTGAGCGGAATCCTGCAGCCGCCGACATCGGCGCTGCTGCACAATCTTTCCACGCTGTTCATTAGCCTGCAGAGCATGAAAAATCTGTTGGATGAAAAGTAAAAGCTTCTTTATGATGCTTTCTGCGTCCTGCCCGGAGCATGGGTTGCTGTAAACGGAGCAAACAGCAATCCCGGCTCCGGGGAATTTTTATAACATAATTTTTATAACCAATCAAATTTTATAAATTTTTATAACCAATCAAATTTTATCTTGACATCTTTATACAGATATGGTATTTTATAAATGGTTAGTCAAACCTAACCAAAGAAGGAACAGTGCAGTCTATGCGGCTGTATTTTTTAAAACAAGTAGTTAGATGAAACTAACTAAAAGCATCTCAGGCATATGGTTATTCTGTGATTTTCCGTATTCGTAAACTTCGAAAACCACAGAAACTGATGTATATTTTCCAGGGAAAGGAGACAAAATGAGCGTAGTAATCATTGGCGGAAACGAGAGAATGGAATGTCAGTATTCGGATATTTGCAGGCGTTACGGCTGTAAGGCGAAGATTTTTACCAAGGAAAGCGGATCGATCAGGAAAAAGCTGGGCTGTCCGGATCTGCTGATTTTGTTTACCAACACCGTTTCACACAAAATGGTGATCAGTGCGTCGCAGGAGGCAAAGCGCAATAATATTCCGATCGCGCGCACGCATACGAGCAGTGCGACGGCGCTGCACGGGATATTATCCGAGCATTTCGGGGCAAGATAATTTTGGAAGGAATGAAAAGAATGCTGGAAAAATATTTGATCGAGCATTGCTCGCCCACTTTAGCGTCACTGAAAACGGCGAATTTGTTTACTTACGCGTATTCTTCGGATGAGGAGCTGACGCGCGACGTATTCCGGTGGAACAACCAGCTCGCGGATAAGGGAATAGAGCTGATCGTTCTGCGAAAAATGAAGAGTACGGCGTTGGTCTATGTCTGTCGCACTTCTCATCTGAAGCGGGATTTAAGTCAGCCCGGGGTCGCATATTTTTTGCGGAAATATGGATACCGGAGTGTTGAACCGGCGTATGCGCTGCTGCAGCTGCGCCAAAGGCTGGCGGAAAGCGAAGAATTTCCGCACGAGATCGGCGTTTTCCTCGGATATCCGTTGGGTGATGTGATCGGATTTATTGAGAACGCTGGCAGAAGCAGCAAATGCAGCGGATGCTGGAAGGTATACTGCAACGAATGCGAGGCGGTAAAAACCTTTGCGAAATACAAAAAATGCCGGGAAATTTATGTCCGTCTGTGGAAGGATGGCAGAAGTGTGCGTCAGCTTACGGTAGCTGCATGACAGAAGCGAGCGTCAGCTTACCGCAGCTGTATGACAGATTATTATAGAGGAGGAGCTAAAAAATGAGCAAGGTAGCAGTAATTTACTGGAGCGGTACCGGAAATACCGAGATGATGGCGAATAAAGTAGGAGAGGGTGCAAAGGCTGCAGGCGCGGAGACGGAAGTATTTTCCTGCGATCAGTTTTCTGCGGATAAACTGGACGATTATGACGCGGCGGCGTTCGGGTGCCCGGCGATGGGCGACGAGGTTTTAGAGGAGACGGAGTTTGAGCCGTTTTTCGAGGAATGTAAATCGAAGCTGAGCGGCAAGAAGATCGCCCTGTTTGGTTCCTACGGCTGGGGCGACGGCGAATGGATGCGGAACTGGGAGGAAACCTGCAAAGAAGCGGGAGCTGTGCTGGCGTGCGAGAGCGTGATCTGCGCGGATGCGCCGGACGATGATGCGCAGGCGGCGTGCGAGGCGCTTGGCAAGGCACTTGCTTAAAGCGGACAGTCTGGATGAACTGTTACAAGCGACAAAAAGGGGATGAAAATATCCCCTTTTTTATTTGCATTATTCTGGCATTTGTAATATAGTATAAATAGGGAAGTTATGAGTACACTTCAACGTAAACAATTGTTTTGGAATAAGAGCAAAAAAGTAAGGGGTTATAAATGAAACGAAAAATCAGAAGGATATTGTTGCCGGTGATGATCCTGTTCCTTGTTATATTTGGCGCGGTGTCTGCGCAGGCATCAATGTGGGATTTCTTTGGAGCGCTGCCGAATACGCAGGCAAAAGCCGTTAAAAAGAACCCGAAGATACTGTTTGTAGGAAACAGTCATACGTATATGAACAATGTCCCGGGAATGGTGAAAAGACTGTGTGAAAAAAATGGAATTTCTCCGCAGATTACGACGGTGGTTCATGGCACCTATTCCCTTTATGATTATGCATATCCTGACAAAAATGATGCCGAGCAGGTTAAGCTGAGCAAGAAGCTGAAATTGCTTCTGAATAATAAAAAATGGGATTATGTTATCCTGCAGGATCGCAGATATGAGGGAGTGACAAATACCTCCCGTGCAAAAAAGGCGGTGCAGGCGCTGCGCCCGCTGATCAAAAAATCCGGAGCGCAGATGGTATTTTGCCTTGGCTGGGCACCGGAAAAAGGGCATTCGGACTACAGCAATGGCTGGGCATCTTCTCCGGCAGATTATCTCTCGAAGAAGGCGGATCTCTACTATGCGCTTGCGGATAAGTATAACGCGGCGCTTGCGCCGAGCGGGATCGCTTTCCAGCGTGCAAGTACGCTATTCCCGGAATTGAAGCTTTACAGCGCGGATAAAAACCATGCGAGTGTTGCAGGCAGCTACCTGTCTGCATGCGTGATCTACAGTACCCTGTTTAACAAGAGTCCGGAAGGAACTGCATATTATCGGGCACTGGACGGGATGTCCCGCGCACAGAGCATTCAGGTCTGCAAAAAGCTGCAGGCACTTGCGGCGGACGTTACCGTGCGCGGAAGCAGTCAGGACAACGCAAGACTGAGATTTTCGAAATCGCAGGTTTCCGTGAAGAGCGGATCGAAAACAACGTTTTCTTATAAGATCGTTTCCGGAAATAAGAGCAGCCGCGTTGTTTACTGGAAGTCCAGCGACCCGAAGGTGGCGTCGGTAAGTCAGTCCGGAAAAGTGACTGCCCATAAAGCGGGGAAGGTAACGATCACAGCACGGCTGAGCAACAATAAAACCGGCTCCTGCACTGTTGTGGTGAAGGGCAGCAGCGGAGGAACGAATGCAAACCAGCTTACGCTGGGCAGCAGTCAGCTGTTGATGTATGTTGGAAAGACAAAGACGCTGCAGACAAGTATAGATGCGAAAAACCTGACATTCACATCCAGCAATCCGAAAGCTGTAGCGGTAAACGCAAAAGGAGAGCTTACGGCGAAAAAAGCCGGAAAAGCGCGCATTACGGTGACGGCGAAGAATGGAAAGAAAGCGTTCTGTGACGTCACATCGATCATTCCGGTAAAGAAGATCGCGTTCAGCAATGTGAAATCGGGTATGAAGATTAAGAAAGGCCAGACGCAGAAGCTTTCCGTGACGATTACACCGGGCAATGCATCTGTGAAAACGCTGAAGTGGAACTCGAACAACACAAATGTGCTGCAGGTTTCGCAGACAGGTAAGATCAAAGCGGTTTCAAAAGGGACGGCGGTCATCACGGCAGTGACGACGGACGGAACCAGCCGCAAGATACAAATAAAAATAAAGGTGGTTTAATGTGAGATGAGGAAATGGGCGAGATTTTTTTATCAGCCCTGTCTTCCGCTCGGAGAAGACGGGCGCAGAGTGACAGGACAGAGGGCGCACATTGAATTGTCGAGAAAAGCTGCGGCGGAAGGTATGGTTCTGCTGAAAAATGAGGACGGCGTTCTGCCGTTCTCTTTTGGCAAAAGGGTGGCTGTTTTCGGCAAGGCATGTGCAGACTACGTAAAAGGCGGAGGCGGCAGCGGCGATGTGACGGTAGCGTATACCAGAAGCCTTCTGGACGGGCTTCGCGCAAAGGAGCAGGAGGGCAAGGTAAAGCTGCTGGCGGAGCTTGGCGATTTCTATGAGGAAAACGTGCGGCAGCAATACGCGCAGGGCGTCCAGCCTGGCATGACGGCGGAGCCGGAGGTGCCGGAGGCATTGCTTTCGCGCGCTGAAAAATTTACGGATACCGCGATCGTTACGATCTGCCGTTTTTCCGGCGAGGGCTGGGACCGCACGATCGTTAATGAAAGCGGGCAGAAGGACAATGGCATGGAGCATGTGCCGGAGGACTGCGATGAGATACTTCGCCGCTGTATGCAGGTTTTTGAGCGGGGAGATTTTTATCTTTCCAATGCGGAGCAGCGTATGATAGAGACGGTGCAGGCGCATTTTGCGCATGTAGTTGCCGTGCTGAATGTGGGCGGTATGGTGGACACTGTGTGGATCAAAAACAGCGAGCGCATCCAGGGTGCGCTTCTGGCATGGCAGGGCGGTATAGAGGGCGGTATGGCTGCGGCGGATATCCTCTGCGGCGACGTAAATCCGTCCGGAAAGCTGGCGGACACCTTTGCCGGAAAACTGACGGATTATCCGTCGTCGGCAAATTTCCATGAGTCGGAAAATTACGTGGAATATACGGAAGATATTTATGTGGGCTATCGTTACTTTGAGACGCTTGCGCAGGAAGCGGTGGTGTATCCGTTTGGCTTCGGGCTTTCCTACACTGATTTTGAGATTGCCTTTCAGAAGGCGGAGGAATCGGAAGACCAGATCAGCGTGGACGCGATCGTTACCAATGTCGGGGCGAGGGAAGGCAAAGAGGTGGTGCAGCTCTATGTGAGAGCGCCGCAGGGCAGGCTTGGAAAGCCGGAAAGAGAGCTGAAGGCGTTTGCAAAGACAAGGCTTTTAAAGCCGGGCGAGATGCAGCTTGTGCGCCTGACAGTGAAGAAGAGCGCGCTTGCCTCCTACGATGACAGCGGAAAAGTGGAGAAAAACGCCTGGGTGCTGGAAGCGGGCACGTATTGCTTCCATCTTGGAAATTCTGTGCGCAGCGCAGAGGAGATTCCTTATCAGTACATCTGCGAGGCGGATGCTGTGCTGGAGAAAACGGGCAGCAAGTGTGCGCCGGTTCTGCTGCATGAGCGGATGCTGGCGGACGGAAGCATGGAGACTTTGGAAACGCATCCCGAACAGCAGCCGGATCTGTCCTACGATGCGGAGGCGCTCGGACCGTTTGCGCCCGGCGCTCAGGCACAGGAGCCGAAGCTGCTCTGGGGCGGTTTGCAGGAGGAGCCGGTGATCTCTCTGGAGGATGTATACGAAAAGCGCGCGACTCTGGAGGAATTTATGGCGCAGCTCACCGACGAGGAGCTGGTGCGCCTGCTGTGCGGACAGCCGAACACCGGCGTGGCAAACACGTTTGGGATGGGCAATCTTCCCAAATACGGCGTGCCGAACGTGATGACGGAGGACGGTCCGGCGGGCGTGCGCATCAACCGTGAGTGCGGCGTCTGCACGACGGCATTTCCGTGTGCGACACTGCTTGCCTGCACCTGGAATGAAGAACTGGCAGCGCAGGTCGGCGAGGCAGGCGCGCGGGAAGCAAAGGAAAATAATATCGGCATCTGGCTGACACCGGCGATGAATATTCACCGCAGTCCGCTCTGCGGAAGAAACTTTGAATACTACTCGGAGGATCCGCTGGTTGCCGGAAAGATGGGAGCGGCGATGGTGCGCGGCATCCAGTCGCAGGGAATCGCGGCGTCGGCGAAGCATTTCGCCTGCAACAATAAAGAGACGAACCGTAAGGACAGTGATTCGCGCGTTTCGGAGCGGGCGCTGCGCGAGATTTACCTGAAGGGCTTCGAGATCATGGTAAAAGAGTCCGATCCGTGGACGATCATGACCTCCTACAACATCATTAATGGACACCGCGCTTCCGCAAACAGGGAGCTTCTCACCGGAATCCTGCGCGGCGAGTGGGGCTTCCGTGGAATGATTACCACCGACTGGTGGAACTACGCGGAGCAGCACGAGGAAATCAAGGCGGGCAATGACGTCAAGATGGGCTGTGGCTTCCCGGAACGGACCATGGCGGCGCTGCAGCGAGGAGAGCTTACCAGAGAGGATGTAAAAGCGTGTGCGAAGCGCGTGCTGGAAATGATCATGAAGGTTGGATGATCACAGCTCCCGCATTTTTTTCATGCAGATCCAGTAGTTTTTATCGCTGACATATTTTGCGGCTTTTATTTTTTCATCCGGATCGCCGCGTCCGGGCAGCCAGTCGGAGCGGACGATTCCAAGGCGCAGTCAGCGCCGGGCTTCTGCAAGCGTCTTTTCGCCCGCACCGGCGCGCCGCATATCTGCCAGCAATTTTTCTGCCGTCTTATCATAGGGCGGATTGTAAAATTCCTTCGTATCTGAAAAATATTCCAGATCAAATATCTGGTTTTCGGATGTCTCCGGGAGAAAACAATTGTCCTCAGCCGTGTCCTCCAGATGCAGATAATACAGGGAGGCGCGCTCCTTTCCGTCCGCCTTGCGCAGGATGCGTCCGAGGCGCTGGATGCGCTGGCGCTGCACGGAGGTGCCGGAGAGGATGATGCCAATTGATGCGTCGGGCACGTCAAGCCCCTCGTCAATCGCTTTGCAGGCGATTAGAATCCGGGCGCTTCCGTCGCGGAAGCGGTTCAGCGCGTTTCTGTTTGCAAGCTGCCCCATCTGGGAGTGATATCTGCTCACCTTTCCGGGATGCTTTGCCTGCAAAAGAGCATACAGCTCCTCCGCCTGGCGGATGCGCTCACCGAAGATGATGATCTTTTCTGATGAGGGAAGTCTTTCCAGCAGCTCACAGGCGCAGGAAATGCGTGCGGACGCCAGACAGACAAGGCTTTTTCGCTTAAAGGAGAGATTCATATACGTGGAAGCGGCCCGGGCTGTTTTTTGATTTTTATCGCTGGCGAGCAGCCGCAGCAGGTCATATTTTTTTTTGACAGACATAGCCTTCAGATAAGGATGGGCCTGCAGGAGCCTGCCAAACAGATAATTCATCTGTTCGGTGATAGAAAGATAAGCGTCCTGTTCCTCCGGCAGAAAGGACAGACCAATGTGGTAAACGTCGTATTTGCAGATGGTCCGCATGGACGCCGCCTGCTTCATCCCGTAATGATAGATTTTGCGGCCAAGAACAGAGGCAAGATAATTCTGCGCCTGCCCGGAGGGAAGGGTGGCGGACAGTCCAAGGGAGAAAAAGCGGTCTTTGTATGGCTTTGTATATGGAAGAAATTCAAAAATGAGTCTGTTCTGCTCACTCTCGTAGCGATGGCATTCGTCGGCGATCAGAAGGACGGCCGCGTCGTCTTTTAAATCAGCAAGAATCTGCCGTGCAAGCTCATAGCGCGCGGAGTTGATCACGTAAATCATATATGGGCAGTCTGAAGGCGATTTCCAGCCGGCGCCGCGCAGCCCGATCTTCTGTCCGGCAGCCGCAGGTCTTTGCATTGGAGCGTCAGATTTTTGCATTGATTCTGCTTCGGCGGCGTCTGCCAGAAAGATTTTCAGGGCATGGTGCCACTGGCGCATCAGCGCGCCGGTGGGAACAACGATTTTCACGCGCAGCTCCTGCGGTAGCTTTTTGCGGAGACGCTCCGCCGCTGTCAGCGCGAGCAGCGTCTTGCCGGAACCGGTAACGGCCTGCACCATTCCTCTGCCATCATTTGCAAACCATTTTTTCAGACAATCCTCCTGCCATGGGTAGAGATCATGTTTCACCTGCGGCATGCTCCTTTCCGATATCCGTCCGCACAGAAAAGGAAATTCAATCCTGATGGGCGTTCTTAAATATAGTCTATCATATCGCAGTTATTTTTGAAACAATCTATTGAAAAGCGGAGGCATTTCAGATATACTTTTCGTAAGGTAATACGCGATGCCCGGAGCTATCTGCATTTTGCGGTTTTAGCGTCGGGCAAATAAAAATTATGCAAAGGATGAAACCATGAATTACGAGGAATTTTACGCAGCGCTGCAGCCACAGGAAAAAGAGGTGAAGGACCGTCTTGCGTCTCTGCAGAAGCTTTTTAAGGCAGTGGGAAAAGAGACGGAGAGCGGAGACGTGAAAGGGCTTTCGCGCGATCTGAGCGCGATGGCGGAGGCGGCGGAGCTGCTTTTGGCTGCGCTGAAGGAGATGGATGGCACGGTTTCCGGTTTTGACACCAGAGCTTATTTTGAGAGCGGGGAGTTTGCGCAGCAGATGCTGGACGCCTGCAAAGAAAAAGGCGTGGATGTGCGTGGGGAATTTCCGGTTTACGAGATGTTCCCGTATCGCGTGAGGCTGGATGCGGAAAACCAGGATATTTATATCGACCGCAAAAAGGTGCAGTGTATGCGCCCGCAGAGCTTTGTGGACACGGTGAAGGCAGGGCAGGAAAAGCTGAATAAGGTGCATTTCAATGAGCTTAATTTTGTCAGCGAGCTTGCGGACGCCTACGATCTGGCGGCGTTGAAGCTGAATAAGCGTCCGGGAGCCGACATTTATCTGATGAGCCTGTATAAATTCCTGACACCGATGGGCCGTTTCCGAAAGGATTACGATCAGCAGAGCTTTGCGTTTGATCTGGCGAGGCTGTATTCGTCGGGAATCGAGGAGACGAAAAACGGAAGAAGGTTCCAGTTCGGTTCGAGCCGGAATCAGAGCAAGGCGATCCGCATTCTCGACAAGAACGGGAAGGAGCAGTATTTCGCAACTATCTGTTTCTATGAATAAGGAGCAAAAAGATGAACGAAGAATACAGCGGAAATGGGATTCATTTTCTCACGGATTTCTGGGAGGAAAAATACCTTCGCGAATATATCCGGGACGGCGGCAGCAAGATCAAATTTGTGACAGGCCGCCAGGGAAGCGGAAAAACGTACTTCCTGCAGCTTATGACAAAGCTTGCCCGCCAGGAAAACTACAAGACTGTGCGCTTCTCCGCGCGCGACGTCTGGATGCATGATTTCCGGGAAATTTACATAGAAATATTCCACCAGTGCGATATTCTGGATTGTCTGGAGGCAGTCAGTCATCATCTGATCCGCGAGATGGGGTTCGATGTGCAGGAGATCCCGGACGGGATGCGGTTCATTGATTATCTCTCGCAGAACGGGATGGGCGATGCGCTGACAAAGCGGGAGATCCGCGCGCAGCTAAAGCAGATTTTTCTTGACAATCCAATGCTGGACAACAATTTTGCCCTGGCGTGCAGTATGCTCACCGGAAGTATTCTGGGCTATCCGGTGCTGGAGGAGCAGAATCGTGAGCTGCTTCTGGCGTGGCTGGAAGGCGACCGGACGATCAAGCTTTCTCAGCTGCGGGCAATGGACTTCTATCCGAGCCGCATTACGCGGTATAACGCAAGACATATGCTGCGCTCGCTGGCGGAGGTCATCCGTATGGGCGGCTATTCCGGGTTGTTCATTGCGATTGACGATCTGGAAATTCTGATCAGCCGTTCCAGCCTGGAACCGATTCATTATACAAAGATGAAGCGCGAGGATACCTACGAGAGTATCCGTCAGCTTATCGACGATATTGACAGCATGAAGAATATCATGTTTGTGTACGCCTTTGACCGCAAGCTGATGGACGATGAGAACGCCGGTCTGAAATCGTACCAGGCATTGTGGATGCGCATTCAGAATGAGATCGTGGGCGAGCGGTTCAACCGTTTTGCGGATATGGTGGATCTGGATCGTCTGGCGGCGCAGGAATACACGCCGGAGGTGATCGTCTCGATGTCGGAAAGCATGGCCCAGATGCAGAAAAGCATTCCGGCAGCTCCGCTTAATAAAGAGGCGGCGGAGGAGATCGTGCGGCAGGCGCGCACCGGCGCGGTCGGCATTCCGCAGCTGATTCAGAATGCAATGCAGGAGGTGGACGAGGATGTATGATATCGAAGCGAGACATATTATCGAAGCGCTGCGTTCCGGCATTCCCTCGCGCGCGGTAGGGCAGTATTTTTCTGAGGCGCGCCCGAAAATTATGAAGGAAATCTCAAACCGGCTGGATATGGTCTGTGACCAGGGAAAATCCAGCGGAATGATCATCAGCGGAAAATACGGAGAGGGCAAGACGCATCTGCTGAATACGGTGTTCAACCTTGCGCATTCGAATAACATGGTTGTTTCATATCTTTCGCTGAGCAAGGAAACGCCGATGGACAAGCTGTATCTGGTCTATCAGAAAATTATACAGAATACTTACCTTCCGAAGCGGAGACAGCCGGGCTTTATGCACGAGCTGGAGAAGATATCCGCAAACAGTCCGGTTGCCAATGAAATGCTGCTTTATGCGGCGAAGCAGCTGGAAACAGATAAGCTGTATTATCTTTTCCGCTCTTATCTGAACACGGAGGATTCGGACGAAAAGTTTCTCCTGCAGGCGGATCTGGAGGGCGATTTCATTGCAAATGCGCCGCTGAAGAAGATTTATCGCCGTATTTTCAGCCAGCCTGCAAAATATAATGTGAATTTTACAAAGACGAAGCACTGCCGTGATTATTTCTCTTTCATGAGTCATCTGTTTACGCAGATGGGTTATCATGGGTGGGTGATTTTGATCGACGAAACCGAGCTGATGGGACGCCTTGGAAAGAAAGCGCGCCTGAACGCTTACCGGAACATGGCGGATTTCCTTTTGCCGGATCGGTGCCCGGAAAATACTTTCAGTATTTTTGCGCTCAGCGCGTCCTACGTGGAGGATGTCATCGAGGGTAAGCACGAGTACGAAAATCTTGAGGCGATCTACCCGGAGGCGCAGGAGCCTGCCAAAACCGTGCTGAATCTTCTTGTCGGCGCGCCGCAGCTTCTGCCGCTGACCAGGGACGAGATCAACGAAGTGCTCTGTAAAATACAGGATTTTCACGGCAGAGCCTACGGCTGGAATCCTGATCTTTCGGTCTCCACGCTTGCGGAGGCGACGCAGTCAGGCGGCTACCTGCTGCGCACCAAAATCCGGGCGGCGATCGAGTTTCTGGACCAGCTTTATCAGTATGAAAAGGCCGGGAAAACCACGATCAATGAGCTGGGGAAGGAGACGTTCGCTGAGGACGTGCCTTCGCTGGAGGAATTTGAGTAAAACGAACCAAAGAGAGCGCCCCGGACTGCGATGAATCTACATTGCGGTCCGGGGTATTTTTGCTGCCATGCATCCGAAGGAAACTGCCTGTGGCAGGTCCTGCAGGTGTTCCCAAAACCGGTAAAAAGTTTCCAAAATCATAATGCCGGGCATGTTATAATCCTGGTATCATAGCAGGGAGGTTACTGTGAACAGCAACCAGGGAGAGCAGAAATGACCAGGGAGGAGGAAAACGGGATTGTGAACATGGGAAAAATTAAGTATAATATGAAAAAGGGAGTGGGAGGGGTGAAATGGTGAAAAAGGAAAAGCTGAGAAGCAAGCGGTACTGGCTGGCAGCCCTGCTGTTATTTTTGTGCACGGTTTTGTTCTGCGCGGCTCCGGCGCACGCAGCAAAGCTAAACAAGACTTCCTTGAAAATCACAAAAGGGAAGAGCACATATCTGACAGTTTCCGGGACAAAGACAAAGCCGGTCTGGTCGACTTCAAATAAGAAAGTTGTCACCGTCAAAAAGTATTCGAAATACAAAGCAAAGCTGACGGCGAAGGGAACCGGGACGGCTTACATAACGGCAAGGGTAGGAAAGAAAACCTATAAGTGTAAGGTAACAGTACAAAAAGCGGTAAAAATCGCTGTTGCGAACAGCAGTCCAGGCGAGGCGCAGGCGGTGGCAGGCGCGCTGAAGAAGCTTGGGATAAATGCTGTGATCGTAAAATCGTCCGGCATCAAAGTGTCCTCCTATGATGGTCTGATCCTTCCGGGCGGGACGGACATCAACCCGGCGATGTACCATACAAAAAATAAGGGCAGCGTCGGGATAGATAATTCTCTGGATCGGCTTCACTATAAGCTGCTGGATAAGTTTGTGAAGGCGAAAAAGCCGGTGCTCGGCATCTGCCGGGGAATGCAGATGATAAATGTGTATTTCGGCGGGACACTGAAGCAAAACATCAAAAATCACCGCGGAGTAAACCATGCAACCAAAATCGAAGCCAATTCACGGATCGGAAAGATATACGGGAAAAGCCTTAAAGTTTTCAGCTCGCATCATCAGGCACCGCTTAAAATCGGAAAGAACCTGAGAGCGACGCAGTGGGCGAAGGACGGTACCATAGAGGCGTTGGAGCACCGGTCGCTGAAGGTGTACGGTGTTCAGTGGCATCCGGAGAGAATGAGCAAGGGCGGCAGCCTGCTGAAAAATTTTGCGGCCCTGTGCAGGGGATAGGAAATATTGCAACAGGAAGGACTGCCGGGTGATCGTGGAAAAGAAGGTCATTTCCGCCGACCGAAGCTCTTTCGGTAAAACATGATCGACATCGTGGTTGCGATGCTCCAGCCGACCGGCCATGCCATCCAGATGCCGGTGGAGCCGAAGATGCCGGAGAGCACGAAGGCAAGGACGACGCGCAGCACGAGATCGGTGAAGGTAGTGATCATGAACTGCTTCATGAGTCCGGCGCCGCGCAGGATGCCGTCTGCTACCAGCTTCATCGAGACGATGAAGTAAAACGGCGATACGATCCGCAGGAAGGTCTGTCCGCAGGCGAGTGCATTTTCCGAACTGTGATCCATGAACAGCAGCAGTCCCCAGTGCCCGGCGAAAAAGTAGAACAGAAAAAACGGAACGCACAGCAGCCATACCAGCTTTAATCCGGCACCGAAGCCTGCGTTTACGCGCTCGGTTTTGTTTGCCCCGATGTTCTGTGCGGCGTAGTTTGAGACGCCGTTTCCAAGCGTGGAAAAGGACGTGATCACGAGATTGTTCAGCTTGATCGCGGCGGAATATCCGGCGATGACGCTGGCGCCGAAGCTGTTGATCACGCTCTGGATCAGGATATTTCCTACGGAGATAAAGCTCTGCTGCAGGATGCTCGGAATCGCGATGACGGCGATCTTTGCGAACAGGGCTTTGGAAAACAGCGGGATGCGTCCCTGCGTCGGGACTGCCCGCAGCCGCTTTAACACAACCGCGATCGCCAGCACGCAGCTTACGCCCTGGCAGAGGAAGGTCGCCCAGGCGACGCCCGCAACGCCCATGTCAAAAGCGGTGACGAACAGAATGTCCACCGCGATGTTTGCCGTGGAGGAAACCGCCAGAAACCAGAAGGGTGTCCGCGAATCTCCGAGTGCGGAGAAAATACCGGTCGCTACATTATAAAAAAACAAAAACGGAAGCCCCGCAATGTAGATGCGCAGATACAGAAGAGAATCCTCCATCAGCTCCTGCGGGGTTTTTATCATGGTCAGAAGCCCTTCGCAGAACAGAAAGCCGCCCAGCATCAAAGCGGCGCATAATACCGCGCTGGACGTCAGCGTCGTGTAGACGGCGCTCTTCATTTCTTCAAATTTTTTTGCCCCAAACAACTGCGAGACGATTACCGAGCATCCGATATTGCACCCGAACGCGAATGCGATAAAGATCAGCGTGATCTCATAGCTGTTGCCCACTGCAGCGAGGGCATTTTCTCCGATAAATTTGCCTGCAACCAGGCTGTCTGCAATATTATAAAGCTGCTGAAAGATAATGCCGCCGAACAGCGGCAGGCAGAATTTCCAGAGTACCGCAGACGGATTTCCGACTGTCAGATCCTTTGTCATATGTTACTTCCGAAAACCATTCAGTCCCCTGCCGCAGCAAATGCCCGGTCTGTGCTGAATGGCTGTATCCTTTCCTTTAAATTTGGAGAGCAATTTTACGCCACTGACAGTATACGCTTCTTATTAAAAAATGGAAAGAGGAAAAAATGAATAGGATTTTTCGATTATTTTGATAATGGTAAAACATCGTTAAAGAAATTGACATACCGGAAAGAAAAGGATATCATGAGTCAGAGAACCAGTTGACGGAAAACTGATTATCCGTGAAAGTGTGCAGAAAATGGAGGGAGAAAACTGATGGACAGAGATAACAAGATTTTGAGGATTGAAAAGCAGACAGACAATCCTTTTTTGAACATGTATGACCTGACGGCGCGCAATTGCGAGGGCGGGATTTTTCATTATTACTTCGCGTCGCGCGGCGAGGGCGAAAGTTTAAAATGTCTTACGCGTAAAAATACGCCGGAGGGAATCATGATCTATGCTGTCCTGAAAGATGATCCTTCGAAGGTGGTGCTGGTGAAGCAGTACCGCTATCCCATCAATGATTTTGTCTATGAAATGCCTGCCGGGCTGGCGGATGCGGGCGAGCGCATGGAGACGACTGCTGTGCGTGAGTTTCATGAGGAAACCGGCATGACGCTGGAGCTTTACGAGGGCGGCGACCCGGTGCTGCGGAATGCTTTTTACACCACGGTCGGGCTGACGGACGAATCGGTCAGCGTGTTGTACGGCTTTGCCGCCGGAAACCCGAACGGCGATTCCAAAGAGGCGACGGAGGATATTGAGGTGGTGATCGCTGACCGCGAGGAGGTGAAGCGCATCCTGCGCGAGGAAAAAGTGGCGATGAAGTGCGCGCAGTCGCTGATCCACTTTTTACATGCAGACCCGAAGGAGCCGTTTGCGTTTCTGGAGATGGAATAGTAGATTATGAAAGAAAAAAGGAGCAAGGTTATGGCGATTATTTTTGATGAGCAGCGGCGCGTATTTGCGCTGCATACCCCGAATACCACCTATATGATTGGGCTTTCCGACGAACCCGGCTACGTCGGGCACATTTATTATGGAAGAAGACTGGAGGATTTGAGCGCCGCATATCTGCTGCGCACCGAAGAAGCGCCGTTCACGCCGTCCGTTCACGCGCGGGAGAAGGGCACGTTTATGGACGTCTATCCGTTTGAGTATCCGGCGGAGGGGACGGGCGACTTCCGCGAGCCGTGTCTGACGGTTCGCACGGAGGAGGGGAACCGTGTCTGCGAGCTGCATTATAAGCGGCATGAGATTTATGCGGGAAAGCCTGCGCTTCCCGGGCTTCCGGCAACCTTTGGCAAGGAAGAGGAATGCCAGACGCTCGACATTTATTGCGAAGATGAGGTGATCGGGCTGGAGGTTGTGCTGTGCTACAGTGTGTTTGAAGACAGCGACGCGGTGATGCGCAGTGTGCGTGTGCGCAATTTATCAGAGAAAAAAATCTATCTGGAGCGCGTGCTGAGCGCCTGCCTGGATATGGATAACGAATCGTTTGAGCAGATCACGCTGAACGGCTCCTGGGCGCGGGAGCGCCATATCGAACGGCAGAAGCTGGCGCGTGGATATCAGGGTGTGTCCTCGGTGCGCGGAGAATCCAGCCATCAGAGTAATCCCTTCCTGGCTCTGGTGACTCCGGAAACCACGCAGGACGTCGGTGAAGTGTATGCGATGAATTTTGTCTACTCCGGCAATTTTCTGGCGCAGACGGAGCTGACGCAGCATGACGCGGTGCGCATGGTGATGGGCATTCATTCGCAGGGCTTCTGCTGGCGGCTGCTGCCGGGCGAGACCTTCCAGGCGCCGGAGGCAGTGCTGGTCTACTCGGACGCCGGGCTTGGAAAGATGACGAAAACCTTCCATGATCTGTACCGCAATCATCTGATCCGCAGCAAATATCTGCATCAGAAGCGCCCGATCCTGATCAACAACTGGGAGGCAACCTACTTTGATTTCGATTCCGAAAAGCTTCTGGCGATCGCCCGCCAGGCGAAAGAATCCGGCATTGAGATGCTGGTGATGGACGACGGCTGGTTTGGCAAACGAAATTCGGACGACTGTTCGCTCGGCGACTGGTACGTGAACGGGGAAAAGCTGAAGGGCGGACTGAAAAAACTGGTGGACGAGGTGAAGGCGCTCGGCATGAAATTTGGCATCTGGTTTGAGCCGGAGATGATCTCACCGGATTCCGACCTCTACCGTGCGCATCCCGACTGGGCGATCCGGACGCCGGGCAGAGAGCCTGTGATGATCCGTCGGCAGTATGTGCTCGATCTGTCGCGCCCGGAGGTGGCGGATTACGCCTATGAGTGCGTGGCTTCCATCCTGCGCGAGACAGATATTGACTATGTGAAGTGGGACATGAACCGCCAGCTCACCGACCTTGGCAGTGCCCGTCTGGAGGCGGACTGCCAGGGAGAGCTGTTTCACCGATACGTGCTGGGGCTTTATCATATGCAGGAGCGTCTGGTAACGGAGTTTCCGGAGCTTCTGCTGGAAAACTGCTCCGGCGGCGGCGCGCGCTTTGACGCCGGAATGCTCTACTACAGCCCGCAGATCTGGTGCTCGGACGATACCGATGCTTTGGAGCGCCTGGCGATCCAGGAGGGAACGGCGCTCGTCTATCCGCTCTCCGCGATGGGTGCGCACGTGAGCGACTGCCCGAACCATATCACCGGACGGCAGACGCCGTTTGAGATGCGCGGCTATGTGGCTCTGGCGGGCACCTTTGGCTATGAGCTTGATATCACGAAAATATCGGAGGCGGACCGCGCGCAGATCCCGCAGCAGGCGGACATGTATCACAAATACAACGACCTCGTGCGCGAGGGCGACTACGACCGCATTGCCTCTTACCGGGAAAATCATCTGTATGATTGCTGGCAGGTGACAGCGAAGGACGGAAGCGAGGCGCTCGTCACCTATATCCAGACGCTCGCCCGCCCCAACTATCATAGCCGTCGCGTGCGTCTCAAAAATCTGAAGCCCGACGCAAATTATTGGCTGGAGGGTACCGGCGAAACCTATAGCGGCGCCGTGCTTATGAACGCCGGAATCCTCGTGCCGCCGATGAAGGGAGACTTCGTCGGGAAGCTGTATTATTTTGTGAAGGTGGAGTAAACCGCTGCGGCAGGGCTGCCAGTGAAGGCTGAGGATAAAAGCGCAGGCAGATTGCTGGTGAAGGCTGCAGATGGAATGGCAGCCGGATTGCCGTCTGGGAACGCGTATGTGGAAAACAGAATAAAATATATGAGGAATGCCTGCCGGAAGAGAATCCCTTCCGGCGGGCATTATTTTTGCCGCTTTGCGGCGGCGCGCTCCGGCGGGTATAAAAATTTCCAAAGCTGCAAATTTTTTTAATATCATCCCAACAAAATCCCTTTCCCGTTCATCTAATAGGTGTAATATGTAAAAAGAGATCCGGACCTCTCAGGAAAGAAGGGAAATTACAATGAATCTATTAATAAGAAAGGCAAAGAAGCGCGACAAGGCGGCGTTCCAGGAGCTGATGGAGGAGCAGACTAGGGCGATGTATAAGGTGGCGAAGGCAATCCTGAAGAACGATGAGGACGTTGCCGACGCTATGCAGGACACGGTGTTGGCGTGCTGGGAAAAAATCGACACCCTGCAGAAGGATAAATATTTTCAGACGTGGCTGATGCGCATTCTGATTAACAACTGCAATGCAATCTGGCGCCAGCGCGCGCGGACGATTGCCGGCGGGGAGGTGCCAGAGGCGGCATTCCCGGAGGACGGATATGCGAACGTGGAGTGGGAGCAGTTCTTAAACTGTCTCGATGAAAAATATCGCACCGTTATTGTGCTGTATTATGTGCAGGGCTTTAAAACCAGAGAAATTGCCGAAATCCTGGAGGTAAATGAAAATACCGTGAGGGGCAGGCTGGTGACGGCGAGGAAAAAGTTGGAGGTCCAGTATACGAGCGGCAGCAAGATCATACGGCAGGCTGACCTTATGGACAATAAGTTGTTTTGCATGGCGGAAAGGAGAGTTTGAGATGGGCAGATTTGAAGATATGATTCATGGGCTGCAGGAGGATATTGAGATTCCTAAGCAGGTATTAACAAAATATACAGACACATTTTCACAGCTTCCCGATAAGGGAGAGCGGCATTCGCATCGGACGATCTGGAAAAATGCATGGGTGGTAGCGGCAGCGGCGGTACTGGCGGTTGGTGCGGCCAGCGTTGGCGCAGCGGCGTATATACAGTGGAGCAGATCGCTGGAGGAGGGAATGCAGATAACGCCTGAGCAGCGCGAGGAGCTGGTGGACAATAAAATGTTGACAAATTATTCCGGCTCCGGAAAGTCCGTCACGCAGGGAGATGTTACCGTGACACTGCTGGACTGCATAGTCGGTAATTACAGTGCGTTTATTTCCTTTAAGGTTGAGGGATACCAGCCGCCAGAGGGGATGCAGCCGCAATTCGCCTACGCCTATGCGGAGGTGGATGATGATGGGGACGGCATATATGGAGGCAGCGAATCCTATGACTTTTATGATGGTCTGGTCTCGGATGAAAACGGCATGGCGGCTCATGCGGACGGCACGCCGGTGGAAGAAGGGGAGCAAAGCAGCTACGTGCTGGAGGACGGGAGCATGGAATATCAGATATGGCTGAACCGGGATAAAAGCGATTACTATATTGGCAGACCCATCCATGTGGAGCTGCAGGACCTTGGCTATTATACCGGAAAGGTAAGCGATGTGGAGGTTGAGGCAGAGGGAACCTGGAGCTTCGACTGGACGCTGCCGGGAAAGGATATGACGGAAACGTATACGCTGGATGCAGAACTGGGAGAGAGCGGCGCGGTAGTGCAGCAGGCGGAGCTTTCACCGCTGTCCGCGGTAATTCTGTATGACTTCCCGAAACAGGAAATGACCGAGACTGGAATCGGCGCGGACGGAGAAGAGACCGTGCATACAACCTATGTGGAACCGCCCATCTTTGCCGGAGTGCGCATGAAGGATGGAACGATCTCGCTTCTCTATGGCGGAGGCAGTCTGGGATACACGGAGGAAAATCCCGATATCTTCAAATATATGACAACCTTCCAGCGAGTGATAGACGTGGAGCAGGTGGCGGACCTTTTGTTTTGGAAATCCTATTCGGAAACGGACACGGTGCCTGCAGAAGAGGAATTCTATATTGTGCCGCTTGGGTAGAAAGAGGGGGGATTTTTTAATAAATAAAGCTGACAGCTTGACAAATTGAAAAAAGCACATCATAATTAACTTGAAAGTTATTTACTTAAAAGTTAATTATGATGTGGAGATGTAGGAAATGCAGGATATTTTCATAGGGAGAGAAAAAGAACTTGCTGACCTGAATGAAATGTATGCACAGCACAAATTTCAGCTGTTTGTATTATATGGGCGCAGGCGTATAGGAAAAACGACTCTGCTCAATGAATTTTGCAAAGATAAAGACAATATTTTTTATTCAGCAGAGCAAAGTAACGAAAAATTAAACTTGGAGAAATTTTCAGTACAGGTATTTCAATTTTACAATGAAACGAACCTGGAATCGTTTTCGTCCTGGACCAATGCATTATCATATATTGATGAACGTCAGAAAGATCAGAGATTGGTGCTTGTAATTGATGAATTTCCGTATCTTGTAAGAAAGAACCGGGCATTGCTTTCGGAATTTCAGCATTTGATTGATCACCGCCTGAAAAATGGTAATTTGTTTATTGTACTGTGTGGAAGTTATATGGGTTTTATGGAAAAGGAAGTGCTTGGCTCTCAAAGTCCTCTTTTCGGAAGAAGGACCGGGCAGCTTCACATGAAGCCCTTTAGCTATCAGACGGGTGCTGAATTTATGGAGGGATTTTCTGATGCAGAAAAGCTGGAATTATATGGAGCGTTTGGGGGAACACCTTTGTATCTGCAGCAGATTGAAAAAAATGAAACCTTTGAAGAAAATATCAAAAGAGCATTTTTAAAAAATACATCTTATTTGTACGAGGAACCGCTTCTGCTTTTGCGCCAGGAAGTGCAGGAACCTGGTATATACAGTGCTATTATTGAAGCAATTGCGAGAGGATATACAAAAGCTAATGAAATTTCGACAAAGATAGGTGAAGATGCTGCAAAATGTCTGAAATATATTAAAACGCTCTGTGAGTTGGGAATTCTTTATAAGGAAACACCTTTTGGTGAGAAAGAATCTTCCAGAAAGACACTTTATGGAATATCTGACTTTATGTTCCGATTCTGGTACCGGTATGTTTTTACAAACAGAACCCTGATTGAAACCGGTGCAGGAGATGTCGTATGGATAAAACGGATAGAACCGGATTATAGCAGCTATATGGGTCTTGTATTTGAAAAAGTATGCATGGATTATATGATAGCACAGAATGCAAAAGGCAAACTGCCTATTCTGTTTACGTCTATCGGAAGATGGTGGGGAACGGATCCGGTTACCAGAAAGCAGGTGGAAATAGACCTGATTGCAAACGATGGGAAGGATTATCTGATTGGCGAATGTAAATGGCGTAATGAAAAACTTGATCTGGCAGTGCTTTACGGACTGCAGAAGAAAGCGGATGTTTTCAATCCCAGAAGAACAAATACGTGGTTTATACTTTTTTCAAAAACTGGTTTTACACAGGCAGTGACGGAAGAAGCAGAAAAAAATGAGAATATTATTCTTGTGGACATCAGAAAATTAATGGAAATGCGTTAAAACGACTGGGTGATTATTGTGCCGCTGGGGTAGAAAGAGGGGGATTTTTTAATAAATTCCAGGATGTATTCAGAAAAATGCTGCAGGATGAATTACGAATCTGGAAGATTCCCAGCTTCAATATTCTGAATGAAGAAATGGCAAAACAGAAGCAGTTTATGATATGATTTGGGGAGAATGACCGGACTTTGGAGGCTATCCGGTCATTTTTGCCCGTGGCTTATGATTAAAACAGGTATTTTATATCCAAATCGGGGAAAGCAATGATCGGCGCGGGAACAGCCGGATGTTCGGCGATCATTTTCTCCATCCAGACCATGTTGTACCAGGTGCCGAATTTGTAGCCGCACTTGTGGAATTCTCCGACCATATCAAAGCCGATGTGTGCATGAAACCGCACGCTGTTGTCGTCCAGATGCTCGTCCGGGATTTCCGGGAGACCGATGCAGGCATTCAGGCTGAGAATGTTCTGCGCCCGGGAGATTTCCTCGATTTTTTCATAGAGCATTTTCCCGATGCCCATTTTGCGGCAGTCCTCGCGCAGGTAAATGCTTGTCTCCACAGCCCAGTCATAAGCCGCTCTGCCGACGAAGGGACCGGTGTAGGCGTAGCCGAGAAGCTCGCCGTCCTTTTCCGCGGCAATATACGGGTAACGCTGCAGCGTTTTGCGGATGCGGTTTTGAAATTCCTCTAATGTCGGCACGTCATATTCAAAGGTGATCGCCGTTTTTTCTACATAGGGTGTGTAAATATCTAAAAGCTGCTGCGCGTCATCCGGTGTGACGGCGCGGATGCAAATATCTTTTCTGTTTATCATGCGGATTCCTTTCTGAATTTCTGTAGTATATAGCATAATTTTTTTGACAGAACAGGGGGCGTGCTTCCGGTAAAAAGGGTGCAGGCGCAGCGGCTCCGTTTGTGTCAGAAATAAGTATATGCCTAGTATATACAATATGCAAGCGTGATTTTCATTGACAAGGGTGGAAAAACTGGATATTGTAAAAGAAAGAATACACTTTCGGATGCGGAGCGTCTGAAAAAATTTTGAGCGGGCAGGAATGACCGGCGGAAATGAGGAAACGTATGGAAAAGAATGAAAAATGGCTCGATTGGGCGGTAGAGCTGCAGAGCATCGCACAGGCAGGTTTATTTTATGGAAAAGACAGCTTCGATCTGGAGAGATACGGGCGTATCCGGGAGATTGCTGCGGAAATGCTCAGCTATAAGACGGAAATTCCGCTGGAAAAGGTGAAGGATTTGTTCTGCGGCGACGTGGGTTATCAGACGCCAAAGCTTGATACGCGCGCAGCGATTTTTAAGGACGATAAAATTCTTCTTGTAAAAGAGAAAAACGGAACCTGGTCATTGCCGGGCGGCTGGGTGGACGTCAATGTATCCGTGAAGGAAAACATCATAAAAGAAGTAAAGGAAGAGGCCGGGCTGGACGTCACCGTCGATCTCGTGATCGCGGTGCAGGATCGCGAAAAGCACAACCTTCCAATCTATGCCTATAAGATCTGCAAGGTGTTCGCGCTCTGCTCCGTCACCGGCGGTTTCTTTAAGGAGAATATTGAAACTGTGGAGAGCCGCTATTTTGGCAGGGACAAGCTGCCGCCGCTCGCGCAGGAAAAGAATAACGAGGAGCAGATTTTGATGTGTTTTGAAGCGTATCACGCGGAGAACTGGAAGACGCTGATTGATTAAGAGGGAGACTTTTATGAGACGCAAAGACAGAGAAGTAACGGATTTCGAGGAATTAATTGCGATCATGAAAAAATGCGATGTGTGCCGTATCGCTCTGAACGACGGCGGCTATCCTTATATATTGCCGCTCAATTTTGGGCTGGCGGTGAAGGATGGCAGGGCGGAGCTTTATTTTCACGGCGCACCGGATGGCACGAAGTATGAGCTGATGCGGCAGGACAGCCGGGCGGGCTTTGAGATGGACTGCGGACACGAGCTGTGGTGCGGGGAGGATAACTGCAGTTGTACGATGGATTATGAGAGCGTGATCGGGCGCGGACATATTGAGATGGTTCCCGATGAGGAAAAGCTTGCGGCGCTGCGGATTCTCATGGAGCATTACCGCGAAGGGGATTTCCCGTTTAATCCGGCGGTTGTGGCGAAAACCAGGGTATTTAAGCTCGTTGTCGAACAGATGACCGGGAAAATTCACGACAAAAAGAGGCGCAGCCATGCAGAGCAGAGAAAGCAAAAATGAGATATCTGCCGCCCGGGGAAATTTTCCGGGCGGTATTTTCACTCCGTCACTTCCGCCGGATTTACATGCACCATAATATGTTTAATTTTCGGAAAACTCTGCTCGATATCATCATGCACCGTCTCGGCAACCTTGTGCGCTTTCCAGAGCGGATAGGAGCCGTCCACAAGAATTTCGATATCCACATATATTTTGTTGCCGAATATACGCGTCTGGAGCAGGTCAAGCCCAAGCACATTGGGATTTTTCATTGCGCAGTCGCGAATCTGGCCTTCCGTTTCCTCGTCGCAGGAATGATCTACCATCTTATCAACCGCATCCTTGAAAATATCAAATGCTGCTTTCACAATAAACACGAAAATAACCAGGCTGGCGATGGAATCCATGATCGGGAAGCCTAGCCTTGCGCCTGCGATACCGATGAGCGCGCCGACGGAAGAAAAGGCGTCGGAGCGGTGATGCCAGGCGTCCGCCATCAGAGCGCTGGAATCAATTTTTTTCGCGTAGAACCTGGTGTACCAGAACATCATTTCCTTCACCGCGATGGAAATAACGGCGGCAGCCAGCGCCAGAATACCCGGTACCTGCAGATTGCTGTAATCGCCGCGCAGAATGTCCTGCAGTGCATCCGCACCAATACCGAGTCCGGTGATAAAAAGTACCATTGCGAGGACGATAGCGGCGACACACTCCATCCGCTCGTGCCCGTAGGGGTGTTCGCGGTCGGATTCCTTCGATGCAAGCCGGATGCCGATGATCACCACAATCGTGCTGAACACATCGGACGCGGAATGAACGGCGTCGCTGATCATTGCGCTGGAATGCGCGAAAACTCCGGCAAACAGTTTGAAAACGGCGAGCAATGCATTTGCTGCGATCGTTACAGCCGATACCTTGTTGGCGGTTTTCTGAAAATCATTTTCCTGTGCGATTCTGTTTTTCTCCATATCAGTTACCTCCCAAAGATAAGATAGCTCTATGGCACTAAATATATGTGGGGTTTTCGAAGAATTGCTTTTTTGAATAAAAAAACACCCACGAATCAGTATAAGCAACAACTGTCCCGTGGATGAAGCTTCCACTGTCACGCATGTGACCCGACTCCACAGCAATCCGCTGCGGTCTGCTCAGTTTGTACTGTAGATTTATATGCAGTGCAAAGAGTTATTGTAGAATAGCACGGATGCCAGTATTTGTCAACAGGTTAGTCCAGACTTTTTGAAAGTTAGTCTGGACTTTTTGAAACAAAATGTTATAAAAACAAATCTGGTAAAAAATAAAGAAAATTAATATCATAAACAGTTGACATTAAAGCACATATCATATATAATACAACTCAAAAGAAAGGAGGAAGAGTATGACGGGCATTTATTTATTACCTTTTTTGGCGGCAGCGGTTCTTTGCGATTTATACCAGAGAAAGATACCAAATGCCCTGATCATGGCCGGACTGATTACAGGTGCGGCGTATCAGTGGAGCGCGAAAGGTCCGCCGGGGATGTTTGCATATGCAGGCGGAGTATTACTTCCTCTGCTGATTCTTGGCATCCTGCACTATTTTCGGATGCTTGGGGCGGGCGATATAAAACTTCTTATGATGTCGGGCGGATTTTTCGGCGCGGCAGGAAGTCTGAAATGCATCTGTTTATCTTTTCTTGCTGCCGGGGCTCTATCTCTGGCAGTGCTTGTCAAACACCGTATTCTGAGGCGGCGTCTGAACTATTTTGTCCAATATATAAAAAAAATCCGGCAGGGAGGGAAATGGACTCCCTATATCCAGGAACGGGAAAATCCGGCATATCTTTATTTTTCCATTCCGGTTCTCATTGGAAGTCTGCCGTTGATGGGAGGATTTTTATGAAGAAACAAAAGTTTGCTATTTTAGATATGGAAGAAACGTATGCGTACAATCTGATGGAATACCTGTCGGAGCGGCAGAGCATGCCTTTTGAGACACTGGTATTCGGCAGTGTGGAAAGTCTGCGGGCATATGCGCAGCAGAATACGCTGGATTTGCTGCTTGTTTCCGCAAAAATGATGTGTGAGGAAATCAGGCATATGAATATCCGCAGGATCATGGTACTCTCCGAGGGCGAGGCGCCTAGGGAATATGAGGACTGTCCGGCGGTATACAAATATCAGTCGTCGGAGAGTCTGGTTGCGGAGGTGATGAGCTGCTATGCGCGTCAGGAAGTTCCGCCGCAGCAGGAGCTTGCCCTGAAGCGCCGCGTAAAGATATGTGGAGTATACTCCCCTGTCAGCCGCTGCGGAAAAACCTGCTTTGCGCTGACGCTCGGACAGATACTGGCACAGCACCAGTCTGTACTTTACATCAATCTGGAGGATTATTCCGGTTTTTCCTCGCTGCTGGATCGTCAGGCATCGTCGGATATTTCCGATGTCATGTATTTTTTGCGCCAAAATCGTGGAAACGTTGTTTTAAAGCTGAATGCTGCCATGCAGAAGCTTGGCGGCATGGATTACCTGCCGCCTACGCCCTGCTCGCAGGATTTGCGGGAGATCAATCTGGCGGAGTGGATACAGC
This sequence comes from uncultured Marvinbryantia sp., assembly GCF_905201705.1. Taxonomy (GTDB): domain Bacteria; phylum Bacillota; class Clostridia; order Lachnospirales; family Lachnospiraceae; genus Marvinbryantia. The sequence goes on from NZ_CAJKOX010000001.1 coordinate 40,978, forward strand.
TTTTAAATGAGCTGGTTTCGTTCAGTGCGTATGAGACGATAATTCTTGATATCGGACAGCCGATCGGCGAGGTGTTTTCGCTGCTTTCACAGTGCGGCGTCATTTATACGCCGGTCTGCGAGGATACGGTGTCGAAAGCGAAAATTGCGCAGTATGAAAACCTGTTGAGGGAAATGGATTTTGAGGAAATCCTGGAAAAATCACGCAGAATGGTGCTGCCATTCTGCGCGCCGGTGATGCAGGGAGAATATTTTCTGGAACAGCTGACGGACGGACCGATGGGAAATTTTGTGCGCGAGATGCTGGAGGAGGAAGCGTATGGAGCGGGAGCAGGCGGAATTTAAGGAACTCCACGGCAGATTGATGGAGCTTCTGGATACCGGGCGCGATATCAGTGACGGAGAAATCTATGAGCAGATAGACCGGTTACTGCTAAGGAAGGACGATGGGGCGTACCGGAGCCTGCGCAGGCGGGATGCACTGCGCACGGAGCTGTTCAATTCCGTGAGAAAGCTGGATCTTTTGCAGGAGCTTGTGGACAATGATCAGGTAACAGAGGTTATGGTGAACGGTCTGGACGGTATTTTTATCGAGCGCTCCGGACGGGTGGAAAAGTGGGAAAAGGGTTTTACCTCACAGGAAAAAATTGAGGATCTTGTGCAGACGATCGCCGGGAGGAGTAACCGTATCGTAAACGCTACGGTGCCGATCGTGGACGCCCGTCTGGAAAACGGGGCGCGTGTGAACATGGTGCTTCCGCCGGTTGCCATAAACGGTCCGATCATTACCATCCGTCAGTTTCCCAAAAGACCGATTACCATGCAGCAGCTCGTTGCGTGGGGCGCTGTTACGGAGGAAGCCGTGCAGTTTCTGCGCAGGCTGGTAATTGCCGGATACAATATTTTCATCAGCGGCGGCACCGGCTCCGGCAAGACCACATTTTTAAATGCGCTGTCAGATTTTATCCCAAAGGATGAGCGCATCATCACCATTGAGGACAATGCGGAACTGCAGATACAGGGTGTTTCCAACCTCGTCCGGCTGGAGGCGCGCAGGGAAAACACCCAGGGCGAGCACGCCATCACCATCCGCGACCTCATTCGCGCGAGTTTGCGTATGCGGCCGGACAGAGTTATCGTAGGCGAAGTGCGCGGAGAGGAGACGATCGACATGATCCAGGCGATGAACAACGGTCACGACGGAAGCCTTTCCACCGGACACGGGAACAGTCCGCGCGATATGCTTGCGCGCCTGGAGACGATGGTGCTGATGGGCATTGAGCTGCCGGTCTCCGCCGTCCGGCGGCAGATTGCATCCGGGCTTGATATCATGGTGCATCTCGGAAGGATGCGCGATAAGAGCAGGAAGGTACTGGAGATTGTCGAGATCATCGGCTACCGCTATGAGACGGAGGAAATACTGACGCACACGCTGTTTGAATTTGAGGAGGGAAGGAGACAGAGCGACAAGCTGGAAGGGAGCCTTGTGAAAAAGGGTGAGCTTCGGCAGAGAAAAAAACTGGAAAGGGCGGGATTTTGTTAGATGGATTATCGGGAATACAAATTTTCCACAAAAGAAATGGCGGAGAATCTGGGGATATTTCTGCTGCTGGCGGCAATCATCAGTTATCTGTTTTACCGTTCGCTGATCGCATTTGCACTCTGCCTTCCGTTATTTAAAGTTTTTCTGAAAATCCGCCGGGAAAGCTGCATTAAAAAGCGGCAGCAGGAGCTGTCCGCGCAGTTTCTGGCAGGAATGCAGTCAGTTTCGGTTGCACTCTCGGCGGGCTGTTCGGTGGAGAATGCCTTCATGGAAGCATTGCGGGAACTGCGGCAGCTATATGACGAGGATGCCATGATCATCCGGGAATTTCACTATATTGTCGTCCAGCTTGGCATGAACCGCAGCCTGGAACAGCTGCTTGGTGCGCTGGCAGTGCGCAGCGGCATCGAAGATATCCGGAATTTTGCCGATATCTTTTCTGCGGCGAAAAGGACGGGCGGAAATCTGATCGCTATTATACGAAATACCGTCCAGTGCATCTCACAGAAGGAGGAGACGCGCCGGGAGATTAACACCTGCCTTTCAGCAAAACGGCTGGAGCAGAACATCATGAGCGTTGTTCCGTGTATGATCCTCATCTATGTGCAGATGGTTTCTCCGGGATTTCTGGATGTCATGTATCACAATCCGGCAGGAATCGTGATCATGAGTGTGTGCCTGCTGGTCTACTTTCTGGCGTGGCTATGGGGCAGAAAGATTGTGAGCATCGAAGTGTAGGAAGCAGAGTATAGAAGAATCATATAGGAGAATAGCAGTATGGTGGTATGCTTCATAATTTTAATTGGAATGGCAGCGCTGCTGTGTCTTTCGGCAGCGGTCAGTCTGCCGGAGGAAATTTCTCCGCCGAAGGGACAGGCTGCCTTTTATAAGGCGGCATATTATTTACTGATGCTGGAACAGGGGAAGCGCAGACATGCCGGGAAGAGAACATCAGGCAAGGGAGTATCTGAAAAGAGAGTATCCGGCGAGCGTGCGGGCTGTGATAAAGCATGGATGCCAGTCGGGGAAAAAGGGACGGTTCAGACATCTGCCCGGATCGTGTTTGAGACCGCCCGCCTTGCCCGCGTGCTTCTGGTGTTATTTCTTGGAAGCGGGCTGAGCCTTCTGCTGCAGGCAGCGCTGGCAGGACAGTCTGTTTTGGAGAGCGGTTATGAGCTGCCAAGACCGACGGACGGACAGGATGCCTGGTCGTGGGAGCTGCAGGCGCAGATCGGGGAGACCGCACAGACGGAGCAACTGGAGGTTACAGTGAGTAAGCGCCGCTATACGGAAAAAGAAAAACAGGAATTGCTGGAACAGGCAATCGGAGAAATTGATCGGATCATTCTGGGAGACAATGCTTCCGTCGATGAGGTGCGAGGGCGCGTCGTTCTGCCTTCCGAAGTTTTTGATGGCGTTGTCAGTATCCAGTGGATACAGGACCCGATGGATTTGCTGGATGCGGATGGAGATGTGACGGAAGACCTGCCGGAGGAGGGAACGCTTCTGCAGCTAAAAGCGCTTCTGGACTGCGACGGGCGGGCAGCTATTTATGAATGTGCGTTGCAGCTTTATCCGCCTTTGTACAGTGACGAGGAAAAATTGCGGCGTGCTCTGCAGAGTGAAGTAGAAAAGGCGGATGAGAAGAGCGCAGAGGAAGCGACTCTGCACCTGCCGGAGGAGCTGGATGGACAAAAGATCATCTGGGAGGCAAAGGAGACGGATACTGCGGCGATTTGTCTGGGGCTTACCCTTCTGGCGGCGGTCTGCGCCTGGATCGCCCAAAATCAGGAACGTCAGAAGGCGCAGGAGCAGCGACGGCGACAGATGCTGATGGATTACCCGGACCTGCTTTTTAAATTAAGTATGCTGCTGAACGCCGGGCTTACCATGCAGAACGCCTTTTTTAAAATCGCGCTCGAATATCGGAATCGTGAAACAAAGGATGTCCATTATGCCTATGAAGAAATGCTTACATCCTACTATGAGATGCAGAGCGGCGTGCCAGAGGCGCGTTCCTACGAAAATTTCGGCAGACGCTGCGGCGTAGGCAGCTACAATAAACTCGGAACTATGCTTTCCGCAAATCTGCAGAAGGGTTCACAGGGACTTGCAAAGCTTCTGCAGGAGGAAGCGGCGTTTTCTATGGAAGAACGCAGTCAGATGGCGCGCAAGTTTGGCGAGGAAGCCGGCACAAAGCTTGTCCTGCCGATGATACTGATGCTTCTTGTGGTACTGGTGATATTGATGGCGCCGGCGGTGATGGCATTTTAACCGTTACATTGTTTTCTTGCGGCTTTTGCAGCAGGCACAAAACCTGTCTGGACGGTTACTTTAAATCTGTCGCGCCCTGGCTGGATTTCTCGGAGAAAATTATGGCGCGTGTCAGTTTTTGGAAGCCCTCGGCTTTGTACTGCTGCGGACAATCAGATGCGGCTCAAAGGTAATGGTGCGCTTTTCAATATCCGGATGCTCAATTTCCAGAAGCGCCTGCCGGGCAGCCTCCTGCCCGATTTCGTAAGCGGGCTGGTTTACCGTAGTCAGGGGCACCGCAAGCATACCGGAAAAGTCGATATTATCGAAGCCGACGATGGACATATCATCGGGGATGGAGACGGCATGCTCCTTTAATGTCTGGCAGGCACCCAGAGCCATGACGTCGTTAAATGCAAAAATGGCGGTTGCTTTTGTAGAATGGAGGATTTCTTCCGCGGCTCTGGCGCCGCCCTCCTGACGGTAATCGCCGCAGAACATATATTTTTCAGGAAGAGAGAGTCCGGCTTCTTTCATGGCAAGCCGGTAGCCTTCCAGACGTTCCAGCGTTACCGTAGAGTGCTTTGGTCCCGTGATGCAGGCGATGTCGGTATGTCCGTAATCAATCAGATGTTTTACGGCGATATAAGCTCCCTTCCGGTTGTTGAGCTGTACGGCGCTGCAGTGCAGCTCCGGATAATAATGGTCAACGGTCACAACAGGTACCCTGACATTGCTGAGCAAATCAGAGTAAAGGGACAGATTTTTCGGACTCAGAGAGGCGGCGGTAAGAATAATGGCGTCGACACCTCTGGATTTTAAAACATTGATGCCGCGCACCAGCTTCTCTGCGTCAAAGTCGGTGTTCAGAAGAATAATATTCTTATTATGGTTGTTCATTTCGGCGTCCATACCGAGCGCCAGATTGGAATAAAAATGGTTGCTGATATCCGGGATGATAAGCCCGATGGTGTTGCTCTGCTGTTTTACCAGCCCGACAGCAAGCTGATTTGGGTAGTAATTCATTTTCTCAGCCGTTTTCAGAATCAGCTCACGGGTGGCGCCGGATACGCGGCAAGGCTTTTTATTTAGTACAAGCGAAACTGTGGTGACAGAGAGATTCGTCTCTCTGGCAATATCTTTTAAGGTTGCGGACATGGCGAAAACCTCCCACGGATAAGTTTTTATAGGATGCCGGAAAGTAAAATATCCCATCCTATAAGATATTTTATCATCCGTGCAATAAAATTTCAAGATAAAACGTTAAATCCAATAATGGGTAATATGACACAAAAATGGACGCCGGATTTTGTGAAGTATTAACAAAAAGCTTATAAAACGGCAAAAATATCAAAAAATGTTGTTGACAATAAACAATGACGGGAATATAATCTAGGTATCAAACATGATAAAACGTTTTATCAAAAAAAGGAGGACGAAAGATGAAAAAGAAAATGGTTTCAATGGTACTGGCGGCAACGCTGACAGGTGTATCCATATTCCCGGCAGCAGTGCAGGCGGAGGATTCCGGAAAGGTAACGATTTCCATCCTGTGCGATCTGGAAAGAGCAAATGTTGGCATCGGAGGTCTTGATACAGGCTTTTATGCAGCGCTTGATGAGTGGGCGGAGGCACATCCGGAGGTGGAGATCAGTCTGGAGAGTATGAACCAGACGGATTATCAGACAAAGATTACGTCTCTCGGCGCGGCAGGAGATATGCCGGATATGTTTATGCTGAAGGGTTCCTGGACAAAAAATTTTGCAGAGAATGGCTGGGTAAAAGACATTACAGATGTTCTGGATGCAGACCCGGAGTGGAAGGACGGATACATCGAAGGTGGATTTGATGCGGCAACTTATGATGGAAGGATTTACGGCGTACCGCGTGAAAGCCTTGCAACCGGACTCGTTTTCTACAATTCCGATTTATGGGCAGAGATTGGTTATGAAGAATTCCCGTCTACCTGGACAGAGCTTCTGGACGCGGTAGAGAAGTTTAAGGAAGCCGGTATTACCCCGTTTGTAATGGGAAATAAGGCAAACTGGCCGGCAGAGTCTAACTGGCTGAGCACGCTGGGCGACCGTTTTACCGGAACGGAATGGACGAATTCAATTATAAACGGAGAGGGCGCCGCTTTCACGGATGAAGAGTTTGTAGCTGCGCTTACCTGTTTCCAGGAACTGGCGCAGGCGGGGGCATTTAATGAAGATATCAATTCTCTGGATGATGTAGAGGAAGATACCGTGTACTTTAATAAGAAAGCGGCAACGATTGTTACAGGCACCTGGTTCTTTGCAACGGTGGACTCTTCGGCTCCGGACGATGTAAAGGCAGCGACAAAGCTTGCGCTTCTTCCTTCTGTAGAAGGCGGCAAGGGAGACGCTAACACGGTATCCGGCGGACCGGCATGGTTCTTCTCTGTGAGCAGCAACGAAATGGATGAAACAAAGACAGAGCTTATTATGGACCTCTTAAAATATGTCAGTGACGAGCATCAGGCAGATGTTTCCGCTTCAGCAGGTATTATTACCGCATGGGCGAATCCGACCTATGATGCTTCCGGTGTACCGGCGCTCTTTAACGACTACAACGAGCTGATGAAAACAACGACTGTTGTTCCGATTTATGATGCGATGATGGATGCGGCATTGATTGAAACAATGAATACCGGTCTGCAGTCTCTCCTGATTGGAGAAATGACACCGGAGGAGCTTGCGGAGAACATTCAGTTTGAGTACGAAATGGCGCAGTAAGGGATAAAAACAGTGCTTTGACAGTTTCAGATATCCGGAGCAATCCGCCATATCGGGGACGGAATGAACAGAAGGAATGGCAGGCAGCCTGCCATTCCCTGTATGGAGGTGTAGATGTGAAAAAAATCGCAGATAAACGCGGAACCAGACTGGCAATCTTTTTGTGTCTGCTTCCGGCACTCGCCATATATACCTATGTGGTGGTTGTTCCGATTATTGACGCAGTCCGCTACAGCTTTTTTAACTGGTCCGGCGGACCGAATATGAAATATATCGGGCTGAAAAATTATCAGATGCTCCTGAAGGACAAAAACTTCTGGGCGGCATTTCTGAACAACATAAAGATTACGGTAATCTGTGTAATCGGGCAGATTGGCATCGCCTTTATTTTCTCCGCGATGCTCTCCTCCCGTTTTATTAAGCTGAAAAAGCTGCACAGGGTAGTAGCCTATTTCCCGTCGACGTTATCCGCGGTAGTGGTAGGCTTTACATGGTCCTTTATTTTTAACTATGATTACGGTCTTATCAATGTCATACTTCGCGCTTTGGGAATGGATAACTGGGCGCAGGCGTGGCTTAACAATCCGGACACCATCATCGGTGTAGTATGTATTCCGCTGATCTGGCAGTATATCGGATACTACATGGTTATCATCATGGCGGCAATGAGCTCGATTGACCCATCCATCTATGAAATGGCGGAGCTTGACGGCGCGGGCGGCGTGCAGAGGGCGCTGAAAATTACGCTGCCGATTATCAAAAATTCCATTGGCGTGGCGGTCATGCTGTGTATTGCCGGAAACATGAAGATTTTCGACCATATTTATGTAATGACAAACGGCGGACCGGGAACAAGCTCTATGGTAATGGCACTGCAGGTGTATAAGACCACCTTTGTGAAGAATCAGTTTGGTTATGCCAGCGCAATGTCAATCGCTATTCTGATTCTGAGCCTTGCGATTACAGGCGGCAGCCGCCTTCTGATTAACCGTCCGTGGAGAAAGGAGAAGGATTTCTGATGATAGGGAAAAAAATAGGGAGAGTGCTCTGCAATCTGATTTTTATTATTTTTTCGTTTACCTGTGTGTTTCCGATTGTCTGGATTTTCTATTCCTCTTTTAAAACCCAGGCGGAGTTTATGCAGAGCTCTGTTGCACTGCCGGAAGCGCTCGATCTTACAAACTATATCAGTGTATTTACTTCCACATCCATGCTGAAGTATATGCTGAACAGTGCAAGAAATACCCTGCTGGCAGTGGCTGTTATCATTATTATTGCATTTCTTGCAGGCTATGTGCTGTCACGGTACAAGTTCCGCGGCAGAGGAGCGATTTATAACTATTTTATCATGGGTATGCTGATTCCCATACACGCGCTGCTGGTGCCGATGTATATCCAGTTAAACGGAGTGGGACTGACCAACCACTGGTATACTCTGCTGATTCCGTATATCGGATTTGGACTGCCGATTTCGATTATGCTGATTGAAAGCTATATTTCCTCTATTCCGGGTGAGCTGGAGGAGGCGGCAGCCATTGACGGATGCAGCTTTACCAGAACGCTGTTCCAGATTGTATTTCCGCTTGCCTCCCCGATACTGGCAACGGTTGCAATCATCCAGTTTTTCGCGGTGTGGAATGAGTTTACTTTTGCACTGATACTTGTAAATGACGACAGCCTCCGCACGGTGCCGGTAGGTCTGACAATGTTTAAGGGAGCCTACACCGTCGATTATCCGAGAATGATGGCGGGAATTATGGTGACGATGCTTCCGGTTATGATTTTGTACTTTATCTTCAGCAAACGTATTATTGAAGGTATGGTAGCCGGTGCGGTAAAGGGCTAAAGAAGAAAATGACTGCCGGCGTTGCACAAAGATTTGGGACATAATTATCTGCCGGCGTTGTGCGGTGCCGGAGAATGGAGGAAACGATGGTAAACTTAAATAGTGGATGGCAGCTTCATGAAAGCCGCCTGGATGTTGACAAAAATCAGTGGGCTTCGGTGCTTGCACAGAAAGAGGGCTGGTATGACTGCAGCCTTCCGGCGGATGTCAGAATGCCGCTGCTGGAGAACGGGGTAATCAAGGAACCGCTGAAAGCCGATTACTGCTTTGAATCCGAATGGATTGAAAAAAGAGCGTGGTGGTTTAAAAAAGAATTTGACAGCGCAGAGGTGGACTTTGATGATGACATTATCCAGCTTATCCTGGAAGGACTGGATTCCAGAGCGGATATTTTTGTAAACGGAAATTATATTGGGACACATGTCAGCGTACATTATCCGTTTGTGTATGACATCAAAGGTCTGCTGGTGGAAGGAACCAATACCATTCTTGTCCGTGTGACGACCGGGCTGGAAGAAGTGACGGATAAAGACCTTGCGGAGCTGAATTATGCTGTGTGCACAGAATATGACAACGGAGGCAAATACCGCAGCGATAAGAGACGTGCATTTGTCAGAAGACCGCAATATACGGTAGGCTGGGACTGGGGCCCAAAGGTTGTGAGCTGCGGGATTACCGGAGGCGCCAGACTGGAAGGACACCGGCAGATCGCACTCAGAGAGGTGTATGTGCAGACCGTGGAGGCGGCAGAGACAGCAAAGCTGAAAATAATGCTTAACATCGAAAATCTTGGCTTTATCAGCTCAAGAACCGGCGCCTATAAAATCCGGATTTCCTATGATGGTAAAACGGTTTACGAAAGAAGCTGCAGCGATGTACTTCTGACCTCCGGCTATAATTACATAGAGGAAGAAGCTGTGATTGAAAATGCGCAGCTCTGGTGGCCGAACGGATATGGCAGCCAGCCGCTGTACGATGTGGAAGTGGAAGCTTCCTGCAATGGTGCGACAGAGCACTGGCATAAAATGCGTTATGGTATCCGCACAATCAGCATAGATACGTCCGTCATCAGTGGAGAAGACCGAAAGTTTGAATTTCTTGTAAATGGGAAAAAGGTATTCTGCAAGGGCGGAAACTGGATACCGAATGATTTTATTTACGCGCGTGTGACAGATGAAAAATACCGCGTACTGATTGACGAGGCTATTGAAGCGAACTTCAATATGCTGCGCATCTGGGGCGGCGGCCTGTATGAGAGGGATTTATTCTACGAGCTCTGCGATGAAAAGGGTATTATGCTGTGGCATGATTTCATGTTTGCGTGCGCAACGCTTCCGGACCACCGGCAGCAGTTCCGTGAGGAAATACGCAGAGAATTTGATTATCAGACCAAACGTCTGAGAAACCACTGCAGCCTTGCAGTTTTCTGCGGGTCCAATGAGGTTCATTGGCTGTTTAACCATCTGGATAATCCGAGGTGGGGAATCGAGTTTTCTTATGAGCATGCTTACGGAATGTCACTCATGAATATACTGGCAAAGGAAATTATCCATGCCAACTGCCCGTCGGTTGCTTACTGGAACAGCTCTCCATACGGCGGAGAACGTCCGAATGACAATTCCCTGGGTGATATCCATCACTGGAATTGTGCTTTTATGAGCCACAAGATGGAAGAGCGTATCGAGGCAAAGGATTACGATAAAATCGGGGCGAAATTTGTATCAGAATACGGCTATGTCGGACCATGCTGCCGGGAAACTATTGAAGAATATATGGACGGACAGCCTCTGGACCGCAGCAGTAAGCTCTGGTGGTGGCACAGCAATGTTTTTGAAAAAGGCACTGTGCATACCGCGATCGAGAAAAACTATGTGGATCACGCGGATGAACTGTCTCTGGATGATTACATCACTTACGGCGGACTGGTTCATGGGCTTATGTATGGCTATTCGCTGGAATCCATGAAATTTAAGGAGCACTGCTACGGCGGACTCATCTGGATGTATAACGATGCATGGGGTGAAGTTGGCTGGACGATTATTGACTACTATCTGAGAAGAAAAATTCCGTTCTATGCGGTAAAGAGAAGCCTGGCGCACCGGAAGTTTGCAATGCGTGTGGTAGATGGGGATGTGGTTCTGCAGGGCATCAATGACCTGCCGGAAACAATGGAAGTGACCGGACGGTTTGGATGGATTTCCTTTGACGGAAAAGAGCAGGAGCTGCGGGATGTTTCGTTCCGTATGGAGGCAGGAGAGAGAACTTATCTTCTGCGCGAAAAGCTGCCGCAGAAGGACTTTACAAAAGGAACAATGGTTCTTTACGTTGATTCGCCGGAAATTGCAAATGCATGGCTTCGCATGGATGATATGAGAAAGCTGGCTGTTCCGGAGGCGGATGTGACCTGCCTGGAAGACCGGCGGGAGGGCGATGACCGTATTATCAGAGTTACCTGCAATACCTTTGCACACGCGGTACATGTCGATGGAAACTGGAAATGCTCCGATAATTATTTTGATTTGCTTCCGGGGGAGGAAAAGACATTTACCGTGAAGGACGCCGGAGAGAACGCGCTTACCGTTTCTGCGGTAAACTGGCAGAGCATGTAAAGGTATCCGCGGCGCGGCGGAACAGGAATAATTGAGAAGAAGAGGGATGACATGAAACGCTCAGAAATAAATGCAGCAATTCTTTATGTGATGAAGGCACTGCGGGAAAATAAATTCCCGCTGCCTCCCTTCGCTTATTATACGCCGGAATACTGGCGGACTGTAGATGAGAGCGAGGTGGAAATTGCCGATAATATGCTCGGATGGGACATTACGGATTTTGGCTATGGAGATTTCGAGAAAATTGGTCTTTCCGTATTTACGTTTCGGAATGGAAATTATAATTTTCCGGAAAAATATCCCAAAAATTATGCGGAAAAAATACTTTTTGTGAGAGACGGTCAGATTCTGCCATTTCATTATCACTGGTATAAACGGGAAGATATTATTAACCGCGGAGGCGGGGATCTGGAGATTACCGTATATAATTGTACAGAAGACGATTTTGCCGACGTGGAGGGCGGAAGAGCAGGTAAACCGGGGAAATTTGCGGATACCGATGTACATACTGTTATAGACGGAAAAAAGGTGACGGTTCCGGCAGGCGGGAAAATCGTCTTAAAGCCCGGACAGTCCATAGCTATCGAGCCCGGACAGTACCATCAGTGGCAGGGCGTTCCGGGAACCGGCGATGTGATTTTGTTTGAAGTATCCGCCACCAACGATGACAATATCGATAACCGTTTTTACACGAGCGGCAGGCGGATTCCGGATGTGACGGAAGATGAAGAACCGGAATATCTGATGTTTGCTGATTATAAGAAGTATTATAATCCTGTTGCGCTCCGTGCGCATGGAGAAGCCGCAGAATTTTAAATAAGGGTTTCCCCTTGTATTCAGATTCCTTCTTTGCTAAAATATGAAATGCAGATTGTACTGCAGAAAGAAGGGAATGCTTTTGGGAAAGAAGCTGGATCTGATTCATGGGAACCCGGGAAAGTCCTTGTTTTTATTTGCATTACCCATGATTATCGGAAATCTGTTCCAGCAGTTTTACAACATGGCAGATTCCATAATCGTGGGTAATTATGTTGGTGAGGATGCGCTTGCGGCGGTAGGAGCGTCGTACTCCTTCACGACGGTTTTTATTATGATAGCAATCGGCGGAGGGATCGGCGCCTCGGTACTGGCAAGCCAGTATCTCGGAGCAGAAAAATACCGGGAAATGAAAACAGCAATTTATACGTTCCTGGTTACGTTCGCTGTGTTCAGTATTTTGCTGGCAGTGTTTGGATTTTTCTGCAATCCGCATATTCTCAGGGTGCTTGGCACGCCGGAAAATATATACGACGACGCTGTGCTGTACCTGCAGATTTATTTTATCGGCCTGCCGTTTATGTTTATGTACAACGTTCTTTCGGCCGATTTTAATGCGCTTGGGCGATCAAATATTCCGCTGGCGCTGCTGATTTTTTCATCGCTTTTGAATATCGCGCTGGATCTCTGGATGGTGAATGGGTTCCGGCTGGGAGTTGCCGGAGTGGCGATCGCCACAGTAATCGCGCAGGGCGTTTCTTGTGTAATTTCCTTTGTTATTCTGATGCGTCTGCTAAAGAATTACAAATCGGATACCAGCCCGGCGGCATTTGATACCGGAATGTTTTCAAACGGTGTGAAGATCGCGATACCCTCTATCGTACAGCAGTCGATCGTCAGCATTGGAATGCTGCTCACACAGTCGGCGGTGAATCAGTTTGGCTCTTCTGCGCTCGCTGGATATTCTGCCGGGATGCGTCTGGAGTCCCTGTGCATTGTGCCGATGATCGCCACCGGAAACGCAATGTCTACCTTTGCTGCGCAGAATCTGGGAGCAAAGCAGCATAAGCGTGTGGTTGAAGGCTATCATGCGGCGACAAAAATTGTGCTTGGTTTTGGGGCGGTGTTGATTATTATTTCACAGCTTTTTTACCGTCCGATCGTTTCAATCTTTGTAAAAGAAAGTGTGTCGCCGGTTGCGTTTTCTACGGGAGCGGCTTATTTTCGTTTCGTCGGATGGTTCTTCGCATTTCTTGGCATGAAGGCAACTACCGACGGTATTCTCCGCGCTTCCGGAGATGTGAAGGTATATATGGCTGCGAATCTGATTAATCTGTGCATTCGTGTAACGGTTGCTCAGCTAGGTTCTCCGGTTTTTGGAATCGAGGTTATCTGGTATGCCGTTCCGCTGGGCTGGTTTGTTAATTTTCTGATCTCCTATTTCTGGTACCGAACAGGAAACTGGAAGCGGAAGAATCTGGTTGAGGGGACTGTGTAACAGGAAGCAAAAGAACCTGATCAGGGGACTGTGTAAACAGGAAGCGAATGAACCTGGTTGAGGACTGTGCGAATAGAAAACGGTATATTAGGCGAGGATGAGCGATGGTAACATTATCGAATTTGCAGGCACGGCAGTTTTTGTTATTAAAGCACGGACTGCTCGGCAGCTATAAATTTTCCGGGAAAGAGGGCGCGCTGGATTTTGTCAGACAGGCGGGCTGCATCCAGTTTGATCCGGTGGATGTCTGCGGTAAAAACGCGGAGCTTACGCTGCAGTCCAGAGTGAAGGGATTTCGCAAGCAGACGCTTTATGAGCTTTTATATAAGGATCGGGCGCTGCTGGACTATCCCGATAAAAATTTGTCGATTATTCTGACGGAGGATTTTCCATATTTTTTGAGATACCGGCAGGCAGCAAGAGAGGGCGGACGCAGCTTTGAAGGTCTGGCGGAGCTGGAACGAAAGACACTGGACTATATAGCGCACAACGGACCGGTCAGCTCCGATACACTGCCGGTTTCCGGTACTATGTTCTGGCATTCTCATATCCACTGGAGCGGGAACTGGGGTGGGCAGACGAACGCCGCGCGGGCGGTTCTGGAGCAGTTATACTCCACCGGAGAATTGGTTATCTACAGTAAAAACGGTTCGCGGAAAATCTACGACCTTGCGGAAAAACATATTTCACCCGATATTCTGAATGCGGATGATCCGCTGCCGGAGGAATTTGCACATCAGAAATGGCGTGTGCTGCGCCGTATTGGAGCGGTTGGGCTTTTGTGGAACCGTCCGTCGGATGCCTGGCTGAATATCTGGAATCTGAAAGCCCCACAGCGCGATGAAATATTTCGGCAGTTATTGGAGGAAGAGAAAATTGCAGAGGTAAAGGTGGAGGGGATCAAAAATATTTTATATTGCAGAAGCGAGGACCTGCCGCTGCTGGATACTGTGCGGCAGAAGGTGTCATACGCTCCGCGCTGTGAGCTTCTCGCCCCGCTGGACTGTATGATGTGGGACCGGAAGCTGATAAAGGCATTGTTTGGCTTTGATTATACCTGGGAAATCTATACGCCTGCCGAAAAGCGGAAATATGGTTTTTATGTGCTGCCTGTGATCTATGGAGATAAATTTGCGGGAAGGGCGGAGATAGCAGCAGATAAAAAGACGGATACGCTGATCGTGAAAAATATCTGGTATGAGGAGGGCGTAAAGCAGAATAAAACATTGGCGGCTGCAATTGACAAATGTATGAGGCGCTTTGCACGCTTCAATGAATGCGGCAATATTGCCAGGCAGGATAAGCCAATGGGAGGAGGACTTGACCCTTACGGGAATAAAAGAGCCGGCGAAAGCGGATGCAGATATGACAGGACAACGGGAGGAATGAGCTGTGAATAAAGAAAATTATGTGCGCGGAATGCTGATGATTATTTTGTCGGCGTTTTGTTTTGCGTGTATGAATGTATGTGTACGGTTATCCGGGGATCTGCCGTTTGTGCAGAAGAGCTTTTTCCGCAATTTTGTGGCGGCAGTATTTGCGGGGATCGTGATCGCAAAAAACCATACTTCGCTGAAGATTGACAGGGAGTGCCGTATTCCGCTGGCAATGCGGTGCGTGTTTGGTACGGCAGGGATCCTCTGCAACTTTTATGCCGTGGATCACTTGATGGTGGCGGATGCTTCTATTTTAAATAAGCTGTCTCCGTTTTTTGCAATTATGTTTTCGTTTCTTCTGCTGAAAGAAAAAATAACGCATATTCAGACTGCCTGTGTGGCGCTTGCGTTTGCGGGCTGTTTGTTTATTGTAAAACCGGGATTCCAGAATGCGGCGTTCATTCCTGCAATGGTCGGGGTGTGCGGCGGTCTCGGGGCCGGAATTGCATATACCATGGTGCGAAAGCTGGGTACCCAGGGCTTAAAGGGGCCGGTTATTGTGTTTTATTTTTCCCTGTTTTCCTGCCTGTGTGTTATTCCATGGATGGCATTAAACTTTGTGCCTATGAGTGCAGGGCAGATTGGAACGCTTCTGCTTGCCGGATTATTTGCCGCTGGCGGTCAGTTTTCGATTACAGCCGCATATACCTATGCGCCGGCGAGGAAAATTTCAATTTACGATTATTCGCAGATTATTTTTTCGACGATTCTGGGCTTCCTGATATTTGGGGAAGTTCCGGATGTGTATAGTTTTGTCGGATATGGACTGATTATTGCGGCGTCCTTCTTTATGTTCCTGTATAACCAGAAGCGGGATGCGTGATAAATCCGTCTGTAAGAATATGAACGAGGATGCTCTTTTGTATCAATGCAGGAAGAGCATCCTCAAATTTTTGCCCCACGGAAGAAATTTACGGATGTCCGATGAAACAAAAAAGTTTTTCGGAAACAGTCAAAAGCGTTTTTCTAACATATCCCCACGCGGAAGCGCACCCGTGCAAACGCTATTTCGTCGTTGGGCTGGATTTTAACAGGATCTTTAATGGCAAGCCGCTGTCCATTTAAAAAAGTGCCGTTTGTAGAATTCATATCGCAGAGGTAGTAGTCGTTTGCATAGCGCTCGATTTTTGCATGAATGCGGCTCACAGAAGAATGCTCCAGCACAATATCAGATTCGGAAGAAAGCTTTCCGATAATATAACAGTTATCCTCCAGGACAATGCTTTCCCTGCGGCGGGGATCCATGCTGATAAGAACAAGGTGAGGGTCGTAATCGCCGTTTTCCTCGTAAAGCACACCGGTGTCGCCAAGCCGATGTTTTTTCTCGTTGTCCATTTGCGTACTATCTGTATGATATCGGTATGCCGTAGGTTCAGATACATGGGAGGCTTCATAGTATGCCGTAGGTTCGGATACGTGGGAGGCTCCATAGTATGCCGTGGGTTCGGATACATGGGAGGCTTCATAGTATGCCGTAGGTTCGGATACATGGGAGGCTCCATAGTATGCCGTGGGTTCGGATACATGGGAGGCTTCATAATATGCCAGAGGTTCGTCATGTGTACGGGCAGAACTTTTCTTCCGGGAGCTTCCCCGTGCGGGCTTGCTTTCTCTGGAGGGAAGGACTTCCTCATGGTAAGGTTCCTCCTGGAAATCTTTCATTGCATCTGCGAGTGCGGTATCCGCATGCTTTTCTTCTCTCTTTTTCTTTTTGCTTTCCAGTGAAAGACCATAAGCCAAAAGCCCGATCAGCAGGAATATAATACCGCCGATCTGAGTAGTGTCCAGCTTCCAGAGCCACATGGCAATCAATGCAAGAAAAATAGAGAAAATAAAGCAGACAACAAGGAAAATACGGTTAGAGGTATTCCCTTTTGCAGATGGAGTTTTCCCTGGAGCCCTTTTCTCGGACTTTTCTTTTTTCGGCGCTGCGATCTTTTTTTCCGCCTGCTTCTTTTTGGGAGAGTCAGAGGAGGATACAGGGAACGCTTCGCTGTGCTCCGTTGCGGAAGGGCAGGAGGTGGAGACCCGGTAAGGCGTATTAACATGATATTCACGGGCTTTGGAAGTCCGGTAAGAAGTATCGACATGATATTCACGGGCTTTGGAAGTCCGGTAAGGAGTATCGACATCATGTTCACGGGATTCGGAGCCCCGGTAAGGTGTATTAACATCATATTCACGGGATTCGGAGGCCTGGTAAGGCGGGCTGTCATTATGTTTGTGCGGCGTGGTGTCTGAGCGGCAATCCTGACGCAAGGTGTTGTCGGCTTCCGGCCGTCCTGCTTCCTGGAGCAGTCGTTCCAGGCTGTAGTTTTCAATGCGCGCTTTCCGGTAGATTTCGTATCCGAGCAGCACGGCGGAATTGTCTGTCTGATCCAGATGTTCCAGCAGATAAGCGGTAAGCTCCCGGAAAGACTGCAGCAGATCGTTTTGATATCCTGGGAGGTAGCAGAAAAACGGCTCCCTTGATTCGATATCCATATAGATCATGTCCGGCTGCAGCACGATCCGGTCGACGTCCAGAAGATATTTTTTTACTTCTTTTAAGGTGCGGTGCAGACCGCGCAGCATCGTACGGATGTCCTCAGCATTCAGAAAGCGGCTGTCATAAATATGTTCCATAGACTGACGTGAGGTAATATCATAGAAAAAATGACTGCGGCAGTTAATTTTTTTCAGACTGCAGGGCAGCAGACCGCGGATGTGATTTTCCATCAGCATATGAATGCGGTAGTCATCTTCACGGATGTCGTCGGTCAAATCCGGAACCATATAATTATGCGACATGTCGCGTTTGTATGAAATGTTCATTCTCTGTTCCTCCTTAGAGCATTGATCACCTTTGAAGCGCCGCGGATTTTCTGGATGCGTCGGGAGGGACGTTCCAGATTCAGCGTGACGCCGGATCTGACAGGCGCTGCGGACTGGCCAAAGAAGGGAACCGAAAGACTTGGGAAAGAAAATGTGCCTTTATACGTTACCTGGATCTGGCGCGTGCTTGCTGCAGCGTCGGCGGAAATGTCCGACGTACCGAGTGTTCTGCCTGTTATCAGCTTTTGAGCGGCTGCTGAAATATCTGTATTTTTATCGTCGGCGTGCAGGCTGGCATAGGAGGCAGCTTCGTGTGCTGCGCACTGCAGAAAGCTGCGGTCATGCAGAAAAAATCCCATATAAATAATTCCAACCAGAAGCGGAAGAAGGATGCCCATCAAAAGAGAAGCTTCAATAGTATGGCTCCCGGAAAGCGTAGTATGTTTTAAAATCTTCATAAAAGACCTCTTTTCGTTGTTTTATAGTCAAATACCCCGCAGCAGGTCTGCGTTTCACTTCGGTCGGTACTAAATGTGTGCCATCGGCACACAGCACCGCCAAATGGATGTGCGCGCACATCCGCCTGGCCCGATGCTCGCGGGAATAAATGATGCTGTACATATTGTATAAATGCTGCTGCATATATCGGTCCATATATCGGGCTATGCGCGGCCAAGAAGCTGTTGTCCAAAGAGATTAGCGTTAGGAAATTTCCGCAGCGAGCCAAAGCAGATATCCGGCAAACAAAAAAGGAACAAACGGCAGCTGCTTTTTGCGCCCGGCTTTTCTGCACACGATATAAAACAGAGAAACCGGAGCAATGAGCAGCAGAGCGGTCAGAAGGATACTCAGACTGGCGGAAAATCCCAGATAGATTCCGATGACAAGCAGAACGATGCCGTCTCCGTAACCGACCTGCTGCCTGGTAGACCAGCCTACGGTCAGCAAAAAGAAGCCGGGCAGGGTTCCGATGAGACAGGATAGAAATAGTCTGAATATCCTCCCCGCTGTATTTGTCGGGAACATGCCGTATAAAGAGCCTGTATCGGGGCTCCCGGCGCAGAGCGCAGGCGCCAGCTGCAGCATTGCGCCGAGCAGGGCAATGGTAAGCGCCGGGCGCAGTGCGACCCGCCTGTTCCGTATATCCCGGGCGGCGGCTGCCGCCAGGTATATCAGCAAAATGATTTCTAAGATCCACCGCATTTTGAACATGCCCTCCATCCTTCCAGCTCTGACAGGGGAACGCGTGTCAGCGTCCGCTTCAGACCGCTGCAGCTAAGCGAGGAATGGTAGTGCGTTCCGTAGTCCGTGATAAATACATTTGATCCGCCGCCGCGGCAGCGCTCGCAGGCGGTATACCTTGCACCCGATTTGTTCCGAAGACTGCGCACGGAATCCCTGCTCACACTGTGTATGGAAAGCCTGATATGCGTGCAGTTTTCATCTTTATGATAAACATGTCCGGTTGCTGTCACGATGACAGTTTCCTCTTCGTTTTCTTCCCCGGAGCCGCCGTCAGAACCGGAGCTTCCGTTTCCATCCCTTCCGGTCCACGCCCGTACACGTGCGCGGAGAGCGGATTTGACGGTTGGAATAGGAAGCAGTGTGTAAGTATTTCTGGCGCTGTAGGTGACGGCAATATCGATGATATCATTCTTCATAAAGGAAGATTTCCAGAAATGAAGCGTACCGTCATTTTCAGAAAAAGAAGCTTTGCGTTCGATGCTTCCTTTCGCATAAGCCGCAGATAATCCTCCGGTCAGAAGGTCGGCGGCGACGCCGTCTCCTGCTGATACACCCAGTTTACGGATGTAGGCGTAAGCTGCCATATCCTTCGCAGTGTCCTGCATTCCGGCAAGAACGGCGCTGGAAACCATGATAATCTTGAAAAACTGCATAACAGCCAGCAACGCGAACAGAAACCATGGAAGTACGCAGGCTGCTTCGAGCGTCATGCTTGCGGATGCACCGGAAAGCGCCTTTTTGGAATCTCGGGAGGCGTCGGAAAATGCCCTTTCGCGCTCGGATAATCCGAAAAAAGCTCCTGCCGGGAGAGAATCCAAATCCTTTCTGTAGTTTTTATGCATTTGTTTTATGGTAGAAAATATCCTTTGCGGAAAGAGCATTTTCAGACACCTCCCTGTTACGTCAGTATGCAAAGCTTCCCGAAATATGGTAGTCGGTTTCGGCGGTTCCGGTTTTTAAAAAGGCGCTGGACACGCGCAGAAACAACGGCGGTATATGAAAATCCGCCTCCGCCTGTATCTTGCAGATGGCGTGATCCGCACGGAAGGCGGCAGTCGCCGGGCGGGACTGCATGCAGCCCTCGATCAGATCCAACGCACGCATTGGATATTTGCCGGTTCCGCCCAGTGTAAATAGAATCTGCAGATAGGCGGCGTAGCTGAGCCCGTTTTGCGAAGAACCATCCGTCTGTTCCAGAATCTGTAAAAGATTTGGAACAGAAGTAAGCGAAAGCCGCCAGGTTTCGGCAGATTTCAGTACCGGCACTTTTCCGCCGGCAAGCAACTCACGCACATCCAGCAGACTTTCCGCGTACGCCCACGCCAGCAAAAGAGCATAGGCAGTCACAGTGACGATGCCGGGAATCGGTACAGCGCCGACGAGCAGCGCGGCAAACGCATTGGCAGCTTCCAAACTGGCGGCATCATTGGACAGAAAGAGAAAATTGGCGCCTTCCCGCAAAAGAAGCAGACGTGTGACGACAGTTTTTAAATTTTTCTCATCACTGTTTTTCCCGCACAGGATATATTCCAGCTCATAATCCAGCACGCCCTCTTTTTCCCTGTCAGTAAACAGGCTGAAACGCTCGAACAGGTACTGCTGGAACAGCAGGTCGGCGGTAAGACCGCTGTATTTTTTATCGACCGGCAGATTTCCTTTCTGGTTCGTCCTTTTAGAGGGAACGGAGGAGGAGAGCGTCTTTTGCGAGACTGTACTTTTATCCTTTAACACCAGCCCAAGGATCCCCTCTTTTTTTAATTTTCGGATAATATTCAGCGGGTTTTGCGACTCCGGGATGGTCGGAAGTGTTTCGGTTTCCGGCTGCGTTTCACCCTCCTGTACTTCTGTCTGTGCTTCAAGCTGTTTCTGAGCTTCCTCCATCTGCTTCAGGCTCTCGGAAATGCTTTCGTCTCTGCTCTTGTAAATTTCCTCCGCATTTTCAAGCTGCTGTCCGTCTTTCATTCTTTCCAGCCAGATACTGATAAACTCTGTTCCGAGATTTTCGCGCATAAAGCCGACAGCCTGTTGATAAAAGGCAGCGCCTTTTTCGTCGGTTGCACGCACTGTTCCCGTGATAACCGAGCTAGTCATATTTTGACTAAAAATATCAAACCGGCTGAGGAGAAGACCCTTATTCGGAGATACATTGTATGTCATATATTCCTGCAGTGTCTGATTGAGCTGATCCTGGTTAAAGGAACCGCTTCCGGCGGCGCCGTCCAGAAAAAATACATCATAGCGCTCCAGTAATTCGCGCTCAAATTCGCCCATCACTGAAAACATTCCCATATCCAGCGCTGCCGCCGCCTTCGCCCTGCACCCTTCTATCCTTGCCGATTCCTCGGCAGTACAGAGAAGGGACAAAAACAGGACGCTTACGAGACTGAGAAAAACTGAGATTGTCCCTTTTCCGTAACACCGTTTCATGTCGTACCTCCGTTAAATACTGTTGCTTTGACTGACAATTTTTTTAAAGATGTTGTTTACCAGACTGGTAAGCTGACTCTTGAAGATGATAACCAGACCGATAAGAACCACGATGATGAGAATGATTTCCACAGTGCTGATACCGTCTTCTTCTTCGCAAAGTCGCGTAAAAAAATGTCTCATATTATTCACCTCTTTTCCTGAAGATTTTTCCATCCTTAAGGGGCAGGTCGGAATAGTCCTGATGTTCCAACCGCACAGGTGGAAATTTTTCCTAAACAGAAGAACCCGCCGGGCAGCCTGCACAAAGGCTTTGCGATTAAGCGGCGCAAAGAGCCAATATCCCCGTAAGGAAGGAACGCCAGGCTGCTGCGCAGACCGTTTTGTAAGGCGCGAGAGGAATCTGCTCCGTGCAGACCATGCGCTATGCAGTTTTTAGCCCGTATTCAAGGGTTTTATGCCGAACCGGCGGATTTTAGATGTTTAGAATGATTGCATTATATATGATTTGAGAATATATGTCAATAGTTTGTGATGAATAAAAATAAAAATATTTTTGTTGCTATTTCCGGAAATCTTATTTATACTATTTATAAGGGATGGCAGCATCAGGAAGGGATACAGGTATGATATTATGAAGAAAATAGGCATTATCGGGGCAATGGAAGTAGAGGTCGCGCAGCTTAAAGCGACGATGTGGCAGCAGCGCATGGTGACGCGCGCGAAGATGAATTTTCTGGAGGGTATTCTGGAGGATCATTCGGTGGTCGTGGTAAGGAGCGGTATCGGAAAGGTAAACGCGGCAGTCTGCGCGCAGATTCTGAAGGATGAATTTAAAGTGGACGTTATTATTAATACAGGAATCGCCGGCTCTCTGAAATCGGAGATCAATATCGGAGACGTTGTGATCTCCACGGATGTGGTGCATCACGACATGGATGCAACTGGTTTTGGCTATCCGGCAGGTCAGGTGCCGCAGATGGAAGTATTTTCCTTTAAAGCGGATGCAAACCTGCGGAAGATTGCAAAAGAAGTCTGCCAGCGCGTAAATCCGGACATCCATGTATTTGAGGGCAGGATCGTGAGCGGCGACCAGTTTATCTGCGACAGACCGACGAAAGACCGGCTTGCGGAAACCTTCGGAGGGTACTGCACGGAAATGGAGGGCGCTGCGATCGCGCATACCGCGTATCTGAATAATATTCCGTTTGTGATTATCCGCGCTATCTCCGACAAAGCGGACGACAGCGCAAACATGGACTACGAAACCTTTGAAAAGATGGCGGTGGAGCACAGCGTCCGTCTGGTGTGCGGCTTCATCCGCGAGCTGGATTAAAAATGAAAGCGGGATGCCGTAAAGCATAGAAGCATTTCACCAATCAAATAAAACAGGAGAGCATTCGCGGATCTGCGCCGATGTTCTCCTGTTTTTTGTTGCCCTGTATCCGAAGGGAGCTGCCGGTGGCAGATCCTGTAGGTTACTGATTATTTTTCTTAAATGCCGCTCTCTTGCGCATGGTCGGATCAAGGATCTTCTTGCGGATGCGCAGGCTTTTCGGGGTAACCTCCAGAAGCTCGTCGGTGTCGATGAACTCCAGCGCCTGCTCAAGGCTGAGGACGCGCGGCGGCGTCAGCTTGAGGGCGTCGTCGGAGCCGGAGGCGCGGGTATTTGTCAGATGCTTGGTCTTGCAGACGTTCAGCTCGATGTCGTCGGTCTTGCCGTTCTGTCCGATGACCATGCCGGAGTAAACCTTTTCGCCCGGCCCGATAAAGAGGGTGCCGCGTTCCTGGGCGGCGAACAGACCATAGGTGACGGACTCGCCGGATTCAAAGGCGATCAGAGAACCCTGCTTGCGGTACTGGATATCTCCCTTGTAGGGACCGTAGCCGTCGTAGGTGGTGTTCAGGATACCGTTTCCTTTGGTGTCGGTGAGAAATTCGCCGCGATAGCCGATCAGACCGCGCGCCGGGATGGAAAACTCCAGACGGGTGTAGCCGCCGCTTCCCTGGCTCATGCCCTGCAGCTCACCCTTGCGGCTGCTTAGCTTATTGATAACGGTACCGGAAAATTCCTCCGGAACGTCGACGTATGCAATTTCCATCGGCTCCAGCTTTCTGCCGCGCTCGTCCTGTTTATAGAGCACTTCCGCCTTGCTCACTGCAAATTCGTAACCCTCGCGGCGCATATTCTCGATCAGAACGGAAAGATGCAGCTCGCCGCGCCCGGATACCTTGTAGCACTCGGTCTCCTCGGTTTCCTCCACACGCAGGCTGACGTCTGTATTCAGCTCGCGGAACAGGCGGTCGCGCAGATGGCGGGAGGTCACAAATTTGCCCTCCTGCCCGGCGAGCGGGCTGTCGTTTACCATGAAGTGCATGGCGATGGTCGGCTCGGAAATCTTCTGGAACGGGATGGACTCCACATGCTCCGGAGAGCAGAGCGTATCGCCGATATGAAGGTCGGCAATGCCGGAGATGGCAACGATGGAGCCGGTGCCGGCTTCGTTTACGTCCACCTTGTTTAGGCCGTCAAACTCGTAGAGCTTGCTGATCTTTACCTTTTTCTGCTTGTCCGGATCATGGTGGTTTACCAGCACAGCGTCCTGATTAATGCGGATGGAACCGTTGTCCACCTTGCCGATGCCGATACGGCCGACGTATTCGTTGTAGTCGATGGTGCTGATAAGCACCTGCAGCGGCGCGTCCGGGTTGCCCTTCGGAGCCGGGATATAGTTGATGATCGTCTCAAAAAGCGGCGTCATGTCGCGGTGCTCGTCGGATAACTCCAGCACGGCGTAGCCTGCTTTTGCGGAGGCGTAGATAAACGGACAGTCAAGCTGCTCGTCGGAGGCGTCCAGGTCTATGAAAAGCTCCAGGATTTCGTCGATGACCTCGGCGGGTCGTGCCTCCGGGCGGTCGATCTTATTGATACAGACGATGACCGGAAGATCGAGATCCAGTGCCTTGCGCAGCACGAACTTTGTCTGCGGCATGGAGCCTTCGAAGGCGTCAACGACAAGGATAACGCCATCCACCATTTTCAGAACACGCTCCACCTCGCCGCCGAAATCAGCGTGCCCCGGAGTGTCTACGATGTTGATTTTGTAGTCGTTGTAATATACGGCGGTATTTTTTGAAAGAATTGTGATGCCGCGTTCGCGCTCAATGTCGTTGGAGTCCATGACGCGCTCGGCAACCGCCTGATTTTCGCGGAATACGCCGCTCTGCTTCAGCAGCTCGTCCACCAGTGTTGTTTTGCCGTGGTCGACATGGGCAATGATGGCGATGTTGCGGATTTTTTCCTGATTCATATGTTTCCCTCTTTCCTGATATAGCTTCCTGAATAATTCGAACAAGTGATGCCTTTAGCGAGCCCCAGGGTCATGTTTTTTCGCATAAGTGCGAAATACAAAATCTTTTGTCCCTAGCATCGCTTCATATAGTATACCAGAAATTTTCCGATTGACAAGGGCTTTATTATAGGATATGGTTCTTACATTACAACTAATGAGCGGAAAAGTTACTGTTCAGGTCAGGACTTTGCATTCACTGCAAAGTCCGTAAGAAAGTGATACAGGTGTGAGCAAATCCCATTCGCGGAGCGAATTTTAAATGGATTTGCGAATGTTACTGTGAACGACGTGAACAGTAACGCGGAAAATACTTCGGAAAACCGCGGAAAGCGGCGCAGGAAACTGCGCGTTCAAAGAAGAGAAAGGAATCGAAAAATGGCGGGAAAGAAAAAAGGACGCCGCGCCCATCTGGACGCGTTTAAAAAGAATGAAAAAGGGGAATATATCTATACCGGAAAGCAATATGCGTTTGATGAGACGAATATAAAATGGAAGACGGCGGCGATAAGGCTGGGAGCGGTCTGGACGGCGATGATGGCGGCGATGATCGCAAACGGCTGCATTCCGGCGCCGGGAATGGCGAACTGCTTTTACGTGCTGCTGCCGTACGCGGCGCAGGTGGTGGCGGCGGCGAGCCTGGGGACGGCGCTGTTTGCGCTGCTTTCGGCGGGAAATCCCCTGCGTGAATATCAATATGAAGCGGCGGTGAAGAAAATTCCGATGCGATCGCAGCTTACGGCGGCCTTTGCAGGGGTGAATATGCTGGGCGAAATGATCTATCTTGTGCGAAATGGCGCAGAAAGCGCGGCTGGCATGGCGGTACTGTTTCTCGTGCTGGAGACAATGGCGTGCCTTTGTGCGCTGTGGATATACAGATTTTCTAAAAATTGGTTTTTACAGGTATCGCCAATTGACAATCTGTCTAAAAAACAGTATAATTGCAAGTAAGTTTCAAATACACACAAGGAGGATATAATGTATGTTTAATGTTAAGAAACTGTTAGCGCTTACACTGACAGCAGGTATGTGCTTTGGTTCCGTGGCAAGTGTATTTGCTGAAGAAACCACAGAAGCTGCTACCGAAGCGGTAAGTGAAGCTGCTGAAGCTGCTGAGAAAGCGGCAAACACGCTGGTATACGGCGAAGACGCGATGGACGGAAAATTTTCTCCGTTCTTCTACACTGCAGTGCCCGATGAGGACGTTGTAAGAATGCTGTTCCCGTTCCTTCTGGAGGGAGACCGCGAGGGCGCGATCATTCTGAATGGTATCGAGGGTGAAACACGTGAGTATAACGGCACGGATTACACCTACTACGGAATCGCAGACTGCGAGATCGTGGAAAATGAAGATGGAACGGTAGATTATAATATCACGATGAGAGACGACCTCGTATGGTCCGACGGCGAGCCGATGACCATTGACGACGCGATCTTCTCACTTTATGTATACTGCGACCCGACCTACGACGGAAATACCACCATGTTTGCACTTCCGATCGAGGGTATGACCGAGTACCGCAGCGGTATGGAATCCTTGTTCAGCCTGCTGACAGCAGCCGGTGAGGACAATACTGATTTCACATACTGGGATGAGGCTACACAGACTGCATTCTGGGCAGATCTGAACCAGGCAGGCGAAGCGTTTGCACAGTCTATCGTAGACTATGTGATCGCAGCAGGCTACAACGCAGAGGGCGACTCTGTTGCAGCATGCGCGGCAAACTGGGGCTACACACTGGATGAAGGCGCAACAACCGCGGACTTCTTCAAAGCTATGGTAGAGGCTTATGAGGGCGACTATCTTACCATGTCTGACACAGAAAAGGCAGACTCTACGCTTCAGGATCTGATGGAAGACTACGATGCATACAGCATTGGTGTGGAGACAGGCGAATCCGCTCCGTCCATCAGCGGCATCAAGAAGACCGGTGATTATTCGATGACGATCACCACGACCACTGTTGACGCTACGGCGATCTACCAGTTAAGCGCCATGATTGCTCCGCTTCATTATTATGGCGATAAAGAAGCATTTGACGTTGACAACAACAACTTCGGATTCCCGAAGGGCGACCTGTCCGGTGTGAAGTCTCACACGACACAGCCGCTGGGTGCTGGTCCGTACACCTTCGAAAGCTATGAGAACGGCGTTGCAACCGTAAAGGCAAATCCGCTGTACTACAAGGGCGAGCCGAAGATCGAATACATCAACTTCCAGTTCGTACAGGAAGCAGATAAAGCAAGCGGCGTAGGCGCAGGCACACTGGATATCGCAAGCCCGTCCTTCAGCCTTGACACGATTGACGAGATGACCGCACTGAACGGCGGCAGCGAGGACTTTGACGGCGACGTGATCACCATCAAGACCGTGGCAAACCTTGGATACGGCTACATCGGTATCAACGCGAAGAATGTATGCGTTGGCGGCGAGCCGGGTTCCGAGGCTTCCAAGAATCTGCGCAAGGGTATTGCGACCGTTCTGTCCGTATACCGCGATGTGGCTATGGATTCCTACTACGGCGAGTGGGCAAACGTAATCAACTACCCGATCTCTGATACTTCCTGGGCAGCACCGCGTGTTACCGACGAGGGCTACAAGATCGCATTCTCTACAGACGTAAACGGAAATCCGATCTACACGGACGATATGACAGAGGATGAGAAGTATGCAGCAGCTCTGCAGGCGGCGCTTGGTTTCTTTGAAGCGGCAGGCTACACCGTAGAGGACGGCAAGCTGACAGCAGCTCCGGAAGGCGCATCTCTGGAATATGAGATCATGATCCCGGGCAGCGGCATCGGTGACCACCCGAACTTTATGATCCTTACACTGGCAAAGGATGCACTGGCAACCATCGGCTTCAACTTGATCGTTACCGATCTCTCCGACGGTACGGTTACCATCGGAAACAACCTGGATGCAGGAACCGCAGAAATGTGGACAATGGCATGGCAGGCAACGGCAGATCCGGATATGTACCAGATCTACTACTCCGACGTTGCAAATGGCGGAAAGAACCCGGGCGGCAGCAACAAGTACTACGCTATCGAGGATGCAGAGCTTGACGAACTGATCATGGCTGCACGTCAGTCCACCGACCAGGCATACCGTAAGATCATCTACAAAGAGTGCCTGGACAGAATCGTAGACTGGGCGACTGAGATTCCGGTTTACCAGCGTCAGAACTGCCTGATCTTCTCTACGGAGCGTGTAAACATGGATACCGTTACTCCGGATATCACAACCTACTGGTTATGGTATAACGATATCGAGAAGATGGAGCTTAACTAAAGACACTTAAAATTGAATCCCTGGAATTATAAGGGCTGCTCTGCGGCGGGAAACGCCGCAGAGTAGATTTTAATTGCCTATATGCATTTTTGCTGTTCTGCATATAAGGCAGTCGCTTGGATTGTGGGATGCAAACGTCTGTCTTATATGCAGAGCTTTTTTACTGTATAAAAGGAGGAAAATGAATGCGTAAATATATTACGAAGCGTCTGGCACTCTCAGTCGTTATTCTGTTTTTTGTCTGTTTCATTATTTACACACTGATGCGCTGCCTCCCTGCTTCCTATGTAGAAACGATGGCGATGCAGCTCAGCCAGCAGCCTGGCTCAAAAAGCTACCAGGAATGGCTGGCGCAGTTAAATGCCCAGTACCATATGGATGTCGGCATCATCCCGGGCTTTTTCATGCAGCTCGGCGAAATGCTGCGCGGCAACTTCGGTGATAGCTGGAAATTCACCGTTCCGGTTGTGGAGCAGTTTCAGAAGGTAATCGGCGTTTCCTTTGTGATGGGTGCGATCGCACTGATCCTGGAGCTGATTATAGCGATCCCGCTTGGCATTATCGCAGCGACAAAGCAGTATTCCAAGGCGGATTACGCGATCACGGTGTTCGCGCTTGCCGGGATCTCCCTGCCGACCTTCTTCTTTGCCAGCCTGCTTAAACTTGTATTTTCCGTAAAACTTGGCTGGTTTGATCTGGTTGGTCTGACGGGACGCAATTATAATAACCTGGATTCGTTTGGGCGTATTCTCGATATGGCGCACCATCTTGTGCTTCCGATCGTCACGCTGGTGGTAATCAGCGTCGGTTCTCTGATGCGCTACACCAGAACGAATATGCTGGAGGTCTTAAATGCCGATTATATCCGTACCGCACGCGCAAAAGGTCTCAGCGAGAGAAAGGTTATCTACCACCATGCGTTCCGCAACACGCTGATCCCGCTGGTAACGATTATCGGAAACTCTCTGCCGGGACTGTTCTCCGGCGCGCTTATCACGGAGACACTGTTTGCGATCCCCGGCATTGGATATACCTCTTACCAGGCAATGATTGCCGGCGATATTCCGTTTTCCATGTTTTATCTGACATTTATGGCAATTCTGACGCTGGTGAGTAACCTGCTGGCAGATATCATGTACGCCGTGGTTGACCCGCGCGTGCGCATTTCGTAGAAAGGGGGAGCAGTATGTCTGAAGAAAAGAAGAATACAAATGCAGGCGGCGAGGAACAATATTCCTTAAATGATGACCGCCGCGTGAAAGTGCTGTCCCCGGGAGCGATGGTGGCGAAGCGCTTCTTCCGCAACCGTCTTGCCGTGACCGGTATGGTTATTCTGATACTTATGTTTGTGTTTTCCTTTGTCGGCGGTCTGATCAGCCCCTACGGGCAGGATGAGGTATTCTATCGCCGGGAATATATCAAGAAAGAGTATGTGGGTGTGACGGAGAACAAAGAATTCCGTTACCTCCAGCTTGATGAGGCTTACGGTACCGTGGCGCAGGCGATGACGGTGCTTGCGATCCAGCAGGAGAAGGATTCCATCACGGCGACCGGCGGAACCTATGACGTTGTCAAAGAGAGCGACGGTCTTTACTCCATCAAAGACGGCGACAAGGTGATCGGCGCGGCTTACCTCGACATTGTAAGCGCGGAGAGCAGCAGCACGACCTTCTCACCGGAATTCCAGTACGGCGCGCTGCTTGCGCTCTCAAAGGGCGGCGGCGAATTTAACGCGGACGGACAGGATTATGAGGTGAGTGAGGAAGGGCTTGTCTCTCAGAACGGCGAATCGGTGGCTGTGTGCAGCCGCTATGTCATCCAGTCGAAGAGCGGAAACGTCAATGTGAGCAACGAATTCCGTGAGAGCCTGATCGAGGCGCTTACTTCCGGTGAAGAGGAATTTGCGTTCACGGACGAGAGCGGCGGGACGGCGGAATACACGCTTTCCTATGATGCGGCGACAAAAATCTGGTCCGTTATGCAGGAAACCTCCACGCAGGTGTTTGACACCTACTCCTTCCCGACGAAGGAACACTGGCTCGGCACCGACCGTAACGGTATGGACATGCTCACCCGTCTGATGTACGGCGGCAGAGTATCGCTGATCGTTGGCTTTATCGTTGTGATCATTTCCACTGTCCTTGGTATTGTCCTTGGCGGTGTTGCCGGTTATTTCGGCGGCTGGATCGACAACCTGGTAATGCGTATTGTAGATATTTTTTATTGCATCCCTTCCATGCCGGTGATCATTATTCTCGGTGCGGCGATGGATGGAATGCGCCTTGATCCGCAGATCCGTATGCTGTATCTGATGCTGATCCTTGGTATTCTGGGCTGGCCGGGCACGGCGCGTATGGTCCGCGGACAGATCCTTTCCCTGCGTGAGCAGGAATTTATGACGGCGACGGAGGCGTGCGGCATCAGCGTGTCCAGACGTATTTTCCACCACCTGATCCCGAACGTTATCCCGCAGCTTATCGTTATCAGCACGATGAGTCTTGGCTCCACGATCATTACGGAATCTACGCTGTCCTTCTTAGGTCTGGGCGTAAAATTCCCGTTTGCTTCCTGGGGAAATATCATCAACGACGTTTCGAACTCCTACGTGCTGACGACCTACTGGTTCATCTGGATCCCGGCGGGTGTCTGCCTGATGCTGACGGTACTTGCATTCAACTTTGTGGGCGACGGTCTTCGCGACGCGTTTGACCCGAAAATGAAACGATAAGAGAGGAGGGGCACAAAATGGCAAAAAATAAACCAGAGGGCTACCTCTCTGCAAGAGAGTCCCGGCGGATTTCCAAGGAAAACCGCAGAACTACAAATGAGCTGGAAAAAAAGCGCAAGCGCAAAAATGTTCCGGAGAGCGAATATACGACGACCATGCACGACCCGAACAACGCCGTGGAATTTGACAACCTGCACACCTATTTCTTTACGGATGCGGGAACCGTCAAGAGTGTGGACGGCGTGAGCTTTGAGGTACCGATCGGTAAGACGGTCGGCGTGGTTGGTGAATCCGGCTGCGGAAAATCCGTTACCAGCCTTTCTCTGATGCAGCTTCTCCAGCGCCCGCAGGGGCAGATCGTGGAGGGCGAGATCCGCTTAAATCTCGGCGATAAGGCGGTGGATATCGCGAAGGTGCCGGAGGAGGTTATCCAGCATCTGCGCGGAAATTATGTATCCATGATCTTTCAGGAGCCGATGACGTCCTTAAATCCGGTGTTCCGCATCGGCGCTCAGCTTGACGAGGTTATTGATCTGCACGACGGCGAAGGCAAGAGTAAAGAAGAGGTGAAGGCGCGCACGATCGAGCTGCTGGAGATGGTGGGCATTGCAAACAGCGAGGGCGTTTACGCGATGTATCCGCACGAGCTTTCCGGCGGTATGCGCCAGCGTGTCTGCATCGCAATGGCGCTTGCCTGCAACCCGAAGATCATTATCGCGGACGAGCCGACGACAGCGCTTGACGTTACCATCCAGGCGCAGGTGCTTGACCTTCTGCGCAACTTAAAGGATAAGATCAATTCATCGATCATGTTTATCACGCACGACCTCGGTGTTATCGCTGAGATGGCGGATTATGTGGTTGTTATGTATGCCGGACGCGTGGTGGAAAAAGGCACGGCGGAGGATATTTTCTTCCATCCGGCGCATCCCTACACCATCGGTCTGATGGCGTCGAAGCCGGTGGTCGGCAAGCAGGTGGATAAGCTTTATTCCATCCCGGGCAAGGTGCCGAACCCGATCAATATGCCGGATTACTGCTATTTTAAAGATCGCTGCGAGATGTGTGTGGCACAGTGCGACGGCGAGTATCCGTGCGAGATCAGTCTGTCTGAGACGCACAAGGTATCCTGTTATCGCTACAACGGAAAGGAAGGAGGGGAAGCAAAATGAGCCTGAACAAAGAAGCTGTCAGTGAGAAAGAGCCGGTCGTTTATGATCCGCAGTATATTCTGATGGTAAATGATCTGAAGAAGTATTTTCCGATCAAGGGCGGCATGATGTCAAAGACGGTCGGTCACGTAAAGGCTGTGGACGGCGTTACCTTCAACCTGAAGCGCGGCACCACGATGGGGCTTGTCGGGGAATCCGGCTGCGGCAAGACGACCACCGGACGCACCATTTTGCGTCTCTCCGGCGAGAAGACGGGCGGACAGGTGCTGTTCAACGGACAGGAGGTTTACGACCTTTCGGCAAAGGAAATGCGCGCTCTGCGCACAAAGATGCAGATTATCTTCCAGGATCCGTTTTCCAGCCTTTCCCCGCGTCTGCCGGTAGGCGAGATCATCGGGGAGGCGGTGCGTGAGCACAAGCTGGTTCCAAAAGAAGAATTTAACGATTATATTGATAAGATCATGGACAACTGCGGACTTCAGCCTTTCCATAAGGACCGCTATCCGCACGAGTTTTCCGGCGGACAGCGTCAGCGTATCTGTATTGCGCGCGCGCTTGCCCTCAATCCGGAATTCGTGGTCTGCGACGAGCCTGTTTCGGCGCTGGACGTTTCCATTCAGGCGCAGATCATCAATCTGTTAAAGGAGCTGCAGGAGCAGTATGCGCTGACCTACCTGTTTATTTCACACGACCTTTCGGTGGTCGAGCATATTTCGGACACGGTCGGCGTTATGTATCTTGGAAACCTGGTGGAGTACGGCGCGACGGCGGACATTTTCCGCAATCCGCTGCACCCGTACACGAAGGCTCTGTTTTCCGCGATCCCGATCCCTGATCCGACCGCGAAGATGAACCGCATCGTGCTGGAGGGCTCCATTCCTTCGCCGGCTAACCCGCCTTCAGGCTGCAAGTTCCATACCCGCTGTGCGAACTGCATGAACCGCTGCAAGGAGATCGCGCCCGTTCAGAAGGAAATCGAGCCGGGACACTTTGTGGCGTGCCACCTGTACGATAAATGAGCAAGCGTAAAAAACAGTACGACGACGATGACGGGCGCACCATCGCCGACATGAGCGCTCTTACGCCTGGCGGGGGCTTTAAGGGCTTTGCGCCGGACAAAAAGAAGCGGCAGGAGGAGTCCGAACAGGAGGAACGCCCGTGGGAGGACGGCTTCACGCGGGAGGAGCGGCGCATGTATACGCTCGGCGCTCTGAAGGCGGCGCTTCTGATCGCGCTGGTCTTTATCGTTGGTCTCGGGCTGACGACGGCGTTTCTGCTGTTTCTTTGGACATAAAAAACTGTTAAGAAGAGGATAGCGGCTGCGGTGCTTTTCGTACCCGGCGCTATCCTTTTTTTCTTTTGCAGACGGCTCCCGAAGCTGCTTTTTCGACATAAACTGACATATGATGTAGAAACTTGACGAACGCTTCTTAAAGCTTTTTTGCATAAAATCTGTTATCCTTGAATATGAATAACTATACTGCGAAATACATATAGAAAAGGAGTACAATTTATGTCAGAGAAAAATAGGCAAAACGATATCTATGCCTGCCCGATGCAGGATGGACAGCATCAGAGGTTTATCGAAAACAACCAGGTATCTATTATAGGGGAAATTGTTTCAGAATTTGTCTTCAGTCACGAGGTGTTCGGGGAGGGCTTCTATCTGGTGGAGGTCCAGGTGAAGCGGCTGAGCGAGTCAACCGACTGCATACCCGTCATGATCTCCGAGCGGCTGATCGACGTCACGCAGGACTATCGGGGAGAGTTCATTCGCGTGACAGGGCAGTTCCGGTCGTACAACCGCCACGAGGAAAAGAAAAACCGGCTGGTTCTTTCTGTATTTGCAAGAGAGGTGGCGTTTACCGAGGAGGAAAACGACAAGGTAAAGACCAACCAGATTTTCCTGGACGGCTACATCTGCAAGAGTCCGGTTTACCGGAAGACGCCGCTCGGCAGGGAGATTTCCGATATGCTGGTGGCGGTCAATCGTCCCTACGGAAAATCCGATTACATACCCTGCATCTGCTGGGGCAGGAACGCGCGCTTCACCTCCGGCTTCGAGGTGGGAGGTCACGTACAGATCTGGGGCAGGATCCAGAGCCGCGAGTACGTGAAAAAAATGGAGGGAGACCTCGCTGAGAAACGCACCGCATACGAAGTATCCGTCAGCAAGCTCGAATGGCTCGGATAAGATTGCTTTTCCCACAGGAGTGTGGTATACTGAGGCAAGGGGAACGGAAAAGGCGAGTATAAGCGAGGTACGAAATGGAAAAAGGCTTAACACATATATTTTGCGGCGAAGGCAAAGGCAAGACAACGGCGGCGCTCGGTCGCGCGATCCAGGCGGCGAGCGTTGGAAAAACGGTCATGATCATCCAGTTTTTAAAGAAGCGCCGGAGCGACGAGATCGGCTTTATACGGCGCCTTGAGCCGGAGATCAAGCTGTTCCGATTCGAGCGCTCGGAAAACTCCTACGAAAATCTTTCTGAGGAGGAGCGAAAAGAGGAATGTCAGAACATCCGCAACGGGCTGAATTTTGCCCGCAAGGTCATCACCACCCAGGGCTGCGACGTGCTGATCCTGGATGAGGTGCTTGCGCTTGTAACGGCTGGCATCATCTCCTGCGAGGAGATCCGCAGCCTGATCGAGCTGAAGGATGCGAAGATGGATCTGATCCTCACCGGCGCCTACAAGGGCGAAGCGCTCTGGGATGTTGCCGACGAGATAACCGTCATGCAGATGGTAAAATGTTACTGTTCATGCCAGCCTCAAACACCTGCTGCGAACGGAGTGAACAGCAACGGTAAAATGTGCAGAACATGATTGACAAGATTTTTCAATAATGTTATGATGTGAATAATCAAATATAGTTTTGATAGAGGTCGCGTGTTTCATGAGTCGGCAGCCGGATGTATCCGGGTACAGGAGAAGGCTGCTAAAAGGGGAATGCGCCGAAAGGTGCAGTACCTGGAGCTGTATACTTGGGCATAGGGCAAACAGCTTTATGACTGTCATCAGAGTTTGATGGGGAGCTATCTGAAAACGTACCGGTATTATTTACGGAGATTTTGGGGCGGACTCCCGTGGTTCGCTCCGTTTTTGTGTTTTCCGGGGAAGATACCGGAGGGGCTGAAAAACAAACTGCATGAAAAATTTAAAGGAGGATAAATAATGGCTATTTTTGAAGGAGCCGGCGTTGCGATCGTCACGCCGATGAAGGAAAACGGGGAAGTAAATTACGAAAAACTGGGAGAGCTTCTGGAGTATCAGATTGCGAACAGCACAGACGCGATCATCATCTGCGGGACCACCGGAGAGTCTTCCACACTCTCGCACGAGGAGCATCTGGACGTCATCCGCTATGCGATCAATAAGGTGGCAAAGAGAATCCCGGTGATCGCAGGCACCGGTTCAAACTGCACAGAGACAGCGGTTTATCTGTCGCAGGAGGCAGAGAAGGCAGGCGCGGACGCGCTTCTTCTGGTGACGCCGTACTACAATAAGGCGACACAGAAGGGGCTGATCAGACACTATACGACGATCGCCAATTCCGTGAAGCTGCCGATTATTCTTTACAATGTGCCGGGCCGCACCGGATGCAACATCCTGCCGGAAACCGCGGTGACGCTTGCAAAAAATGTGGAAAACATCGTGGCGATCAAGGAAGCCTCCGGCAACATCGCGCAGGTGGCGAAGCTGATGAGCCTTGCGGACGGCTGCATCGATCTCTACTCCGGCGAGGACGGACAGGTGGTCCCGGCGCTTTCGCTTGGCGGCAAGGGCGTTATTTCCGTATTGTCGAATATTGCGCCGAAGGAAACGCACGACATGGTAATGCTCTATCTGGAGGGCAAAACGAAAGAGAGCTGCGACATCCAGCTCAAAGCGATCCCGCTTGTCGACGCGCTGTTCTGCGAGGTTAATCCGATTCCGGTAAAGACGGCGCTCAACCTGATGGGCTTTGAGGTGGGACCGCTTCGCGGACCGCTGTGCGAGATGGAAGAGGCGAATGTACAGAAGCTGATCAAAGCGATGAAGGATTTCGGGATTGCGCTGGCGTAAAAAAGAACGATTGTTACTGTTCAGGCCAGGACTTTGCATTCACTGCAAAGTCCGTAAGAAAGTGACACAAGTGTGAGCAAATCCCATTCGCGGAGCGAATTTCAAATGGATTTGCGAATGTTACTGTGAACGACGTAAACAGTAAAGAACGATTTGGTATAAAGGAGAAAAAAATGGTAAAAATAATTATGCACGGCTGTAACGGACATATGGGGCAGGTGATCTCCGGTCTGGTGGAGAAGGATGCGGACGCTGAAATCGTGGCGGGTGTCGATATGGTGGATGATCGCACCAACAGCTATCCGGTGTTCACAAGCCTTGACGCCTGCAATGTGGAAGCGGACGTGATGATCGACTTTTCCTCATTTAAGGCGACGGACGGGGTGCTCGCCTACTGTGCAGAAAAAAAGCTGCCTCTGGTACTCTGCACGACCGGACTTACGCAGGAGCAGCTTGAAAAGGTAAATGAGGTCTGTCGTGAGACGGCGATTCTTCGTTCGGCCAATATGTCTCTCGGCATCAATACCCTGCTTAAGCTCCTGCAGGACGCGGCGAAGGTGCTCGCGGCTGCCGGTTTCGATATGGAGATCGTGGAGAAGCATCACCGGCTCAAATGTGACGCACCCAGCGGCACGGCGATCGCGCTGGCGGATGCTCTGAATGAGGCGATGGACAATAAGTACCATTATGTGTACGACCGCAGCCAGGTGCATCAGCAGCGGGACGACCTGGAGATCGGAATTTCCGCGGTACGCGGGGGAACGATCGTGGGAGATCACGATGTGATTTTTGCAGGTCCGGACGAGGTGATTACCTTCAGTCATCGCGCTTACTCGAAAACGGTGTTCGGCAAAGGCGCGGTGGAAGCCGCAAAGTTCCTGGCAGGGAGAGAGCCGGGACTTTACGACATGCAGGATGTAATAAATTCTTAACACATTCTTAAAATATTTGCATTTAATTGTGAAAATTCTGCAAAATGCATTGACTTTTACTGGCAAATAAAGGTAGAATAGGTTGTAAGTACGCAGGGGATATAAACGAGTGATAGGAGGAAAAAATATGAAAAGAATGACATTATTTCTGGCTTTGTTTGCTTCCGCGGCGATCATGCTGACGGGTTGCAAAAGTGAGCCGCAGGAGACGGAACCGGCTACGACGGAGGCGCCGATCATGACGGAAGCGCTGACGGAAGCGCCGACCACAGAGGCGCCGACTGAGACGGAAAAGGAAGACAGCATGAACCGGACCAGAGAGCTGAAGGGGCTTGTGAAGTCCTCGAATGACGCCAGTCTGACGATCCAGACGGAGCGCGGAAAGGAACTGACCTTCTCCCTTACCGGGGCGGATATCCAGGTTGCAAATGGTATCCAGGCGGGCAGCAATGTAACGGTTATGTATAAAGGAACGATTAACGGCACAGATACTGCAAACGCGAGAGTGCTGATGGTGACGGATCTGGCGGCAGGCGAGACGCCTGTCACAGAGGGTGAGCTGATGACGGAGGCTGAGGAAGCCGATCCGAATGCGGGCGCAGGTACGCTCGGCGGTACGATTTCCGACCTGAGCGCAGACCGCATCGTGGTTCTTTCGGACGACGGCGATTCCTACTACTTCTCCATGTACGGCGCGGATATCAACCTGGTAAATGGCATGCAGGAAGGAAACTATGTCACTGTGGAATACAACGGAGACATTTACGGACCGGATATCGTGCCGGCGACCAGCATTTCGGACAACAGCGCGGCAAACGGCGAGACAGCGGTGGCTCCGGGATCACCGGCAGGCGATTATTCCTATGTGAGCGGTACCGTTGAGGACTGCGGCGTAAGTGCGATTACGATCACAGACGACGAGGGCGTTACCCTGTCGATCGATACGTCGGGAGCAACCTGGTACCTGATGGACGGCATTGCATCAGGCGCATATGTGACCATCGCGTACACCGGTACACTGAGCGGCACCGATACCACAGGGGTAAAGGGTGTTGCTGTATATGATACGGCCGGAAGCACAGGAAATGCAGATACCACGGCAAATGATGGCACGACGGCAGACAACGGCACGACGGCAGACGACGGCACAGTAGCAGATGACGGAATGGTGACGGATGACGGCGTGGTTTCGGACGATGGGGCGATCACAGACGACGGCGCAGGCGCGGACGACGGCGCAGAGGTGTAACAGAAGTTTTGGGTAGTTACCTAAAAAGTGAGGGCTGGCACAAATTATTGTGTCGGCCCTCTTGTATTCTGGAAGGATTTGCATTAAACTAAAAGAGGACAGCCAGCCTGTCCGAATAGCATACAGAGAGGAATTTAAAATGAAGAAAATAGCGGTAGTTACAGACAGCAACAGCGGTATTACACAGAAGGAAGCAGAGCAGATGGGCATTTTTGTGCTGCCGATGCCGTTTTTTATTAATGATGAGTTATACCTGGAGGGCATCACGCTCACACAGGAAGAGTTTTACGCGCGTTTGAAGGAGGATGCTAATATCAACACCTCGCAGCCGTCTCCGGGCAGCGTCACGGAGCTGTGGGACAAGGTGCTGGAGGAGTACGAGACTCTGGTACACATTCCGATGTCGAGCGGGCTTTCCGCTTCCTGCGAATCTGCGCAGGCGCTGGCGCGCGACTATGAGGGCAGGGTGTATGTGATCGATAACCAGAGAATTTCCATCACGCAGCGCCAGTCGGTCAGGGACGCGCTAGTGCTGATCGAGCAGGGTAAGAGTGCGGCACAGATTAAGGAAATACTGGAAAAAATGAAGCTGGAGGCGAGCATCTACATCACGCTGGAGACGCTCAAATATCTCAAAAAGGGAGGCAGGATCACTCCGGCGGCAGCGGCGCTCGGCACGATTCTGAATCTGAAGCCGGTGCTGCAGATACAGGGAGAAAAGCTGGACGCTTTCTCCAAAGCGCGCGGCAAGCAGAAAGCGAAAAAAATCATGCTCGACGCGATGCATAAGGACTTCGAAACGCGCTTTGCAAAAGAAGTGGCGAACGGAGAAATCGTATTGGCGGCGGCATACGGCGGAAACGAGGAGGAAGCGCAGGAGTGGCTTGAGGAGATCCGGGCAAGCTTTCCGGGTATGGAGGTCAACATGGATCCGCTCTCACTCAGCGTTGCCTGTCACATCGGTTATGGTCCGCTTGCGATCGGATGCTCGCGAAAAGTAGTGTAGAGTCTGGGGCGGTTTAAATTGGGGAGAAGAGTATGAAAAGCTGGAAAAGGATATCTTTCAGTCTGTGCGCGCTGATGCTGATGCTTATGACAATGGCGGTTCCGGCGCAGGCAAAGACGACAAATGTGGCAACGACAAGCCTGGTGGATGTGCGCAAGGCAGTGAAGCCGAAGGGCAAATGGGTAAAGAAAGCGAAGGGCTATGTATTTTACCTGTCAGGCAGCGGAAAAGCTGTAAAAAACAAATGGATCAGCGTAAATGGGAAGGTATATTATGTAAATAAAAACGGCTATCGTGTGACCGGATGGATCAAATACCGCGGAAAGTTCTATTATATGGAGAAAAGCGGTGTGATGCACACTGGGTGGCTGACGCTGAGCGGGAAAAAGTATTATATGAGGAGCAACGGCGTGGCGGTGAAAAAGCTGCGCAGGATCGGAGACGCCACATACTATTTCAACCCGTCAGACGCCTCGATGAAAAAGGGCTGGGTGACGATCGGAAAGGATAAGTATTATTTCAGTAAGATCGACGGCAGGATGCGCACCTCTACCTGGGTGCCGGGCGGCGGTAAATACAGATGGGTGGCAGAAGATGGAAAGCTGAAGACGTCGTGCTGGATAATTAACGGGAAAAATAAGTATTATGTGGATTCAGACGGCGTGCGTGTCACAGGCACACAGTACATTGGAAACAAGGGCTATTATTTTAAATCAAACGGTGTCTACGATCCTTCCGTGAAGGTAAAAATGGAGGTCAACCCCAACAAAAAGATGGTGGCGCTGACATTCGATGACGGGCCGGGTCCGTATACGACCAGACTGCTCAACTGCCTGCAGAAAAACGGTGCCAAGGCAACCTTCTTTATGGTCGGCTCCAGCGTGCCAAATTACAAGAGCGCTGTAAAGAAGATGGCGAGCATGGGCTGCGAGCTGGGAAACCATTCCTACAGTCATCCGGCGTTTACAACCCTGTCCTACAGCAGCCGCAGATCGCAGGTTACAAAGACAAGCAACAACATTTACAAGGCGTGCGGCAAGTACCCGACGGTGTTCCGGCTGCCGTATGGAGACGGCCACAACAACAGCGCAGTGCTTTCCTCACTTGGTCTGCCGTCCGTCTACTGGTCGATCGATACCAGAGACTGGGCGAATACCGGAAATCCGCAGCACACGGTCAACGCTGTGCTGAACAATGTGAAAAACGGCGATATCGTACTGATGCATGATATCCATCGTTCCACTGTGCAGGCGGCGGAGACTATCATCCCGGCGCTGAAAAAGAGGGGCTTCCAGATGGTGACGGTAAGCCAGCTTGCAAAATACAAAGGAAAGACCACGCTGAGAAGCGGGAAGACCTATTATAGTTTTAAGTAATATAATTTTGCTGTGGAATTCGGTGGCATATAACGCCGGATTCCCGGCGAAGGTTTTGGCGGATTTTAATGAAATCCCATTTGCGAAGCGAATTTTATATGGATTTGCGAACGGAGTGAGCAGTGACGCTTTAGGAGATTTTGATGTATACGATAGCAGTGATTGATGATGATATTTATATAGGCGATATGCTGCAGCGGCTCTTGGAGGAGGCAGGCTACGGGGTGCTCCGCGCGTATTCCGGGACGGAAGCGCTGATGCTTCTGGAGCGGCGGCTCCCGGATTTAATTCTGCTGGACTTGATGCTTCCGGGAATCTCCGGCGAGGAAGTGCTTGCAAAGACGCAGGGTATTCCGGTGATTGTGGTGAGCGCGAAGAACGGGATACAGGAGAAGGTCAGTGTCCTTCTGGATGGCGCGGTGGATTATCTGACGAAGCCGTTTGATGTACGGGAGCTGCTGGCGCGTATCGCGGTGCAGCTCAGGCAGAGGGAGCAGGGCGCAGGCGGACAGTCTGGCTGTGGTGCGAATCAGAATGCAGACGGGCAGCCGGGGCGTGGTGCGTATCAGAGCGCAGGCGGGCAGTCGGGGCATGGCGTGCATCCGGGCGTAGCCGGGCATCTGGCGTGCGGTGATCTGGCTCTTGACTGTGACCTGCGGGAGGCGCGCGTGGGGGAGCAGGCGGTGCGGCTGACGCGGACGGAATATGCCATTTTAAAGCTGCTGATTGCAAATCCCGGCAGGGTACTTACCAAATCCGCAATGCTGGAATGCATCAGCGCGGACACGCCCGACTGCACGGAAAGCTCCCTGAAGGTGCATGTGAGTAATCTCAGAAGGAAGCTGATGCAGGCGGGCGGAAAGGATTACATTGAATCGGTGTGGGGCATCGGTTTTAAATTGCAGGAATAATCTTTACCATTTCTTTACGGTTTTCTTAACCGGATTCTTAACGTTTATCCGCTATACTGTCCATATCTGAAGAAAGAGGAGGTACCCAGATGGAATATGTGTTAAGCACAGAGAACCTTTCGAAAAAATACGGACAGTATAAGGCGCTGGATAATCTTTCCATGCATGTGCCGAAGGGCGCGATTTACGGACTTGTCGGAAAAAACGGGGCGGGCAAGACGACGCTGATACGGGTTATCTGCGGTCTGCAGAAGCCGACGGACGGAAGCTATGCCATTTACGGGATTTCGGGCGCGGACCGCGCAGTCTGCCAGGCGCGCAGAAGAATGGGCGCGGTGGTGGAGACTCCGTCCGTATATCTTGACATGACGGCGGAGGACAATTTAAAGCAGCAGTATACGATTATCGGACGCCCGTCGTTTGACGGTATCCGGGAGCTTCTGCGGCTGGTTGGTCTGGAGAACACCGGGAAG
This sequence comes from uncultured Marvinbryantia sp., assembly GCF_905201705.1. GTDB lineage: Bacteria > Bacillota > Clostridia > Lachnospirales > Lachnospiraceae > Marvinbryantia. Next base: position 82,714 of record NZ_CAJKOX010000001.1, read on the forward strand.
AAAAAGGCGAAGAATTTTTCGCTCGGAATGCGCCAGCGGCTCGGCATAGCCATTGCGCTTGCCGGGAGCCCCGACTTTCTTTTGCTGGATGAGCCGGTAAACGGACTGGACCCGCAGGGGATTGTCGAAATGCGGGAGCTGATATTAAAGCTGAATCGCGAGCGGCAGATTACCGTACTGATTTCCAGTCATATTCTGGACGAGCTGGCGCGTCTTGCCACTCATTACGGCTTTATTGATAACGGGCATCTGGTGAAGGAGTTGTCGGCGCAGGAGCTGGAGAGAGCCTGCCGCAAGTGCATCCGCACGGAAGTGAGCGATACACGGCCTCTGGCGCATGTGCTGGATAAGCTGCAGCTTGAATATGCCATTCTCTCCGATACGCAGGCGGAAATCTACGGGGAGGTCGGCGTGACGGAGCTGACGCTTCTGCTGGCGGAGGAAAACTGCAGCGTCCGTTCTATGACAGAATGCGATGAAAATCTGGAAAGCTACTATATCCGGCTGGTGGGAGGTGGCAGAAATGAGCAGACTTTTTCGTGCTGATTTGAGAAGACTGAAAAAAAGCAGAATCTTCTGGGGAATGCTGCTCGCAGAAGTGCTGTTTATGGTTATGCTATGTGTGTCACAGTACCGGAGCATGGTGAAGTGGGAGGAAACGTATACGCTGGATGGCGTGCTGTTTTCTGTCGTACATCCGCCCGGCATTCTGCTGGCGGTAATCTGCGCGCTGTTTATCGGGACGGAGTACAGCGACGGCACTATCCGCAACAAAATCATCACCGGTCAGACGCGCGGCGGTATTTATTTTGCAGGGCTTTTTAGCTGTGCGGCGGCGGCAGCGGCGATGCTGGCGGTGGGATTTCTGACAATCGCGGTGCTTGGCATACCGATGTTTGACAAAATGGAAATGAGCGGCGCCATGTTCGCCTGCCTGCTGGCGGAGAGCATTCTGAATGTGCTTGTCTACGCGTCGCTGTATCATATGATTGCCATACTCTGCGACCGCAAATCGTATACCGCCATTATCTGTATGGTGCTTGCCTTTGCGGTGCTGGCGGCAGGCGTATGGGTAATCGCGCGGCTGTCGGAGCCGGAGTATATACAGGGGATGCTGATGACGGTCGACGGCGTGCAGGACGCCATGATGGAACCGAATCCCAACTATCTGAGCGGCACGCTGCGGGAGGTATTTTACTGGCTGCTTGATTTGATCCCGTACGGGCAATGCCTGGAGATTGCACAGCGGATGGTGGTGAATCCGGTGCGCATGGCGGCGATTTCCGTGGGCTGGATTCTGGTGATTAATTTTGCGGGCTTCTGGTGCTTTAAAAATAAGGATATCAGGTGATGAAAGTGCTTTATATTGTGTGCATGATTCTGGGAATGATGGTAATGCTTCTGGCGGCGAGGCTGATTTTTCTGCACAGGGCGGTGGACGGACTCTGCCGGGAATTTGAAGAGCGCCTGCGGCAGGATACGAATGGCGGGCTGCGGGTTTCCACATCGGACCGGTATGTGCGGCGGCTGGCGGCGCAGATGGATGTGCAGGTTCGGAATCTGCGCAGGCAGGAGCTGCGCTATCGGCAGGGCAACCAGGAGCTGCAGACTGCCATTACAAATATGTCACACGATTTGCGTACGCCGCTGACGGCAATCTGCGGGTATCTGGAGCTGCTGAAGCGGGAGGAAATGTCGAAAACTGCGCGGGAATATCTGCTGATTGTGGAAAACCGCGCGGCGGCTTTAAAGGAGCTGATGGAGGAGCTGTTCCGTTACTCGGTGATCGCGGCGGAGGATTCCGGAAGGGAAGCGGAGATTTCCTTAAATGCTGCGCTGGAGGAATGCATTGCCGGTTATTACGGCGCGCTGAAGGAAAAGGGGATAGAGCCGCGGATACAGATGCCCGAAGAGCCGGTAAAACGCATCCTGGACGGGCGCGCACTGGCGCGTGTGCTGTCCAATATTGTAAGCAATGCCGCGAAATACAGCGACGGCGATTTGGCAGTCACGCTTTATGAGAATGGCGAAATTGTTTTTAAAAATCACGCCTCCGGTCTGGACGGGCTGCAGGCGGAGCACCTGTCGGAGCGCTTCTATACCGTGCGGAGCGGCAGAGAAGCGACCGGACTTGGTCTTTCCATCGCAAAGACGCTGACAGAAGAAATGAAAGGAACCCTCCGCACGGATTATGCGGAGGGCTGCCTGCGTGTTACAGTGAAGCTGTAGGTACGCCCGGTTTTCGTCCGGTTTACTGTTAAAGCGTCCCGAAAGGCTGCCCTTGTTAAGAAAGCTGATATTGCATGAAGTTACCATTATGTATGAATCCAAAATCTGTATACAATTTAACACCCATATCAGATGCTGTAATCTGTATCGTTCCACATCCATATTCCCTGGCATCCTTTACAACACGGGATAACAGTTCCTTTGCAATACCTTTTCTTCTATATTCCGGATCAGTAAACATACTGGATAACAATCCTATTTTTCCACTTGGACATCCAAAATAGGGCGGTTTTTCCACAAATGACATCCCGCTTGTCCCGACAATTTTTTCTCCATCAAAAGCAAGCCAGGATACAAATGTTCCATCTGCCATATGGCGAGTATAATATTCCTTCAATGCGGGAACCAGATCGATTTCTTCTTCAGCCCCTTCTTCTCTAAGTTGTTTTATCCTCATGTCAATAAAAGTATTCAGTTCTTTTTCTGTAAGTGTTTTATATTCAATATTCATTTACATAATCTCCTCGTTTATGCACTAATTTCTATGATGCAACCCAATTCGTGTTGGGGAATTTGACCCAGGATATCTTAGCAAATAGTCAGCGCTCAGTTTGCCGCAGAGGACAATGAGTAAAGGATGGTGTGGAAAATTAACGGGGCGGACGCCACGCCTTACAGCCGGATTACAAATGCCGGGATGGGCGGATTATTCGGGCGGTTATAATACTGCGTCAGCAATACCAGATATTTCCGGGAATCCAGCGTCCGCAGCCAGGAGAGCACGGCGTCTCTTTCCGCGAAGCCGGTGTCGCCGCCGCTGTAAATGCAGATGCAGAGAAGTCCGTCCTTTTTCAGAAGCGCGAGGCTTTTTTCCAGCGCGGTGAGGGTGGAGCCGGGCTTTGTGGCAAGCATATGGTCGCCGCCCGGAAGGTAGCCGAGGTTAAAGGCAATGCAGTCGGCGCTCTCCGGCGCCGCGTAGGCGTCCAGGCGCTCGTGGGAATCCAGAATTAACTGATAATTACAGTAGGGAAGTGCCTGTGCAAGGCGCTCCTTTGTATGTTCCAGCGCGGCGGGCTGGATGTCGAAGGCGAGCACGCTTCCGTTTCTGCCCGCCTGGGTGCAGAGAAACTGCGTGTCATTTCCGTTTCCCATCGTTGCGTCGATGCAGAGGGAACCCTGGTGTATATGCTCCCGCATCATGCGCTGGCACCATGCGGTAATCTGATAGTTTTGTTTTTGTGACATAAGCTGCTCCTGTTTAATGGGATGAAAACGGACAGGCAGCGATACCTGTCCGTAAATGCTGCAACAGTGGTATTGCAGCTCTATTGTGCAGAGTTTTTTCTGAAATGTCAAGAGAGGTAAAATGCTATTTTTATGCATCCGCGGAGCAGTTTAATGCTGCCTCTATAAATCCCTTAAATAGCGGGTGCGGACGGTTCGGGCGGGATTTCAGCTCCGGGTGAGCCTGCGTCGCCAGGAAAAACGGATGCGATTTCAGCTCGATCATTTCTACGATGCGTCCGTCCGGGGAGAGACCGGAGAGCGTCAGACCGTGGTCTGTCAAAACCTTGCGGTAGTCGTTGTTTACCTCATAGCGGTGCCTGTGGCGCTCGTGAATGGTTTCCTCCCCATAAAGCGCGTATGCCTTCGTTGTCTTATCCAGCACGCAGGGATAGGAACCGAGACGGAGAGTGCCGCCGATATCTTCCACCCCGTCCTGATCCGGCATCAGCGCGATCACCGGGTGGGTGGTGGCAGGATTCAGCTCGATGCTGTGCGCGTCCTTTAACCCGGCAACATTGCGGGCGTATTCCACGATGGCAAGCTGCATACCAAGACACAGCCCCAGGAAGGGAATGCCGTGTGTGCGCGCATAATGGATCGCAACGATTTTTCCGTCGATGCCGCGATCGCCGAAGCCGCCGGGGACGAGGACGCCGCGCACATCGCCGAGCATTTCATCCACATTTTCTTCGTTTAATAATTCCGAATCTATCCATTTAATATGAACGGTTGCGCTGTTGGCAATGCCGCCGTGCTTGAGCGCCTCCACCACGCTGATGTAGGCGTCGTGAAGCTGCGTATATTTTCCGACCAGTGCCACCGTGATGTCCTTCGTCGGGTGACGGAGCGCTTCCACCATGGAGATCCAGTCGGAAAGCTCCGGCTCGGGACAGGGCAGATTCAGACACTCGCATGCAACCTGCGCCAGATGCTCTGCCTCCATAGCGAGAGGCGCTTCGTAGAGGTATTCCACATCGAGGTTCTGCAGAACATGGGAAACCGGAACATTGCAGAACAGAGCAATTTTTTCTTTGATGCCCGGCTCCAGCGGAAGCTCGGAGCGGCAGACAAGGATATCAGGCCAGATGCCCATACCCTGGAGCTGCTTGACGCTGGTCTGCGTCGGCTTCGTTTTCATTTCACCGGATGCCTTGATGTACGGGATCAGGGAAACATGAATCAGAATAGCATTTTCCCGTCCGACGTCATGCTGGAACTGGCGGATCGCCTCCAGAAACGGCTGGCTCTCGATATCGCCGACTGTGCCGCCTACCTCAATGATCGCGATGTGCATGTCATCGGAGGTATAGTTGCGGTAAAAACGGCTCTTGATCTCATTTGTGATATGCGGGATCACCTGCACGGTGCCGCCGCCGAAGTCGCCGCGGCGTTCCTTCTGAAGAACCGACCAGTAAATCTTTCCGGTGGTGACGTTCGAATTTTTTGTGAGGCTTTCGTCGATAAATCGCTCGTAGTGTCCGAGGTCAAGGTCTGTCTCAGCGCCGTCGTCTGTGACAAAAACCTCGCCGTGCTGGATTGGATTCATGGTGCCGGGGTCAATGTTGATGTATGGGTCAAATTTCTGCATGGTGACCTTGTAGCCGCGTGCCTTCAGAAGGCGTCCGAGAGATGCCGCGGTGATGCCTTTTCCAAGCCCGGATACGACGCCGCCCGTGACAAATACATATTTTACTGACATGTTCTTTTCCTCCTTAAATCCTGTGATATCTGCAATATGCGGTTTTTCCGGCGCTTTTCCTGGCAGCCCCGGAAGCGGTGCCGCAAAAAAAGGGTGCGTCTCCCAGCGTATGGAAGACACACCTCTTTGTGTACAAATAAATCCGATTGCATTATAACCGATTTTCCTGTAAATGAAAACTTTTTTTTCGCGGTTTTTAATGAGCAGTTCTGATTAAACTAATCAATTTTTTAAATAGGAGCGTTTGTTTTCGTAAACAGGCTCGGAGGTAAGCTGAACGGAAAGCCGCTTGAAGGTCTTGATGTCAACTGCGGACAGAATAACGGTGGTATGCACCTGGCATCCGGCGAGCTTTGGAATCTGTTCCAGCGCGAGCTGTGCCGTTTTGCTGGTGGCTGCGCTGATGGAAAGCGCGATCAGCACCTCGTCCGTGTGCAGGCGCGGATTTTTACTGCCAAGATATGCCGTTTTCAGCCGCTGGATCGGCTCGATCGCAACCGGGGAAATCACATGCTCCTCGTGGGGGATACCGGCAAGCTCTTTGAGGGCGTTCAGGAGGAGCGCAGCGGAAGCTCCGAGAAGCTCCGAGGTTTTTCCGGTGACGATTTTTCCGTCGGCAAGCTCCATCGCAGCAGCAGGAGCGCCTGTTTGCTCCGCGCGTGCAAGAGCAGCGCCCACCACGCGGCGATCGCCCTTTGAAATACCCGCCTGGTTCATGATCAGTTCGATTTTAATTGCTTCATCCTCTGTCTTGGAGCCGCTGGCAATCTCGCCAAGCGCCTGGTAGTAGCGGCGAATGATCTCCTGCCGGGAGGCCTCGCGGCAGACCTCGTCGTTGCAGATGCAGTTTCCAGCCATGTTGACGCCCATATCCGTCGGGGATTTGTAGGGGCTGACGCCGGAAATTTTTTCAAAGATCGCGTTCAGCACCGGGAATATTTCTACGTCGCGGTTGTAGTTTACGGTGGTCTGACCGTACGCTTCGAGGTGGAACGGGTCGATCATGTTGACGTCGTTCAGATCGGCGGTAGCCGCCTCGTAAGCAAGGTTTACCGGGTGCTTCAGCGGAATATTCCAGATCGGGAACGTCTCGAATTTTGCGTAGCCCGCGCGGATACCGCGCTTGTGCTCGTGGTAGAGCTGGGAGAGGCAGGTCGCCATTTTTCCGCTGCCCGGCCCCGGAGCTGTCACGACGACAAGCGGACGGGAGGTTTCGATGTAATCGTTTCTGCCGTAGCCTTCGTCGCTGACGATCAGCGGGATATTGCTCGGATAACCCGGAATGACGTAGTGTGTGTAAACGCGGATGCCGAGCTTCTGCAGACGGCTGCGGAACAGATCTGCGCCGCTCTGTCCGGCGTACTGTGTGATCACAACGCTGCCGACGTACAGACCGCGCTCTTCAAACACGCTGATCAGACGGAGCACGTCGGAATCATATGTGATGCCGAGGTCTCCGCGGATTTTATTTTTTTCGATATCTCCGGCGCTGATCGCGATCACGATCTCCGCCTGGTCGGAAAGCTGCATGAGCATCCGCAGCTTGCTGTCCGGCTCAAAGCCCGGAAGCACGCGCGAAGCGTGATAGTCGTCGTAGAGCTTGCCGCCAAATTCCAGATAAAGCTTGTTGCCGAACTGACTGATGCGCTCCTTGATGTGCTCCGACTGCATCGTCAGGTATTTATTGTTGTCAAATCCAATGTTCATAATCGCTGTATTCCCTCATCATTCTAGTAAAATTATGTGAATCCGCTGCTCTCGCGGGATGCCGACGCCGTGCAGGCTCGAAAAATCTGCGATTTTTCCCGCTCACGGGCTGGCGCCTTATGAATCCAACGTCATCTGCAGCCGCCTGCCTGCAAGCATGCGCGTCTGCCCCTGCCGTTGTCTTCACACGGCTTACTGCCTACCTGAACATGATATATCATATCGCGTTACTTTTCCAGCTCTTTTTGTCGGATTTTTAGAAATATTTTAGAAATTGAAGAATCTTTTTTGAAAGTGAATATTGATTTCTGGGCGGAGAATCCTTATACTTATGTGGGAAGATTTAAATAAAGCAGAGCTTCAGGCTTTTGTATACAAGGAGGAAAAGATGGATAATAACCAGAATCGCGGCAATGGTCCGGGCGGCGGTCCGAACAACGGCAACAAACCGCCGAAAAATAACCAGACCATTATGATTTTTTTGATCGTGACGGTTGTCACGCTGATTATTATAGGTATCTTCAATTCTCTGTCGAGAAGCACGACGACACAGGAAATTACCTATAATCAATTTATAGAAATGCTGGAGAACGATCAGATCAAGAGTGTGGAGATTCAGTCCGGGCAGTATGTGATCACACCGAAGGTGCGCGGCATCACATATTATACCGGAGCTGTCAGCGATCCGAAGCTGGCGGACAGGCTTCTGGAGGCGGGAGTGGACTTTAATAAAGAAATTCCCGATATGACAGCCGATATCATTTACAGCATTCTGACGTTTATGCTTCCGCTTGTCTTCATCTGGCTGATCATGGGCTTTGCCATGCGCAAGATGAGCGGCAGCGGCAGCGTGATGGGTATTGGAAAGAACAAATCGCGTGTGTATGCGCAGAAGGAGACCGGCGTGACGTTTAAAGACGTTGCCGGGCAGGACGAGGCGAAGGAGTCGCTGCAGGAGGTCGTTGATTTCCTGGAAAACCCCGGAAAGTATTCCAAGATCGGCGCGAAGCTTCCAAAAGGCGCGCTGCTTGTGGGACCTCCGGGTACCGGAAAAACGCTGCTTGCAAAAGCGGTTGCCGGGGAAGCGCACGCGCCGTTTTTCTCCCTCTCCGGTTCGGAGTTTGTGGAGATGTTTGTCGGCGTCGGCGCGTCGCGTGTGCGTGAGCTGTTTGAGGAAGCGAAGAAAAACGCTCCCTGTATCATTTTCATTGATGAGATCGATGCCATCGGTAAGAGCCGCGACAGCCATTTCGGCGGAAACGATGAGCGTGAGCAGACGCTGAACCAGCTCCTTGCGGAGATGGATGGTTTCGATTCTGCGTCCGGGCTTCTGATCCTGGCGGCAACCAACCGTCCGGAGGTTCTGGATCAGGCGCTTCTGCGTCCGGGACGTTTTGATCGCCGTATTGTTGTTGACAAGCCGGATCTGAAGGGGCGCGTGGATGTGCTGAAGGTTCATGCGAAAAATGTGTCGATGGATGACACCGTGGATCTGGAAGCGATCGCGCTTGCCACATCGGGCGCAGTTGGTTCTGATCTTGCAAATATGATCAACGAGGCTGCGATCCTTGCCGTAAAGAACGGCAGAAACGCCGTCAGCCAGAAGGATCTGTTTGAATCTGTGGAGGTCGTTCTGGTAGGTAAGGAAAAGAAAAACAAGATCCTCAGCCAGGAGGAACGCCGCATTGTCTCCTATCATGAGGTGGGACATGCGCTTGTCAGCGCACTGCAGAAGGATTCCGAGCCGGTACAGAAGATTACGATCGTGCCTCGTACCATGGGTGCGCTCGGTTATGTCATGAACGTGCCGGAGGAAGAGAAATTCCTGAATTCGGAGGCGGAGATCCGGGCGCGCATTGTAGAGTGCGTGGGCGGACGCGCCGCAGAGGAAATCGTGTTCAACAGCGTGACGACCGGCGCGGCAAACGACATCGAGCAGGCGACCAGACTGGCGCGCGCGATGATCACGCAGTACGGTATGTCTGAGAAATTTGGTATGGTCGGGCTGGAATCCCCGGCAAACCAATATCTGGACGGCAGAAATGTTTTGAACTGCAGTGACCGGACGGCGGCGGAGATCGACCAGGAGGTTATGCGCGTTATAAAGGAAGCCTACCAGGAGGCACTGCGTCTGCTGCGTGAGCACAGAGAGGCGCTTGACCGGATCGCAGATTTCCTCATCGAGAAGGAAACGATCACCGGAAAAGAATTTATGGAGATTTTCCACCGGGTAGAGCAGGAAGCTGCAGAGCGCAGGGCTGCCGGAGTAACGCCGATTTATGATACGCCGGCGCTGGAGGCCCCGAAAACGGATGCAGTGAAAGCAGAAGCCCCGGAGATGGATGGAGCAAAAGCGGAAGCCCCGGAAACGGATGCGGTGAAAGCAGAAGCTCCGGAAACGCCGGAAGGAAAAGCGCAGGATCCGGAAGCGGCAGAACAGAGCGCCGCTGCGGATAACACCGTGATCAGTCTTGGCGGACCGGTTGCGGAGGATGCGCCGGAAAATACAGATATTTAAAAGATATTTAAATTTTAAGACACCCTTTTATGTCTTGCATTTCAGACCAAAAACTGCTATGCTTGGTTCTGAAAAGCGCACGGCACGAGGGTGTCTTGCTTTTTGTAACGCCTAAGTGTCCGGCAGGGTTTTCGGAAGCCGGATGCGGCTATATTGCTTAGATGTGAGGAGAGAGAGTATGGAACAATTATTTGCTTTGTCGGTTTGCCTGCTTGCAGGGTTGTTTATGTCACGTATTATTAAGCGTTTGAAGCTTCCGGCTGTTACTGCCTATCTGATCGGCGGTATCCTGATCGGACCGTATTGCCTTGGGCGTCTTGGAATCCGGGGGCTTGGCTTTGTATCGCATGAAAATGTGGTCGAGTACAAGCTTATATCGGAGGTGGCGCTCGGATTTATCGCGTTCTCCATAGGAAACGAATTCCGGCTTTCGCAGCTGAAAAAGACCGGAAGACAGGCAACGGTGGTTGCTTTTTTTGAGGCCCTGGCAGCAACTTTTCTTGTGACGATCGTGATGATCGCGCTGCATATGATACTCGGCGATAAATTTCCGCTTCCGTCGGCGCTCCTTCTTGGTGCGATCGCCACGGCGACTGCACCGGCAGCAACACTGATGGTTGTGCGCCAGTATAAGGCGAAGGGAAGTCTCACGGATATTCTTCTGCCGATCGTTGCGCTGGATGATGCGATCGCGCTTGCTGTCTTTGCGATTTTCAGCGGTATTGCGGGAGCGATCAATCTCGGACATCTCGATATAGCGTCCGTTTTGCTTGCTCCGCTTCTGGAGATCGTGCTGTCGCTGCTGCTCGGAGCGGCGCTTGGAGCAGCGCTTACCTTCTGCGAGAAGTTTTTCTTCTCAAACAGCAAACGTCTCTCCATCTGTCTGACCTTTGTATTGTTTGCTTCCGGGCTGGCAATGACGGAGATTCAGATCGGCGGACTGACGGTCGGCTTTTCCAGTCTGCTTGTCTGCATGATGCTTGGTACGGTATTCTGCAATACCTGTAAATTCTCGGAAGAAATGATGAGCAAGACGGACCAGTGGACGGCGCCTATCTTTATCCTGTTTTTCGTGCTCAGCGGCGCGGAGCTGGAATTCAGTGTGTTCGCGGATATTGCGATCGTGGGCGCGGGCGTTGTATATATACTGACGAGGTCTCTCGGAAAATATATTGGTGCGTCCGTCGGCTCCAGGCTGATGAAGTGCGACGATAAGATCGTAAAATACCTTGGCATTACGCTGCTTCCGCAGGCGGGCGTGGCGCTTGGCATGTCTCTGGCAGCTACCGAGAGCATGGGAGAGCAGGGACTGCTCGTGCGGAACATTACACTGTTTGCGGTTCTCATCTATGAGCTGGTAGGACCGATGCTCACCAAGATCGCGCTTACAAAGGCCGGAGAGATTTCCGCAAAGCCGGAGGTTGTAAAACGGGTAAATACGGGAAGAGAGCGGCATGAGCGCTAAGGAAGGATAACATATTAATATGAAAGAATATGAAGTAGTATGGGAGATTTTTAATCTCTGCTCCAACAATCAGATGCGCGACGTCTTTATCGAAGAGGCGGAGATCGCGGACACGGAGCAGTATGTGAAAAACAAGTTTGCGGGCAAAGAGGTTACTTATGAAAAAAGTGTCCTGGAAAACGGCACCGTCATCTATGACATTATGACCTCCGGCATCCATCAGCGGATGTCATTTACGGAAATATAGGAGAAAGTGATGAGTGATATATTTGATTTATACCGCGAGCAGGGCGTCAGCGAGGGGCTTTTGAAGGATATTGCAGCGTTTCGGGAACGTTATGCGGTAGATGCGTCAGCAACGGACAGAGTGATGCGACCGGAGATCCGTTTCTATGGAAAAGAAATTTTTGAGATGGCGGCTACGGCGCTGCTGCAGGGTGAAAACATCCTGCTGTCCGGCACCAAAGCGACAGGAAAAAACGTGCTGGCGGAAAACCTTGCCTGGGTTTTCGGACGTCCGGCCTACAACATTTCCTTCAATATAAATACGGACAGCACCACGCTGATCGGTACCGATACCTTCCGCAACAATGAGGTCTGCCTGCGGCGCGGGCCGGTGTATGATTGCGCGGTGTACGGCGGCTTCGGGATTTTTGATGAGATCAATATGGCCAAAAACGACGCCGTCTCCGTATTGCATGCGGCGCTCGATTACCGGCGCATGATCGACGTGCCGGGCTATGAGAAGATCGGGCTGCACGATGCGGCGCGCTTTATCGGCACAATGAATTACGGCTACGCCGGGACGAAGGAGCTGAATGAGGCGCTGGTTTCCCGTTTTATGGTAATCGACATGCCGCCGGTGACAGAGGAGACGCTGCTGGATATCCTGACGGATATTTTCCCGGATGCAAAGAAAGAAGGGCTTTTACAGCTTGGTGGTTTCTTTATGGATCTGCAGCTGAAAGCGTCACACAATGAGATTTCCACAAAGCCGCTGGATCTGCGCGGCCTGATCGGCGCGATCCGGACTATCCGCGCCGGGCTTTCGCCGATGGCAGCGCTGCGCATGGGTATCGTAAACAAGAGCTTTGATGTATTTGAACGCGAAATGATAGAAGACATTCTGGAGACGCGCATCCCGGAGGGCTGGGATAGCAGTGAGATTTTTGAAAACGCACGCTAAATTGCAGAATCGGAAAGGAAGCGAAACGCATACTGAACCGCAGAGTCGGAAAGGCGGCGAGATGCATACTGAGCCGTAGCAGCAGGAAAGCGGGGAGGCTTTTGATGGCATACGGGAAACAGGACAGTGAGAAATAATATGGTCTATGATATTGAGGAACATCGGGTGGAGATCGAGAACCGCATCAAAAACATGATGTGGACGGTGAGCGGTGATTATTCGCTGAAGGTGAAGCCAGATGTGGAGGCGTTTGCAAAAAATAAATATATTGCGTTGTACGATGCGATCAAACAGGGTGCTTTTGCGCGTTATTTTGACGCGGACGCACTCGGCACGTATCTGCTGAAGAAGCGATATTACGGCGCCGAGGAGGTTCCGCTGATGAGCATTGCGCAGCTATGCGCGGATGCGGCGTCCTATCCGGCGATTTCGGCGGAACGCCCGGGTGTGCGCCAGGTGCGCAAAAAGGCGTTTGAAGCAATGCTGGAGCACGAGTTTCACCGTATGAACCAGTCCTTTGCAGGCAGAGTAAAGATTTCCTATATCCGTGATTTTTTAAATGGCAGAAGACGCGATGAAAAGCGTGTGCAGGATGTGAAGGACGCGCTTTATGAGCTGGAGCATGTTTCCGACACCATGGAGATTATCCGGAAGATCGACTGGATCTACAATCATTTTATTGATAAGGGCTTTGAGCGAAAGCACGGGGATCTTGCGCACGTGCTTTCGGTGGAGCTGGAGGAGATCGTGCAGGATGGTTGGCAGGATTTTCTGGATGAAGACACTTATGAAGCTGTGATGGAGCAGTTTCTGGAGAATGTAAACCGGCAGGTCACTTCTCTGGAGGAACTGCAGGAAGAGCAGGAAAAGAAGGCTGGAAACGGCAGAAAAATTGTCGTGCTGGATGAGAAAGCGATCGCCCGGATGCACAGTTATATGGAATTGAATTTCGGACGTTCCTATTTAAATGAAGCGCAGCAGGAGCGTCTGAACCGGAGACTCTGCACGGGTGCGCATACGGACTGCAGCCTTTACTATACGGACGGCATACTGGAAAATCCGGTGCTTGTCAATGCGCAGTATGTAAATGCGAAGAAGCAGGCGGACCGCAATCGGCTGCTCCTGCATAACAGCGCGAGCGTGGTAAGGCATAATATCGATGTGATGACAGCGAGCCTGAAACGCGCGCTGACGCTGCGCGCCGAGAAGGATATCATTCCCTCGGAGTTCGGGCGTGTGGTGCCTGGCCGTCTCTGGCGGATCGGGCGAACGGAAGGCGGCAGGCTGTTTGACCGGGAGATCAGACAGAATAATTCGGAGTATGTAGTGGATGTGCTGATCGACGCCAGCGGCTCGCAGCGTGACCGGCAAAGTCAGGTGGCGCTCCAGGCGTATATTATCAGCCGCGCGCTCAGCAACGTCAATATTCCGCACCGCGTGATGGGTTTCTGCACCTTCTGGGATTACACGGTCATGCAGCGTTACCGGGAATACGATGCGCCCGCGAAGGAGGATGAAAGGATTTTTTCCTATACTACTTCTGCAAATAACCGCGACGGGCTTGCGATCCGTGCGGCGGCGGATTCCCTGATGCAGCGGGAGGAAGAAAATAAGATTTTGATCATATTAAGCGACGGCAGACCGAATGATGTGATCGTGAACCGTCCGAACAGCCGCAACCCGCGGATCTATTGCGGAGATTATGCGGTGCAGGATACGGCGCTGGAGGTGCGCAGGCTGCGAAATGCCGGGATATATGTGCTCGGCGTGTTCGCCGGAAAGGAAAAAGATCTTGCCGCAGAGAAGAAAATTTTCGGAAAAGATTTTGCGTACATCCGCGATATCCGTAATTTTTCGGCGGTTGTCAGCCGGTATCTGCAGAAGCTGCTGGACGAGTAGGGCGTTTTAAAAACGATGCCTGGAAAAGAGACGGATAATATAGGCTGGGAAATATTACAAAATTGTATTCTGTGTGAAAAATGAAAGTGATCCGGGAAAATCCTTTGTTTATAAGGGAAAATTCCCGGATTTTAATTTTCTTAAAAAATTTTTAATCGGGTGTTGACATGATTTGTAATATATGTTAAGATGTGAACGTAATAAATTTAACAATTTCGTAATAAGTTGGAGATACATTTGGAGGTTGAGCGAGTAATGAATAAGGGTATGAAAAAACATGTGATGAAAGCGGCGGCTTGTTTCCTGGCAGGAAGCATGACGGTCGGGGCGCTTGGTGCAGGCGCTATGGCAGCCGGTGAATCACTGGTCGGCATTGGAGCTGTTTCCCTGGACAGCGTGGAAGACACGGAAGAAGTACAGGAGACAGAGACCGGGGCAGACACGATAGAAGAAACGGAGGCAGCTGCGGAGGAGGCTCCTGTGGAAGAAACAGAAGCGGCAGAGAATTTGATAAATACGATCGCAGTTGCACAGCTTGGGGAGGATTCTTATATAAATATCCGCACAGAGCCGAGTACAGAGTCCGACATCGTCGGAAAGCTGTACGACAGCAATGCGGCAACGATCCTTGCAGATGAGGGCGAGTGGTACCTTATTCAGTCCGGAAACTGCCAGGGTTATGTTGCAAAATACCTGCTCACGACCGGAGAGGCGGCTGCACAGGTGGTTGCAGAGATCGGCACGCCGGTTGCGCAGGTAAACACAGAGGCGCTTATGGTGCGTGCGGATGCTTCCGAGGATGCGGAAGTCGTTGATATGGTTACGGCAGATCAGATCGTATATCTGGAAGAGGATCTTGGCGGATGGGCAAAGGTTTCCACTGCAAACGGCACGGGTTATGTGAGCGCAGACTATGTAAGCTACGCTACTTACCTGCCGCAGGCAGAGTCCGTTGAGGAAGAGGCGGCAAGGATCGAAGCAGAGAATGCGGCATGGGAAGCATATGTAGCAGAGCAGGAAGCGGCTTATGCGGCATATGTGGCACAGCAGGAAGCCGAGTATCAGGCATACCTTGAACAGCAGCAGGCTGAGTGGGAAGCACAGAATCAGGCCTGGATTGAGTATCTGGAGAGCCAGGGACAGTACGCAGATGATGCACAGGCAGCGGCAGATCAGGCGGCAGCAGATCAGGCATATTACGATCAGGTAGCAGCGGATGCACAGGCAGCAGCAGATGAAGCGGCATGGTCGGGCGATGAAGAAGCAGCGGCAGCGGCGCAGGCGGCGGCAGATCAGGCGGCAGCAGACGCAGCGGCAGCGGCAGACACCGCTTACCAGGCGCAGGCAGAGGCAGATGCAGCAGTGCAGGATGTACTTGACAATGCAGGCATTGACGCATCACAGGTTACCACAGACGGCACCTCTTCTCTGAGACAGCAGGTTGTTGACTACGCACTGCAGTTCGTTGGAAATCCGTACGTATGGGGCGGTACAAGCCTTACGAGCGGCGCTGATTGCTCCGGCTTCACACAGTCGGTTCTGGCGGATAACGGTGTCAGTGTCAGCCGTACAGCAGGACAGCAGTCACAGGGCGGTACTTCCGTAGACCTTGACAGTATCCAGCCGGGCGATCTGTTATTCTACGAAGGAAGCGGCGACTACGGCATCGGACATGTATCCATGTACATTGGCAATGGTCAGGTCGTACACGCAAGCAACTCTACTGATGGTATCATCGTATCGGATGTAGATTACCGCACACCGGTATCTGCAAAGAGCTATCTGGATTAATAAAATTGAAATATGGGGCTGTCGCGAAAGCGGCAGCTCTTTTTTGCTGTATGCAGAACGATGGAATAAATGCATTCTTTCTTGCATTTTCTCCGCGAATGAGCTATTATTTGATATGAGTTTACGGGCAGAGCCGCATTCCTGTGCTTCTGCCCCTTTTTAGAGAGTGGAGGATATATGAGCGAATATGTGAGTGCTGCCGAGCTGTTCGGCGAAAATGTGTTTAACGACAAGGTGATGCAGGAGAAGTTGCCGAAGAAGGTTTATAAGGAACTGCACAAGACGATCGACGATGGAAAAGAGCTGGACCCGATGATAGCCGAGGTGGTGGCGGGAGCCATGAAGGAGTGGGCGATTGAAAAGGGCGCCACGCACTATACGCACTGGTTCCAGCCGCTGACGGGATTTACGGCGGAGAAGCATGATGCGTTTATCACGGCGCCGTCGAAGGACGGTTCCGTGCAGCTTGAGTTTTCCGGGAAAGAGCTGATCAAGGGCGAGCCGGACGCGTCCTCTTTTCCCTCCGGCGGTCTGCGCGCGACCTTCGAGGCGAGGGGCTATACTGCCTGGGACTGCACTTCCCCGGCATTCGTGCGCCAGGATGAGGGGGGAGCAATTCTTTGCATTCCGACGGCGTTTTGCTCTTATACCGGAGAGGCGCTGGATCAGAAAACACCGCTGCTGCGTTCTATGGAGGCTATCCAGACGCAGACGCTTCGCCTGCTCCGTCTGATGGGCAACACCACGTCAAAGAAGGTAAAGCCGTCGGTCGGCGTAGAGCAGGAATATTTTATTGTAGACCGCGAGAAATATTTAAAGCGCAAAGATCTGATCTTTACCGGGCGAACGCTGTTCGGAGCGATGCCGCCGAAGGGACAGGAACTGGACGATCATTATTTCGGCGTTATCCGTCCGCGGATCGCATCGTTTATGCATGATGTAAATGAGGAATTGTGGAAGCTCGGCGTTTCCGCAAAGACGCAGCACAATGAGGTTGCCCCTGCACAGCACGAGCTTGCGCCGATCTATGCGGAGTGCAACGTGGCGGCGGACCATAACCAGATTATCATGGAGACGTTAAAGCGCGTGGCGGAGGAGCACGGGCTGCAGTGCCTGCTCCACGAAAAACCGTTTGCGGGCGTAAACGGTTCCGGCAAGCACAATAACTGGTCGCTGACGACGGACGACGGCATCAATCTGCTCGACCCTGGCAAGACGCCGCATGAGAATATCCAGTTCCTGCTGATTCTCACCTGCATTCTGCGTGCAGTGGATCGTCATGCGGATCTTCTGCGCGAGTCTGCGGCGGATGTGGGAAACGACCATCGTCTCGGTGCGAACGAAGCGCCGCCTGCGATCATTTCTGTATTTCTGGGCGAGCAGCTTGAGGATGTGCTGGCGCAGCTTATCAGCACGGGCGAGGCAACGCACAGCATTAAGGGCGGTACCCTGCACACCGGCGTAAAGACGCTGCCGGATTTTGCGAAGGATGCCACGGACCGCAACCGCACGTCTCCGTTTGCGTTCACCGGAAATAAATTCGAGTTCCGTATGGTCGGTTCCAGAGATTCCGTTGCGGAGTGCAATGTCGTGATCAACACGATCGTTGCGGAGGCGTTTTCTGACGCCTGCGATGTGCTGGAGGCAGCGGATGATGTGCAGATGGCGGTTCATGACTTAATTAAGCAGTATGCGAGCGAGCATCATCGGATCGTGTTTAATGGTAACGGTTACTCCCAGGAGTGGGTGGAGGAGGCCGAGCGGCGCGGACTGCCGAACATCAAGTCGATGGTGGAGGCGATCCCGGCGCTCGTAACCGATAAAGCAATCGCACTGTTTGGAAAATTCGGCGTGTTCACGGAGGCGGAGCTGCGCTCCCGTGTGGAAATACAATATGAGGGCTATGCGAAGGCGCTGAATATCGAGGCGCGCGCCATGATTGATATTGCAAGCAAGCACATTATCCCGGCCGTGCTGCGCTTTAACCGCAATCTCTCCGATACGGTAAATACCATGAAAGAAGCGGGCGTTGAGGTTCATGTGCCGCTGGAAATGTTGCGTCAGTCGAGCCGTCTGCTCGCCGCAGCAAAGACCTCTCTCACAAAGCTGGAGGAGGTGACCGACAAGGCGGCAAAAATGCAGCCGGGTCAGGAACAGGCAACTTATTATTATGAGGTGGTTTCCAAAGCGATGGAAGAGCTGCGCGTGCCGGTAGATCAGCTTGAAATGATTGTTGATAAGGAAGAATGGCCGATGCCGTCCTACGGTGATCTGCTGTTTGAGGTATAGAACCGGGCTGAAAAAATGTTAAGAGGAAGCAGATGCGTGAAGGCGTGTCTGCTTTTTTCTGTTGCCATGCACAAAAAAGAAGATGATTTTCACCGGAAAAGAAGCTATAATGAATAAAAGACGTCTGATTTTCCGGAAAGCGAGGGACGGCAGGGTGAGTGAGGCAACTGTTGCAGAAAAGAAAAAGAAAGCGGCGCAAAGAAAGCCGCGGTTTCAGCATAAAGTGCTGGTGAGTATTCTGGTACCGGTGGTGGTTTTCTGCATCGTGACCAATCTGACCATCGGCGCGCTGTTCGGGCATGAGCTTATGATGAAGAAAGTCGATACCGAACGGGGATACCTGTCCGTGATTTACTCGTATCTGGAGGATGCGAAGAACAATCTGGACACGCTGGCGCTGTATGCGGAGGGAAGTTTGGCGGTGCGCGGCGCTCTGAAGAACAGCAGTCTGGAGAGTGTGCGGGCAAAGAGATATGCGCTGGACGCGCAGGAAAAGCTGGCTACCGCGCTGAGCGCAAGTCCGGTGGAGCGTTATGTGGACAATATGTTCCTGATTAACAGAGCCGGCGTTAAGATTGTGGTTACGTCGGGCACGGGTGTGGTTCTGACGGACCAGATTCTGGAAAGCCCGCTGTTTGAAAAGGCGGAAAAGGGAAGAAATGCGGTTGCGGAGATTACGGAGTCGGTGGTGGATAAGGGAGAGCGAAAGCTTTCTTACCTGTATCCGCTCGATATGGAGCAGAATAGCTTTCTTTATATAGAAGTAAGCGACCGCATGATTACGGATTTGCTGGCGCCCTATGCTGATGCGGCGGAGATTGTGATTCAGAGCACGGACGCCGGCGATGCGTGGTATTCGTCGCCGGAAATGGAAGAGCACATAAAGGATAGAAGCATAACGTCGCGGTATTATGAAGAGAAAACAGAGTTTACGCCCTTCGCCCTGTCCGTCGCGGTGCTGATTGACGCGGGAATCTATTCAATGGAGAACCGATACGTATTCTGGGTGCTGCTGACAACGGTGATCCTGGTCATCTGCATGGGACTGGCGGTATCCAGGCTGATTTCCAGAAGGATTACCCAGCCGCTCGGCAGACTGAGCAGCCATATCAATTATCTGGCGGAGACGAAGCTGCTCACTGTGGACGAGACGATTGAAAAGGGTGAGGACGAGGTGGCGGAAATCGGACGGGAGTTTAATCATCTGGTGCGGCGCATCAATCACCTGATCGAGCAGCAGCGGGAAATGTACGAGCAGAAGCAGAAGCTGAGCATGGATGCCCTGCAGGCGCAGATTAATCCGCATTTTCTTTATAATACGCTGGATTCCGTGCGGTGGATGGCAGTGATACAGAACGCGGATAATATTGCCAATACGGTGATGAGCCTGGAAAATCTGCTGCGGAATATGGCGAAGGGAAGCGGCGATAAGGTTACGCTGCGGGAGGAGCTGTCGCTGGTGCAGGATTATGTAAACCTGCAGCAGGTGCGGTATATGGAAGTTTTTGATTATATCTGTGAGGTTCCGGAGGAGTATCGGGATTATCTGATCGTGAAGATGACTATGCGGCCGATTATCGAGAACGCGATTGTCCACGGTATTGAGCCGACCGGAACCTACGGCGTGATACGGGTGTATGCGCGCGCTGAGGGCGGAGCGCTTTACATTTCCATAGAGGATAACGGGATGGGCATGGACGAAACGGAAATCCGCGAAATCCTGAAAGCGAAGAAGAACAAAAATTCCATGAGCGGGATCGGCGTGACAAATGTGGACGAGCGTCTGAAGCTGATTTACGGTCCGGATTATGGTCTGATCTTTGAGGGAGAAGAAGGGAAATTTACCAGAGTTACCATACATATACCAATGGAAACGGGAAAGGAAGAGAGCGATGTATAAGGTCATGCTCGTGGACGACGAGACGCTGATATTATCCGGGATAAAGTTTCTGATAGACTGGGAGAAAAACGGCTGCGTGATTGCGGCGACTGCGGGAAACGGGCAGGATGCGCTGGAAAAAATCCGCAGACTGCAGCCGGATATTGTGCTGGCGGATATCAATATGCCGGTTATGGACGGAATTACGCTGATGAAGAAGGTGGGCGAGGAGTTTCCGCATATTGTTTTTATTATTCTGACAAATCTGGAGGAATTTGAGCTGGCGCGGCAGGCGCTCCATTACCGGGCGGTGGGATATCTGGTGAAGAGCCAGCTTGAGGCGCCCGCTCTGGAGAAGGAGCTGGAGCATGCGAAGGAGGAGCGGGAAAAAAGAAATCAGCTGATGGTGGTGAATGCGGCGGATTATTTTGAGAAAAAGCAGCAGGAGGACGTCCTCAATAAGGCGCTTCAGGAGACGCTTTTCTTCCGCCGGGGCACGCCGGGCGAAGAATATGCGGAATTTCTGAAGGACGCGGGGGTGTTTTACCGGTACGCCTGTTTTTACATTCCGTTTGACTTTGCGGCGATGAGCAGCGGACAGCCGCCGGAAAAGGAAGAGAAGGCAAAGACGATGGAGTGGATACGGGAACTGGCGAAAAAGACGGCGGAAAAAATTTTCCGGCAGAATTATATTTTTCTGGATACGGGCGGGGTGAACAGTCTTGTCCTGTTCGTTTATGCAAGGGGAGATTCCTGGGAGCAGGAGGCGGAGTTTTTCGGGCGGAAGCTGACCAGCACCGTGAAAAATATTACCAGGGCGGAGTGCCGGGTATTCTGCACGGGGCTCTATGAGAATGAGGATGGACTGAAGCAGTGCGCCGGGGAATATCAGACCCTGATGGAGCGGTACTATCTGGGAGAGGATGAAGAAAGCGGCATTGCCACTGAGCACGACAGTGAGCATGCAGGCGGGAAGATATCTGCCGGTGAGCACGGCGGGAGTGGAAGGCTGTATGCCGGTGAGCAAGGCGGGAGCGGAAGGTTGTATGCCGGGCGGATCGGAGAGAACGTGATATCTGTGGGAAAGCACGCCGGCAACGGCGAGGGCGGATATGAATCTCTGGGACTGCAGGGGATCGGACCGCAGCTTTACCATGAGATTACGCGGAAAAATACGAAGGGGATACAGGCGCTGCTTGACAGTGCCAGGACGCGCGTGCAGAATACGAAGCACCAGAAGAGCCAAGCAATCTGGCTTTTAAATGAGCTGAACCGGGAGGCGACCGAAGCGCTGAACGGGCTGGGCATGATGGAAAATTCCTCCTACAGCCGGGTGAGCAGCGCCGCGGAAATTGAAAATATCAATACGCGCAGGCAGGTCCTGCAGTGGCTGGACATGCTGAGAAACACGCTCCTGGATATCGTGGGAAACGGTGAGAATCCCGGAAATCAGATTGCCAGGGGAGCGCGGCAATATGTGCTGGAAAATATCGAGTCCCACGTGGGACTGCAGGAGGCGGCAGATCATCTGGGCGTTTCCGCCGGGTATCTCTCCACCATCTTTAAGCGGGAGTACGGGCAGAGCTTTATCGATTTCATAAACAGTACGAAAATCGAATATGCCTGCCGCCTTCTGGAGGAAAAAGAACTGATGGTGACGGAAATCGCCTGCCGTCTCGGATATGAAAATGCCTATTACTTTTCGAAGGTATTCCGGAAATACACCGGCATGTCCCCGACCAGCTATCAAAAGCACGTGACAGAGTTTGAATAGACACCGATCCTCTGGAAAACCTTGTTTTATGGGATTTCCAGAGGATGCTTTTGCTTATTGGCTACACTTGCTATTTGGCTACCATCCGGGACGGTTGTTCCGTTGATGATATTTTCAAGTTGCTGCGCTACTTCCGCCTGTTTATTTGGATACAGATGACTGTAAGTATTTAAGGTTGTCTGTATTTTTTCATGTCCTAAACGATTTGCGTTCAGAAGCGACTGGCAGATCATCTCAATCAATAAACTAGTGTGGGAGTGACTAAGCTCGTGGAAGCGACAAATAACCATAGAAACATTGAAAAGATGTCATGAATTATGTATAATATTCGTGACATCTAGTGGGAGGTGGTTCTTTGGATAGTGGATATATGATGCAGATACATGAGCGCATTTTATCGGCAGAGGATGGAACCACTTTTGCCACTTCTGATTTCGCTGATATTACGGATTCGGCGACTGTGCGACAAAGTTTGAATCGGCTTGTTCAAGCAGGAATATTACGTCGCGTTCTTAGAGGAATTTTTGAAAAGCCGAAATATAGTAGCGTTCTCAATGAGTTTGTAGAAGTAAATCCAGATGCAGTAGCAAAAACTTTTTGAAGGAACTATTAATATGTCTATGCAAGAAATAGCAAGGAAAATGGAGAGAAAACAGCTTCTTGAGGAAGTGGACATTTTGAAAAAACTTAACGGAGAGGGACAGAAAGTAATAAGTAAAGAGGAGATACTTCGGGTTATAGAGACAAAAGAAAAAGAGCTTTTAGAAGAAATCAACTATTTAGAAAAGAAAGAGGCAGCATTGCTGGGAGGAGTATACGATTTATCTTTATTTGATAAAAATATTCTTTGCGAAAATTCCGATATAATCTTGAGAAAAGCTATTGAGGATGATAAGGAGCCATATTATCAACTGAAAAGAGAATATGCATATATGAAATCTGCTTTTTCAAAACCGGAATATAAAGATGAATTATGGCAGGAATATTTATCTGAGGAAAGCCTGTACTATACAATAGCAAAGAAGGAAGATAACATTTTTATTGGATATTGCGGAGTAAAGAATTTAAACAGGAAAGTTTGGGAGATTGCCATAGAAATTAAAAGTGAATATTGTCATAAAGGATATGGATATAGTGCTTTGAAGATGTATTTAGAAACAGTTGCGAAAATTTCTAATCGCCATGAGTTTTCAAGCAGGGTAGATACAGATAATATTGCTTCTCAAAATTTGATGGGAAAACTGGGCTTTCAACCACATGGATTATCAGAATTTCTGTTACATAAGGAAGAGGATAAACTAGCTGCGGAGGAAGAATATAAGGATAAATTGGATGCCAGATATATGGCTCTTGCAGAAAAATTCAAGGTAGAGCCAAGAAGGCTCCTGAGCCATGTTTTGGAATATCGAATTGTCGTTTGATTTGCGGATGGGGCGTGACAAGTGTGACAAAACGTAAAATTTTTGTCTCGGATGAGGATTTTATTATATGCAATATATCTGACGCAGATAGAAGTAATTATGTAGAACTGCATAGACAATTGAACGGGGAAGCCTCCCTGTATTTGAATCCAATATCAAAAGATATGATGTGGGAACAGATATTAAACAATGCGGATAGCGTTTTTTCGTTATTTACAAGAAAAGGGGATTATTGTGGGAGTATAGAATTACAGCAGCTGAATAGTAAAACACCAGAAATAGGAATTGATCTGTTGGAAAATAAAAGAAATCAGGGAATAGCGCCAAAAGCAGTTCGGTTATTTGCCAGAAGAGTATATGAGATAAGGAAGGTTGATTATTTTCTGATTCGTATT
Organism: uncultured Marvinbryantia sp.; assembly: GCF_905201705.1. Taxonomy (GTDB): domain Bacteria; phylum Bacillota; class Clostridia; order Lachnospirales; family Lachnospiraceae; genus Marvinbryantia. Next base: position 106,253 of record NZ_CAJKOX010000001.1, read on the forward strand.
TCATCAAATAATCAGCATAGCAAATATGTGTTTGAAAAGATGGGAGCTGTTAAGATTGGAGAAGAAGAAACAGATTTTTCGAGATTTGTGGAGATATTTAGGAAAACAGCAGAAGAAGACAGATGGGATTTAGAGAAATTCAGGCATTTGTTCAGAAAAAGTGATGACGAGGTAGTATATTGTTACAGTCTGAAGCCTAATACTTTTTTATAAGAGGTCTGGGAAAAAGGCTATAGAGTATAGTAAAGAAAGCGGTGAACAAAAAATTATTTAATCGATTTTCCTGACTTTAGGAAAATCGTAAAGGCAGGTGTTTTGATGGAAAATATTGGAATAGAGACAGAGCAAATAGAATATAAGAAAACGACCGGAGAATTGAAAGAAGCTATCACGTCTATCGTTGCTATTTTAAATAAGCATGGTTCTGGTGAACTGTATTTTGGTGTTAGAAACAATGGCGATGTATTGGGACAAGTGATAAACGATGAAATGTATTCGGAAATGTTGTTAGCCAGGGGTGGAGAAAAATACAGTTGGGAAAAACAGATGTCCGAGTATACGATAGAAGATATTGATATGGCAGCATTTAAGTCGTATTTGACGAAAGCGAAGGCTGTTGGCAGAATTGAATTTGATTCAGATGATCCGGTTGTGGTTTTGGGAAAGCTGGATCTTTTCGCTAAAGATGGCATACATCTTTTAAACGCAGGAGCTGCTTTATTCTGCTCGTGTACAACAAATGATGTTCAGATGGCAAAGTTTGCTACAAATGTGAAAGCCACTTTTACAGATATACGCCGAGAGGATAAAGGTTCTATTATAGGATTAAGCAAAGTATGTGAGCAATATATCATTGATGCGATGGACTGGAAAGCGGACATAATAGGTCTTGAACGGGTAGAAACACCAGAGATTCCGGTAGAAGCTATACGGGAAGCGGTTATTAATTCTTATGGACACAGATTGTATAATAATAATCAGTGTAATGAGATTGATGTTTTTAAAGACAGGATTGAAATCCACACAACAGGCGGATTCCCGAAAGGTCATATGCCAGAGGAATTTTTAGATGGCAATAAAAAAGCAATTCGCAGAAATAAGTTAATTACAGGTGTTCTATATTATTCAAAGGATATGGAAACATTTGCTACCGGACTTAAGCGCATTAAAGATTTGTGTGATGCAACTGGATGTAAGGTAGAATTTAGAACAGAAAAAGATGATTTTGTTGTTGTATTTTACAGAAATCTTCGGGAGATATGGAAAAAAGAAAGCGAAAAGAAAGGTACAGAAAGTCCAAAACATCAAAATGATGTTTTGGGTGATGTTTTAGAGGATGTTTTGGAAAACCAAATAATACATCTCCTGACTGAAAATAATAAACTTAATCAAAAGTAAATAGCGGTCAGGACAGGAAAATCTATCGCATCGGTACAGCGTACAATGAAGAAGCTTTCTGAACAAGGAAGGATTATTCGAGAAGGCGGAAAGCGTTTTGGGCATTGGAAAGTGAAATAGAATCATATCAATATGTATTTACTAGTATTGGTATGAAAAGAATTTAATGTTGTTTTCAATAATTGTTCTTTTATAGAGTGCATTCATAGTTTACTTGTAAGCCATAATCTGCGCCCGCTGGAAGTCCTGCAAAATGAGTTTCTGATCTATACCACGGTTAATCCGAATAACTGCTACATCAAATCTGTCTATATTAAAAACACGCAGAACACAAGGCTTTCCTATCTGCGGAGCATCAAACTGGGCGGTCAGAAGGAGAAACTTTATAACGAGACAAATATCTATGAGATGGAGCTGGCGATGCGCAGGGACGGGAAGGCAGGTGTCCATGACTAAAAAGATTATCCTGCTTCTGGTAGAAGGTCCTACAGATGAAGACGCCTTCCATGTGCCGGGAACCTGTGAAGAAACCTGGAAATTTATCATGGAAGATGGAAAATCCCTTGGGAGATATTCTAATATGGCGGTGTTTTTTGAGAGACTGGGGATTACAGTGGAAGAGGAGCAAAAATATTTCAGCTCAATCAGAAGTTGAAAAAAATACAAACAGATGAAAAAAGTAACAGCCCGAAAGCCGGAGAGTAGAAAAAAGTACAAAAACTCTCCGGCTTTTTTGATTCCTTTTTTCCTGTCCGGTTTATATAATGGATTCATCAGAACAAGGGATACATAAATGAGTGTATCGGCAAAATCTAAAATCACAGGAGGATATAGTTATGAGAAAGAAACAGGTAATGGCAATGGCACTGTCTGCTGCAATGGCAGCCGGCGTACTTGGCGGAACAGGAATCATGGCGGCAGCGGAAGATACGGTTACGCTTACCTTCCCGGTATGGGATCTTGCGAGCACCCCGTATATCCAGGATGTTGTGGATGGATTTGAGGCGGAAAACCGAACATCAAAATCAATATCGTGGACATTGCGGCGGCAGATTATGTGACAAAGCTTACCACCATGCTGAACGGCGGTTCTGAGTGCGATATCGTATACATCAAGGAGGCGGACGGCACACCTTCCTATGCGGACAAGGGACAGCTTGAGGATCTGACCTCCTACATCGAGGCGGACGGAATTGATACCTCCAAATTTGTGGGATACGACGATTTCAATCTGGACGGCAAGCAGGTAGCGCTCCCGTTCAAGACCGACTACTATGTGCTGTACTACAATAAGGACATCTTTGACGCAGCGGGCGTTGACTATCCGAGCAACGATATGACCTGGACAGAGTGGGAGGAAATGTGCAAATCGCTGACGAGCGGCGAAGGAAACGACAAGATTTACGGCGGATACCTTCATACATGGCAGGCATGTGTGCAGAACTGGGCAGTGCAGGACGGTGCGAACACCATTCTCGGACCGGACTACAGCTTCATGAAACCGTACTATGAAATGGCTCTGAGAATGCAGGAAGAGGGAACCATCATGGATTATGCAACGCTGAAGACCGGCAACATCGCTTATGCTTCTCCGTTCCAGCAGGGCACCGTAGCGACGCTGCCGATGGGAACCTGGTTCTCCTCCACGATGATTGCGAAAGTAAACGCAGGCGAGACAGATGTAAACTGGGCAATCGCAACCCTTCCGCATCCGGATGGCGTAGAAGCAGGCAGCACCGTTGGTTCCACAACACCGATGGCTATCAATGCAAACTCTTCTCATAAAGAAGAAGCATGGCAGTTTATCAAATATGCGTGCACAACAGCAAACGAGATTCTGGTAAAGAACGGACAGATGCCGGCTTACCAGGATGACACTACACTGGAATCCCTAGCGGCTCTGGAAGGTATGCCGGAGGGTGCGGCAGAAGCGCTGAAGACCGTCAGCGTGGTTGCAGACAGACCGGTAAATGTTTACTCCGCAGAAGTAAACCAGATGCTGGGTGAAGAGCATTCCCTGATTATGATTGGTGAAGCGGACATCGACACGGTGCTTGCGGAAATGGCAACACGTTCCCAGGAAATCCAGGGAGAGTAAGGGGATGACGTCAGGCGTCACGGACGAAAAACAGGAAATTCATAAAATGCCGAGAGCATCATAGATTAACCGGCAGGGCGGCAGGAGTAACTGCCGCCCTGTTTTGCACTGGATTCTGACGCAGAACGGGAAAGGAGATTCAATGAATAAAACAAAAGGAAACAAAAAAGGGCTTTCGCTTGCCCTGAGGCAGAATATCGTGGGATATTCCTTCATTCTGCCCAACTTCATCGGGTTTTTCATCTTTACCTTTATTCCGGTAATTTTCTCCCTCCTTCTGAGCTTTTCCCACTGGGATGGCTTTACGGAGATGGAATTTGCGGGGCTTGACAATTTCATAAAGATATTTAAAGACAGAATTTTTGTACAGTCTATCTGGAAAACGGCATATTTTTCTATCTTCACCGTGCTGTTTTCTATGGTGGCGTCGCTGGGGCTTGCGCTGCTGTTGAATCAGAAGATAAAGGCGAGAGGATTTTTCCGCTGTGCGCTGTTCTTCCCCTATGTGGCGTCTGTTGTGGCGATTTCCGTTGTGTGGAATGCCATGCTGCAGCCGGATTACGGTCCCGTGAACGAATTTCTGAAATTTATCGGAATTGCTAATCCGCCGCGCTGGTTCGCTTCCACGGACTGGGTAATTCCCGGACTGATTATTGTGAATGTCTGGAGAAACATGGGCTATTTCATGATTATCTATCTGGCGGGGCTGCAGAACATCGATGAAAGCCTGTATGAGGCGGCGGCGCTCGACGGCGCGAAGGGCTGGACGCTGTTCCGGAAAATCACCTGGCCGCTGCTTAGTCCGAGCACCTTCTTCGTTGTCATGATGCTGGTCATCAACTCCTTCAAAGTGTTCGACCTGGTATGGCTGATGACGCAGGGCGGACCGGGAACCGCATCCACCATGCTTTCGCAGTACATCTACAACCAGGCGTTTGTTTCCTGGGATTACGGAAAATCCTCCGCTGCGGCAATGATTCTGTTTGTAATCGTAGCGCTGCTCACCGTATTCCAGTTCAAAGCAGAGAAAAAAGTGGTCAATTATTAGGAGGTGGCAAAAGTGACAAAAAAGAAAAATCTGGCAGGAAGCGTGCTGGTTTATGTACTGCTTATCGGACTGACGGTGCTCACGCTGACACCGCTTATCTGGATGCTGTCTGCCTCGCTGAAGCTTGATAAAGACGTGTTTTCCGTGCCGATTCAGTGGATTCCGGCAGACCCGCAGTGGAGCAACTACGCAAAGGTATGGGAGAAGATACCGCTTCTTACCTTCACCTTTAACTCCCTGAAGCTGACGGTGCTCATCACCATTATCCAGGTGCTCACGTCAAGCTTCGCGGCATACGGTTTTGCAAAATGTAACTTTAAGGGCAGAAATGTGCTGTTTCTCTTTTACGTGGCGACGATGGCCATTCCGTGGCAGGTATACATGCTGCCGCAGTATACGCTGATGAACAAAATGCATCTGGTGGATACGCATATTGGCTACATTTTTATGCAGGCGTCATCCCGTTCGGCGTGTTCCTTATGCGCCAGGCGTTTATCTCGATTCCCAACGAGCTGCTGGAGGCGGCAAGAATTGACGGAATGTCGGAATATGGCATTTTTGCGAAGATAGCGCTGCCCCTCAGCAAGGCGTCCGCCACAACGCTGGTTATCTTCAGCTTTGTGACCATCTGGAACGATTACATGGGACCGATGCTTTACTTCAACACGGAATCCAAAAAGACCATCCAGCTTGGTATCAAGATGTTTATGGGTCAGTATTCCACGGAGTGGGGACTGATTATGGCAGTCTCCGTGATGGCGCTGATACCGGTATTTATTATATTCCTTATCGGGCAGAAGCAGTTTGTGCAGGGCATCGCAAGCAGCGGCATAAAGGGCTGACAGAAAGGACAGAGATTATGTTATATCCGGAAACGACCTCAGGCAGAATGGCTTTTGATTTAAGCGGCATCTGGGAGTTTAAGCTGCTGGAGCCGGGACAGAAAGAGCGGGAGGAGCAGGCGGCGGGAAAATTGCTGAAAAACAGTCTTCCCATGCCGGTTCCCTCGTCGTATAATGATATTTATCCGGGGAAGAAATTTGCCGACCATATGGGCGATATGGTCTATCAGAGAAGCTTTACCGTGACAGAGACGATGCAGCGGCAGGGGCGTCTGGTGCTCCGCTTCGGCGGCGTTACCCACATGGCGTCCGTGTATCTGAACGGCGCGCATCTGGGCTGTCACAAGGGTGGCTTTCTCCCGTTCTCCTTCGATATCACAGAGAGCGCGGTGATGGGGGAAAATCTTCTGACGGTGTATGTAAATAACGTGACAGACTATTCCACGCTGCCCTGCGGCAGGGTGGTGACGGAGCAGTTTCCGGGACTTCCGGAGCAGACCAGAAATCTTCCGAACTTTGATTTCTTTAATTATTCAGGCATTATGCGTCCGGTGTGGCTGTATACGACGCCGCGCTATTACATTGAAGATATTGAGGTGTACGGCAGGATGGACGGCAGCTTTTGCTGGAACATCACATCCGCGGGAGAAGGTGCGGGAGAGACCAGGATCCGTGTACTGGACGCGGAGGGCGCGTGCGTCTTTTCCGGCAGCGGAGCGAATGGCGAAGGAAGGGTGCCGGGCGCGCGGCTCTGGAGCACGGATGACCCGTATCTCTACCGGCTGCAGGTGCGTCTGCCGGGCGCGGACGGCGGGCAGGGCGATGAGTACACGGAAAGCTTCGGCTTCCGTGAGATAGCCATCCGGGACTGCCGCATTCTCCTTAATGGAAAGCCGGTTTATCTGAAGGGCTTCGGCAAGCACGAGGAGGGCATCACCAGAGGCAGAGGAACGGATATTGCTCTGATGGTGAAGGATTTGGGACTGCTGAAATGGATCGGGGCGAATTCCTTCCGGACAAGCCACTATCCCAACAGCGAGGAAATGATGCGTCTCTGCGACAGGATGGGGATTCTTGTGATTGACGAGGCGCCGGCAGTCGGTCTGAACACGGGATTTACAGCCACCGGGCTGCTGGGAGGAAACCCGAAGGGAACCTGGGAGACGCTGGAGACGGCGGAGCATCACAGAACCGTGATGCAGGAGCTGGTAAAGCGCGATAAAAATCATCCGTGCGTCATCGCATGGTCGGTGGCGAACGAGCCTGCCAGCCAGGAGAAAGGGGCGCGGGAATACTTTGAACCGCTGATGGAAGTGACGCGGCAGAACGATATACAGAAGCGCCCGGTTACGATCGTCACCTACGAGGGCTCCACGCCGGAGACCTGCCAGGTGGCGGAGCTGTGCGATTTCCTTATGCTCAACCGCTACCGGGGCTGGTATGATACGGAGGGCAATCTTGAGGGAGCGGCGGCAAAGCTGAAGGCGGAGCTGGAGGGCTTCCACAGGCGCTGTCCCGACAAGCCGGTGATGCTGGGAGAGTATGGAGCGGATACGATCGCGGGTCTTCACGACGTAAACGGCAGGCTTTTTTCGGAGGAGTACCAGACGGCGTTTATGCGCGCGTATGGAGAGGTATTTGATTCCCTGCCCTATATTACGGGCGAGCATGTATGGGTGTTTGCGGATTTTGCCACGGCGGAAAACATCAAACGTGTGGACGGAAATAAAAAAGGTATCTTTACCAGGGACAGACGTCCCAAGCAGGCGGCTTACTTCCTGAAAGAAAGATGGAGCCGCTTATAGGAGAGGCGGAAAAAGAGCATGGAAAAGTGGATAAAAATCGCGGACCTGGAGAATTACCGGGAAGCGGACATGGATGAAGTAAGAGCGGCGATGGATATTGCGGCGGCGCAGGTGGAGCGGAATCTGGACACCTTTACGGAGAAGTTTCCCGGAGCGAACAGCTTTGACAATTTCTATAAGCCGGGTCCGAATGTGGACTGGACGACGGGCTTCTGGACAGGCGAGATCTGGCTGGCGTATGAAAATGCAAAGACGGAGGAAGAGCGGGAACGCCTAAGACGGGCGGGCGAGATACAGGTGGATTCCTTCCTGGAGAGAATCGAGAAGAGAGTGGAAGTGGACCATCACGACATGGGCTTTCTCTACAGCCTTTCCTGCGTGGCAGCATACAAGCTGACCGGCATGGAAAAGGCGAAAAAAGCGGCGCTGCTGGCAGCCGATAATCTGATCAGCCGTTTCCAGCCGGTAGGGGAATTTATCCAGGCATGGGGCGAAATGGGCGCGAAGGATAATTACCGCTTTATCATCGACTGTCTGCTGAACCTTCCGCTGTTGTACTGGGCATCTGAGGAGACGGGAGAAGAAAAATACAGGAATATAGCGGAAAAGCATATCCACACGGCGCTTGCCAATGTAATAAGAGAGGACGATTCCACCTGGCATACGTTTTTCATGGACCCGGAAACGGGAAAGCCGGACCACGGGGCAACCTGCCAGGGCTATAAGGACGGCTCCGCCTGGGCGCGCGGACAGGCGTGGGGCGTGTACGGTACGGCGGTCGGCTACCGCTATACAAAGCGGGAAGAATATATCGGATATTTTAAGCGTGTCACCCGCTATTTCCTGGAGCATCTGCCTGAGGATCTTTGCCCGTACTGGGATCTGGGCTTCGGCGACGGAGATGACGAGGCGCGCGATTCCTCCTCGGCGGTCATCGCGGTGTGCGGCATGCTGGAGATGAGCAAATATCTGGGTGAGGAGGACGCCCGCTATTACACCTCCGCTGCGCGGAAGCTGCTGCGGCAGATGATTGTGAAATACAGCGTGAAGGATCCCGAAAAGAGCAACGGTCTGCTGCTGATGGGCACCTACTCGAAGAAGAGCCCGTATAACACCTGCACGGAGGCGGGCGTAAACGAGTGCGTAATCTGGGGCGACTACTTCTATATGGAAGCACTTCACAGACTGCTTACGCCGGACTGGAAAATTTACTGGTAAGGAGAGCGCGATGAGATATACGCCGAAAGACCAGGATTATGCTGCGGTGGTTACTGTGAATAAAGAGGAAGGTGCCTTATTCGAAGTATAAATATAAAAAATTTATAAAATGCATTTGACAAATCTTAAAAAAAGATTATAATAAACTTCGTAAGAACGAAGGCGTTCCTGTGAAAAACGGGGGCGCCTTTTATGATACAGGATATCATGTATCATAGAACCCTTCGTTCGTGCAGCGGGATTTTTTCATTTCCGTCTGCATAAAATATAGAAATGCTCGGTTATCAAGGGAGATAATTGCCGAAGAGGAGCGGCGTTATCTCTCTTTTTAAGTTGGGCGAAAGAGGAGGAAAAATTATGATGGATGAAATTATGAGTGCGGTAAGCGGTGAAGTCTTTGCCGTCTGGTTCCTCATTGGCGCAGCTCTGGTGTTCTGGATGCAGGCAGGGTTCGCTATGGTGGAGGCTGGCTTTACCAGAGCAAAAAACACAGGCAACATTCTGATGAAGAACCTGATGGACTTCTGTATCGGTACGGTGGTATTTATTGTGATTGGCTTCGGACTGCTCCTGGGAGAGGATGTCGCAGGGCTGATTGGAAAACCGGGACTGGACATTTTTACGGATTTTGCAAATTTTGACTGGTCAAACTTTGTATTCAACCTGGTATTCTGTGCGACGACCGCAACGATCGTATCCGGTGCGATGGCAGAGAGAACAAAATTCCTTTCCTACTGCGTATACTCCGCAGTTATCTCCGCAGTCATCTACCCGATAGAAGCGCACTGGACCTGGGGCGGCGGCTGGCTCGCGCAGATGGGCTTCCACGATTTTGCAGGTTCCAACTGTATCCATATGGTAGGCGGTATCAGCGCACTGATCGGTGCAGCGCTTCTTGGTCCGCGTATCGGAAAATTCACGAGAGATAAAGCAGGAAAGATTACAAAGGTAAACGCTTTTCCGGGGCATAACCTTCCGATTGGCTGCCTGGGCGTGTTTATTCTGTGGCTCGGCTGGTATGGTTTCAACGGTGCGGCGGCTACCACGGTAGATGAGCTGGCATCCATTTTTGTAACGACCACGATTGCTCCCGCTATTGCAACGGTCGTATGTATGATATTCACCTGGATTAAATATGGCAAGCCGGATGTTTCCATGTGTCTGAACGCATCCCTGGCAGGTCTGGTAGCAATCACCGCTGGCTGTGATGTATGCGATGCAACCGGTTCTATCATTATCGGCGCGGTTTCCGGTGTACTGGTAGTATTCGGCGTATGGCTTCTGGATAATGTGCTTCGTATAGACGACCCGGTAGGTGCAGTTGCGGTACACTGCCTGAACGGTATCTGGGGAACCCTGGCGGTTGGTCTGTTTGCAACCGATACAGCTCCGGCATTTGCAAGAGGATTCGGCGACGGCGTTGCCTTTGGTGCAAACCAGATTGCCGGAAAAGGACTTTTCTATGGCGGCGGCTTCCAGCAGCTTGGTATCCAGTTTGTCGGAATGCTCTCTACAGCGGCATGGACGGCAGTTACGATTACTATTACGTTCCTGGCAATTAAGGCAATCTTTGGTCTTCGTGTAACAGAGGAAGAGGAAATCGTCGGACTGGATTCCTGCGAGCATGGTCTTCCGTCTGCATATGCAGGCTTCTCCATCATGGATATTTCAAACACCATGACGATGGAAGTAAACGAAAATACAAATCTTGGAACATCGGATTACGAGGCAGCTTCTCCGGTACAGAAAGCGGCGGCGGTACAGGTGGCGAAAGCACCGGATGTGGAGCCGACCGGCATTTACAAGGTGGTTATTATCTCGAAGCTGTCACGCTACGAGAAGGTAAAGAAAGCAATGAACGACCTCGGCGTAACCGGTATGACTGTTACACAGGTTATGGGCTGCGGTATTCAGAAGGGCGCAGGCGAGATGTATCGTGGAGTTGAGGTCGATGCGACTCTGCTTCCGAAGGTAAAACTGGAGGTTGTAGTCAGCCAGATTTCTGTGGAATCTGTGATTGAATCTGCAAAGAAAGCACTTTACACCGGACATATCGGTGATGGTAAGATTTTCGTATACAATGTGGATAAGGTTGTCAAGATCCGCACAGGTGAGGAAGATTTTGCAGCGCTGCAGGATGTAGAATAAAGTGTGAAAATGCTTCTCATGCGGGGGAAATTATGTTATAATCCTGTCATTAACAGCAGACGACACTAAGAGCCGGGCGAAAGCCTGCATGTGGAGGAACCGGGAATGGCAGAAGATATGAAAAAAGAAATAGCGGAGGCGGCGCGTATACTTCTGATAGAGAAGGGCGTGAAAAAACTGACGGTAAAGGATATCGTGGAGGAATGCCACATCACGCGCCAGACCTTTTACTACTACTTTGAGAATATTCCGGAGCTTTTCCGCTGGATTCTGGAAAGGAAGACAGAGGAGCTGATGAAGGAGGAGCACGGAGGAAACGACGAGGAAGCGGATCTGCGCTATTTCTTTCTGATGGCGATTAATGCGCGGGGCGGTCTGAAAAAGGTGATGGCGTCCAATTACAAAGACGAGCTGGAGGCTCTTCTGAAGCGCCATATCTGTAAAATGTTTGAACAGATTATAGAAGATAAAAATCTGTACCAGGACTGCAGCAGGTTCCAGCTGAAGTGGATCGTGCGCTATCACTGCAGCGCACTTTTGGGAATCCTGGAGGACTGGACGGACGAGGATACGAAAAATCTGGACAGAATCGTTCACGAAATATATCTGTTAATGATGGGAAAGGTATCCCCCTGAACGGACGGATTTATCATTCAAAAAGCTTATGCCGGAGTGTTTGTTTTTACACTCCGGCATTTTTGTAAGTACACACGGAAAAGAATGCCAGTTGAAAGGAGCAGGCGGCGCGGATATAATAAGGGTATAAAACGGGAAGGAGGATATGAGCTGGATGGCATATGAAATACTTTCTATAAAGATGTATGAACTGGATAAGAAAATCAGCCGGCTGCAGAGCCGCATTCAGATGAGCGAATCGGCGGACCACGACAGAATCCGCGCAGAGAAGGCGGAGCTGCAGAGAGAATGCGCGGAGAGCGAGACGGAGCTGCGCAACCGGCTGCGGCATTCCAGAAATAGCAGTGTCGCTGTGCTTGCCGAATCTTACGGCGAGATTGAAAAGTCGATTAAAACGGCGGTCGCCAGAATGGAGAATGCCGACGGCAAAGAGCCGGAAGAGAGCTTTCCGGCAGATGAGAAAATAATGTTTGCAGAATACGCACTGGATTTTGCCATGCAGGCGGTAAATCACGCGCTGCTTGTCTCGATGGAGGCCCTGGACGCCTATATGTCCCAGCAGGAGGAACAATTATGAAAGAAGTAAAAAATCCCAAAAAACCTTTGATTTATTATTATGGAATTGTACTGCTCGTACTGTTTCTGTTTAATCTGCTTGTCACGCCGCTGCTGATGCAGCGTCAGATCACGGAGGTGGATTACGGAACCTTCATGAGCATGATTGAAGAAAAGAATATCGGAAATGTGGAAGTGGACAGTTCCCGGATTCTTTTCACAGACAAGGATAATACGGTGCTGTATGAAACCGGCGCCATGAACGACCCGACGCTGGTGCAGCGTCTGTATGAATCCGGCGCGAAGTTCAGCCAGGATATGGAACAGACCACCTCGCCGCTTATGAGCTTTCTGCTTACCTTTGTGTTGCCGCTGGTCATCTTTATCGGTCTGGGGCAGTATATGACAAAGAAGATCATGTCGCAGATGGGCGGCAAGAATGCCATGAGCTTCGGCATGGGCAAGAGCAACGCGAAGGTCTATGTGCAGTCTACGGAGGGCATCCATTTTTCGGATGTAGCCGGTGAGGATGAAGCAAAGGAGAGTCTGACGGAAATCGTGGATTACCTGCACAACCCGCAGAAATATACGGAGGTCGGCGCGTCCATGCCCAAGGGACTTCTGCTTGTCGGCCCTCCCGGAACCGGTAAGACCATGCTGGCAAAGGCGGTGGCAGGAGAAGCGAATGTGCCGTTCTTCTCAATCTCCGGTTCGGAATTTGTGGAAATGTTCGTCGGTATGGGCGCCTCCAAGGTGCGTGATTTGTTTAAGCAGGCGAAGGAAAAAGCGCCCTGTATCGTCTTTATCGATGAGATTGATGCCATCGGTAAAAAGCGTGACGGACAGTTGGGCGGCAACGATGAAAGAGAACAGACGCTGAACCAGCTCCTCACGGAGATGGACGGTTTTGAAGGAAACAACGGCGTTATTATTCTGGCGGCGACCAACCGGCCGGAATCCCTTGACCCGGCGCTGACAAGACCCGGACGTTTCGACCGGCGCGTTCCGGTGGAGCTCCCCGATCTGAAGGGAAGAGAGGAAATCCTCAAGGTTCACGCAAAGAAAATCAAGCTTGCCGACGACGTGGATTTCCATACCATTGCAAGAATGGCTTCCGGCGCTTCCGGCGCGGAGCTGGCGAATATTGTAAACGAAGCGGCGCTGCGGGCAGTGCGCAGCGGGCGCAAGGTGGTAAACCAGTCGGATCTGGAGGAGAGTATCGAGGTCGTTATCGCCGGATACCAGAAAAAGAATACGGTGCTCTCGGATCACGAGAAGAAAGTGGTATCGTACCATGAAATCGGTCACGCGCTTGTCGCGGCGATGCAGAGCCATTCCGCTCCGGTGCAGAAAATTACGATTATTCCGCGTACCTCCGGTGCGCTCGGATATACCATGCAGGTGGAGGAAGGCGATAAGTACCTGATGACAAAGCAGGAAATCGAAAATAAGATTGCCACCTTTACCGGCGGGCGTGCGGCGGAGGAGGTCGTGTTCGGCGAGATTACCACCGGCGCTTCCAATGACATCGAGCAGGCGACAAAGCTGGCGCGCGCCATGATTACCAGATACGGCATGAGCGAGGAGTTTGACATGGTCGCGATGGAAACGGTGACGAACCAGTACCTGGGCGGCGACACCTCTCTGTCCTGCTCCGCGGATACCCAGAAGGAGATAGATAAAAAGGTTGTGGAGCTTGTAAAGAAGCAGCATGAAAAAGCCATCAATATTCTTCTGGAAAACAGGCAGAAGCTGGATGAACTGGCGATGTTCCTTTATGAAAAAGAAACCATCACCGGCGAGGAATTTATGGAAATTCTGAATCGGACGGGAGGTGTGGAAAAGTGAGAAGAAGGATAGACTGGTTACAGCTGATTATCGGCATTCTGCTGGTGATATTTGGAGTTTATATGCTTATCAATCCGGGCAGGACACTGAGATGGGTTATCATTCTCTACGGCGTGCTTGCAGTAATTACCGGTATTTCGGATATCGTATACTATGTAAAAGCGGAGCGCTATACCGGCTTCGGTCCGGTGGTTTCCCTGATTTCCGGTATTTTCAGTATCATGGCGGGCGTCATGCTTCTGGTATACCCGGACGCGGGAAAGTGGGTGCTGATCATGCTGATTCCCATCTGGTTTATCGCGCACTGCGTATCCAGGGTGGCGCATCTTAATACGGTCCGCTATGTTATCAACCGCAGCTATTACCATTTTTCACTGGTAATGAATATCATCGGTATCGTTCTGGGATGCATGATGATCATATGGCCCTCAATCCTGCTGTTTTCGGCAGGCGTCCTGATTGGAATCTACATGATTATCCAGGGAATTGACAGCATCGTGACGGCATTAAACGAAAACGAATATTATTAAAGCGGAAATTCTGCGTTACTGTGAATGGTATGGGCAGTAATAGTTTTCCGGCGGCATCCCGGCAGAGAAAGCAGTCCTTTGCCGGGATTCTTTTATATATTACCGGCGTGGCAAAATATGCTTTCCGGAGGCGCCTGAGGGCTGCGGGGACGTGCGAAGCACTTTTTTTGTCCGGACAGATTGCACCGGATGTCCCAAAATGTAATATTTTATGTAATATGGGGAAAAATCTGACAGAAAGCAAAAATGTCCAGTGAAAAAGGAGCCCTCATCTGGTATGCTAAACAAAACATACTTTTGAAGGAGGAATTATATTGACAGCACACGCAAAAACACGGGAAATTGTGGTACAGGAACTAAATTCCGACCAGCTACACGGACTAAGCCAGGAGCAGGCTGCGGAAAAGTACGCTTTGTATGGAGAAAATAAGCTGCGCGAAAAAAAGAAAAAGACCAATCTGCAGCGGTTTTTTGCGCAGTTTAAGGACGTCATGATACTGATTCTGCTGGCGGCAGCAGCGGTTTCCTTCGTCGTCGCCTGTCTGGAGGGTGATGCCGAAGGCTTTTTTGAACCGGTCCTGATTCTGCTGATTGTGGTTTTAAATGCCATTATGGGCGTCGTCCAGGAGAGCCGGGCGGAAAAAGCACTGGAAGCGCTGAAGGGTATGTCGGCGCCGCACGCGCGGGTAATCCGCGGCGGTGAGGAAGCGGTGATCAATGCGGCAGAGCTTGTGCCCGGCGATATTATCCGGCTGGAGGCGGGGGATTTTGTCCCGGCTGACGCCAGGCTGCTGCATAGCGTGAGCCTGAAAAGCGAGGAATCCGCCCTTACCGGAGAGTCGGTTCCTGCCGAAAAAGATGCGGAGGCTATCATAGAGGAAAAGGCGCCCCTGGGAGACCGCGTGAATATGGTGTTCTCCGGCTGCTCTATTACCTACGGTACGGCAACTGCTGTTGTCACAGCCACCGGAATGGATACGGAAATGGGAAAAATCGCAAATCTGCTGGACAGCGAGGAAGAGGGACAGACGCCGCTGCAGCAAAAGCTGGCGCAGCTTGGAAAATATCTTGGCGCTCTGGCGCTGGCAGCCTGCGCGATTATTTTTGTGGTAGGCCTGGCAAGCGGCATTCCGGCGCTGGAGATTTTCATGACTGCCGTATCCCTGGCGGTTTCGGCGATTCCGGAAGGGCTTCCCGCTATCGTGACGATTGTGCTGTCCATCGGGGTTCAGCGTCTGGTGAAAAAGAACGTCATTATCCGGCGGCTGCCAGCTGTGGAGACGCTTGGCAGTGCGTCCGTAATCTGCTCTGACAAAACAGGAACGCTGACGCAGAACCGGATGACGCTGGTAAAAGCCTGGGTGGACGGAATGGAGGAGCCGGAGCTGATTTCCGGCAAAAATTCAGAGAAAATCCGCACACTGCTGGAGCTGGGTACTCTCTGCAGCGACGGCTCGGTGATATTCCACGGGACAAAGGAGCAGCACATCGGGGATCCGACGGAGACCGCCATTGTTTTGGCGGCTTACAATAACGGGATGCCGAAGGAGCAGCTTAATATGGCATATCCGAGACTGGCGGAAATCCCGTTTGATTCCGACCGGAAGCTGATGACGACCGTCAACCGGATGAACGGGAAAAATATCGTGATCGTCAAGGGCGCCTTTGATGTGCTCTCTGACCGCTGCGTCGGCGGAAATCTGGAAAGAGCCGGACAGATTGTGGAGAGCATGAGTGAAAGCGCGCTGCGCGTGCTCGCGATTGCGTATAAGGAGATAGACCAGGTTCCGGAAAAACCGGAGAGTGAGGAGCTGGAAAGAGGACTGCAGTTTCTGGGGCTGGCTGGCATGATAGACCCGCCAAGACCGGAGGCGAAGGAGGCTGTGGCAGTCTGCCGGAAGGCGGGCATCCGCCCGGTAATGATTACCGGCGACCATATCGCCACCGCGTCGGCGATCGCAAAGGAGCTGGGGATCCAGAAAGAAGGAGGGCTGGCGATCACCGGTCCGGAGCTGGATGCGATGCCGGAGCGGGAGCTGGATGAAAAGGTGGAGAAGATTGCCGTTTACGCCCGCGTTTCGCCGGAAAACAAAATCCGTATTGTGAAGGCGTGGCAGCGGAAGGGGCAGATTGTTTCCATGACAGGCGACGGTGTAAACGACGCGCCGGCGCTTAAAGCGGCGGACATCGGCTGCGCGATGGGCATCACCGGAACGGACGTTGCCAAGGGTGCGGCGGATATGACGCTGACGGACGATAACTTTGCCACGATTGTGGAGGCTGTCCGGGAGGGGCGCGGCATCTATGCCAATATCCGCAAGGTAACAGGCTTTCTTCTTGGAACCAATATCGGCGAGGTGGTGCTGGTATTTGTCGCGATGCTGCTCTGGCACAAATCGCCGCTGATGAGTATGCAACTTTTATGGATTAACCTGGTGACGGACAGCCTGCCCGCTATCGCCCTCGGCATGGAGGCTGTGGAGCCGGATGTCATGAACCGTAAGCCCAGACCGAAAAACGAGAGCCTGTTTTCGCACGGGCTTGGAATCCGCGTAGTATTGCAGGGCATTATGTTCGGTACGCTTTCCTTAATTGCTTATTGGCTGGGAGAGACGCAGACCGCGTCCGTGGCAGGCGGACAGACAATGGCATTTATGGTGCTGGCGTTCTCGCAGGTAATCCATGCGTTTAATATGCGCTCGCATCATTCCCTGTTTAAGACCGGGGTGTTTACCAACCATAACCTTAACCGTGCGGTGCTGATTTCCGCTGCACTGGTCTGCCTGGTTCTGTTCACACCGCTGCGCACCGCCTTCGGACTGGTTCTGCTTCCGGGAAAACTGTATCTGCAGGCTGCCGGTCTGATTTTTGTACCGCTGCTGGTGATGGAGCTGTCCAAGGCGGTCGGACTGGTAAAAGAATAATTACTGAAGATAAGGAGGAAATGCCAGGATATGTTTTTTGATAACAGTGAGCAGCGCAAGCAGCTTTCGAAATGGGTTATCGGCACTGTGGCCGCCTGCATTCTTATTTTTCTCGGCGTCCGTTATATTTCAGAAATCGCTTACGCTGTTTCCTGGATGCTTGATTTACTGGAGCCGCTGCTGGCAGGCATGATCGCAGCGCTGGTTCTGAATGTCCCGCTGTGTTTCATCGAGCGGCACTTATTCAGAAAGAATCCGACGCCCCGGAAGGAGCGGGCGAGACGTCCGCTGGCGATCGTGCTTTCCCTGATTCTGGTACTGGGGATATTTATCAGCGTCGCGGTTTTGGTGATACCGGAGCTGGTCAATGCAGTGGCGGCAGTGTCCTCTGCGGTGGTCGAGCTGCTGGATGAGCTGGCGGCACTGGAGAACAGCGCCGACTTTTCGGAAATACCGTTTGGCGAATATCTTTCCCGCATCGATATTGACTGGATACGTCTGCGGGGAGATTTGGAGAACGTTTTAAAGCAGCTTGGCAATTCTATTCTCAATAAAGCCGGCGGAGCAATCAGCATTGCTGTTTCCTCTGTGGTCAACGGTATTGTCGGCTTTGTGTTTGCCATTTATATTCTGGCAAACAAAGAAAAGCTCAGCAGGCAGGTGCGCAGATTAATCCGTGTCTGGCTGCCGGAAAAAGTGGGAGCTGGAATTATACATGTGGCTTCTGTCTGCGGAGGCGTTTTTCATCTTTTTATTGCAGGACAGACAACGGAGGCAATCATTCTGGGCACACTCTGTACGATAGGGATGCTGATTCTCCGTATGCCTTACGCGCCGATGGTCGGGGCGCTTGTGAGCGTCACCGCTCTGATCCCGTACGTCGGAGGATTTATTGCCGCTTTTATCGGGGCGTTTCTGATTCTGACAGAAAGCCCGGTCAAGGCGGTGGTGTTTGTCATTTTCTTCATAGCACTGCAGCAGGTGGAAGGAAATCTGATATATCCGAGGGTAGTCGGGGCAAAAGTAAATTTGCCGAGCATGTGGGTGCTGGCGGCAATCACGATTGGCGGCAGCCTTGGCGGCCCGATTGGAATGCTTCTGGGGGTTCCTACGTTTGCGTCAGCCTATAAACTATTGAAGGAAGCGACCGATAAACGGGAGCGCAGAATGCAGCAGGCAGAGGAGGGTAAAATGAAGTATCTGCAGGAAATTCGGTGAAATAAAGCTGTGAAAAGCGGCAAAGCCGTCCTTGCATTTTCCGATGGGCGGTACTATAATATCTGTATCACACCAGTTCTGGGAGGAGTGCGGTTCGCCCGTATCGGAGGTGTCCGGTCTCACAATGATAATCCCGGTGACACGCTCCGGCTGGTGTGATTTTTTATGTTGCTGTTCATTTCGGTTATAACAGCTCTTTTGTAGTATTTTTTTTTGGTCAATTTCAATTAAATTCAGCGATAAAGAAAAGTTTTTCTTGACAGAATGCACAGGACAACCTATAATATAGCATATAGATTGCGAGACAGGCAATATATATAAGTAACTACATTAGGAGAGAAGCAGCAATGAGGTCCCCAATAAAGAAAATGTCCCTGCAATCAGAAATTACAAAATATATTCAGGACTATATAAAAGATGAAGGTTTGAAGTCCGGTGAAAAGCTGCCGTCGCAGGGCGAACTTGTGGAGATGATGGGCGTCAGCAGAACTTCTCTGCGGGAAGCGATACGCAGCATGGAAGGCCAGGGATTTTTGGAGGTCCGCAATGGAAAGGGCGTTTATGTGGGTGAGCGCTACCAGCAGGACAGGATCCAGATGACGATTTCTTTTCATCAGGAAAAGGAAAAGCTTCTGGAGATTCTGGAGGTTCGTGCCGTACTGGAAAAAGAGATTTTGAAGATGGTGGTTCACCGTATCACAGATGAGGAAATTGGGAAGCTGGGCGAGCTGACGGAGATCCTCATGGATAAATTTTATGCCAAAGAGCCGAAAGCGGCGGAGGATAAGGCGTTTCATGGGTATATTTACAGCTGCTGCCATAATGATGTGATGTCGAGTGTGCTGAGTTCGATCAGCGGCTGGTTAGATGAGTTTTGGGCAGGACATCCGCTGGGAATCGAGGAACCGTTTGAAAAAGGATTGCCGTTTCACGAAAAACTGTATCTGGCGATCCGGGAGCGGGATTATAAAAAAGCCTGGCAGGCAAATGAGGCGATTCTCGATGATCTCCGCGAGGAGATAGAGTATGCAATGATAAAATAAGCGTTTGAAAAAACGCTTTATAGTACATCAACCTATATTATAGCATATAGATATATAGCTTATAGCAATGAAAAAGAGGCTATAGAGCACGGGAAAGAGACAGGGAGGCAGGAACGATGAGAGAGGGATATGATTTTTCCAGCGATCCCCGATTGATCGGGACACACTTTGCAGAACATAATGAGCATTACTACAATGCAGTTGTTCCGCCGGTTTTTATGAATTCGCTGAATACATTTCAGACGATGGATGCGTATTTTGACGCCGATACAGAGGATCCGAACACGTATGTGTACGGCCGTGTACAGAATCCCACGGTAAGGATCCTGGAGGACAAGATTGCGGCTTTGGAGCATGGAACCCGCGCTTATGCATTTGCTTCCGGGATGGCAGCGGCAGCGACTGCAGTAATGACAGTATGCAGGGCCGGGGACCATATTGTCTGCATCCGCAATGTCTATGGTCCATTGAAGAAATTCACCAACGAATACTGCCGGGAATATTTTCAGATGGATGTTACGTTTGTGATGGGCGACGACATACAGGAAATCGAGGAGGCGGTCACAGACCGGACCGCACTGGTGATTTTAGAAAGTCCGGCATCTATCATGATGCGCCTGCAGGATATCCGCGCTGTTGTGGGGATCGCCAAAAAGCATGGAGCGATGGTCTATATTGATAATACATACTGTACACCGATTTTTCAGAATCCTCTGGATCTGGGCGTGGATATTGTTATGCATACGCTGTCCAAATATATTGGAGGACACAGTGATATTATCGGCGGCGTGCTGGTGGCGAAAGACAAAAAACTGCTGCAGAAGATCTCACATCACCGCGAGCTGTACGGCGGGATTTTGGGACCGATGGAGGCATGGCTTGCCCTGCGCGGCCTGCGCACGCTGGAGGTAAGGCTGCGTCAGCATGAAAAGACAGCGATGGCAGTGGCGGAGTTTCTGGAAGGACATGAGAAAATTGCCTGTGTACATTATCCGGGGCTGGCGTCTTTTCCGCAATATGAGCTGATGAAGCGGCAGCAGCGCGGCAACAGCGGATTGATGAGCTTTGAGATAGACGGAAACGTGGAGCAGGCAAAGAAACTGTGCGAATTGCTGCAGGTATTTCAGATAGGAGTTTCCTGGGGAGGCTTTGAAAGCCTGGCAGAGGTACCGTATGCACGGATGACAGAGGAAGAGACTGCGTGGCTGGGCGCGCAGGCGAATGTGATCCGTATCCATTGTGGTTTGGAAGGTGAAGATATCCTGATCGCAGATCTGGAACAGGCACTTTCTCAAATATAAAAAAGGAGGAAAAGAAATGAAGAGAACAAGAAGAACGGTTAGTTTACTGATGTCTGTTGCTATGTGTGCAACGCTGCTTCCGGGTAATGCAGTCAGCGTGGCGGCTGCAGACGGGGAGGATATTACCATTACCATGGTGGAATCCCTGACAAGCGCGGAAAGAACGGCGATCATCCGTGAGATTGCCGACAAGTATGAGGAGGAGCATCCGAATATTACCATCGAGATCATTTCTCCTCCTCTTGAGAATGCGGACAACAAAATTACGCAGATGCTGATGAGCGGTTCCGGCTGCGATATCGTGGAAGCGCGTGATCTTACGATTACTCAGTACGTGAACAATCAGTGGATCCAGCCGATGGATTCGTATCTGGATGCATGGGAGGAGAAGGACACGCTGACGGAGGCTGCACAGCAGGCGATCTATAATACCGGGGATGCAGCTTACATGATGCCGTATGGTTTCCTCTGGCGCGGACTGTATGTGCACACAGACTGGTTAGAGGAAGCCGGAATTGAGACGCCTTCTACCTGGCAGGAAATCTATGACGCGGGCGTGGCGCTGACGGATACCGATGCGAACCGTTACGGCTTTGCCTTCCGCGGAGCGACGCTTGGCTATATGTATGCCGATACCGTGATCTGGAGCTGGCTTGGTACCGATCAGCTGGCAAGCACAGATGCCGGATATTTCTTAAAGGATGGCAATGGCGCGACGATCTTCACTTTGCCGGAAACCAAAGAGGCACTGGAGTTTTACAAGAGCCTGTTTACCGATTGCTCACCGGCAGACTCTATCGCATGGGGATTTGCGGAAATGGTACAGGGCTTTATCGGCGGTACGGCGGCAATGCTGATCCAGGATCCGGAGGTAATCTCTTCCTGTGAAGCAGACCTTGAAGAGGGCACATGGGATCTGGTTCCGTTCCCGACAGGTCCGTCCGGACAGGCTGTATTCCCGAATGGTTTCAGCGGATGGAGCATGACCTCTTTCACGGAGCATCCTGATGAGGTGGCGGATTTTATTCTCTATCTGTCGAACGCGGAGAATAATACATATTTCTGCAAAAACTATGCGACGATCCCGATCCATACGACAGCGGCGGAGATGGACAGCTATTTCGAAGAAAGCCATTTTTCGATCTACATGGATATGGCAAATGACGGCGATACCTATCGTACCTGCTCCGCACCGATGAAGTATAATGCGTTTGCCGCTTACAAGAGCGAGGTAGATACCATGTACCAGAAGTGGCTGACAGATGAGATTACGACAGATGAGCTGCTTACCTGGCTGGACGATTACTGGACGCAGGCGTATGCAGATGAGGGAGAGAAATTCTAAAGAGAAATCCGGGATTATAAAAAAGTTTCATTAAGGAAAAAGCTTTAAGAGATATGGGGAAGGGGCATGGTTCCTCTTCCCCGTTTTGCAGTGGTAGAAGAAGGTCGCAGCCATTTTTGCCGGCATTTCGCTTATGCCGCTGCCTGTGGGAATAAAGGAGGAGAATATGAAGCGTAATGCATTGACCAGAAAAAGAAAAAGATTTTGTTTCCTGATGGTACTTCCTGCGATTATTCTGCCGCTGTTGTTTACTTATTACCCGATGCTGAAGGGCAGCATGATGGCTTTTCAGAGCTACAATCTGATGGATGTGAGCAATATAAAATGGATTGGGCTGGATAATTTTAAGAAGCTGTTTACCCAGGGAATCGGCAATAACTTTTATCAGATTTTAGAAAATACGGCCAAATGGGTGCTGATATCCCTCTTTTTTCAGCTGACGATTGGCTTTGGCATGGCGCTGCTGCTGAAGAAGAAGTTCCGGGGTTCCAGTATTTATCAGGGATTGATCTTCTTCCCCTGGGCAGTATCAGGCTTTGTGATCGGTATTATGTGGCGGTGGATGTTTAACGGGACGTCCGGCGTTATCAATGACATTCTTATGCGCCTGGGACTTATAGAATCTTCCGTAGGATGGCTTGCGAGCAAGGATACGGCGCTGCTGTCTTGTATTGTGGCAAATATCTGGTATGGAATACCGTATTTTACGATCATGATCACGGCGGCTCTGCGCGGGATCGATGCGGAATTGTATGAGGCGGCGGAGGTGGACGGAGCGAATGCCTTTGATAAATTCTTTCATGTGACGGTTCCCTCGATTAAATCCGTACTGCTTCTTACCGTTCTGATGCGGTGCATCTGGATCTTTAACTTCCCGGATCTGATTTATTCTATGACACAGGGCGGTCCGGCAGGTTCCTCGCATATTGTGACATCCTATATGATGCAGCTCGTCCAGAGCCTGGATTATGGTCTGGCATCTGCCGTGGGAGTATTGTCGATTTTGTTTTTGGCATTATTTGCCACTATTTATCTGCTGGTTTCCAATCGTTTGACAAGGGAGGACTGATCATATGGATATGAAACAGAAAAGATTGATCGGCAAGGTCGTCAAATTTATGATACTGGGGCTGTTTTTGATCGTTGTGATGTTTCCGTTTTACTGGATGCTTGTCACATCCCTGAAGGGTTCGCAGGCGGAGATTTATGCTTTTCCGGTTAAGTATCTTCCGGAGAAAATCAGCTGGGTGAATTACGTGGAAATACTCTGGAAAGGAAATTTTATCGTCTACATGAGAAATTCTCTGGTGGTTTCCACGATCGCGGCATTTTTCGCGAGTATTATAGGGATCTGCGCGGGATATGTGCTTTCCAGGTTTAAGTTCCGCATGAAAAATCTTCTGCTGCTGTTTTTCCTGATCACACAGATGGTTCCGACTTTTATTATGCTGCCTGCGCTGTATCAAATGCTGTCCAGTCTCCATATGACTAATAACATCTGGACAATGGCGCTGCTTTATACGAATATGATGATCCCGTTCTCGGTTGTGACGCTCCGCAGCTTTTTTGACGGAATACCGAACGTATTGGAGGAAGCGGCATGGATCGACGGCTGCGGATACGGACAGGGCCTGGTAAAGATTATCGTGCCGCTGATGAAGCCGGGAATAGCAGCGACGTTTATTTTTGCATTTATTAATTCCTGGAATGAGCTTTTCATGGCGATCATGTTTATTGACAAGGATTCCCTGAAGACGATTCCGGTTGGATTAAACGGTTTGATCCTGAAATATGATATTAAGTGGGGGGGGAGATGGCGGCGGGAACCATCCTTGCCCTGATCCCCACGATCATTCTGTTTTCTTTTGCACAAAAGTATATGATAGAAGGTTTGACGGCAGGTTCCGTGAAGGGATGATGCGTTATAAAAAATAAAAAAGACGGGAGAGGAATGCATGCTGGAAAAAAAGATGAAGATGGCAAATCTTGATGCCGTAACGGTAAAGGATGGATTTTGGAAAAATTATATGGAATTGGTGCGCTGCAGGATGATTCCTTACGAGTGGGAGGCGCTCAATGACAGAGTGGAAGGGGCCGAGCCCAGCTATGGAATGGCAAATTTCCGCGCGGCAGCCGCGGGCGGCGGAACTTTTCGCGGCAGGGTTTTTCAGGACAGCGACGTCTATAAATGGCTGGAAGCAGTGGCATATTCTTTGATGTGGCATCCGGATGCCCAAATGGAAGCCACTGCGGATGAAGCGATCGAGATCATTGCTGCAGCACAGCAGCCGGACGGGTATCTGGACACCTATTATATCCTGACGGGAATTGAG
Organism: uncultured Marvinbryantia sp.; assembly: GCF_905201705.1. Classification (GTDB taxonomy): domain Bacteria; phylum Bacillota; class Clostridia; order Lachnospirales; family Lachnospiraceae; genus Marvinbryantia. Next base: position 130,543 of record NZ_CAJKOX010000001.1, read on the forward strand.
AAGCGATTTACCAATGTGATGGATAACCATGAGCTTTATATTCTTGGGCATATGACGGAGGCGGCGGTGGCTTATTACCGTGCCACCGGCAAGCGGAAGCTTCTGGATACGGCAATTCGCTATGTGGATTGCGCAGACCGTAATTTTGGACGCGAGGAAGGCAAGCTTCGCGGATATCCGGGACATGAGGTGGCGGAGATGGCGCTGGTGGAGCTGTATGGGGTTACGGGAGAAGAACGCCACCTGAAGCTTGCGCAGTATTTTATTGACGAGCGGGGGCAGAAACCGTTGTTTTTTGCCGAAGAGCGGGAACGCTTCCATAACGAATATAAATGGAAGGAAAGCTATTTTCAGGATCAGTATTATCAGGCCGGCAAACCGGTGCGGGATCAGGAAAGAGCGGAAGGACATGCGGTGCGTGCCGTATATCTTTATTCCGGTATGGCGGAAGTGGCAGCAATGACGGAGGATCAGGAGCTGTTTGCGGCTTGCGAGAGGCTTTGGAAAAGCATTGTTGAGAAGCAGATGTACCTTACCGGAGCGATCGGCTCTTCGGAGTATGGCGAGGCGTTTACTTTTGACTATGATCTGCCAAATGATACGCTGTATGCGGAAACCTGCGCGTCGATCGGGCTGGTGTTTTTTGCCAGAAGGATGTTTGAGATTACCAGGGACGGTCAATATACGGATATCATGGAGCGCTGCCTTTATAACAGCATCATCAGCGGTATGTCGCTGGACGGACAAAAGTTCTTTTATGTCAATCCGCTGGAAGTACAGCCGGAGGCGTCCAGGAAGGATTTCTACAAACGCCATGTGGATGTGCAGCGCCAGAAGTGGTTTGCCTGCGCGTGCTGCCCGCCGAATATCGCAAGACTTTTGGCGTCGCTGGGCGGATATATGTTTGAACAGAGCGAAGATACGGTGTTTGTAAATCTCTTTGCAGCCGCAGAGCTGCGCACCGGGGTTGGCGGACATCTAAGCACGCTTCATCTGGAAACGGAGTATCCGTGGGATGAAGACATCCGCATTCGCATTGAAAATGAGCAGCCGACAGAATTTACCGTGGCAGTGCGCATACCGGCGTGGTGTGAGAACTGGACAGCTTCGGTAAACGGGAGCCGCTGTCAGGAAACGCCGGAGAAAGGCTATCTGTATTTGCAGCGGACATGGCGGACAGGTGATACCATCGGGATTCATCTGGAAATGCCGGTGAGATGTATGGCAGCTAATCCGAGGGTGCGTGACGACGTCGGGAAGATGGCGGTGATGCGGGGGCCTTTGGTGTACTGTCTGGAGGAAGCGGATAACGGCGATCAACTGCAGGAGCTTTACCTGTCGGAGGATGCCGCGTTTACGTTAAAGCGGGAGCCGGAATTTCTGGGCGGTACAGTGACGATCGCGACAGAAGGATGGCGATTGTCGGAAAATGAGTGGGATGAGCACACGTTATACCGCACATACCGCAAGCCGGTCTATAAAAAACAGACGCTGAAGTTTATTCCCTACTATGCGTGGGCGAACCGCTCAGAGGGAGAAATGTCGGTCTGGGTAAGGGTGAAGCAGTAATTGGCGCGCAGCCACTTGACGGAAGAAAAAATCGCTACAATGCCTGAAAATATGGGCAATGTAGCGATTTTTGTCGTTGTTATGAAATATAGTAATTTATTCCTTCCCTTTACTTTTTTTCTGAATAGTTTTCATATGCCTTTTAGTAATAAATTTAAAGTAGGTATCAAAACCACAGATTCCATGCAAAGCATCAGTCAACTTGTCGCGTGTGTAAAGTGAGACAACAACTTTCTTTCAAGGTGACGGTATATGACTAAGAAAACAGATAAGGATAGGGCGTATAGAGATATGCCATCGGTTAATATAGTCACACAGGAGACGCTTAACTTATAACATCTTCTTTTTGATATGTTTCAAATAATTTTTCTTAAAATCTCTCACGTTGTCGAAAAAATCCAATTCTGATGCTGAGAAAGAGCCTGATTCTGCTTTTTCGGAGAGCAGTTCCAGAGTGCATATTAAATCGGCTACCTGGAATAATTTGTAGTCCACCGGTTTTACCTTACGGAATTCAACATGTGCGTATAAGGTGCTGAAAACAGATGTCAGTATTTTAGTGAGTTCTATCTGCCCATTGTCGTAATATACAATTACGCTATCGAAGCTATTCCAGAAATTTTCATTAGTACGCAGGATTTTGGCGATTTCTTTGGAAAGCTTTGCTGTCATAGTGATTACGTCGGGGCATTCGCTTTTCCGGATCTTTGCGCATGCGTAGTGGATGTCCAGTTTTCTGCAGAAATGAAACAGAGCATTGAAAAGACGTTTTCTGTCTTCAACGAGGTCATTTGCATAGACAGATTCCCTGCGAATCAGCGGGCCGGTGTGTACCGCATGCTGGATATATCCAAGGTTACGCAGATGCTCTTCAAAGCTGCTTATGTTGTTGGAAATATCTATATTTTGGTTATGTAGAACCATAGCGACCAGATAATATGGGGAATGCGCCTCATATGGTCCGAAATCGCCGGATTCATCAATGAATACGCTCAGTATTTTTTCTGACATTTTTTTCCTTGGTGGCTTACAAGTTTTTGCACTATAAAATTGGCTGAAAGGTGACAATAAAAATGGCGGGGAAATTCCCCGCCGCTCGGTGGACCAGGGTCTTTCGACCAGCCCAATCAGTGGTGTCCACTGATTTATTCTATTTTTATTCTAGCCGAAATATGTGTGCTTGTCAAACAAAACTTTTTGAACGCGCGCAGCCACTTGACGGAAGTCAGATTTGGCCTTATAATGAGTTATCAGTAATTGATAATGAACAATAGGAGGTCACGATCATGGCAAACGTTACGAAAGAAATGCTGATTGGAGAAATTCTCCAGTTGGATCCGAATATGGCGGCAGTATTGATGGGAAGCGGAATGCACTGCGTAGGATGCCCGTCCTCACAGATGGAATCCCTCGAAGAGGCTGCGATGGTTCACGGAATCCCGACAGATCTGCTGGTGGCAAGACTGAACGCATACCTGCAGAGCGTTGGAAAATAAAATAATGGAAATGTGGAGCGGCGGGGCAGAGGTCCCGCCGTTTTTGCATGTCTGAAGATGCAACTACTCAGCCTTCAAGTTACAGGCTTATGATTTGGCTCGGTCCGTGCCAACCGTGTGACACTGGCATACGGCACCCTGCTGTGCAGGCAAGAATTTTCTTTACGAAAAGGAACGTTTGGGGTATGATAGAAAAAAAGCGGTTACGACAAAAGAAGGGGGATATGAACATGAAAGAAACAAGTATAAGACCAAATAAGAAGCTTGGCTTTGGGCTGATGCGCCTGCCGGTATTGGAGGACGGAAAGATTGATATTCCGGCAGTCTGTCAGATGGTGGATGCATTTCTGGAAAAGGGCTTTACCTATTTTGATACGGCATATGTGTACCACGAGGGCACCTCGGAGATGGCAGTGAAGGAGGTGCTGGTGAACCGGCATCCGCGTGGGAGCTTTACCCTGGCGACGAAGCTTCCGGCATGGGAGATGAAATGCCGGGAGGATGTGCAGCGCATTTTTGACGAGCAGCTCGCACGCACGGGCGCAGGCTATTTCGACTACTATCTGCTTCATGCCGTGCAGAAATCCAGTATTTCGATTTTTGACCAGTATGACTGCTGGAGCTGGGCGCAGAAGATGAAGGAGCAGGGGCTGATCCGTCACTTTGGATTTTCCTTCCATGATACCGCAGAGATGCTGGATGAGCTGCTCACAAAGCATCCGGAAGTGGAGTTCGTGCAGCTTCAGATTAATTATATGGACTGGGAGGACGAAAAGGTTCAGTCGCGCAAATGCTATGAGGTGGCTGTGAAGCATGGGGTTCCGGTAGTGGTGATGGAGCCGGTAAAGGGCGGAACACTGGCATCTCTTCCGGAAAAGCCGGAGGCGATTCTGAAAGAGTGCAGGCCGCAGGCGTCGCTTGCTTCCTGGGGTATCCGTTTCTGCGCATCGCTTGACAATGTGATGGCGGTCCTCAGCGGCATGTCTGATCAGAGCCAGATGGAGGACAATTTGCAGACCATGTCTGATTTCCAGCCGCTCTCCGGGCAAGAAATGGAGGCTGTACAGGAGACTGTAAAGGCAATCCGTTCTGTTCCGACCATCAGCTGCACTGCCTGCCGCTACTGCGTGGAGGGCTGTCCGCAGCAGATTAAGATCCCGGATATCTTTAAGTGTGTAAATCAGGTGCGCCTCTATGGAAAGAGTGAAAAGGCGACTGCAAACTATAAAAATACCGTGAAGGAAAGCGGCGCGGCGTCTGCCTGTGTGAAGTGCGGACAATGTGAGGGCGTCTGCCCGCAGCATCTTCCGGTGACGGAATATCTGGAGGAAGCGGCTGCCGTATTTGAAAGCTGAGTAGTTTAAAACCATCATCCGAATATGGCAGCAGTATTGATGGGATGTGGTATGCACTGTGTAGGATGCCTGTCTTCACAGATGGAGACCTTTGAGGAAGCTGTGATGGTTCATGGTAATCAAGAAATAGCATAAATGCAAAACGGCGGGGTGGAAGCTTCGCCGTTTTTTGTGTCCGTCGGGCGCACATTTGAAGGGGAAATTACCACTGTCTAGTTAAAAAATGTTTCAGAAACAAACTTCGGAACCATGACAGATTATATAAAAATAACCAAAATATAAAAAATAAAGAGAAATATATTGACAAATTTTTCGTATAATTCTATAATTACAACAAGAGAAATGAAGGAAATAAAAAAGTGTTTCAGAAACAAATGAAACAAAGGGAGTGAAGAACCGAAATGACAGTAAGAGAAGTTGCCAAGAGGGCAGGGGTGTCTCCTGCTACGGTTTCGCGATATTTTACAGGTGCGGAAAATGTGAGTGAGCCAATTGCGGCGAAAATCAGAGAAGTACTTGGTGAGGAGGAGCAGGCGGAGCGGGGAAAGAACGGTCCGATCGTGCTGGTGGTGCCGCAGAAGAGGATGGCTTTTTATACAGAGCTGATGCAGCGGTTTATGGAGCATATGCCGCTCTATGATTTTCAGATTATTTTGCTTCCGGTCAGCCGTATGGAGGCGGGGCAGTTGAAACAAATGCTGACGAGAGTGCGGGCGCAGGGGCTGATCCTTTTTGAGGAGGACGGAGATTTTCCTATCCATGAGCTTGCGCATAAAATGGGGATTCCGGTGGTACTCTGCGGGGAGGCTTCTGTGAGCATGCAAAGCGGCGCTTATATCCATGTCAATGATGTGGCTGCTGCCTATGAGGGGACAAAATACCTTCTGAGTCTGGGGCATAAAAAGATTGTATTTTTTACTAACTATGGTGTGGGCATCAACGCCAGCTATCAGCGGATGATAGGTTGTGCGCGGGCAATGGAGGAGGCCGGGCTTTCGTTTGCAGAACCCTATGTGCGTTATGGGACGCTGATTTATGAAAACGGATACCGGTATGCGCAGGAGCTTGTGCGGGAAAAACTGGATTTTACGGCGATTTTCGCCTTTAGTGATGAAATGGCATGCGGCGCTGTGCGCGGATTGCAGGATCTGGGGGTACGGGTGCCGGAGGAGGTGTCTGTGCTGGGCTTTGATGATCTGCCTGTAGCGGAGCAGCTGCGTCCGCAGCTGACGACCATGCATCAGCCGCTCGATGATTTTGTGCGCTGCACTGTAGAGTTTTTCCGGAAGGGAAATATGGTAGAGGTCAGCAGGGAAATCATGCTGCCGCATTCGATGATCGTGCGGGGGAGCTGTCTGGCGAGAGAGGAGAAGGAAAATGAGAAAGGAAGCTGCGAAGAAAACCTTTTTTAAATTACTGCAGATATTGTTTCTGATATATACGGTGATTCTCTGCGTGGGACCATTTTTGTGGGTAATTTTTTCTTCCTTTAAAAGCAATAAGGAGATTTTAGATTCGGCGTTTGCACTTCCCTCCGGCTTTGCCTTTGATGGGTACCGGCGCGCGCTGGATATGGCGCCGATCTTTAAATTTTTCGGGAACAGCCTTTTCGTTTCTGTGGTCAATACCGTGATCAGCGTATTGCTGGTATCCATGGCGGCCTATGCGCTTGCAAGATATGAGTTTCGGGGAAAGAAGCTTTTTACAACCATGTTGTCCTCTTCGCTGCTGATTCCTGTTTCGGCACTGCTTATGCCGATTTACCTGATTATGAGCCGGGTGAACCTGCTCGACCGCAGGGCGGGGCTGATTTTGGTGTATGCGGCACTGGGGCTTCCGACTTCTTTGTTTATTCTCAGAGGAACTTTTTTGAACATACCGCGGGAGATCGATGAGGCGGCAGCGATTGATGGCGCAAGCCCGCTGCGAATTTTCTTTTATGTAATTATGCCGATGTCCAAGGCGGGACTTGCTACGGCGGCTACGCTGCATTTTCTCACAAGCTGGAATGAGTTTATGTTTGCGCTGGTGTTAACAAAGCGCGAGGCGATACGCACGCTGCCGCTGGCGCTGAATTATTTTTCTTCGCAGTTTTCTTTTGACTATACCGCGATGTTTGCAGCGATTACGATGTCGATGCTGCCGAGCATTCTGGTGTTCATATTGTTGCAGGAGCAGATTACCAGCAGCATGGTGGCGGGGTCCGTAAAGGGATAGGGGTGCGTCAAAAGAACGGCAGCTCTGCAGAATGAGGATTTTTAATGCCGGTAAGATTAAGAGGTAATAAGTGCAGACGTGCATTTATAAAAACAGTCGGACTGTAAAATACAAAGAAGAAAAGGAGAGATTATCATGAAAAAAACCAAAAAAGTTACTTCCGTTATGCTTATGCTGGCGATGGCAGCGGGACTTGGTACCGGCGCAGCTGCAGAAGGAGAAGTTGTGGAAATCAGCTTTCCGACCTTTATGTGCGGTACTGCGTCCCAGACAGAATGGGTGAAGAATCGCGTGGAAGCATTTAACGAGCAATATGCCGGACAGTATCAGGTTGTAGTTGAGGAGATCCCGGGCGACCAGAATTATATTGATAAAATGAAGGTGCTCTACAGTGCTGATGATCTGCCGGATGTGATAGTGACCGGCGGTTACAATTTGATCGATTCCATGAAAGACAAGCTTGTGGATTTAACTCCGTACGTGGAGGAGGATGCGGAATGGTACGATTTTATGAGCGAGGTCGGAAAAAATGTAAATTCACGTGATGGCAGACTTTATGCAGTGCCGTATATCCGCCAGACCATTGGTTATTTCTATAACACGGAGCTGTTTGCACAGGCGGGAATTGAGTCGGCGCCGACGACCTGGGATGAATTTTTTGAGGACTGTGAGAAACTGAAGGAAGCGGGAATTACGCCGGTGTCGATGGATACGTCGGATTCAGGATGGTGCACCAGCCTGTTCATGGGGGCAATGGCGGCAGACTCCGACGAAGGGGAAGCATTTATGAACACGAACCAGCCTGAGAGCTATGTGAACGATGACCTTATCCGGGCAGCGGGGCAGATTCAGAATATGTTCCAGAATTATACGACTGCAGACGCGCTGGGCGGTGATTATGCGGCGGCTGCCAATAATTTCTTTAATGAAAAGACAGCGATCATTGCCAATGGTCCATGGATGGTTTCTAAGTTTTATGATACCAGCGTGGTGGCGGAAGATTTTGCTGATAAGATTGAGGTGGCGGCATTTCCGGGCAACGTGATGTATAACAGCGGTCAGGTGGGATGGAGCATTGCCAGCAAGACGCCGGAAAAAATTGAGGCGTCGTTGGCATTCGTGAAATTTATGACCAGTGAGGAAAGCCAGAGACTGGATCTGGAAATGTGCAGCGTTACTCCGGACTGTGCGATCGAGGCTGCGGATGTCTATCCGCAGGTGGAAAAGACTGTCAGTCTGGCGGATGCGGCAGACCGCTCGATCAATGATTATCAGAGCTTATGGCATGCGACGGTAGTAGATGAAGTGAGCGTACAGTATCCGTTGCTGGCGGACGGCTCGATTACGCCGGAAGAATTTGTACAGGCGCTTGACGATGCAGCCGCACGATGACTGTTTGTAATTTTGGAATACCGGTCAGTTTACCTTAGCTGACCGGTTAAAAGGAGAAGACTATGAAACCCAAAAAAAGTACGCTGGCGATTTTTATATTTCCCTGCCTGCTATTGTTTCTGTTTATCTACCTCGTTCCGTTGATCATGGTGGTTTTGACCTCCTTTTTTAACTGGAGGATCGGGCAGCCGTTGAGTTTTGCCGGGGCAGAAAATTATCTGAAGGCAGTGACCGATAAAAATGTTACCGCAGCATTCTGGCATACGGCGCTGTGGGTTGTTTTACAGTCAACGGTTCATGTCTTCCTGGGGACGCTCCTGGCGTTTATTTTGGCGAAAAGATTTCGTGGATGGAAGGTATTCCGTACGATCTGTATGCTGCCTAATGTAATTTCTACAGCGGCGCTGGCGATGGTTCTTCTGAATGTATTTAAGACGGACAGCGGATTGCTGAACAGCTTTCTGAGCCTGGTGAGCGGACATAAGGTGGAGATTAACTGGTATTTTAACTCCCGGACAGCGCTGCCTGCGGTCACTATGGGCTGGCTGCTCTATCCGGGGATGGTCACGATCCTGATGCTGGCAGGGATCAGCTCGGTACCGGACGATCTTCTTGAAGCGGCGCGCCTGGACGGCGCGTCAGCATGGCAGACCAATACCAAAGTGATTCTGCCCATGACGAGAAATACGCTGGGGACGTGCGTGATCGTAGCAGCGACAAGTATGCTGAAGGAATTTGAACTGATTTATCTGACGACAAATGGCGGACCGGGAAACCGCACGCTGAATCTGCCGCTATATATTTATAAAACGGCATTTACTGAAAATAATTATGGTTATAGCAATTCACTGAGCGTGCTGCTGATTACGGCGGGGGTATTGATTGTTATGCTGATTAACCGGTTATTCCGTATGGATCAGTCGGATTATTGAAAATTGACAGAAAAAGGGGAAAAACAATATGAAAATGACGGTAATTGGCGGCGGAGGCGTCCGCTCTATGATGCTTGCAAAAAGTCTTGCCCAGAATGCAGAGGAGCTTTCGATTGATGAAGTAGTATTTATGGACAATAATGAGCAGAAGCTGAATATTTACGGAGAACTGGCGCGGCAGGTGGCGCTGCGTATCTATCCGGGCTGGAAGTTTTCCCTGACGACGGATGCAGTGGAGGCAGTGAGGGACGCCGACTATATTATCACCACAATCCGTGTGGGGGAGGATGATAAGCGCATTGATGATGAAAAAATTGCCCTTGCAAAAGGTGTGCTGGGACAGGAGACAACTGGTGCGGCGGGGTTTTCCTTTGCCATGCGCAGTGTGCCGGCGCTGGCGGAATATTGTGAACTGATCCGCAAATATGCCAGGCCGCAGGCAAAGGTATTCAATTTTACCAATCCGGCAGGGGTGGTATCGCAGACTCTTCGGGATATGGGGTATGATTTTACTTATGGTATCTGTGATGCTCCTACTGGAATGCTAAGAGGCTTTGCGAAGCTGTACGGGGTGGAGCCGGAGAAGGTGACGGCGACCTGTTACGGTCTGAATCATCTTTCTTTTTTTGAGAGCGTGAAAATGGAAGGCAAAGAAATGCTGCCGGTTCTGCTGGATGATGACCGCGTTTATACAGAGACGGATATGCGTTTTTTTTCAAAAGAACTTGCCCATAAATTTGGATGCGCTTTAAACGAATACTTGTATTACTTTTTTTATCCGGAGAAAGCGGTGCAAAATATTCTGGAAGCAGGGGTTACGCGCGGTGAGGTTATCCGGGATGTGAACCGTCATATGACGGAAGAACTCTCGAGGCTGGATCCAGGGAAGGATTTTGACGCCTGCATTGAGACATATGTAAAATGGCACGGAAAGCGTTCGGCGATGTATATGAAAAATGAGACAAAAGTGTGCCGCCCGGAACCGTTTACATTTGACCTTTTTTCCCGCGATGACGGGGGGTATGCAGGTGTGGCGCTCCAGTTTATCAGGGCACAGCAGACAGGAAAGCCGACAGAAATGATTTTCTGCGTGCCGAATAATGGCGCGATTCCGGGACTGTTGGATACGGATGTTGTTGAGATTTCCTGTACGGTACAGCCGGATGGCAGTTATACGCCGCATCGGATCAGAGAACCGAAAGAACTTCCGATAGAGATAATTCGCCGTGTGAAGCTTTATGAGCGGTATGCCTCAAAAGCGATCCGTACATGCAGCCGTGATGATGCGGTTACCTGCCTGATGGTACATCCGCTGGTAAATTCCTATTCGCTGGCAGAGGAGCTGGTAGATGAATATCTGGCTTCAAACAGGGAGTATATCGGGAGGTGGAATAGATGAAGTATGTTGCTGGCGCGGGAATTACGAATTGTGATTTACTATACAGCGGTATACAACACTTGCCGGAAGAGGGAACGGAAGTATATTCCAAGGCATTTGAAATGCAGCTGGGCGGCGGCGCCCCGGCGGTAATGGTGAATCTGACCAGACTGGGCGTTCCGGCTGCGCTGTCTACATTTTTAAGCAACGACTTTTTTTCTGAATATGCGAAAAAGGAAATTGAGCGTGCGGGGGTGCCCTATCAGAATTTGTTTGCCGGGGATGGCATGGCGGTGAATGTATCCAGCACGATGATTACGCCGGGGGAGCGGACCTTTGTTTCCTACAGGGATTCGTTTGCAGTTACGGAGGAGATGAAGGAGAAGATTTTTTGCCAGCTCGTGGGGGCTGATATTGTGCGGATGTCGCCGGAAATGTATGACATCTATGCGCGTTTAAAAGCGGAGAAGCCGGAGATAACGCTGGTTATGGATACTGGCTGGAATGAGCATATGTCGCTGGAAAGCTATGCGAAGTACTTAAAGCTGGCAGATTATTTTACACCTAACAGCAAGGAAGCGATGAAGATTACCGGAACGGCTTCGCCGCAAAGGGCGGCTGAGGTTCTCTCGGACTATTTTGAAAAGACAATTATTAAGCTGGGAGGGGAAGGCTGTCTTTTGCTTGAAAACGGCAGAACAGAGATTATTCCGCCGCTTGTGGGAATCCGGGCTGTAGACGTTACCGGAGCGGGAGACGCATTTATGGCGGGGTTTTTGTATGGGCTGTATTATGAGTATCCTATCCGGGAATGTATCCTGTTTGGTAATGTGATGGGAGGAAAATGTACGGAGAAACTGGGCTGTCTCACCGCAAGTCTTACAGAAAAACAGATGCTGGAATATGTGTCGCTTCTGAGAGCATCTTAAGGCAGTAAGAATCGTGTGCTGCCAGCCAAATGGACATGCAAGCATGACCGCTTGGCTCGTTGCTCGCGAGAATAAAATGGCGACGGGAATGGAGAAGGATATGAAAGCGATATGCCTGAATAAACCGTGGAAAGCGGAATGTACAGAACTGGCAAAACCGGTTCCGGCGGAAGGAGAAGCGCTGATTCGCGTGATGGCGGCGGGGATCTGCGGAAGCGATATAGGGGCGTTTCGGGGTGTGAATAAATTGGTGACTTACCCAAGAATCATCGGACATGAGCTTGCGGGCATTGTGGAGGCGGTAGAGGGAGAAAATTCGAAAGGGTTAAGACCCGGCGACCGGGTGATCGTGGATCCATATCTTTACTGTGGGCGCTGTTATCCGTGCAGGATTGGCAGAACGAATTGCTGCAGGGATCTGAAAGTTCTGGGGGTACAGACGGATGGAGGCATGGCGGAGTATCTCTGTCATCCCGCGCATATGCTGATACGTATGCCGGAGAAAATGGACTGGGTGGAAGCAGTAATGGCGGAGCCGCTGACAATTTCTCTGCATGGAATTCACAGAGGAGGATTGAAAGAGGGAGAATATTGCGTCATTATCGGCGCGGGAACTATCGGGATTCTGGCGGCAATGGCAGCAAGGAGCTATGGAGCGCATGTGATCCTGCTTGACCTTGTGCAGGAGCGCCTGGACTTTGCCGGAAAACTTGGGGTGGAACATGTGATTAATTCTGGCAGGGAGGATGCCTGTGCGAAAATTCGGGAGATTACGGGAGGCGAGATGGCGCAGCAGGTGATGGAGTGCAGCGGAGCGAACGCCGCCATTCGGGAAACGCTTGATTATGTCTGTCATGCCGGACGCATTACGTTGACCGGGTGGCCGGGAAAGGAGACGTCGCTTCCCACAGACGTGATTACCCGAAAAGAGATTGATATCAGAGGGGCGCGCACCAGCGCCGGGGAATTCGAAGAGGCAATACAACTGCTCTGTACCCGGAGTGTGGAGGCAAAAAAGATATTGACTAAGGCGATCTCTTTGGAGGAGGTGCCGGATACGCTTAAGGATATGGAGAAGAATCCGGGAAAGTACCATAAGGTTGCTGTGGATCTGGGTGCGGGGTTTGCTGACGCCCGGGGAATTTAAAGCGTGAAGTGAACTGACCGGAGAAAATACGAAAAGGCGACAAAATACGGCTTGTCGTCTTTTTTTATTTACCGGCTGCTGAAAACGGACTAATGAACAAAGACATTTTTTTGCACTTTACGAAACGGAATGTTTACGATATTATAAATATAATTTGTATAACAGATTGGAGAAACAGGCAGGAAGAAGGGAGCGTGTCGAATGCAATTTTACATGCCCGTGAAGGTTTATGAGGAAGAAAATTGTGTGGAAAATCACGCAAAAGAGTTGGCAGAGTGTGGAAAAACGGCGCTGATCATGACGGGAAAGCAGTCTGCGAAGAAAAACGGCGCACTGGAGGATGTCCGAAAGACATTGGAGGCAGAGGGAATTTCCTGGATATTGTTTGATGAGGTCGAGGAAAATCCCTCAGTGGATACGGTAATGAAAGCGCGGGAAGCAGGACTGTGCGGGCAGGCGGACTTTGTTATCGGGATTGGCGGCGGCTCGGCAATGGATGCCGCCAAAGCGGCAGCTTTGATGATGCGTCACCGGGAAGAGGGCGCCGATTATTTGTATGAAAAAGGTGTGGATTCAGCGGCGCTCCCGGTTGCGGCAGTCCCGACGACCTGCGGCACCGGTTCGGAGGTGACGGCGGTTTCGGTGCTGACGCGCCGCGACAAGGGCACAAAAGGATCCATACCGCACAAAATCTTTCCGACGCTGGCACTGCTGGACGCGAAATATCTGGCATCAGCGCCCCGGTCGGTGCTTTGCAATACCGCGGTAGATGCGTTTGCGCACCTCGCGGAAAGCTATATCAACACAAATGCGACGGACTACAGCCGCATGTGTGCGGCGGCAGGTCTGCAGATGTGGAAAAAAAGCAGAGAAGTGCTGACCGGGAAGCGTAAGCCGGAAAGAGAAGATTATCGGAATCTTTTAAATGCGTCCACAATGGCGGGAATGGCAATCTGTCATACAGGCACATCGCTTCCGCATGGGCTTAGCTATCCGCTGACCTGCGAATTAAACCTGCCGCACGGCGTTGCTGTCGGTTACTTCCTCGGCGGATATCTGCGCGAGGCAGAAGAAGCGGATCGCAGATATGTACTGGAGACGGCAGGCTTTTGCAGTGTGGAGGAATTTGAGGCATTTTTCAGGAAGGTCTGCCGCTGCGGGGAAATCCCGGAAAGCCTTTTGGTGCGGACAGCAGGGGACTTGCTGAAAAATGAAGCGAAACTGAAAAATTGTCCGTATCGGGTGGATGAAAAGGTTTTGAAAAGGATCGCGGGGCTTAAGGCTTAAAAACATTTTACGCGGATTGGAATGGTCTTTACACCTTCGCCCCTTTTTGGTACAATAAAAAAAGAATGCATTAACTGCTAATTAAGGATATAGGAGAACACAGACATGGATTTAGTAACAGTAAGAGAGATATACAGAAACAGAGAGGCATATCTGGACAGGGAGATTACCGTGGGCGGATGGGTGCGCAGCGTGCGCGATTCCAAAACCTTCGGGTTCCTTGTGCTTCATGACGGCACCTTTTTCGAGACGCTGCAGATCGTATTCCACGATAAGATGGACAACTTTCAGGAGGTCTGCAGGCTGAATGTCGGCGCGGCAGTGATTGTAAAGGGTACGCTGGTCGCAACGCCGCAGGCGAAGCAGCCGTTTGAGATCCAGGCGGATGAGGTGACGGTGGAGGGAGGCTCTGCGCCGGACTATCCGCTTCAGAAAAAACGCCACAGCGTTGAGTTTCTGCGCACGATCTCGCATCTGCGTCCGCGCACCAATATGTTCCAGGCGACCTTTCGTGTGCGTTCGCTGACAGCGTACGCTATCCATAAATTCTTTCAGGAACGCGATTTTGTCTATGTACACACGCCGCTCATTACCGGAAGCGACTGCGAGGGCGCTGGGGAGATGTTCCAGGTGACAACGCTGGATCTTGAGAATCCGCCGAGAACGGCAGACGGGAAGATTGACTATACAAAAGACTTTTTCGGAAAACAGACGAATCTGACGGTGAGCGGACAGCTCAACGGAGAGATGTATGCGCAGGCGTTCCGCAATATCTACACCTTCGGACCGACCTTCCGCGCAGAAAACTCCAACACCACCCGTCATGCGGCGGAGTTCTGGATGATCGAGCCGGAGATCGCTTTTGCAGATCTGAAGGATGACATGATCCTTGCAGAGGATATGCTGAAATACGTCATCCGCTACGTCATGGAAAATGCGCCGGAGGAGATTCATTTCTTCAATTCCTTTGTGGACAAGGGGCTGATCGAGCGCCTGAACGGTGTGGTAAACTCCGAGTTCGGTCATGTGACCTACACAGAGGCGATCGGGATCCTGGAAAAGAATAACGACAAGTTTGAATACAAGGTGAGCTGGGGCTGCGACCTGCAGACAGAGCACGAGCGCTATCTCACAGAGCAGGTGTTTAAGCGCCCGGTATTTGTGACGGATTATCCTAAGGAAATCAAAGCATTTTATATGAAGCTGAACGACGACGGAAAGACGGTCGCTGCGATGGACTGTCTCGTTCCGGGTATCGGTGAGATTATCGGCGGAAGCCAGAGAGAGGACAGCTACGACAGGCTGCTGCAGCGTATGCACGAGCTTGGCTTGAAGGAGGAGGACTATCGCGCATATCTCGACCTGCGCAAATACGGCTCCACCCGTCATGCGGGCTTCGGGCTTGGCTTTGAGCGCTGTGTGATGTACCTCACAGGTATGGGCAATATCCGCGACGTCATTCCGTTCCCGCGCACCGTCGGAAACTGCGAGGGCTGATCGCCGCGGTGAGAGCTGCGTCCGGAGAGCATTTATCCGTTTGTACAGACAGGGGGCGGATCCGGTCTTTTTGACGCAGGCACATTATATACAGAAGGAGGGGCAGCTATGCCCGGCAAAATACTGATCGTTGATGATGAACGCGAAATCGCGGACGTTATCGGACTTTATCTGAAAAACGAAAATTTTGAGGCTGTTAAATGCTATAACGGAAAAGATGCCCTGGCGGCGGTGGAAGACGAAAAACCGGATCTGGCGATACTGGACGTCATGCTGCCGGACATCGACGGCTTTACGATCCTGCAGAAGATCCGTGAAACGCACACGTTTCCGGTCATCATGCTGACGGCAAAGACCGAGTATATGGACAAGATCAACGGGCTGACACTGGGGGCGGACGACTACATTGAAAAGCCGTTCAACCCGCTGGAGCTGATCGCGCGCGTGAAGGCGCAGCTTCGCCGCTACACGAAGTACAATGACGGCGGAAAGCCGCAGGAGGATATTATAGATTTCGGCGGTCTGCTGATGAACCGCAGCACGCATGAGTGTACGTTCAATGAGCGCGAACTGACGCTCACGCCGATTGAATTTGATATTCTCTGGATCCTCTGCGAAAACCGCGGACAGGTGATCAGCTCGGAGCAGCTCTTTGAGCAGGTGTGGCATGAAAAATACTACAAACAAAGCAACAATACAGTGATGGTGCATATCCGTCATCTGCGCGAGAAGATGGGCGGACCGATGGGAAAAACCGAGTTTATCAAGACGGTCTGGGGAGTAGGATACAAAGTTGAAAAATAGCTATAAAAAACTAAAGAGGACAATTCTCATCCGCACCAGCCTGGTGGCAGCACTGACGCTGGTGGTGGGCTATGGGATTGTCCGCTTTTTGATTGACGGAATCTTCCAGGATTTCTTTACGGATCTGATGATGTGGTTTTTCTCAAAGCTTCATCTGGACTGGAACACAGCGGATCAGCTTTACGGAAAGATTTTCATGGACAATAAATTTCTTTTCCTTGCGATCGGCTTTATCCTGCTGTTCCTGATTTTTTACAATCTGGCGATCAAGGGGATCCTTGGCTATCTGAGCCGCGTGGAGAAGGCGATCGACGACGTCCGCGAGGACAACGAGGAGCCGGTGAAGCTGCCGCCGGAGCTGCAGCCGATCTCTGACAAGCTGACAGGACTGAAAATGACGCTGAAACGAAAGGAGCGGGCGCGGATCGAGAGCGAGCAGAAAAAGAATGATCTGGTGGTTTACCTTGCGCACGATCTGAAAACGCCGCTCACCTCTATCATTGCTTATCTGACGATGCTGGACGGGCAGAAAAACATGCCGGAGGAGGATCGGCAGAAATATATCCATATTTCGCTGGAGAAAGCGAACCGTCTGGGCGAGCTGATCAATGAATTTTTTGAGATCACGCGGTTTAATCTGCAGGACATTGTGCT
Organism: uncultured Marvinbryantia sp.; assembly: GCF_905201705.1. Taxonomy (GTDB): domain Bacteria; phylum Bacillota; class Clostridia; order Lachnospirales; family Lachnospiraceae; genus Marvinbryantia. Next base: position 147,200 of record NZ_CAJKOX010000001.1, read on the forward strand.
GGAAAAGGTGCAGCTCGATCTCTCGGTGATGCTGGAGCAGCTTGCCGACGAGAGCTATGGCATATTGGCGGAAAAATATATGACCTGCCGGGTGGATGCGGACGAAAAGCTGATCGTGGACGGCGATCCGGATAAACTTGCGCGTGTGTTTGAAAATCTTTTGCGTAATGCGATCGCGTATAGCTACAGCGATACGGAGATCGCGATCGAGGCGCGCAGGAGAGAAAATGATATCGTCATTACCTTTACAAATAAAGGGCATCAGATCCCGGAACAGAAGCTGAAGGCAATTTTTGAAAAATTTTACCGCGTGGATAATGCGCGCAGCAGCCAGACGGGAGGTTCCGGCCTGGGACTCTCGATCGCAAAGCAGATCGTAGAGCTGCATGGCGGAAAAATCGAGGCGGCAAGTGACCGCTATTATACGACATTCACGGTGAGTCTGCCGGCGTATGTGCCGGAAAGCCAGCTGAAAAGAGGACGCGCGGCAAGACACCGGGATGCGGTTGTGGTTCAGACAGAAAGGCAGGTGTAGGCTGTTATGGGAAGAGACAGAAGAAGAGAACAACGCCGCAAAAAGGGCGGCATCGGAAATTTTATCAGCACGCTGGTGATCATTGTGGCTTTGGGGGTGTTCTGTTATGCGGGGTACCAGCTTGTGACGATTTATTTTGCGTACAAGGCGGGCACGGATGAGTACAGCGCGCTGGAGGAATATGCGAAAACGGATAAGGAAACGGAAGGCTTTGACGAGGCGAACATGGTGGAAAACGAGACGATGGGGGCTGACGGGCAGGCGGACGAGATCCTGGCGGAGGATGCTGCGGCGGGGAGAAAGAAGCTGCAGGAGATGGAAAATCCGATAGATTTTGACAGCCTTCTTGCTATCAATGACGATATTATCGGCTGGCTGGAAATGGAAGCACTGGATATCACCTATCCGATTGTGCAGGGGGAGGATAACGAATATTATCTGCACCGGACCTTCCGCGGACAGGAAAATTTTGCCGGTTCCATTTTCCTGGACTATGCGAATAATTCGAATTTTTATAACAGAAACAGTATTGTTTACGGCCACAACATGAAAAATGGGTCGATGTTTGGAACGCTGAAGCAGTACGGGGAGCAGGAAACCTACGATAAGAGCCCGTATTTCTGGATTTATACGCCAGATAAGATCTATAAATATGAGATCTTTGCATGCGGCGTGGTCGGCGCGTACAGTGACTGCTACAAAACTGTGTTTGCGGGAGAAGAGGATTTTATGGATTTTATAAATCTCGCGAAATCACAGTCGTATGTGGACACTGGCGTAGATGTAAAATACGGCGATACTGTCGTGACGCTTTCCACCTGTACCGGCGACAGTGAGACGCGGTTCATTGTGCAGGGCAAGCGCGTGCGCACCTATCAGTCTGTGCCGAAGGCGGGTGGATACGAAGAAACAGAGGGATAGGCGGAAAAACGCCGCTGAAGGCAGAAAAGATGAAAAGATGCTGCTGCGGACAGGGTGGAAGACAGCGGAAAAAAGAAAAAGGTCAGACGGGAATGAAGAGGGGGATTTATCATGCAGGATAAGAGAGAAACTTTACAGAAGTGGATTGCAGAAAGCAATAATGTAGTGTTTTTCGGCGGCGCCGGGGTGTCGACGGAGAGCGGGATACCGGATTTTCGCAGTGTGGACGGCTTATACAACCAGGAGTATGACTACCCGCCGGAGACGATCATCAGCCACACTTTTTTTGTGAACCGGACAGAAGAATTTTACCGCTTTTATAAAAAGAAAATGCTGGTGCTGGATGCAAAGCCTAACATGGCGCACATCCGTCTGGCGGAGTGGGAGAAGAGCGGACATGTGCGCGCCGTCATCACCCAGAATATCGACGGACTGCATCAGATGGCGGGCAGCAAAGAGGTATTGGAGCTGCACGGCAGTGTACACCGAAATTACTGCCAGCGGTGCCGGAAATTTTACGACGCAAAATATATGAAAGAGGCGGACGGCGTGCCGCGCTGCTCATGCGGCGGAATCATCAAGCCTGATGTGGTACTCTACGAGGAGGGGCTGGATGGCGAGACGATGACAAAATCCATCCGTTATATTGCGCAGGCGGACGTGCTGATCATTGGCGGAACGTCGCTTGTGGTCTATCCGGCGGCAGGACTGATTGATTACTTCCGCGGCAGTAAGCTGGTGGTGATCAACAAGAGCACTACTTCGCGCGATAAAAATGCTGACCTGGTAATCGACGACAGCATCGGAAAGGTATTTGAAAGCATTCATATTGACTAGAGCGGTGCGGTCAGATTGCAGACCGGACAGAATGCGGATAAGCCGGTCCGGAGAAGCTCTTCGGGCAGAGCGGGACGGGGCATGAAAAAGTGAGGACATGGAAAGGAGCCACAGGCATGGAACGGCTGAATTATGAGGTGGGCGATATTGTGAGGCTGAAAAAACCGCATCCCTGCGGCAGCAGCGAGTGGGAGATCCTGCGCGTGGGCGCGGACTTCCGGCTGAAGTGCGAAGGCTGCGGACATCAGATCATGGTTGCCCGCAGGCTTGTTGAAAAAAACACGCGGGAATTGCGGAAAAAAGCTTGAAAAACCGCGAACGGTATGCTAAAATATGGTTTCGTGATATATTTAATTCCTTGCTCCTGCATAAGACAGGGGCCAGAGTCCATAAGGAGGTGCAAAACGCATGAACAAGTATGAATTAGCTGTTGTTGTCAACGCAAAGATTGAGGACGACGCAAGAATTGCTACCGTTGAGAAGGTAAAAGAATATATTACCCGTTACAACGGAACCATCACGAATGTGGATGAGTGGGGCAAGAAAAAACTTGCATACGAAATTCAGAAGATGAGCGAAGGGTACTACTACTTCATTCAGTTCGAAGCAGATGCAGACTGCCCAGCAGAGCTCGAAAGACATGTTCGTATCATGGAAAATGTTCTCAGATATTTGTGTGTTAGACAGGACGCATAGATAATAAGAGGAGATCAGAATGAATAAAGTTATTTTGATGGGCCGCCTGACAAGAGATCCGGAGGTACGTTACTCCGCAGGCGAGAATGCAACCGCAGTTGCCAGATATACACTGGCAGTAGACCGCAGATTCCGCAGAGAGGGAAGCGATCAGACAGCAGACTTTATCGGATGCGTTGCATTTGGAAGAAGCGCCGAGTTCGCAGAGAAGTATTTCCGTCAGGGCCTGAAGGTGGTAGTGACCGGACGTATCCAGACCGGCAGCTACACGAATAAAGATGGTGTAAAAGTATATACGACAGATGTTGTTGTGGAAGATCAGGAGTTTGCAGAGAGCAAGAACGCTTCCCAGGGAGCGTCCGACGGCGGATACCAGAGCTATCAGCGTACCGCTCCCGCACCGAGCAGACCGGCTCCGAGCGCAGCATCCGGCGACGGCTTCATGAACATACCGGATGGTATCGACGAGGAGCTTCCGTTTAACTAGAGCACCCTTAATTATTATTTAAGGAGGGAAAAAGATCATGGCTTATACAAAAGGCGATAGAGCAGATTCTCCGATGAAGAGAAGAGGCGGACGCAGAAGAAAGAAAGTCTGCGTATTCTGCGGCAAAGAGAACAACGAAATTGATTACAAGGACGTTGCAAAATTAAAGAAATATGTTTCTGAGAGAGGAAAGATCCTCCCGAGAAGAATCACTGGCACATGTGCAAAACACCAGAGAGCACTCACTGTAGCGATTAAGCGTGCAAGACATCTGGCGATCATGCCGTATGTGCAGGATTAGTATGTATTTGAATCAGGAATGATATATAAAGGCCTTTAAATGTTGATAGACTCAGTATTTAAAGGCTTTTTGCATAGAGATGAAGGAGCAGGAAGGGCATGCTGAAGAGATGGAAGTACTTCTGGGACAGTTTCAGAGGGAAAATAATGATGATATTCCTGACATTTTCGCTGGTGATTGCTGTTGGACTGGGTGTGTTCTGCTATTCCAGTGTCTTCAGACAGATGCTTTCCAGCACGACTTCCTATTCGGGCATGGTGGCAAAACAGATCAGCAGGAATGCAGGGATGATCATGGAGCAGACCGGAAAGATCCTGGAGATTGGAAACAGCTCTGACATTTCTGATTTCCTTTATGATACAGGCAGCCGCCATGAGACGACGATGAACCTGATCAATATGGTAAAACTTTATCGCAATTCTTATATATTAAGTGATGATATTAAAAATTTTTATGTCATAGGGAATGACGGGGTATGCTTTAATGAAAAAATAGGAATTTACCCGATTGAAAAGAGTGAGAAAAGCAGATATATCTATGATATGATTCTGGAAAATGAAAATGAACTGCTGGTTCTGAGTGGTTTTGAGATGGGATGGGAGGATCGGGATTGTTTTCTGATAGGGCAGAAAATACGCCAGACCTTTACAAATAAGACTATGGGGATCATTGCTATTGAGATGGATGCAAATGCGATAAAATCTGTCTATGAGCAGGAGATCCTGGGAGAAAGCGGATATTTTACGTTATATGATAAGAAGGGAAATGAGCTGTTTCATGATGACGGGGCGGCAGAGCGTCCGGCAATCCCGCTCAGGAAGGAAGTATTTTCCGGTTTAAATGGCAGCTATCAGGAAGAAACGGAAAATGGTATAAGGCTTGTGGTATATGATAGCATTGAAAACACAGGCTGGGTGATCGTGGGGCAGGTTCCCCTGCAGGAGCTGATGGCGCCTGTTTATCAGTTGGGGGAGGTATTTTTTGCGGCAATCCTGCTCACGCTGCTGTTCCTGGGAGTTCTGTACTATTATCTGTCGAGAAGGCTTACCAAGCCAATTACCGAGCTTAAGGACAAGATGCTTCTGGCAGAGCAGGGCGACCTCGATGCGACGGTTGCAGTTATTACAAATGATGAAATTTCCATTCTGCAGCGTCAGTATAACCAGATGCTCATGCGTATCAAGGCTTTAATGGAGGAAAACAAAGAAGAACAGCGAAATATGCAGAAAGCAGAGCTTAAGGCACTGCAGGCTCAGATAAATCCTCATTTTCTCTACAATACACTGGAACTGGTGATATGGCTGGCTGCTTCCGAAGAAAACGATCAGGTAATAGATGTGGTAGATAAGCTGGCAGTCTTTTTCAAGACAGGCTTAAGCAAAGGGCTGGAGTGGATACCGGTAAAAAAGGAAATAGAACATGTGGAAAGTTATCTTTCGATTCAGCAAAAGAGGTACAGTGATCTGCTGACCTTTGAAATTCGTGTGGAACCAGAGGTTTACCAGTACTCTATGCTCAAAATGGTTTTGCAGCCGATTGTGGAGAATGCACTCTATCACGGAATCAAAAACCGTGAGGAGGGTGGTAAAATCACGGTTACCGGGCAGAAGCAGGGAGAATTTCTGATTTTTGTTATTGAGGATACGGGTTGCGGCATGGAGCCGGAGATTCTTGAGGATCTGTGCCGGAAAATCAGAGAAAATACCCAGCCATATTCGGATCATGAGAATGGCTTTGGAATTTATAATGTAAACCGGCGTATTCTGTTGTATTATGGGAAGGAATGCGGGCTGGATGTGTGGAGTGAGAGATATAACGGAACACGCGTGACCATTCGTCTGAAATGTCAGACAGAGGGACAGGAATATGTATAAAGTTGTGTTAGTGGAAGATGAAAGCACCGTACGGGAAAGTATCCGCAAGAGTATAGATTGGGGAGCTTATGGATTTATTTTTGCAGGTGAGGCTGCAAATGGGGAACAGGCACTGGAGGTTGTGCGGAAAGTACATCCTGAGATTGTGATCACAGATATCCGTATGCCTTTTATGGATGGCATCGAATTAAGCCGGATGCTGCGCAATATACATCCAAAGATTAAAATTATCATTCTCAGCGGATACATGGAATTTAAATATGCGCAGGATGCCATTCGCTTTGGGGTGTGCGAGTATTTGCTGAAACCGGTGACTCCGGTGAAGCTGGTCAGCATTTTGCTGGGGCTGAAGGAAAAACTGGACCAGGAGAGTAAGGAAGCGTCTGCTGTGGAAAACCTGGTATATAAGCTGAGGAGTTACGAGGTAAAGAATCTGGAGGATACCCCCACAGAGCTGAATGTAAAAAATCTGGAAGAGGGGCGGCGCTATGAAATCGAATTGCTGAATTTCCTGAAGCAGGGCACTCTGGAGGAAACAGATGCTTTTGTAAAGAGATATCTGGACCAGGGGCAGAGGGCTAATACGGGCTCTCTGGTATATTCATCCTGGCAGGCTATGCAGATCCTGACTGCATGTACGCAGGTCGTGCGGGAGCTTGGGGGCGATCCTGAGACTATTCTGGCGGATTTTCAGAATGTGGATCATTTTATCCGCAGCTTTTGCAGAGTCAGGTCCATGGAAGAGATAACAGGGAAACTCCTGAAAACTGTCATCACATACCGGATGGATCTTGTGGATTCGGGAGGACAGGCGATAACCATGGCGAAAGAATATATCCGTACACATATGGATGATGCCAACCTTACGCTGAATAGTATGGCGGAGCATGTGGGATTGAGCTCGAATTACTTTGGCTATGTGTTTAAACAGAGAACAGGCGTGAATTTCATAAAATACCTGACGAATGTGCGGATGGAACATGCAAAGGAGCTTCTGCGCACGACAGACCTGACCAGCGCCCAGATCGCAGAGCGCGTCGGTTTTTTGGATCCAAATTATTTTAGCGTGGTATTTAAAAAAACATGCGGTATGACGCCGCGGGAATATAGAAATAAATAGAAACATGGAAATTTTAAGAAAGAACATGAAAATTTCCATGTTTTTTTGTTTTTTAAAATTTGGGCGTGGAAATTTTAAGATATTTCCACGTTATTTCTATGGCTAATTTATGGAGAAAAAACTAAAATAAACTTATCAATCAGGAAAAGGGAGGTAATTTAAAATGAAGAAATTGTTAGTCAGTGCATTGCTGGGATGCAGTATGGTATTGGGTCTGGCAAGCTTTGCCGGAGCAGAAGACGCGGCAACGTCAGATGAGAAACTGACCTTTGCTGTTGTTATCCCGAATATTCATCCGTTTTTTGATCCGGTAGGAGAGGGCGCAAAAGACAGACTGGCGGAAATGGGAGTCGATGCGGAAGTGATCTGTGAAGGCGCAATGAATGGAGACGTTTCGCAGCAGATTCAGATTATGGAAGACCTGATTACGAAGAAAGTTGATGGGATCGCCATTGGTGCCTGTGACTCTGATGCTTTGACTCCATATATCGATAAAGCGGTGGATGCAGGGATTCCGGTAGTAAGCTTTGATACGGATGCGCCGGATTCCAAGCGTGCAGGTTACATTGGAACCGACAATTATAATGCAGGACAGGCCATGGGTGAAGTGCTCGGAGAAGCTTTGGGCGGCAAAGGAAAGGTTATCTGTGAGACGGGCGTTGTTTCTCAGGCGGGTTTGATCCAGCGTATGGAAGGCGTGGAAAATGTTCTGGAAGAAAAATATCCGGATATTGAAATCGTTCAGACAACAGCAAGCGGCGGTGATGTTTCCAAGGGATTGTCCGATATTGAGAATATGATTACGGCTGTTCCGGATTTCGATGCGTTGATCATTATTGATGCGGCAGGCGAAAATGGTGTGACGGCATTCAAATCCCACGGATGGACAACAGAAGATAAGATTTTGATCACTTTTGATGACCTGGAGCCGGTTATTAATGGTGTAAAGGATGGACAGATTTATGCAACGATCACACAGGGTCAGTATAACTGGGGGGTAAATATTGCAGAGAAACTGTATGATCTGAATCAGGGAAAAGAAATTCCGGAAAATACGGATACCGGTTATGTTATTGTAAATGCGGATAATGTAAACGACAACTATTAGACGGAAAAAACGAACAACAAGTGGGGCGGTAGGGGCCATGACGCCTGCCGCCCTGATTCTGTATAAGGAGCAAAAAAGATGGAAACAAAGAAAAAAAATATATTTTCTGATTTGCTGAGCAATCACCGGGAGAGCGGCCTGCTGCTTATCCTCCTTTTAATGGGTCTGGTTCTCTCCATAGTTGCAGAGGGGTTTCTGACGGTTGATAATATTTTTAACATTTTAAAACAGACGACACTGGTCACAATTATTGCGGCAGGACAGACATTTATTATTACTTCGGGAGGCATCGACTTGTCAGTTGGATATTCCATGACCCTGTCCAGTATGATTCTTGCGTATATGCTGACCTTCGGACTTCCGGTTCCAGCGGCGATCGTGCTTGGCATCCTTGCCAGTGTGCTGGTTGGGCTTGCCAATGGGCTTTTGATTACTACCCTGCGGCTGCCACCGTTTATCATCACGCTTGGAATGTCGAATATTGTAAAGGGAATTATTCTGGTTATGTCGAAGGGCTATATTGTTTCTCTGACGGAACCTTCTATTATCTGGCTTGGACAGGGGACAATAGGAAAGATGCCGATCATGGTGCTGTTTATTCCGGCTGTCGCGGGAGTGATGGCGTTTGTTTTGAACAAAACAGTTTTCGGAAATCATGTGAAGGCAGTGGGTGGCAATGAGGAAGCGGCGATTCTCTCCGGCATTCATGCCTCAAAAGTGCGGATCATGATTTATGTGCTGGCAGGTCTCCTGTGCGGCATTGCGGGAATTATTGTGACTGGGCGGTTAAACGGAGGCAATCCCAATGCGGCGGGCACCTACGATATGGACTCTATTGCAGCGGTTATTGTAGGCGGGACCAGTCTGGCGGGAGGTTCCGGTACGGTTATGGGAACGGTGCTGGGAGCGCTTTTGATGATTTTGATCCGCAATGGCCTCGTGCTGCTTCAGGTAAATATGTATTGGCAGACGGTTGCTATCGGTGTCGTTATTATCCTGGTATGTGCACTGGACGGCTTTAGCCGCATGAGGAAGGATTGACGGAGGGAGGAGTCGGAATGGAAAAGCAGGCATTGCTGAGAATGAGCCATATCTCGAAAAAGTTTTCCGGAAATTACGTGCTCTTTGATGTCAGCTTTACGCTGGAGGCAGGAACGATCCACTCTCTGATCGGGGAAAACGGAGCCGGAAAAAGTACCCTGATGAAGGTTCTTGGCGGCGTCTACCTTCAGGAGGAGGGCGAAATTTATATCGATGGTGTAAAGCAGCAGTTCTCCAATGCAAAAGATGCGTTAAAGGCAGGAATCGGAATCATTTATCAGGAATTTAATTTAGTTTCTACATTGAGTATTGCGGAAAATATTTATCTGGGCAAGGAACTGTGTACCGGAAAAGGGGTATTGGACCGTAAGCAAATGATAAAGACGGCCAATGAATTTATGGAGCAGCTTGGTTTTGATATGGTGGACTGCGGGATGAGTGTTTCGTCTTTGAGTGTTGCGCAGCAGCAGATGGTAGAAATTGCAAAGGCATTGTTTAACCATTCAAAAATTCTGGTCCTTGATGAGCCGACAGCGGTGCTGACAGATAAAGAAAGCCGGAAGCTGTTTGATATGATGCGCAGGCTGAAGGATCAGGGCGTAGGAATTATTTATATTTCGCATCGCCTGGAGGAAGTGTTGGAGCTGTCGGATGAAATCACGGTTTTTCGTGATGGGAAGTATATTGATACGCTGGATAATCGCCAGAAAAATGTAGAAAAAGAGGAATTGGTACGTCTGATGGTGGGAAGAAGCCTGGAGCAGTATTATCCGGATAAGACGTATCACTGCGGCAAACGGGAAGTGCTGAAAGTGAGCGGGCTTACAAGGAAAGGGATGTACAGTGACATTTCTTTTGCACTGCATGAGCGGGAGATCCTGGGGATTACAGGCCTTGTCGGCGCAGGGCGTACGGAAGTGGTGAAAACAATTTTTGGAAAAATTATACCGGATGCAGGTACTATATGGCTGGATGGCGAAGAAGTTTCTCTGAAATCTCCGGTGGATGCGATTGGCAAGGGGATTGCTTTTATTCCTGAGAACCGCAAGGAGGAAGGGCTTTTGCTGGACAGCAGTATAGCTGATAATATGATTCTGGCAAATGAAAAACGTGTAAGCGACAGGGGAATTTTTAAGAAAAAGAAGAAAAAAGCGTTTATCAGTAAATATTTCAGCCAGTTGGATATTCGGCCTGCCCGTCCGGAAAAGCTTGCGCGCAATTTCAGCGGCGGCAATCAGCAGAAAGCAATTGTTGCAAAATGGATAGCGACAAATCCAAAGGTATTAATTGTGGATGAACCAACTCGCGGAATCGACATCGGCGCCAAGGCGGAGATTTATCGTCTGATGGATAGCCTGGTGCAGCAGGGCATCAGTATTATTATGGTGTCATCGGAGATGCCGGAAATTATCGGAATGTGCGATCGTGTTCTTGTCATGTGTGAGGGATCACTGCAGGCAGAATTTATGAGAGACGAGCTGACACAGGAAAAAATTATGAGAGCAAGCTCCGGACTTGTATAGGAGATCAGATGGGAGGAAATATGATGCAGGAAAGCAGGTTTAAGATGATTACACAGCCGCCTCGCGGCGGACTTCGCGAAGGACTGAAGTTTGGCTATGTAGATGTCCCGGCTGTCATGACGGAAAAGGACAGACCGTTTCTGGATGAGCTGACCGAAGTTTCTCTGCAGCTTCAAAAAGAAATCCGCAAGGATACCATAGAGGGACTGAAAATCATCAATACACATTTTACAAGCGGCGGAAAGGAGGTTGCCGCCAGAGTATGCATCCCGGAGGGCGAAGAAACATATCCGATGCTGATGTATTATCATGGGGGCGGTTTTGCAATACGCAACATAGAGTGCTTCGATTATATCCACCGGTATTTGGCCAGGAATGCAAAGACGGTCGTGGTCAGTGTGGAATACGATCTTTCACCGGAGGCGAAATTTCCGGTTGCCGTACAGCAGTGCTTTGATGGGCTGCTCTGGGCGAGAGAACATGCAAAGGACTGGAATGCAGATGCTTCCCGGGATGCGGTAGCAGGTGACAGTGCCGGAGGAAATCTTTCTGCGGTTATGTGCCTGATGTGTCGGGATCAGGAAATTGCGGTGCCGGCAAAACAGATTTTGATTTATCCGGCAGTAGACCAGTCACTTCAGTCGGACAGAGAATCGGAGAGGCTATACGGGACAGGATATAATCTGGATTTTAATCATATGGTGTCTTACGGAAAGGCTTATGTAAAAAGTGATGAGGATTTGCTGAATCCCTATGTTTCACCGCTGTTTGCAGAAAATCTGGAGGGAATGCCAAAGGCATACTTTCTGCAGGCGGAGTGTGATATTCTGATAGACCAGGGACTGGAATATGCACAGAGACTGAAGGAAGCGGGAACGGAAGTGGAATACAGGATTTTTACCGGTGTGCCGCATGACTTCCTTTTCTTTGCTTTTCCGGAATCTTATGAGGCTTATGATCTGGTTTGCAGATGGCTGCGGGAGTAGAGCAGCGGGGGTGCGTATGGAAAAGGCAAAGATGAGCCCACGGGTTCAGAAGATATACGAACATTTTTATGACCGGTATGACCGTGAGATGATCAGTGAGCGAAATCGTGTATACGCGCAAATAAAGGAAAAGTATTGCGGGGAGAGTGCTGCTATGCAGCATGCCATAGCATTTTCGGCGTTTCTGGAACAGAAAAAGATTAAAGTGGAGGATTATGATCTTCTGGCGGGGCATATTCAGCATGTGGATTTTTCTTCATCGATCCCGGTCATCATGGAGCATGATTTTGATCCCGCCGGACGCCCGGCAAATCGTTTCGATATTAAGCAAGAAGTGAACTGTTTTTTTGCGGATCATCCGCAGGAGAATGTGCCGTCTGTGCGGGAAATTCTGGATTATTTTTATATGGGAACAGAGTGCGGGCTTAGCAAGCGCTGGGCCAGCGGTCACGTCATTGCAGGTTATGACCGCATGATCAGGGAAGGCCTTTTCTATGTTGAACGGCGCATTGAACATGAAATACATGTCTGTGTGGGAGAAAAGAAGGATTATCTCTGTGCGCTTCTTCGCGTGGTGCATGCGGCGGAAAATTATATTCTTCGCTATGCTTTTGAAGCCTATCGTGCATCGAAAGAGGCAGAAGAACCAGAAGTGAAGAGGCGCCTGCATGAGATAGGCGATGCCTGCTTTCGTATCAGCGGATACCCGGCAGAAAGTTTTCTGGAAGCAATACAGATGGTAGTGCTTTTACATGAGATGCTGACTCTGGAAACACACTCCGGTTCCATGTCGCTTGGCAGAATAGATCAGCTTTTGTATCCCTATTATAAACGGGATCTGGAAACCGGGGTCCTGAAAAAGGAAGAAGCGGCCGAGTATATAGATGCTCTTTGGCTGAAAATAGCCGGGCTTGTGTATGGATTTCAGAATGTGACCATCGGTGGCTGCGATGCGAAGGGCCGGCCGGCTTATAATGATATTACGCTGCTTTGCCTTCAGGCAAGCCGTAAAATTGGAAAGGATCAGCCCCTTTTGTCACTGCGCTGCCGGCCAGATATGCCGGGGAACGTATGGGAGGAAGCGTTGCTGCTGGTAAAAAAAGGAGGCGGTTTTCCGGCGTTTTTCAATGATGATGTGATCATTTCCGCTAAACATGAGCTTGGCGTATCTTGGCAGGATGCTAGGAACTACGGTCTGGTAGGATGTGTGGAACCCAGCATCGGCGGCAGGGAATTTTCCAATACGGAGGAGCTGCGTGTCAATTGGGCAAAGGTGCTTGAATTAATGCTGCATCAGGGCAGATGCGCTGTATCCGGCCATAGATTTTCCATGGCAGAAGAAAAAGAGCTGGATGACATTGAGAGCTTTGAAGAATTTTTTGCATGGTATTTAAAGGAGCTGGAGTTTACGGTGCAGCGTTGTATCCACGCTACGAATCTACTGGACAGAAATTATGCCGGAAACTGTCCGTGTCCGTTTCTTTCCGTAACAATGGAAGGCTGCATAGAGAATGCACAGGATGTGGCGGCAAATGGACCGGTATATCGCTTTTCCACGATCAACTGCTGCGGTATGGCAGATACGGTAGATTCTCTGACCGTTATACGGAAGGCCGTTTTCGAAGAAAAAATCCTGAAGCTGTCGGAGCTGGCGGCTATGCTGGATGCGGACTTCGCGGGATATGAGGTCTGGCAGAGACGATTCGAGATGCAGTATCCGAAGTATGGAAATAATATCGCGGAAGTGGATATTTATATGAAAAAACTGGTGGAAGCCTTTGAAGCAATGGTGCACGGCCAGAAAAATGAGAAGGGCTTTTTTTTCCAGATAGGGCTTTATACGGTGGAAGATCAGGGGTATCTGGGGAAGCTTACCGGGGCACTTCCTTCGGGGCGACGCAAGGGGACATCTCTCGCCAATGCGGTATCACCGTGTCAGGGTATGGATGCAGAAGGACCTACAGCGGTCATGAATTCTGCAACAGAGTTTTCGCATCAGTGTGCAGCGAACGGGCTGGTGCTGGATTTAAAATTTACTCCGGCATTTTTGGAAAAAGAGAAGCATACGGAAATGCTGAAAGAGCTGATCAGCATCTATTTTGAAAAGGGCGGCATGGAAGTACAGTTTAATGTGGTGGACCGGCAGACGCTCCTTGCTGCGAAAGCAGATCCGAAGCAGTACCGGAATCTGGTGGTCCGTGTGTCAGGTTTCAGCGCTTATTTTGTACTGCTTGACCCGGTACTGCAGGATGAGATTATCAAAAGGACAGAGTATGGGAGATTCTAAAAAAGCATTGATCAGCAATGTGCAGAAGTTTTCACTGGATGACGGGCCGGGTATCCGCACGACAATTTTCTTTAAAGGATGTACGCTGAAATGCCGCTGGTGTCATAATCCGGAAAACATTATGGCGGGAAAGCAGGTCTGGCATCATCAGACACGTTGTATCGGCTGCCGCACCTGCATGAATGTCTGCGGGAAAGGGGCTCTGGAATTTGACGGTAAAAAGGCAGTCTGGAACCCGCAGCTTTGCGATAATTGCGGTAAATGCGCGGAGGCTTGCCCGACACAGGCACTGGAGATGGTAGGGGGATTTTGTGAGCCACAGGAAGTTTGGAACCGGGTAAAAGCGGATATTCCGTATTTTGAGCGGACGAATGGAGGAATCACGGTTTCCGGCGGGGAACCTCTCTTATATGCAGAATGGGTAAAAGCCTTTGCAGTCGGTGCAAAGAATGAGTGGAACAAATTTCATCTTGCGGTGGATACGGCGGGGAATGTTCCGTGGACGCAGTTTGAGACGGTTCTGGAAGTGGCAGATTTATTTCTGTATGATTTGAAAATCATGGATGAAAAACTGCACCGCGAGATGACAGGATGCGGCAATCAGATGATTCTGGACAATTTTAGGAAGCTTTGCCAGACGGGCAGGCGCATCTGGGTGCGTGTGCCGCTGATTCCTGCAATAAACGATACGGAGCAGGAAAAAAAGGCGCGCGCAGAATTTCTGAAAGATTGTAAAAATGTCGAAAAGGTAGAGTTTTTGCCCTATCATACCTATGGAATTGGAAAGTATGAGGCACTGGGATGGAAATATCGGTTGTGAGCGCTTATATCCATAAAAACCGGGAGGCAGATGCTGCTTCCCGGTTTTATGCGGTTTATTTTTTGATTCCCTGCAGAATGCGGTTTATCTGCCGGATGCTTTCCTCATCGGCGCCGCTCTGCTTTAAAAGGCTGACCAGTGTCATCCGTCCCATCATCCGCTGAAGGGCGGGATTATCCTTTACGGCGTCGGCGACGTCGCCGCGCTCGGAGGCGCCGCGTGCCATCATCTGGTCGATGATCGCTCCGGCTTTGGAATTTTCACGAATTTCCGCCAGCGTATCATTAATGGAGAAGCATGTCTCATCAGGCTCGCCGTCGTCGAACCAGTTTGTGACGGGTGCCCGCCTGATAAAAATGTAATCCGGGTTCGGCTCGTCCACCTTGCGTATGCGGATGGTATCTTCGCATCCGTCCGCCTGCGCGGTGACGGTATGTGCGCCCGAAATGGGAACCTCAAATGTAAAAACAGTTTTGCCGGTCTGCGTGCCGGCTTTTTTTTCGTCCACGTACAGCGTTACCTGCGGCTGGTTGGAGTACACCTTTATCTCTGTGACGTCCTCCGTGCGGTCCGCATAGCGCCTGCCGCAGATGTGAACAAATTTTTCTGTCTTATTCCATGCGGCTTTGTAGAGGTAGAAAGCGTCTTTCTTTGTCTTGCGGTCGAAGGTGACAAGTCCCTTCTGGTTTTCACCGTGCTTGCCGCCCTCGTCCCTGCCGTCCGCGGCGAAATCGAAGAGGTTCCACACATGCGTTGCCCAGAGATAGGGGCGCGCTTCGATCAGTTTCAGCATATGTTCGTGGTAAAGCGCCTGGTAGCCCTCCGTGTAATCTCCTTTTTCCGGAGCTGCGGACTGATACTGCGGGTTTGCGTCTGCCCCATACTCGGAAAATCCGATGACGCGGTCGGGGTATTTTGCGTGATATTCGTCGAAAAATTCATTTGTCTGTTCCAATTCGCCCAGGTACCAGCCAAAGTAGAGGTTGTAGCTGTTGATATCGGGAATCTCCAGAATCGGGGAATCCGTTTCCAGCATAAAAACGTTCGCCATGGTGGTAGGGCGCGTTTTATCAAGTCTGTGGCAGAGGTCATTTAACAGCCGGTGATTTTCCAGCAGGTCCTCGTTGACCGCGCTGGCGGCGGTGATCTCGTTTGAAAGCCCCCAGACGACGATCGAGGGATGATTGTAATTCTGGACGATCAGCTCTTCCATCTGTGAGAGCGTGTTGGCGCGCGCTCCGCTCATATGCATAGTGATATAGGGAATCTCCGCCCAGACCACCAGACCGTTCTCGTCGCAGAGGTCGTAGAACTCCTGCGCGTGCTGGTAGTGCGCCAGCCGAAGCGTTGTAGCACCGATCTCTTTGATGATTTCCATATCAAGCCGGTGTTGTTCTGGTGAGAGGGCATTTCCGACACCCTTAAAATCCTGATGGCGGGAGACGCCGCGCAGCGGATATGGTCTGCCGTTCAGAAGAAAGCCCTTCTGCGGATCACAGGCAAACTGGCGGCAGCCGAAGCGTGTGCTTACGCAATCGCCGCCCTGCAGGGAAGCGCCTGCCGTATAAAGATACGGATCGTTTACGCCGTCCCAGAGACGGACATTTTCAAGAAGTATTTCCGCCTGCGCGTGGCAGTTTTCCGTGGGAACGGTGACAGTCTGCCCTGCGGCGGTAAAGGTTACCTGTGTCTCGGCGTTTGTCCAGGCTTCCAGCGTGACTGCGGCGCTTCTGTTTTTCAGATTGACGACTGGCGTCACCTTGATGCCCGGCGTTCCGCAGTAGTCCAGCGCAAAGTGAACGGCAGGAACGATGAGCAGGTTTACCGCGCGGTACAGACCGCCGTAGAAGGTAAAGTCCGCCTTCTGCGGATAGCAGATCGTGTTATCCTCATTATTTAATGCGACAGTAAGGATATTTTCTTCTTTTAAATATTCGGTAATATTTACGCGGAAAGCAGAATAGCCGCCCTCGTGATGAGCAAGCTTTTCGCCGTTCATATAAACGTCGGCTATCATTGCGGCGCCGGTAAATTCCAGGTAAGCCTGCGAGCCTGCGTCCATGGAAGGCTTTTTCAGTGTGGTGACATAGTAACAGGTTCCGCGGTAATAGTCGTTTCCGCCGTCCTGCCCGTCCACCGCGTTCCAGGTGTGCGGCAGCGTGACTGTTTCGCCGGGCATAGAAGCCGCACAGAGAGCATCCGGCGCTTCTTTTAGAAAGGTCCAGTTTTCTGTAAGTGATGTGATGGTTCTCATAGTATCCTCCTGTGTGAAGTTTTGTTTATTATAATAGAAAGTAGAATTCTAGGGGGTTTACAATTTCGTGAAAATGTTCGTAAAATCGTTTTAATAATTTTGAACGAGAAACAGTGACGAAAAAAGAAACATTTTCATGAAATAAGAAACACACAGCACACAAAAATCCGCTATACTTGACGTATCAAAAGAAACGATATTGGAGGGAAATATAATGGAAAAAAACAAGAAACTCAGTCAGAGTGAAATTGACGGCGTGCAGTACCGGCGCGCAAAGCTGTGGCAGATCATCCTGGCCGCCTGCAATGCGCTTGTGGGAATGAGCGTCTACAACCTGATCGGTATGGCGAGCTACAGCGCCAGTGTCGGCTACGGAATCACTACGGCGATGGTGGGAGTCATCCTTACCTGCACACGTATTTTTGATGGGATCACCGATCCGCTGGTGGCATTTCTCTATGATAAGGTAAACACCAGATTTGGAAAGCTGCGCGTACTGCTGATTTCCGGTTTTGCGATCGAAGCGGCTGCGCTTCTCCTGATGTTCGATCTGATGTCCTCGAAGGGATTTGGATGGGGCGTGTTCACATTTCTGTATGTGATCTATGTGATCGGCTACACGATTACAAATATGACGGCGCAGACGTTTCCGGCGATCATGTCGAACGATCCGAAGCAGCGTCCGACCATCGGCGTCTGGCACACGGCATTAAACTATCTTGTGCCGATGGTGTTGACGATCGTGCTGAACATGGTGCTGCTGCCGCGTTACGGCGGAGAGTATAACCAGACATTCCTCTCTGCTGCCGTGAGATTTGTTATAGTAGTGGGAACGATCGGTGTGATCCTTGTGAGCATCGGTATCTCGCAGTTTGACAAGCCGGAATATTTCAGCGGTATCGGAAAGCAGGAGCCGCTGAAGATAAAGGATATCATCAGCACACTGAAGGGAAATAAGCCGCTGCAGTGCTATATCGCGGCGAACGCCTCCGATAAGATCGCGCAGCAGACTGCTTCGCAGGCGGTTATCAATACCATGCTGCTCGGTATTATCATTGGAAATATGGGACTTGGCACGATGCTGAGCGTGATCGGAATGGCGCCCTCTCTCGTGTTTGCAGCTTTTGGAGCAAAGTATGCCGGAAAATTCGGCAGCAAAAAAGCAATCGTGACCTGGACGAAGATCTGCATGGTGATCGCAGCTGTGATGTTTGTATTCTTTGTTGTGATCAATCCCGCTTCGATCGCACAGATGGGACCGACGATGATTCTATATGTAATCCTTCAGCTTGCGCTGAACGGCGCAAAAATGTGTGTGACAACCGGTTCCAACGCGTTTATGGCGGATACGATCGACTACGAGCTGGATCGCAGCGGAAAATACATACCGGCGGTGGTAACGGGCACCTACAGTCTGATCGACAAGCTGGTTTCTTCATTCAGCGCGCTGATCGCTGCCGGAGCGGTGGCGCTGATCGGTTATACAACAACAATGCCGCAGCCGGGTGAGACCTGTACTCCGGCGATCTTCTGGATGACGATGGCGGTGTATTTCGGTCTGCCGATGCTTGGCTGGATCGTTACCCTGATCGCTATGCGAAGCTGCCCGCTCACGAAAGAAGAGATGGTGCAGGTACAGAAACGCATCGCTGACAAAAAGGCACAGATAAAGAAATAAGCTAAAGCTTTCCGTTCCTTTTGCGGTATTCGCTGGGGGACATGCCGGTAAATTTCTGAAAACAGGTATAAAAATGACTGCGGCCGCTGAAATGAAGACGGTCGCTGATCGCCTGGATACTCTCGCCGGTATCCGATAAAAGCAGCTTTGCCTGCTCGACTTTTTCATTGAGGATAAAATCGTTCACGGACATGCCGGTCTCCTTTTTAAACTTATGCGAGAAATAGTATTCGGTGTAGCCCACCCGCTTTGCAAGCTCTTCCATGGAGAGCGGCGACGCAATATGCGTTTTGATATAGTAGCAGGAGTTCAGAATGGGAGAGGAAATGTGGCTTTGCTTCTTTGTTTCCCGTACGCGTGCCACGTAATCCTCCAGCATCTCCGAGCAGAGCGCGCTGATGGCGGACATGGAATCGCTATCCTCGATCCTTCCGGCGTAGAAGTCGTTGAGATCGTAGGAGATGGAAGGAGACAGACCGCCCGCGATGCAGGCGCGCGAGCAGAGAGTCAGCAGCACGAGCGCGTTATTTTTGTGGGAGCGCAGGGCGTTGCCAACTTCCGCCTTTATTCCATAGCTCAAAGCGTGAGACTGCGTGAGCGCTTCCCTGTACATGGGATTGCCCTCGGAAATCATTTTCAGCAGTCGCTGTTCCTGATACCAGATGCCGGCGTGGCTGCGTCCATCGGACTGCCAGGTATTGTTCTCCGGTTTTGCCGTGTTGCTGTGATAAATAATTTTATCAGCGGATAACTTTTCGCCGGTGAGGCAGTAGTGCAGCATAACCGCGTACTGATTGATGATATTGGAAGGAATCGACGGGATGCTGTCAAAGTTTTTCAGGATAGCGGCTCTGGTCTTCACGGAGAGGTCGTAGGAATCCATGCGCCTGCGGATGATCAGCAGGGAATCGCGTCCGCTGAAGATCGGACCGATCAGATGCGTATGAAGTTCGTCGTTTTTCTGTTCGAAGCCGCAGATCCACAGAAGATTGCCCTCGATCTCCAGAATGACCGGCAGGCGGCTGCCCGTCTCCAGATGTCTGCGGATAACCTTCTCTAGCCCTGTATATACGAGAAAACCGCTGGAAAACAGGAGATTGGTCCAGTCTGTAAAAAGCATCTGGAAATTCTGGTCGTATTCCCAGCGGAAAAGCGCATAATTACAGTTAATAAGCTCATAAAAGAACGATAATTTTTCTTCAGTGGTCATGGCTTTTCTTCCTTTGTGAAACTTTCCTGTACAGCTTCGGTCAGCCGGATGATCCGATCTGCGATTTCCTCCGGCGTTTCCTTTAAGCCGCTGTGCAGCCAGTAGGTGAGAAGTCCACTGACGGATCCGCAGAGACAGCCGAAAAGCATACCGCCGTTTGAAGAAAAAGCAGGATTGTATATCTGTATTTTGTGAAAGCAGGCGAGGGCAAGACGGCGGGTAAAGTCTTCCTGTGTCTGTAAAAAAGCCAGATCCTGGAAATCCCTGTTGCTGCAGATGGCGCGCAGGATGGTTACCAGCACCGGGCGCAGACCTTTCTGCGGATACTCGTCAATCATCTGTGTGATGCCAAGAATGGCTTCCTCCTCCAGCTTTTCCAGGAGGTCATAGGGATCGGCGTAATACTTATAGAATGTGGAGCGATTGATCTGTGCAAACTCACAGATTTCTTTCACCGTGATCTTTGAAATGCTTTTTTGCCGGATCAGCCTGAAAAAGCATTGCTTGATAACCATTTTTGTGTAGCGCACCCTGGCGTCAGTTTTCATAAAAATGTCCTTTCCGCAACAGTTTTCGGGATGGTGTTGCCTATCTTACAAAACGTCGATGGATTGATGATTGTTATTTTTGATAAATTGATTATAATCGAAAATAAGAAAATAAGCAACAGATGTTGAGTAAAAAAGGGGAAAGGTGATACTATGGATGAGAGACAACGGTCGAGAAGTCAGGAGTTGTTCCAGGATAAGCCTGTATGGAATGCGATTTTTGCAATGGCGGTGCCGTCCTGCATTTCGATTCTGGTGATGGTCTGCTATAACATGGCGGATATGTTTTTTGTCGGACAGCTTGGGGACACGGCGCAGGTGGCGGCAGTGTCGGTGGCGGGACCGGTATTTTCGCTGATTACGGCGGTATCGACCATGATAGGAATGGGCGGCTGCTCCGTGATCGCTCAGACTGCGGGGCAGGGAAAGCTGCGGGAGGCAAAGATTTATTCCAGCATGTGTTTTTATACAGCGGTTTTTCTCGGACTTCTCTGCACGGTGGTTGTTCTGACAGGCGCCGACAGTATTTTAAAAGCGCTGGGAGCAAATGAGGAGATCCTGCCTTTTGCAGGGAGCTACATGCGGATCCTGGCGGCAGGGGCGGTGGCAATGCTTCTTTCGGTTGTGCTTTCCTCGCTTATCCGCGCGGATGGCGCCGTTCGGGAGGGGCTGATCGGAAATCTGGCAGG
Organism: uncultured Marvinbryantia sp.; assembly: GCF_905201705.1. Classification (GTDB taxonomy): domain Bacteria; phylum Bacillota; class Clostridia; order Lachnospirales; family Lachnospiraceae; genus Marvinbryantia. The sequence goes on from NZ_CAJKOX010000001.1 coordinate 168,115, forward strand.
GACTGCGGTCAACATTGTGCTGGATCCGATTTTTATACTGGTGCTGGATATGGGCATTGCAGGAGCCGCGATCGCAACGCTGATCGGAAATGTGGTCAGCAGCTCCTTTTATCTCTGGTATATTTTGAAAAAGGCTGAGTATTTAAGCATCAGACCGTTTTTTGGAAATTACAGATTAAAGGAATTCTTTCACATTCTGGCGGTCGGAATGCCGAATGGGATCAGCAGTCTTTTGGCAGGAGCAGCCTCCGCGTTTTCGAATCAGCTTCTGTCGGCCTACGGCACGGATGCGATCGCGGCGATGGCGGCGGCAGGAAAAACGACCATGGTCATTTCCATGCTGCAGATGGGGATCTGCATGGGCGTACAGCCGATGATGGCTTATAACTACGGGGCCGGAAATAAAGAAAGACTGCAGGAAATACTGAAAAAACTTGCAATACTGACCTTGCTGATAGGAAGCGCGGCAATGCTCGGATGCTTCTTTGGCAGAGGAGCGATCATCGGAATGTTTTTGAAAAATGCGCAGGCAGCGGCAATGGGAGAAAGGCTGGTAATCTTTTTGCTGATTGCAAGTCCGGTGATCGGCTGGTATTACATTGGAACTAATTTTTTGCAGGCGTCCGGAAACGCGGCGGCAGCGACCGTCGTTTTGCTGACACGGCAGGGAATCATTTTGATCCCGTGTCTCTATCTGATGAATACGCTGATGGGATTTACGGGAATCGCTGCGGCGCATACGGCGGCGGACATATTATCCGTGATCATTTCTCTGGCAGTCTGCAGGATGAAAAATATAGCCGGAAATCCGCATGTAAAGGAGATTCCGAGAGGCTATTAAATAGAAGAGGGAGGAATCCAGATGACAGTAAAAGCAGTACAGCAGATTATGATCGGCAGCCTGTGTAAAAATGAAAAGCAGACGCTGCAGACCTTAAAGGAAATTAAAGAGGCAGGCTATGACGGCATAGAATTGAACGGTTTTATGATCCGTCCGACGTCGATGCTGGTGCGCCTGATGACGAAGGCGGCGGGAATGCCGGTGGGAAAAGGCGGAAATTATGACTGGAAGGGAATGGTTACGGAAGCAGGGCTTTCCGTGGTCAGCGTGCATGAGGATCTTGGCAGCATCAAACGGAATGCGGATGCCGTTATCCGGGAGGCGAAGGATTTCGGCACCGATAAGGTGGTGATTACCGGTATGTACCGCTTCGATTATTCCGATAAAAATGCCGTGGCAAATCTGGTGCAGGATCTGAATACCTGCGGGGAGACACTTGCAAAATCCGGCGTCAGCCTGCTGTACCACAATCACAACTGCGAATTTCGCAAAGTGGAAAAAAACAGGACGGCGTATGATCTGCTGATCAGGGAAACAGATCCCGCGTTTGTGAATTTTGAGCTGGATTCCTACTGGCCGACGGAGGCAGGCGCCTCGGCGATCGCGCTGATGAAGCGGCTCGGGGAGCGCATGAAGCTTTACCACATCAACGACCGCGGAACAAGGGTGGGCGGACCGTCCATGACGCCGATCTTAAAATCGGACAGCATGGAGCTTGGTACGGGAAACATGAACCTGGACGAGCTGATGCAGCAGGCTCTGGCGGTTTCTGTGGATGCGGTGATCCTGGAAAGCCATAAAAACTGGATAGAAAAGTCGCCGATCCGATCCATGCAGGTGAGCGCGGAATTTTTAAAGAAGTATATTTAGTCTGCAAATAAAAAGTCAAGCAGAAATTGATGAACTTTGAAAATTTTATACAGGTTGAAATTAGGGCATAAACGTTAAGCCACCGGTTTACGCTGGCTTAAGAAAAAAGGAAGCCATATATTGTGCCACCTATAAGGGATGTTCACATTTTAATTTTTGAACATAGCCTACAGAACATCGGAATTCCCGGGCAATACGACGCATGGGAATTCCTTGTGCGATACATTCTCTGATAGCATCTTTCTCGCGGTCAGAGAATTTCGGTATCCTTCCGGCATTGCGTGGATTTTCGTTCGCTTTTATGACGGTTCCTCCAATGGACAGGGCATAATCCGCCGCGTCTTTCTCGGAGAAAAAACCAGCCACAACAGGCACGCCTTTGAGGACGAGATATCTGAAATTTACCTCGCAGGGATATGTTTTATATTCCATCCTTCTCCGCCTCCGTGTCGGATGTCTGGGGCAGTGAGGCAAGATATTCCTTTACCCGCCCGTAATAAATACGGAGAAATTTGTTCGCACCAGCGGTCATGTAGACGTAATAAGGTTTGCCCTGCGCCCGTTTTTTATCCATAAAGGCGTAAACGGGATCGTCAGCAGGGGAACGTTTGATGAGCCCGTCCATGATCTGGAACAGGGTTTTGCGCAGATACGGCGAGCCTTTCTTTGTGGTAGGCACACTTTTACGGATGCGCTGCCCGGAATCATCCTTTCCGGGGTCAACGCCGGCAAAAGCAGTCAGAGCCCCGCGGTGTGTAAACCGTGTCACATCCCCGATCTCAGACATGAGCTGGGGACCGAGGGTAGGCCCGACACCATCCATAGCCAGAACAACCGGATATTCCGGCAGCGCGGAAGCAGCCTTATCCATTTCCAGACGGAGGGATTCTACTGTCCGGGAAGCAGTATTAAGCATTGCCACAGCCTGCCAGATGAGCATTTTTGTGTTGTCATCTTTTGGAAATACGGCGATCAGGTCAGAAGAGGCATGGTAGATATTTTCCGCTTTCTGTGCGCTGAAATTATAACCTTTGCGTTTGCACCAGTTCTGGTAATGCTTTTTGAAGGCTTCCGGCGACCTGGAGCGGACACAGTCCACATGCCAGTAGGTATGGACAAAATCCACCCATTTCTGGCTGCCATCGCTGCGCGCAGGGCTGTCAAAGAAGTCATTAGCACCCGGATAAGTCTGGTCAAGCAGGGCAATAAGATTGTTTTTCATGGCAGTTTTCTGTGCCATATAGAAGCCGAACTGTCGGTTCATGGTTTTTAATTGGTTGCGTGTTTTATCCATGATTCCATATTGCTTCAGTTTTGCCCAGTGGTCAAGAGTATAGCGTGCGATTTTTTTGGAATCCGCTTTGTCGGTCTTTGGAGTGCGCAGGGAATCATCCCCGAAGTTCCTGATGAGAATGGGGTTTACGGCGCTAACAAAGATACCGGCGTCAGAAAGCCACATGGCGACCGGCTCGTAGTACCTTCCGGTGTGCTCCATGCAGACCTTCGTCTCCCCGTCAAGCTCCTTTATCTGCCCGATCAGTCCGTTGATAGCGGACTGTGTATGGGGAATGTCGCGGGGAGGCATCAGGACAACGTCGCCAGGCCTGCGGATGGTAACAGTGCTCTTGCCTTTGGAAACAT
>NZ_CAJKOX010000002.1 GCF_905201705.1 uncultured Marvinbryantia sp.
GTGGTGGTTTTACGTACTTAGGGCTAGCCGCCGCGCTAGCGGCTTGGTACAATGAAAGGAGAAAGGCCGGTGCGCCGGTTATCACAGAAAGAAAATGAGGGAGCGGTTATGCAGCAGGAGCTTGAGCGGATCACGCGTGTGATTGGGGAGGGACCCTACCGCGACGACTGGGAGTCGCTTGCAGGAATGGAGATGCCTGCATGGTTCGGACGGGAGAAGTTCGGGATTTTTATTCACTGGGGGCTTTACAGCATTCCGGCACACAATAATGAGTGGTATTCCCGCAATATGTATATTCGGAATAAGGAGGAGTGGGAGTATCATCGGCGGACATACGGCGATCATACCGTATTTGGCTACAAGGATTTCATTCCGTTGTTTCGGGCGGAAAAATTCTGCCCGGACGAGTGGGCGGAGCTTATCAAAGCGTCCGGCGCGCGCTACGTATTTCCGGTGGCGGAGCACCACGACGGCTTTCAGATGTACAAAAGCCGTATTTCCTGCTGGAATGCGTATGAGATGGGACCGCGCCGCGATATCCTCGGCGAGCTGAAGGAAGCCGTAAAGGCGCAGGGACTTCACTTCTGCACGTCCTCGCACCGGGCGGAGCACTGGTTTTTTATGGGACACGGAAAGGAATTTCCAAGCGATGTAAAAGAACCGCTTCGGCGCGGCGATTTTTACTGGCCGGCGATGGAGGAGCCGGACAATCAGAGCCTCCAAAGTCAGCCGTATCCGGACGAAGAATTTCTGCAGGACTGGCTTTTGCGCACCTGCGAGCTGATCGATCATTATCAGCCGGAGCTTCTGTATTTCGACTGGTGGATTCAGCACGAAGCGTTTAAGCCGTACCTGAAAAGGGTGGCTGCCTATTATTATAATAGAGGAAAAGCCTGGGGAATGCCGACGGCGATCTGCTACAAGCACGACGCGATGATGTTCGGAAGCGGCATCCCGGAGGTAGAGCGAGGGACGTTTCGCGAACCGAAGCCGTATTTGTGGCAGACGGACACCTCTATTGCCCGCAATTCTTGGTGTTACACGGATACGCTGGAATACCGGACGGCGGAGGAAATTCTGCGCCTTCTGATCGAGGCGGTCAGCAAAAACGGAAATATGCTGCTGAATATCGGACCGCGCGGGGACGGCAGTATCCCGGAGACGGACCAGAAAATTCTGCGCGGGATTGGCGCCTGGCTGAAGGTGAACGGCGAGGCAGTTTATCATAGCCGTGTGTGGCGCGTGAGCGCGGAGGGACCGACGCAGGCGGCGGAGGGGCAGTTTGCCGACATGAAGCCCCTGCGGTATACGGAGCAGGATTTTCGTTTCACGGCGCGCGGCGACAGCGTGTATGTATTTGTAATGCGATATCCACAGTCCGGCTGCCTTACGGTGCGTTCCCTGCGCGATGCAAGGGATCAGAATCTGCCGGAATTTCACGGGCTGATCAAGCATGTATCGCTGCTGGGGGAGCGGGAAAATATATCCTGGCATACAGATGGCGACGGGCTGCACGTAAAAATACCGCTGCGGCAGCAGACGCTCCCGGCAGTACTGCGTGTGAAGATGAAGTAGAGGGCTGGCGGAGCTATGTGCGGGAAAATGGGGCTGCGGTGCCACGTGCGGAGAAAAAAGGATCTGCGGTGCTGTATGCGGGGAAGACGGATTTGCAGGGATGAGGAAAAGAACGTGTGGGAGGAAGCATGGAGAAGATAAAAGCCGGATTTCAGAAGATCATTGGGAAAATTCTCGGAATGAAGCTGCGCTACCGTATGGTGCTTCTGTATCTGCTGGGCGGAGCGCTGCCTTCCCTCTGCATCGGAGTGTATCTGATCAGCGGCTCGAAGCGCACTTTGACGGATCAGGCGAAAACCGCCGAGGTCACGGAGATGGAGATGGTACGCCAGCAGACGCAGGAGCTTTTGTCCACGGTTTCTATGGTGTCAAAATATTTTTTCTTCGATGAAAAGCTGGAAAATATTGCGGCGAAGGAATACACAGATTACCAGGAGATGGTAAATGATTTCCGCGATTATACCGCTTTTACGCAGTATGGAAATTATTACAACAATCGCATCTCGTGGATCAGCGTATATATGGAGAACGATACCCTGCGGGGAAATTCTCATTTTGTGAAGGTGGACGACGAAATCCGGGAGCAGGAGTGGTACCAGGCGGCGAAAAATAAAAAGGGCGGCGCGATCTGGCAATATCTGAGAATGGATACGGAGGGGTATGAGAGCCTTACGCTCACGCGTCTGATACGGACAAAAAAGGGTGAGGAGGTCGGCGTGCTGGTAGTGTATATCCGTCCGGGATATCTGACGGAAATTCTCGGAACGGGCGGCAGCGATGTGATGCTGGTGCTCAACGGCGAGACGATGGTGGCAAAAAGGACGGCAAACACGGTCGATTTTGCGGACATTTGCGAGCTGTTGCCGGAGCCGGACGGTGAGACGCACCAGTCTGATATCACAGTCGGAAGGGAAAAATATGTGCTTACATGTGCAGGCATTGAGATCCCGGAATCGGGGGACTGCATTCAGATTGTCAGCCTGCGCTCTCTGGACGAAATTCTTGAGGAAGTAGACAAGCAGAATCGCGGCAGTATCATTATCTTTATGATGGGCGCCGGACTGTCTGTGATGATGATCATCGGCTTTTCCTGGTCGTTTGGAAAGCGCGTGGGGCAGTTCCACGAGCAGATGCAGCGCGCTGCGGCGGGCGAGTTTGATCTGGTCAGCACTCTGGGCGGCAGCGACGAAATCAGCGAGCTTTATGATTACCTGGGCACGATGATTTCTGAGATCCGCAGGCTGCTCTCGGAGGTTTACCGCGAGCGGCTGCGCGCAGAGAAGCTGAAAACGGAACAGAAGGATGCAGAATACAAAATGCTTGCCAGCCAGATCAATCCGCATTTCCTCTATAATACGCTGGAGACAATCCGCATGAAAGCGAGGGTGAACGGACAGTACGATATCGAGCGCCTTGTAAAGATGCTTGCCAAAATTCTGCGCAAGAATATCCAGGCGGGCAGCCAGGACGTTACCCTGCAGATGGAAACCGATCTGATCGAGTGCTATCTGGAAATTCAGAAATACCGTTTCGGAGAGCGCATACAGTATCAGATATACATCGAAAAGGATCTGGAGGAGTACCATGTATTTCCGCTGCTGATGCAGCCGATCGTGGAAAATTCCATTATCCACGGTCTGGAGATCAAGGAGGGTATCGGACATATCGACATTACGGTTATCCGCCAGGATAAAAATGTGTGCATCACGATCCGGGACGATGGCGTCGGCATGGACCAAGAGACTTTGAAGAAGCTGCGCGAGAGCATGAATCGTGAGACGCAGACGAATAAGCACATTGGCGTAGGCAATGTGCACCGGCGTATCCGCCTGCGGTACGGCGATGAATACGGTATACAGATAGACAGTACGCCGGGCGGCGGTACCACCGTGATCATTTTGCTGCCAGGGGAGGAGAAAAATCATGTATAAAGTAATGATTATCGATGATGAGGAAATCGTGAGAATGGGCATCCGCGATTTGATCGACTGGGAGAAAGAGGGCTTTTGTATCTGCGCGGAGGGCAGGGACGGGCGCGACGGTCTGGAGAAGCTGCTGCAGTATGAGCCGGACGTTGCGCTGGTCGATATCAAAATGCCGGGGCTTTCCGGCATCGATCTGATCCGCGCTGCGCGGGAGAAAAACTATAATGGTTATTTTGTCATCCTCACCGGCTACTCGGAGTTTGAATTTGCAAAATCCGCGATCCAGCTTGGGGTGAAGGAATATCTGCTAAAGCCGATCGATGAGGACGAGCTGACCGATATCATGCGCAAGCTTTATCGGGATATCTGCAAAAAGGAGGGCGAGCTTGCCTGGCACAGCAGCAACGAGGAAATTGCAAGGGAAGAGCTTCTGCGCCGGATTCTTCTCCGCCTGGAGAGCCGCGAAAAAATGGAGGAGCAGATGAAGCGGTACCAGATGGATTATTCCGGTCCGGTGTTCTGCGCGGCAGTCATTTCCGATAAGGATCTGATGCCGGGAAATGAAAACCGCATTTTCACGGAAAAGGTGGAGGAGCTGCTTGGCAGCCGCGATCTGTGTGCGGACCGGGTGCTGATGGACAACTGCGTGGTGGCCATCCAGAAGGACATGGACTACCGGACGTGGGCGAATCTTCTGGCACAGAAAAACGCCCGCATCGGAAAAAGATTCGGGCATGAGCTGGTAATCGCGGTCGGGCATAACGTGAGCAACTGGTATGATCTCACCCATTCCTATGAGTTCGCAAAATATCTGCTGGAGCATGAATTTCTGTTCGGAGGCTGCAGCGTGATGTCGATGGACACGATCGAGAACCAGGGTCACATTGCGGAAAATCCGTCCGTCGATTATTTCTGCATGCTGATCGAGGTGGGCGATATGGACGGCATCGCCAGGTGTGTGAAGCGGTTCCGGCAATACTGTCTCAAGGGCATGATGAAGGAGATGGATATCAAGATACAGGTAATGTATAACCTCATGCAGATACGTAACTGGGCAGAGAAAAAATACGAGGTGCAGAAGCTGGGACCATCGGATCTGATGGAAAAAATTAACGGCGTGGAAAAGCTGGATGATCTGATGGAGGGCTACTGCGGCGCGCTGCAGGAGTTGTGTATTAAAGTGGGCTGCGCAGGTTCCGATAATGTTATTAAGCGCATGTACTATTATATGGAGCGTAATTACGACAAGGATCTGCGGCTGGAGGCATTCTCCAAAATGTTCCACTATAATAGCAGCTATCTTGGCAAGATTTTCCGCAAGGAAATGGGCGACAGCTTTAACAATATTCTGGATACCATACGCATCACAAATGCCAAGCGTCTGCTTGCCGAGACGGATCTGAAGGTACACCAGATATCGGAGCGCGTGGGCTACTCCAACATCGACTATTTCTACTTAAAATTTAAAAAATATGTGGGCATCAGTCCAAGAGAATACAAAAAACAGGTCGAAGCGCCTGATACAGAAACTGTATAAAACAACGGACAGTACCGGAAAAGATGTGAGCAAAATGACACGGCAACGCTTCTTCGGTACTTTTCTTTTAGACAATATGCAGAAAAAAACCCCCTCAGTTTTACCTTTTTGAGTAAAAACAAGAAAAATTCGGGTAAAATTGTAAATAATTTCAGGGTATTAAAAATTTCAGCAAATTTTTATAATATCTTTAGAAAAGGAGGGAGCGACACTATGAGTAAAAAGAAAAAAGAACGTGTGGCGAAACAAAAATTCAGTCTTGCTCTGATGTGGAAACAGCGCTATCTGCTATTGATGTCTGTTCCGTTTCTGATCTGGCTGATCATCTTCAAGTACGTACCACTTTGGGGCTGGACGATGGCATTCCAGGAGGTAAAGCCAAATTCCTTCGCACTTCCGATATGGGAGCGGAAATTTGTAGGCTTTGACAACTTCATCAAGGCGTTTACCGACCGTCTGTTTCCACAGACAATGATCAACACCATCGCGATCAGTATCATCGGCATCGCGCTTGGCACCTTCGCGGCGATCGTATTTGCATTGCTGCTGAACGAAATCTGCTTTAGCAGATTCAAAAAAGTGACACAGACGATTTCGTATCTTCCGCATTTTGTATCCTGGGTTATCATCGCCAGCATTGCAAAGATGCTGCTGAATGACGGCGGTGCGATCGATACGCTGCTCAATACGAAGCTGCATCTGATGTCAACGAATTCCCCCATGTTCTGGGTAGTTGTATGTCTCATCAATGTCTGGAAAGAGGTTGGATGGGATGCGATCGTTTATCTTTCCGCGATGGCAGGTATCGACAAAGGGCTTTACGAGGCGGCGGAGGTGGACGGCGCAAACCGTTTCCAGAGAATGTGGCACATCACCCTGCCGGGTATCAAGCCGACCGTTATCGTACTGCTGATCATGAGCGTCGGAAGCGCGCTGAACGTTGGAATGGAGCGTCAGATGCTTCTGTCAAACGGTATCGTGCAGGATCATGCGATGGTTCTTTCCTGGTTCGCATATGTCCGCGGCATCGGCGCAAACAATTACGGTCTTGGTACTGCGATCGGTATGTTCCAGTCTGTAGTCGGTGTTATCCTACTGCTGATCGCAAATAAAATAGCCGGTATGCTCGGCGAGAGCAAGCTGATATAGAAGGGGGAGCGCAAAATGGCAAGAAAGAAAAAAGAGGCAGAAATGATTACTGCAAAGCGCGCAGGTGCATTTGACTACGTGCTGCTGGTGTTCTTTCTGTTTGTGATATTTATTACACTGTACCCGTTTTTAAATGTGCTTGCGATTTCCTTCAACGACCCGATGGATACGATGAGAAATGTAAACTTCATCATCCCGCGTAAGTTTACTTTAAGCAACTACATTTACATATTCACGGAAAATAATCTGATGAGCCCGTTCATGATGTCGATTGCGAGAACCTTAATCGGTACGGCGGCAGGCGTGATCTGCACGGCAATGATCAGCTACGTGCTCAGCAGAACGGATTTTTACTTTGTAAAACCGTTCACCGTAATCTTTGTTATCACGATGTATGTGAGCGGCGGCATGGTTCCAGAATACCTGCTGCTGATGAGAACTTTAAAGATGGGCAACAGCTTTGCCGTATACATTATACCGGGACTTGTCTGGGTATACAATATTATCCTGACGCGTTCCTTCATTTACGGTCTGCCGATGGCGCTGCAGGAGGCGGCGAAGATAGACGGCGCGAACGACTTTGTTATCTGGGCAAAGATTATTCTTCCGCTCTGCAAACCGGTGCTTGCAACGGTGGCGCTGTTCGTGGCGGTCGGACAGTGGAACTCCTTCATGGACACTTATCTGTATGCGAGAGAGCTGCCGACTTTGCAGTATGTGCTGTACGAGATTATGGAGCAGGCGACGATCAAGATCGATCCGCATGCGGCAAACCAGATGACCAGCGCGGTGTCCCCGCTGTCGGTTCGTATGGCGATCACAATCGTGGCAACCGTTCCGATCCTGATCGTATATCCGTTCCTGCAGAAATACTTCGTAGGCGGCATGACCGTCGGCGCGGTAAAAGACTGATGCGATATTAATAAGTCAAAAAGCCCGCGGTGACGGGGCTTTATAGTAGAAAGGAGAATAACTATGAGAAACAAAACATTGAGACGTGCAGGCGCACTTGTACTGGCAGCAGCGACCGCAGCATGCAGCTTTTCCATCCCGGCGATGGCGGAAGGCGGAGATGTCATTGAACTGACATTCTACAATGCGGACGGACAGGAGGATCCGTGGACAGATCCGGTGGCGGAGGCGATCACGGCGGCAACCGGCGTGAAGCTGAAAACGGATTACCCGGTAAGCTCCGACGACCAGAAGATCGCACTGATGATCGCAGAACAGAACTTCCCGGATATGATCTATGCAAAGGGCGACGCACAGAGCCTGATCGACGCGGGCGCGCTGATTGACCTTACCGATCTGATTGAAGAGTATGGTCCGAACATCAAGAAGATGTACGGCGAAGAGTTTGACAAGCTGAAATATTCTGTAGACGATCCGTCCATCTATCAGCTTTCCTCCTATGCGATCGGCGGAACCGTATTCAAGAGCGCGGGTACCGCGCAGCTGCAGTGGGATGTGCTCGCTGAGAATGACTATAAGATCCCGGAGACGCTGGATGAGTTTGAGGCGATGCTGAAGAGCTACATTGAGGCGCATCCGCAGACGGACGACGGCATGGATACCATTGGAATTTCCCTGTCCACCTCCGACTGGCACTGGATGATCACGCTTGGAAATCCGGCAGGCTATATCGCAGACGGCGCGCCGGACAACGGACAGTGGCTGATCGATGACGAGTACAATGCAACATATAAATTCCGTTCCGAAAAAGAGAGGGAATACTTCAGATGGCTGAACAGAATGTACAATGAGGGTATTCTTGATCCGGAATTTGCAACGCAGACACATGAGGACTATATTGCAAAGATCGCTTCCGGACGCGTACTTGCACTGCTTGATACAGACTGGGATTACCAGGATGGCGAGAAGGTGCTGATCGCGGACGGCAAACTTGGCAAGACCTATGCTCCGCTTCCACTGACAATGGACGCAGATACAAAGTGCCCGACACTGATGTATCAGGGTCTTACCACCGGACAGGGCGTCGGCATCACGACCGCATGCGAAGATCCGGTAGCAGCAATCAAATTCCTTGATTTCCTTTGCTCCGATGAAGGACAGGTACTGGTCAACTGGGGTATCGAAGGAGAAAACTATCTCGTAGATGAGAACGGGGTGCGCTATCGTACGCCGGAAGAAGTGGAATACGCAAATTCCGATAAGGATTATGCAAAGAAAACCGGCGTTGGCTTCCACGCATATCCGTTCCCGGTTTACGGTGCCGGCGTGCTCGACGAAACCGGCAGCACCTACACAACCGTAAGCAGAGACGCTGTGATCGCTGAGTACAACGATGCGCAGAAGGCTGGCTGCGAGGCATGGGGCGTGGATCTTCTGCTGGATGTATTCCCGCAGGCGGATGAGTTTGAGATACCGAAGTATTCTCCGGTATGGGCATACGCAAAACCGGCGGAGTTCGACGAAATCGGCGACCAGCTCGATGAGATCGCATGGTCCTCTCTGATCAGCTGCATCATCGGAAGCGAAGACCAGTTCGACGCAAACTACGACGAAATGCTGGCGGAGCTTGAGGGCGTTGGCATGGCAGACGCAGAAGCAATGCTCACGGAGATCGTAAAAGAGAGAGTATCGCTGGTAGAGTAATTTTTAAAGCAGCGGGGGAATCCGAAATGGATTCCTCCTTTTTACGCCGCTGGCACAGTAATAGCCGCTGGTTTACATATCATATGATTTATAAAAATGACTTGCACAATTTGAAATCTCATATTATAATTTATATGCAACAAGAAAATAATATTGACTTCTGCTGCTTCCTGTGATATAGTGTTTTTAACGAAAGCGTGCTAATCTGTAGTTTCTGGATTACAATTCAAAGCCGTTCGGCTGCACATTTCAGAAAAATACTATAAAAAACAGGAGGATGGAAATTGGCGGAAAAAGATATTATTTTAAAGGAGTACCAGAGGGACAGCAGGCATTTCTGCGATTTTGTAAACGGGGCGCTCGCACAGGGCAGACCGCTGCTGAAAAGAGGGCAGCTTGTCACGGTGCCGACAGAGCTGGTACTGGTAAAGGACATGGAAGAGGATGATGAGAACGCGGTTGTGAAAACCGTACAGCGCTTCCGTGATATCACCGGGAAGGCAGGAACAGATAAGAATGCGGGATACATCATCGTTGCAATACAGAACCAGACAACCGTGGATTACGGGATGCCGTTGCGCGTAATGCTGGAGGATGCCCTGGAGTATGATGTGCAGAGACGCACAAAGAAAAACCAGAAGCTTCATAAAGATGAGAAGCTCTGCCTGGTAATCACGCTGGTTTTTTATTATGGCACCACACCCTGGAGGGCTCCTTCAGACCTTGCGGAGATGATAAGCGTTCCGCGGGAATTCAGAGAGCTCAGGGAATATATACAGTCGTATCCAATCGTGGTGGTGACGCCGGAAAACGTCGATACCGCCTGCTTTCGGGGTGGCTGGCGGGAGATTTTAGAGATCCTGAGGCGGCAGAACGATGAGAAGGAAATGGAACGCTACCTGGAGGATAACCGGACAATATACGAAAAACTACCGGAGGATACCAACCGGGTAATCTTTGCCCTGACGGACCATCTGGACTATTACAGGGAATTAAAAAAGAAAGGGGAGAAAATCACAATGTGCAAGGCATTTACTGACCACTACAAATCGGGAGTGGAAGAAGGAAAAAAGCAGGGCATGAAGCGTGGAATAAAGCAGGGAATAAGGCAGGGCATGGATACGGGTATCCGTGCGGTGATAGAAACCTGCCGCGAACTTAAGATACCCAGAAATGAAACGAAAAAGAGAGTTATGGATAAATGCCGGATTACAGAAGAAATGGCAGACAGGTATATGGCAAAGTACTGGTGAAAGGGGATCTTTTGGTTAGATGTCTGCTGCCGTTTCTGCTTCCGGAATATCCGGCGGATGCTGGAAAGTCAGATTAATCCTGTAGTTTATCTTAAATTTTTAGTGTGGAATCTCTGTTTATGGTATGATAAAAGTATTATGAAAATGATACAGACGGAGGTATGACAATATGAAATTCGGAAACGGATGCTGGCTGCAGAAGGAAGGCTGCGAATGCTTCTCCCCGCAGGAGGTTTATTTTGTAAAGAAAGATGAGAAAATGGTAACGCTTGTGTGCCCGACCATGCGGATTGAGAAGCGCGGCGACACTCTGGGAGGAATTAATCTGACAATCGAGGTTACGTCTCCGGCGCCGGAGGTTCTGCGCGTGAAAACGAGCCACTATCTGGGTGTGTGTAAAAAGGGACCGGAGTTTGAGCTGAATTGCGGCGAAAACATACCGCTTAAGGTGGAGGAGACGGAAAGCGAGATCCTCATTGCCAGCGGAAGCCTGGCGCTGGTTGTCACGAAGCTGCCGTTCACGATGACCTACGAAAGAGACGGCGAGCTGCTTTCCAGGGGCGCAAACCGTGATCTTGCGTATATGAAAACAAACTGGAAGGGTATGGCATATGACAAGGGAAGCGATGACGCTTACATGCGCCAGCAGCTCGGACTTTCCGTGGGAGAGCTGGTCTACGGACTCGGCGAGCGCTTCACGGCATTTACGAAAAACGGACAGAGCGTTGATATCTGGAACGAGGACGGCGGCACTAGCACGGAGCAGTCCTACAAAAACATCCCGTTTTATGTGACAAACCGCGGCTACGGCGTCTTTGTCAATCACCCGGAGAAGGTGTCTTTTGAGGTGGGGACGGAGCAGGTATCGAAGGTGGAGTTTTCCGTGCCCGGCGAGAGCCTAGAGTATTTCGTGATCAACGGACCTTCCATGAAGGAGGTGCTGATGCGCTACACAGATCTGACCGGAAAACCGGCGCTCCCGGCGCAGTGGACCTTCGGACTGTGGCTGTCCACCTCCTTTACGACGAATTACGATGAAGAGACCGTTATGAGCTTTATCGACGGCATGGAGCAGCGCGGTATTCCGCTGCAGGTGTTCCATTTCGACTGCTTCTGGATGAAGGAATTTCACTGGAGCGATTTTGTGTGGGACAGCCGCGTGTTCCCGGACCCGGCGGGAATGCTGGCGCGCATCAAAGCGAAGGGGCTGAAAATCTGCGTGTGGATCAATCCGTACATCGCGCAGGAATCCTGTCTGTTCGCGGAGGGCATGGAAAAGGGTTATCTGGTGAAGCGCACAAACGGCGACGTCTGGCAGTGGGATATGTGGCAGCCGGGCATGGCGCTGGTGGATTTCACAAATCCGGATGCCTGCCGGTGGTTCCAGGATAAGCTGGAAGCGCTGCTCGACATGGGCGTGGATTGCTTCAAGACGGATTTCGGCGAGCGCATCCCGACGGAAAATATCGCATATTATGACGGCTCCGACGCGGTGAAGATGCACAACTTCTATACCTACTTATATAATAAAACCGTTTATGAGCTGCTGGAGCGCAAAAAAGGAAAACAGGACGCGGTGCTGTTTGCGCGCTCAGCGACGGTCGGCGGACAGAAATTCCCGGTTCACTGGGGCGGCGACTGCTGGTCTACCTACGAGGCGATGGCGGAGAGTCTGCGCGGCGGTCTGTCGCTGACGATGTCTGGCTTCGGCTACTGGAGCCACGATATTGGTGGTTTTGAGCAGACCTCTACGGCGGATGTGTATAAACGCTGGTCTGCATTCGGGCTGCTTTCCTCCCACAGCCGTCTTCACGGAAGCGGTTCCTACCGCGTGCCGTGGCTTTACGATGAGGAAGCGGTGGACGTTGTGCGCTTCTTCACAAAGCTGAAAATGGAACTGCTGCCGTACCTGTACAGCAGCGCTGCAGAGACGTCCCGGACAGGCGTTCCGGTGATGCGCAGTATGGTGCTGGAATTTGAGCGCGATCCGGCCTGCCAGTACCTCGACAGGCAGTATATGCTCGGCGAAAAACTGCTGGTGGCGCCGATTTTCAACGACCGCAGTGAGGCGTCCTACTATCTTCCGGCAGGAAAGTGGACGAACTTTTTCACAGGAGAAAAATCAGACGGTGCTGTATGGAGAAACGAAAAGCACGGCTATCTCTCCATTCCGCTGTGGGTGCGTGAGAATACCATTCTGCCGGTCTGCAAAGAGATAAAGCGCACGACGGATTCCTATAAGGAGCAGCTCACCTTCCAGGTTTACGAGCCTGGGGAACATGCAGATACAACCGTTTACCAGGATGCCGAAAAAGCGACGTCTCTCGCAATCGACCGCACAGAGCAGGGAATCCGCTGCAGGGTGGACAGTGCATACGGCTGCCGGATCCGTTTTGTGAACTGTATCTTAAAGAGTGTAGAAGGTGCAGAGCTTACCATATGCGGAAATGATTCTGTAGTGACGGTGGCAGAGCCAACGGCAGAAATCTTATGTGAGCTTTAAAGCGCCGGAAAACAGTATTACAGAGAAAGGAATATTTTGGGCAAAGCTATGACAGATAAAGAAATACGGCAGAAAGCCGGGGAAATTTTAGAAAAGCTTACATTGGAGGAAAAGATCGGCATGATCCACGGCGCACAGCTTTTTCAGACGGCGGGTGTGGAGCGGCTTGGAATTCCGCCGCTGGTAATGTCGGACGGACCGATGGGTGTGCGGCAGGAATTTGCGCCGGATGCGTGGAAGCCGGTCGGAAACAGCGATGATTATGTGACCTATCTTCCCTGCAATAGCGCGATCGCGGCGACATGGAACCGCGAAATTGCGCACGAGATGGGCAGTGTGCTCGGCGCAGAGGCGCGCGGAAGGGGGAAGGATGTGATCCTTGCCCCGGGCGTGAACTTAAAGAGAAGTCCGCTCTGCGGAAGAAATTTTGAGTATTTCAGCGAGGATCCCTATCTGACGAAGGAGCTGGCGTCGGCGTACATCCGGGGCGTGCAGGCGTGGGATGTGGCGGCATGCGTGAAGCACTTTGCGGTGAACAACCAGGAAACGCAGCGCCTCTGGGTGGAGGTGGAGATCGACGAGCAGGTGCTTCGCGAGCTTTATCTTCCGGCATTCTACGATGCGGTGAAAAAGGGAGGCGCGTACGCCGTGATGGGCGCCTACAATCGGCTTTACGGCGAACACTGCTGCCAGAGTGATTTCCTGCTGCGCAGGATACTGCGCGAGGAGTGGGGATTTGACGGCGTGGTCATTTCTGACTGGGGCGGCGTGCACGACACGGAGAAGGCGGCTCATTCGCAGCTAGATATCGAAATGTCTGTGACGCCGGACTTTGACGATTATTTTATGGCGGAGCCGTTGAAGAAAAAGATTCTGGCGGGCGAAATCCCGGAGAGCACAGTCGATGAGAAGGTGCTGCACATTCTGATGCTGATGCTGCGCCTGCACATGATCGGGGACGAGCCGCGAAAGAGTGGTACCTATAATATACCGGAACACCGCGCAAAAATGCTGGAGGCGGCGCGCGAATCGGTGGTGCTTCTGAAAAATGAGAACGGCAGGCTGCCGCTTGCAAAGGACGCACTGAAAAAGGTGCTATTGATTGGCGAGAATGCATCCTGTGTACATTCAAATGGCGGCGGAAGCGCGGAGATTAAGGCGCTTTATGAGATTACGCCGCTGATGGGACTGAAAACGCACCTGGGCGGAAATGTGCAGGTGGACTATACGCCGGGCTACTGCCGTGACAAAGCGGCGGAGAGCGATACCAGCTGGCAGGAGACGAGCCTGGAGAACGGCGGCGGACAGACAGCGGCCGGGGACGATCGTGCGGCGGATAATGCGCAGACTGCACGGGAAATGAAGGAAAAGCGCGCCGCGCTGCGCGGGGAGGCTGTGCGCCTTGCAGGGCAGTATGACACTGTTATCTATGTGGGCGGTCTTAACCATGACCACGACAGTGAGGGCAATGACCGCAGAGATATGAAACTGCCGTATGAGCAGGATGAGCTGATTCTTGAGCTTTTAGATGTGAAGCCCGATATGGTAATTGTGATGATGGGCGGAAGTCCGGTGGAGATGGGACAGTGGGTCGACCGGGCGTCAGCCGTTGTCTGGCACTGGTACGCCGGAATGGAGGGCGGCAATGCGCTGGCGGAGGTGCTCCTTGGTGAGACGAATCCTTCCGGAAAGCTGCCGGAGACTTTCTATAAAACGCACACCGACTGCTCTGCGCACGCGCTCGGCGAATTTCCGGGCACGGATACGGTGGCGTACCGCGAGGGCAGATATGTGGGCTACCGCTACAATGATAAATACCGGATCGAGCCGCAGTTCTCGTTCGGATACGGGCTGTCCTACACCTCGTTCGAGTACCGTGACGCTGACATTGATCCGGAAACCGGCATTCTGACCTGTTATGTGAAAAATACCGGGGCAGTTGCGGGTAAAGAAACCGTGCAGGTCTACCGCCGCGACCTGGCGGACGACGCGCCGGTCATAAAGGAGCTTGCCGGATTTGAAAAAATCTATCTGGAGCCGGGCGAAGAAAAACGCGTGGAGATTACCTTGGAAATGTGTAATGATGCCGGAACGGAATACACGGCGACAACGGAATCTTCCGCCGGGATACGAAGCGTCGAAAACACAGATGCACAAGAGCGCTGCGTATACTGCGTTGGCTGTTTATAATGAAAGTATTATATTTATCCCTGCAGTTTTTATGGAAAAGCTGCGGGGATTTTCTTTTGCGGAATTTGTTGAAAAGATAAAAATAAACATTATAATAGAAGGTGTCAGGAGGGAAATATGGATAGTAGAAAACGAATGGGAAAAGATGAAAATGGAGTGGTTTTCCCGAGTGCTCCAGTGAAAAAGAAAGAATTTGAAGTTTTAGCGATCGCGGCGGCAGCAGCCGCAGGTTTTATGGCGCTCGGATGGTCGTTTTTTGACATGACGGTGCGATGCAAAAAGAATCGGAAGCAGATAAAGAAGCAGTGGTTTTCGCTCTCCCATGCAAAGATCAACCATCCACGGCACAAGTTTGAAAAGGAATATGAGGAGGGCGTGGCGTGGTTTAAGGCGCAGCCGCTGCAGGACTGTTATCTCCGCAGCCGGGATGGACTGCGGCTTCATGCCAGCTATCTGCCTGCCGAAAATGCAGAGCGCATTGTCCTTCTGAGCCATGGATATAAGGGCAGCGGTTATGGGGATTTTGCATACACTGCACAGTTTCTCCATGAGCACCACTGCAGTCTGCTGCTCATCAACCAGCGGTGCTGCGGGGAGAGCGAGGGAGAATACATCACCTTCGGCGCAAAGGAGCAGCAGGATGTTCAGGACTGGACGTGGTACCTTGCGAAGCGCAACAAAAACAAGCTCCCAATCTATCTGTACGGGGAATCTATGGGAGCTTCGTCGATCCTGATGGCGTCGGGACATCCGCTGCCGCGGGAGGTAAAGGGACTGATCGCGGACTGCGGATTCAGCTCCATGAAGAGACAGATGCAGGACATGGCGGCAAACTGGTTCCATCTGAAATGGATAGGACTCCTGCTGTTCAGGCTTGAGCTTTTCTGCCGGATTTTTGCGGGCTTTTCCATGAAGGAGGCGGATACCACGGAGGCATTGAAGAAAAATGAGCGTCCGGTGCTGTTTTTCCACGGCATGAAGGATACCTATGTAATGCCGGAAAACACCATACACAATTATTCTCTGTGCAGCGCGCCAAAGGAGCTTGTGCTGGTGCCGGAGGCGCGCCACCTGTGCAGCGCTTATGAGGCGCCGGAGTTATACAGGAGTAAATTGCTGGAGTTTTTTCAGAAATATGACGGAACGCCGGCTTAAAGTAAAAAGGAAGAAAGTAAGGAAATATCTGTAAAGTATATCGTACCGAACAGCCAGGTGTTACTGGCTGTTTTTTATTCCCGCGAGCAACGAGCCAGGCGGATGTACCCGCACATTCATATGGCGACTTCCTTGCATTCCAAGGGGAGCTGTCGGCGGCAGGCCCTGCATGTTTGGCGTCAGGAAAAACGTCTCGGTCAATTTTATGTAAAATGTTTGTTAAATCCCCGAGGGGGTAGAAATTGAAAATAAAATGTGTTAAATTCTTTGGCGAAGTTGAAAACAGGAGGTAACACATGAGAGAATATTATCCATTAACAGCAGCGCAGAAGATGCATCACAACTGGATTCAGAAATACCAGACGCAGCAGGTGTCAGGTGTGAGCGTGGTAGCGTCCCTGCAGTCGCCGCTGGATTTTGGACTTCTGAAAAAATGTATACAGTTAGAGATAGAGCGTTACGGGTGTATGCGCATCCGTTTTACAAAGCCGGATGAGAAGGGCGAGGTGAAGCAGTATCTTGTGGAACAGGATACAAGAGATATCCCGCTGAAGGATCTCTCCGGAATGAGTATGCAGCAGGCGGATGCACTGATGCAGCAGTGGGCTTACGAAACCTTCGACGGCGACGATATTCCGCTTTGCGATGTGACGATGCTGCGCCTACCGGAGGGGTACAACGGATTTTTCATCCATATGGATCACCGGCTGATCGATTCCTGTGGTCTGGTTGTGATGATCAATGATTTGATGCAGCTTTACACACATTACCGATTCGGCGCGGCGTATCCGCAGGATCTGGCAGATTTTGAAACCGTGCTGGAGAAGGACTTAAAGAGAGCAAACAACGAGAAGCGGTTTGCAAAGGACAAAAAATTCTGGGACGATCAGCTTAATGCGCTGGGAGAGCCGCTGTATTCCGATATTCAGGGACCTTCCGTTCTGGAGGCAGCAAGAAAAAAGCATAAAAACCCGATGCTGCGGGCGGCGGATATTGAATTGAAAAATCTGTTCGTGGAGGTGAAGGATTATCAGTTAGAGCCGGAGCCGACGAAGAATCTGATTGATTTTTGTATGAACCATCAGCTTTCCATGACAAATCTCTTATTGCTTGGTATCCGCACGTATCTTTCGAAGGTGAATAACGGGCAGGAGGACATCACGATTGAAAACTTTATCTCCAGACGTTCCACGCACGATGAATGGACATCGGGCGGCAGCCGCACGATTATGTTCCCGTGCCGGACGGTGATCAGCCCGGAGACGGATTTCCTGTCAGCTGCATATGAGATCCAGAATGTGCAGAACCGCATTTATATGCACAGCAATTACGATCCGGCGCTGATCGAGGAGGAAATGCGCAGAAGATATCACACACCGGAAAATACAACGTATGAAAGCTGTTACCTTACGTATCAGCCGATGCCGGTGCAGGTGGATAACCCGCATCTTGCCGGGATCGGGCAGCATGCAAAATGGTTCGCAAACGGCGCGGCGACGAAGAAGATGTATCTGACCGTGTCACACACTGCGAACGGTGGTATGAACTTCTCTTATCATTATCAGACAGCGCAGCTTGAGGAGCATGATATGGAGCTTCTGTATTATTATATGATGCGCATTCTGTTTAAGGGAATCGCCGAGCCGGATATGAGCATCGGGGAGATCATGGAGCAGGTGTAAAGGATAATGCGGCTGCAGGAAACGGACAGAAAATGCAGAAAGATATTTGGAAAATATTGATTTTTAGTATATGGAGGGAAAAACGATGACACAGGAAATGCAGTTTAAAACGATCGCCGCACAGTATTGCAGCGTAAAACCGGAGGACATGACAGACGATATGAGGTTCCGCGAGGATCTGGGATTCAGTTCCCTTGATTTTATGTCCTTCCTCGGCGAGCTGGAGGATACCTTCGACGTGGAGCTGGAGGAGGAAGAGGTTGCACAGGTTCTGACGGTTGCAGAGGCGCTTGCTCTGCTGGAAAGATTACAGGAGGAATAAAAGAGATGCTGATTCGTGATATTCTGGAAGAGAGCGGAAGAAATTATGCGGAGATTCCGGCGATAAAATGGTTAAAAAAGAAGGAGATACAGGAGATAAATTACCGCGGACTGCTGGAAAATGTGATGGCGGTGAGAAAGGGACTGCTCGCGGAAGGCTTTTCCGGAAAGCATATTGCGCTGATCGGAAGCAGCTCCGCGGAGTGGGTGGAGAGCTACCTGGGAATTATCACCGGAAGCACGGTTGCCGTGCCGCTGGATGTAAATCTTCCGGGCGAGGATCTGATCGATCTTCTTAACCGTTCCGACGCGGCGGGCTTGTTTCTGAGTCCGAAGCAGAAGGGACTTCTGGAGCAGATCCGGGAAAAATGTCCGAAGCTTCAGAAAATCTGGATGCTGGAGGATGCGGCGGCATCGCAGACTGACAGCGCGGAAATCTCTAGTCTGGCGGATTTAAAAGCAGTTGGCGCGGACAGTGCGGCGGACGCCGACAGACCGGATCCGGAGGGAATCGCGACGATTATTTTTACCTCCGGAACGACCGGAAAGAGTAAGGGCGTCATGCTGACGCAGAAAAATCTGGCGGAGAATGTGAAGGCGGTGCAGTATACCGCGAAACCTGGCAGCGTGCTGCTGAGCGTGCTCCCGATCCATCACGCGTTCTGTCTGGTGATGGACTGGCTGAAGGGATTTTCGCTTGGCACCACCGTATGCATCAACGATTCTCTCCTGCATATGGTGAAAAATATGGGTGTATTCCAGCCGGAGGTCATGCTGATGGTTCCGCTGATGGTGGAGACGATTTACAAAAGGCTTGCCGCAGCGGACGCCTCCATTCCGAAGCAGATGGTCGCAAATGCCGTATTTGGCGGAAGGCTGCACACGATTTTCACCGGCGGCGCGCATCTCGATCCGTATTATATTGAGAAATTTGCCCAGTACGGCGTGGCTGTTCTGGAGGGCTACGGCATGTCGGAGTGTTCCCCGGTCATCAGCTCCAATACACCGGAGGATCATAAAGACGGCTCCGTTGGCAGACCGCTGCCGAATGTCGAGATCGCGTTTGACAATGGAGAAATTCTGGTGCGCGGAAGCAGTGTGATGAAGGGCTATTATCAGATGCCGCAGGAGACGGCGGATACTTTAAAGGATGGATGGCTCCACACGGGCGACAAGGGCTATCTTGACGAGGACGGCTTCTTATATATTAACGGGCGCGTCAAGAATCTGATCATTCTCTCCAACGGAGAAAATATTTCCCCGGAGGAAATTGAAAATAAACTGGCGCTCGGCGCTCTGGTAGGCGAAGTGGTTGTAACCGGCGAAAATAACGGGCTTACGGCAAGGATTTTCCCGGATCCGGATGTGGCGGCAGCAAAGGGACTGGATGCGCAGGCAATTCAGGCGGAACTGCAGGCATTTATAGATCAGTACAATAAGACGCAGCCGACCTACCGCCAGATTACCGGGCTGGTTGTGCGGAAAAATCCGTTTATCAAGAGCGCGACGAGAAAAATCAAGCGGCAGGAGGTCTTGATTGACGAGCCGTGCTAAGACATAAACGGCAGCATCCCGCCCACGAAGGCGTGTGTGAGGATATCCGCGATCGTCTCTGGCGAGCTGCGGAAATCCTCCATGATCCATTTGTGCAGCACACCGATGGTACTGCCGATCGCGCAGGCGATCATGTAGGCAAATTCTTCTTTGCTGCTGTGCGACGGGGCGGTGGTGCGGGTGACATTTGTCACATACTGATGAAGCATGGTCAGGGTTTTCTCAAAAAATCCGTCCCCCTGCGGGTTACATAAAAGATTCGCCAGAAACGGATTGGTCTTTGTGTAATTGCAGATGGTAAGAAAAAAAGATTTACACATATCATAGTCATTCTTCGGGTGAAACGTCCCCATGAGGGAAAAAATATCATGGATGGTCTTGTCCTCGATGGCGTTAATCAGAGCCGGAATATTTTCGTAGTGATTGTAAAAGGTGCTGCGGACAATTCCGGCTCGTTTTATCACATCTGCTACCGTGATCTTATCCAGCTCCTTTTCTTTTAAAAGCAAAAAGAAAGCGTCGTAGATCGCTTCGTCAGCGACGGAATAGCGCTCATCAGATTTTTCATCAAATCGTGTATCCGGTATTTCGTAATTCATAAGGCTCTCCTGTGGGGATAGATTTCAGGTAACTATATTATACCACAGATCGGGCGGCGAAATGAACGAAAAATATAGAATCTTTTTGAAGCATATGGATGACAAAATACGTTCGTTCGTTTATACTAATAGTTAAAAAACGAAAGATATGGAGAATACCCTGACATGGAAATGATGCAAGCATTTGGGCAAAGTCTGATAAACATTGTACTGGCAGTGTACGAATTTTTGTGGGGCGATCTGGTGACGATCCCGCTTCCGGGCGGCGGCAGCGTGGGGCTGTCGCTGCTGATCCTGATTCTTGTTCCTGTGGGAGTTTATTTTACGATCAGAACGCGGTTTGTGCTGGTGCGTATGTTTCCGGAGATGCTGTACATTGCCGTGGAAAAGAAGCAGGAGACGCAGAAAAACAGTATTTCCGGGCTGCAGGCGCTGATTGTGTCTACCGCTACCCGGGTCGGTATGGGAAACCTGGTGGGCGTGGTGGCGGCGATCTCGGCAGGCGGCGCGGGCGCGGTGTTCTGGATGTGGGTGCTGGCGCTGCTCGGTTCCTCCACAGCGTATGCGGAGGCGACGCTGGCGCAGCTTTACCGTCAGAAGGATCCGCTCTACGGGGGCTACCGCGGTGGTCCGGCTTATTATATCCATGCCTTTGTGATGAGAAAAAGAAAGCACAAGGCGCGCAAAAGCGTTATTGCTGCATTGTTTGCCCTTTCCGGGCTGATCTGCTGGTGCGGCATCAGTCAGGTGATCAGCAATTCCGTCACCTCGGCGGTGGATAATGCTTTTTCCGTTCCGCCGCTTTATACCACGATCGTACTGGTGGCAGTGGCGGCGGTAGTTGTTCTGCGCAAAAATGCGACCGTGAAGGTGCTTGACGTGATGGTGCCGGTGATGGCGGGCTGCTATTTTCTGATGACGATTTTTGTGATCGTGAGAAATGTCGGCGAGCTTCCGGCTGTATTTGAGCGGATTTTTGCCGAGGCATTCGGGCTGCGCCAGGTGGCGGCGGGCGGCTTCGGCGCGGTGCTGATGAATGGTGTGAAGCGCGGGCTTTTCTCGAATGAAGCCGGCTCCGGCTCTGCGCCCTGTGCGGCGGCAGCGGCGGACGTCACGCATCCGGCAAAGGCGGGACTTCTGCAGGCGTTCGGTGTGTTTGTGGACACCATTGTGATCTGCACCTGCTCGGCGATGATCATGCTGCTGGCTCCGGCGGAAAAAATTGCGGGGCTTGCGGGGATGGATCTTCTGCAGGAGGCGATGCGCTATCACTTTGGTGATTTCGGCGTGGTATTTATCGCCGTTATATTGCTGCTTTTCAGCTTTTCCACATTTATTGGCATTTTGTTTTATGCGCGTTCCAATGTCGCGTATCTGTTCGGCGATAACTGGTTCTCGCAGACCGCTTATAAATGCGTTGCGCTGGTGATGCTCTTTATCGGCGGGCTTGCCGCCTACACCTTCGTGTGGGATCTCGGAGATGTCGGCATCGGGCTGATGACCATTTTCAATATGGTGGCGCTGCTGCCGCTGTCCGGGGAGGCGGTCGCCGCGCTGAAGGATTATGAGAAACAGCGTAAGTAACTATAGTCACACAGGCCGGGAATCTGGAAACAGGTTCCCGGCCTTATTCATATGCAGACGTCAGTCCCGCCTCACAATAAAATAAAACATCAAAATGTACGATTTGCCGGAACGAAAAAAGAAGAGGCAGCATATTTTGCAAAATATGCACCTCAAAAGCACAGAATAGGAACGATCTGTTGTCATTTTTGCTCAAAGAATATAGAATATGAGATAACAAATGTTTGCGCGGACATGTTTCAAACTATCCCGGCGTCTGCAGCGCCCGGGAGCGGGAAATTTACGGAGGTAGGAGAAAATGAAACATTCCAGATTATGGACTGGTCTTTCATCGCTGTGCAGCTTTTCACTGGTGCTGTCGCTGGTGGGAATGGACTGCATGATGGGGTATGAAGGAACCGTCAATCAGGCGCTCGGCATTCAGACAAGCAAGATTGTCAATGAGGGCGATGCAAATGAGGATACTACATATTTTGAGAGCAGCTACGGGGAGCTGAATGCGGAAAATTTGCAGAAGCTGATCGAGGATACTTATGCGGAGGCAGTGCAGGAGGAAGCGGAAGGAGCTGTCCTGCTGAGAAATGAGAATGACGCGCTGCCGCTGTCCGCGGAGGAAACAAGAGTGACGCTGTTTGGTCACGCCGTGGCGCAGCCGCTTTATAAAAATGCGTCGGCCGGCTCCAAGGGCTACCAGACAGAGCACAATATCGACCTGTATACGGCGCTGAGCAATGCGGGCTTTGCGATTAACGACACGCTGTACAATGCATACACGGCAAGCGAGACCGTGCGCGGCACCGGCGGCTATGACTTTGCGACGCAGACGACCAGTGTGAAATCGATGGGTGAGGAAACGATCTCCTTCTATACCGATGAACTGCAGGCGTCCTGGGAGGACGATTACAATGATGTGGCAATCGTGATGTTTGCCCGCGAGGCAGGCGAGGGCATGGAAATGGAACTTTCTGATTCCTATGAGGGTATCAGCTCGCTTGCGCTGCACCAGGACGAAAAAGACCTGCTGCAGATGATAAAGGATTCCGGTAAATTCTCCAAAACGATCGTGCTGATCAACAGCGGAAACCCGATGGAGCTGGAGTGGCTTGAGGAATATGGCGTGGACGCCTGCCTCTGGATCGGACTCCCGGGACAGCGGGGCTTTGAGGCGGTAGCCGGTATCCTGAACGGAACCGTAAACCCGTCCGGTCATCTGACCGATACCTATGCGGCAAATTCGCTTTCAGCGCCGTCTGTTGTAAACGGCAGCTTTAACAATCAGAACTGGACGAATCTGGACGAGGTGCTGGCAGCTCTGGAGGACGAGGATTCCGGTATTTCCTGGTCGACCGTCCAGGCGGAGGGCATTTATGTTGGATATAAATACTATGAGACGCGTTATGAGGATACTGTTCTCGGGCAGGGCAATGCCAGCGACGCGGTTGGCTCCTTTGACGGCAAGGCATGGGACTATGCGGCAGAGGTAACATATCCGTTTGGCTACGGTCTTTCCTACACGGAGTTTGAGCAGACACTGGATGATGTGACAATGGAAGGCGACACCATTACTGTCACCGTTACCGTGAAAAATACGGGAGACACTGCCGGAAAATCCGTTGTTCAGATCTACGCGCAGACTCCGTATGGCGACTATGAAAAAGAAAACCTGGTGGAGAAATCGGCGATCCAGCTTCTGGATTTTGGAAAGACGGAGCTGCTGCAGCCGGGCGAGAGCCAGACGCTCACTATCGAATGTGACAAATATCTGCTGGCAAGCTATGACTACACCAATGCAAAGAGTTACATTATGAGTGAGGGAGATTACTACCTCGCGATCGGTGAGAACGCACATGACGCACTGAATAATGTGCTGGCGGCAAAGGGCGCAGAGGGCATGGTGGACGCTGACGGTACAGAGGCAGCAGGCGAAGCGGAGAAAACATTCACATGGGAGGAAAGCTTCGACGCCGATACCTACCGCAATTCCCGCTACACGGGCGAAGAGGTGACAAACCAGTTTGCGGACGCGGATATCAATTACTGGCAGGAGGGTACGGTGACTTATCTTTCCAGAAATGACTGGGCGGCGACCTGGCCGATCGCGGCGACTCAGATCACGCTTTCGGAGGAAATGATGACCGCGCTGGCGGGCGATTACTATACAAAACCGGAGGATGCTCCGTCTGTGAGCGATTTCACGCAGGGCGACAATCAGGGAATCCCGCTGGCGGCGATGATCGGTCTGGAGTATGATGATCCGCAGTGGGAAACCTATCTGAACCAGTTTACGATTGACGAGCTGGCAGTGTCAATTGCGGATAACTTTGGAACGGCGGAAATTACCACCGTCGGGAAACCGGCGATTCTGGTAGGCGATGGTCCGGACGGTGTGGGCGGAAGCTTCAACGCGGAAACTTACGGCGACGGCAGACAGGATTGCTGTTTCCCGACAGAAATCGTGCTGGCGTCAACGTTCAATAAAGACCTGATGAGAAACCGCGGCGAGCTGATGGCAGAGGAGTGCCTGTATCTTGGCATGATGGAGGACTGGATGCCGGGCATCAACCTGCACCGCACGCCGTTTGGCGGAAGAAACTTTGAATACTATTCCGAGGACTCTGTGATGAATTATCTCTGTGAAATTCCGGAGGTAGAGGCGATGGAGGCAAAAGGCGTTCATGCGGGCGCAAAGCACTGCATCGGCAACGACCAGGAAAACAACCGCGAGGGTATCGCTGTATTCTTTAACGAGCAGGCGTTTCGCGAAGGAGCGCTGCGCGGCGTGGAGGGCGCGCTGGCAGTGGCAGGCGGACAGGCTGTTATGCACGGCTTCAACCGTCTGGGCTTCACATGGTGCTCTTCCAGTACAGCGCTCTGCACACAGGTGCTGGAGGGCGAGTGGGGATTTGTCGGTCAGCAGGAAACGGACGCGGTGGCAGGCGCGGTCGGCACTTATAAGGGACATTTCGTGCCGGCAGTTGCGGCCGGAACAGACAACTTCTGTCTGGATTTCGCAGGCGACAGCTCCCGTGCGCTTGTGCAGGCGATCACGACGAACGATGATGGCAATCTGCTGGGACTGCTCCGCAAATCGGTACATGATTATCTGTACGTCGCTGCAAACAGTAACATTATGAACGGCTACAGCGTAAATTCAAAGGTGGTGTCCGTAACACCGTGGTGGCAGCCGCTGATGTACGGTCTGATCGCAGCATTTGCGGTGCTGGATGTTCTCTGCCTGGCGATGCTGCTGCGCAAAAGACTTGGAAAAAAAGAAAAAATTAATGTGGAGGTGCAGGAATAATGAGTAGTATAATACAAAAAAGGCGGCTGGATTCTATCTGATCATGATTGCGGCGGCAGCGGCGGTTATCTCTCTGATCCGTTTCTGTACATGGGCGCCGGCGCATAATGCAATGGACACGACGATCGTTCTGGCGCTGGCGGCAGGAATCGTGATGAACCTTGTTATGGTTGTGAAGGATGAGGATCTTCTGGTGGTTCTCTCGACGGCATGCTACGCATATGCGCTGTTCCGTCATCTGACGAACCAGGTCGGCTCTTTTGTAGACGCCTTCCAGGGAATCAATATGTTCGGTGACGCTACACAGGTAGGAAACATTGTTTCAATAGCGATCGTGATGGCAGTCGGTGCGATTCTGCCCATTCTGGCAGGCTTTATGAGGCGCGAAAAGGAAGTATGAGAAAAGAAGCATTTAACGAAAACTGGATTTGTTATCAGACAGGGAAGAAGGAGACGGCTTTTGCCGTTTCCCTTCCCCACGATGCGATGCTGCTGGATGAAAGACGCCAGGGCTGTGCGGGCGGAGTTAATAACGGATGGATTGACGCGAAGGACTATACGTATGAAAAGAGCTTTACTGCCCCGGAGGAATGGCGCGAAGAAGAGACAGTATTTTATTTTGAGGGTGTTTACCACAAGGCGACGGTATATTTAAATGGAGAAAAGGTATGTTACCATGATTACGGCTATACAGGCTTTTTCGTGGATGTGACGGGAAAGCTTCGTTATGGGGCGGAAAATGTGCTGACGGTGACGGCGATCAACAGTGACCAGCCAAACAGCCGCTGGTATTCGGGCACGGGCATCTACCGTCCGGTATGGCTTTATACGCTGCCAAAGCAGCACATCTGCCTGCAGGGGATCCGCATTACAACGCTGGATTATATAAATCCGAAAATCCGCGTGCAGGTGCAGACGAACGGAAGCGGAAGTGTGAAGGTAGAAATTCTGAAAGCAGGCGCACGGCAGAATGAAATTAGGGAGGAAGCTGTGGACATGCGGCCGGACGGCGCGCGGGAGAGTGCGGATGCGCAGATCCTCGGGCAGACGCAGGGAATGACGGATGGAAATTTCGTATGTGATCTGGAGCTGCCGGGCGCAAAATGCTGGAGCACGGAGCGGCCAGAGCTTTATACCTGCCGCGTGACATTTGGAGACGATGTGTGCGAGGAGCGTTTTGGAATCCGCATCGTAAAATGTGATGTCCAAAATGGATTTACACTCAACGGCAAACGTGTGATCCTGCGCGGCGCCTGCATTCATCATGACAACGGCATTCTGGGCGCCTGCGCTTACGATTTTGCGGAATACCGCAAGATCCGGCTGTTGAAAGAGGGTGGCTACAATGCCGTGCGCTCGGCGCACAATCCCTGTTCGGAAGCTATGCTGCGCGCCTGCGACGAGCTGGGGATGCTGATGATGGACGAATACACCGATATGTGGTATATTCATAAGACAAAGAACGATTACGCATCCGAAGTGGAGGCGCATTACCGGGAGGATTTAAAGGCGATCGTGGACAAGGACTACAATCATCCGAGCGTGGTGATGTATTCGACTGGAAACGAGGTGTCTGAGACGGCGCAGAAGCGCGGGATCAAGCTGTGCGGCAATCTGACAGAATGCCTGCATGAGCTGGACGGTACGCGCCCGGTTACCTGCGGAGTCAATATCTTTTTCAACTTTTTAAGCTCCATGGGCTTTGGCGTTTACAGCGATAAAAAGGCGGAGCAGGAAGTGAAAAACGCGAAGAAAAAAGCGGTGGGCAGCGAATTTTTCAATAACCTTGCCGGTCTGATGGGCTCTGATTTCATGAAATTCGGAGCGACCTTATATCCATGCGACGTAAAAACGCGGGACGCGTTTGCGGCGATGGATGTCGCGGGCTATAATTATGGGATCCGCCGTTATGAGCACGATCTCAAAAAGTATCCAAAGCGTATTATTGTGGGAAGCGAGACTTTCTGCTCGGATGCATACACATTCTGGGAGACGGCAAAGAAACATCCGCGCGTTATCGGCGATTTTGTGTGGTCCGGCATGGACTATCTGGGCGAGACCGGCATCGGAAGCTGGGAATACAAGGATTATGCGCCGGACTTCTCGCACGGTGAAGGCTGGGTGGCGGCCGGCTCGGGCAGGATCGATCTCACAGGCAGAGAGCTTGCGGAGATGACCTATACACGAGTGGCGTTTGAGCTGGAAAAAATCGGTATCGGCGTGGTGCCGGTACCGTACGCAGGTCAGAAACATTCTCCGTCAGCGTGGAAAATGACGAATGCGATTGAGAGCTGGTCGTGGCGCGGCTGCGCGGGAAAGAAAACGCAGGTGGAGGTTTACGCGCGGGCGGATCATGTTTCGCTGTTTGTGAACGGAAAATGCGTGGGCACCAAAAAGCCGCAGGGCGACTGCCGCGTTGTATTTGAAACAGCTTATGAGGACGGAAGTGTGCGCGCGGTTGCTTATGACGCAAAGGAAAATGTGATCGCCGAAAAAGAGCTGAAAACTGCCGGAAGGGAAACCGTTCTGGCGGTAAAACCGGAGCAGAAATGCGTCGGCAGAGAGGATCTGTGTTATGTCCGCCTGCAGTTTACGGACCGCGAAGGGACGCTCAAGCCGATGGTGCGCGAGGATATTACTGTGCAGGTGGAGGGCGGAAAGCTTCTTGGAATTGGCAGCGCCTGCCCGTATTACACGAAAAATTATCTCGGAAATGTGACGGACACCTACTATGGCGAGGCACTGGCGGTAATCAGACCGGAGAAAGAAGGAACTGTCCGTGTGTATGCAAAGAGCGCGCATTCCAGGGGCAGCACGGAAATTAAGGTTTGCGGGGTGGGCATATGAAGGAAAAATGGCGGACATTTTCCGAAAACCATCCGAAGGCGGCAAAATGGATCCACCAGCTTGTGTATTTTTACGTGTTCAGCCTGAGCGTCACGATCTTTCAGTATCTGATGTTTACGTTTCTGCCGTATGTGTTCGGTATCGGGCTGGCAGGGACGGAGTTTATGTGGCCGCAGATTCCGATAAACATTGCCGGTTACAGCTATAAATGGAACATATTGGGATACGATATCGCCCGCAATGCGGCGGGCGAGGTGGTGATCGGCGGCGGACTCGGTTATTTTCTCAGCTATGAGATCGGCACATTTCTGGCGCAGTGCATTAACTTTCCGCTGCAGAGGAACATTACATTTAAAAGTCACGGAAAAATCTCCTGGCAGATTATGTGGTACTTTATCGCATGGGTGCTGATCTCCCTGTTCTGCAATGCGATCAATGGGCTGTGGATGCCGATCGCCCAGCAGTATTTTGCGCCGGGTGTTTACAATCTGCTGGTGACATTTATTACCGGCGGAGTCTCGATGGTGATATATTTCTTTGTATACAAAATCATTTTTCCGGAAGGAGAAGCGGGAAAACAGGAGTAGTTATGATAAAAGTTGCGGTTGCGGATGATGAGCAAAAAGAACTGGATACATTATGCGGGTTTTTCAAAAAGCTGCAGGCGGAGGTCTGCGAGGAGATCGCAGTCAGCACCTTTACCAGCGGGGAAGCGCTGCTGGCGGAGTATGACCATTCCTTTGACTTAATCTGCCTTGACATTGATATGGGCGG
Organism: uncultured Marvinbryantia sp.; assembly: GCF_905201705.1. GTDB lineage: Bacteria > Bacillota > Clostridia > Lachnospirales > Lachnospiraceae > Marvinbryantia. The sequence continues at coordinate 28,566 of NZ_CAJKOX010000002.1, forward strand.
AAAAACCGGCATGGATACTGCGCGGGAGATCCGCCGAAAGGACGGCCAGGTTATCATATTGTTTATAACAAATATGGCGCAGATGGCGATCCAGGGCTATGAGGTGCGCGCGCTGGATTTTATCGTGAAACCGGTGAGCTATTACTCCTTTTCCATGAAGCTGCGCGGTGCGGTTAATCTGATCAAGAAGCGCAAAAAACGCAACATAGTGCTCCCGACAGCGGGCGGCGTCCAGAAGATATCCACCGACCAGCTTTATTATGCGGAGGTGAACGGTCACTACCTCTATTATCATACCGTGCAGGGCGTGTTTAAACAGAAGGCGTCTATGAAGGAGCTGGAGGATAAGCTGGAGGGTCTTTCCTTTAAGCGCTGCAACAATTGCTATCTTGTGAATTTAAAATATGTGGATTGTGTAAATAAGGATGATATTCAGATCGCAGGCGAATGGCTGAAGATCAGCCGGCCCCGAAAACGCGAGTTTCTGCAGGCGTTGGCAAACTATATGGGAGGGATTGAATTATGATGGAGCAATGGGAAAAGATTTCCTATATCGTACAGCTCATTGCAGCGTGTGCCCTGTTTATGGTCCCTTACAAAAAACGTACAAAATTTGTGCCCCGGGCGGTTTTATGCTCCGGGGCATTTGTGCTGGTATCCTATGCGGTGAACAGTATGCTGGAAAACAGGAATTTTTCCATATGGATCGTGCTGTACTGGGCGGCATTTCTCCTGGCGTGCGTGCTGCTGATGTACGTTTGTCTGGACGTAAATGCACTGGAGGCGGCGTACTGCGCGATCTGTGCCTGTGCTATGCAGCATGTTGCATTTGATATCAATGAGATTTATCTTGGACTGGGAGGCGGCAGTTATCTTGTGCAGGTGATCGTATATGCGGCAGTTTACCTGCTTTTCTACCATCTGTTTGTCAGAAAAATAAACCAAAATGATGAAAGCCGTGTCAGTCTGGAGGCGATGTTTCCGCTTGCAACCATTATTATCATTGTATGGATCCTGAGCGTGCTGGAAACCTCCGGTCTGGAATATTTCCGGGCGGAGGCGGGCAGCCGGATCTTCTACCGCATCATCGATGCGCTGTGCTGCTTTTACGTGCTCTGGGTGCAGATAAATCAGCGGGAAAAAATGATGCTGAAGCAGGAGCTGGACGGCATTAACACCGCGTGGATGATGCAGAAGGAACAGTATGTGATCAAACAGGAAATCATCGACAGTATCAACCGGAAATGTCACGATTTAAAGCATCAGCTTCAGGCGCTGCGCCAGATGACGAACGAGGAAGATAAAGAAGCATATTTCAATGAGATGGAACATGATATAATGATTTACGATACCGCAGTAAATACCGGAAACAAGGCGCTTGACGTTATTTTGATGGATAAGGGACTTTACTGCAAAAATCATGATATCCAGTGGACCTGCATGGCGGACGGCTCCTGCCTGGGGTTTATGCGGATCGAGGACATCTATGCAGTTTTTGGAAACGCGCTGGATAACGCAATCACAGCAGTGACAGCGATCTCCGAGCCTGAGAAGCGTGTGATTTCCTTAAAAATGATCACACAGAATAATATTCTGGTGATTCAGGTGCAGAATTATTATGAGACATCCCTGCACTTTGAGCAGGGACTTCCGGTGACGACAAAGCATGATCGGCAGGAGCACGGCTACGGCATGAAGAGCATCCGACATATCGCAGAAAAATACGGCGGAACGATCACGGTGGACGCAAAGGATCAGATATTCACGCTGCAGATACTGATCCCACTGGAGCAGAGGGCCTGATGGAATTGACGTGAAAGGAGGACGAAGGATGACATTAATGCAGCTTCACTATATGATTACCATTTCAGAGACCGGCTCTTTAAATAAGGCGGCGGAGCTTCTGTATGTTTCGCAGCCGTCGCTCACGAGCGCGGTGAAGGAGCTGGAGAAGGAGCTTGGGATTACGATTTTTAATCGTAGCGGCAGGGGCGTGACGCTCACGAACGACGGGGCGGAGTTCTTGCTCCATGCGAAGCAGCTCTACAGTCAGTATGAGGATTTGATGGAACGGTACGGGGAGCATGGAACACGCAAAAAGAAATTCGGAGTGTCGGCACAGCATTACTCCTTTGCAGTGAAGGCGTTTGTGGATATGGCGAAGGAGTTTGATATGCTGCAGTATGAATTTGCGATCCGGGAGACGCGCACCGCTGAAGTGATCAGTGATGTCAGCACGCTGCGCAGCGAGATCGGCGTCCTCTATCTGAGTGATTTCAACAGAAAGGCGCTTAAAAAGCTGCTGACGCAGGCAGAGCTTGTGTTTCATCACCTGATCGACTGTCAGGCATATGTCTATCTCTGGCGGCGGCATCCTCTGGCAAAGGAGCCGTCTGTCAGCCTTGCGCAGCTGGAGCCGTATCCCTGCCTGTCCTTTGAGCAGGGGGACGGCGCAGGCTTTTATCTGGCAGAGGAGCTGCTTGCGACAGGCGAATATGCCCGCACGATCAAGGCGAACGACCGCGCGACCATGCTGAATCTGATGGTCGGCCTGAACGGGTATACGCTTTGCTCCGGCATTATCTGCGAGGAACTGAATGGCAGCGATTTTGTTGCGGTGCCGTTTGCGGGAGAGGATCAGGAGACGAATGCCGGTCGCTCCGACGGCGGAGGGGCAGGCAGCGGAGAGGAGCAAACTCATGCAGGTATGATGGAGATCGGATACATCACGCGAAAAAATATGCTGCTCAGTGAGATGGGCGAGCGCTATGTGTCGTCTTTGAAAAAATATCTGCAAATATCGTAAGTGATATTTTTCGCGTGTTACCGATAGATACTGATTTTACGGTTATGGATGGAGCTTTATCCTGCTATAGATTGAATTTATAGCAGGATATTTTTTTCGTGTATTGGACAGATATTTCCTACTGTGTTAGTATGAATTCATCAAACGACAGGAGGAAACTAGTATGGCAAATATAAAGGATTCTAAAAACTGGGGATTTGAGACAAGACAGCTTCATGTGGGACAGGAGCAGGCGGATCCGGCGACGGACGCCAGAGCGGTTCCGATTTACGCATCGACCTCTTACGTATTTCATAATTCACAGCACGCGGCGGACCGTTTCGGACTCCGCGACGCCGGCAACATTTACGGCAGACTGACGAATCCGACGGAGGATGTGTTCGAGCGGCGTATCGCGTCTCTGGAGGGCGGCACGGCGGCTCTTGCAGTTGCCTCCGGCGCGGCGGCGATCAGCTACACCTTCCAGGCTCTGGCGAAGGCGGGGGAACATATTGTGGCCTCCAAGACGATTTACGGCGGAACCTACAATCTGCTTGCGCACACGCTTCCGCTGACAAGCGGGATTACCACAACCTTTGCGGACCCGGAGCAGGAAGGCTCTTTTGAGGCGGCGATCCGGGAAAACACCAAAGCGATCTTTGTCGAGACGCTGGGCAATCCAAATTCGAATCTGGTGGATCTGGAGGCGCTGGCAGTTCTGGCGCATAAGCACAGCATTCCGCTGGTGGTGGATTCTACCTTTGCAACACCTTACCTTATCCGACCGCTGGAGTACGGCGCGGACATTGTGCTGCATTCTGCGACGAAATTTATCGGCGGACACGGTACGGCGATCGGCGGCGTAATCATAGACGGCGGCAGCTTCGACTGGAAGGCTTCCGGAAAATATCCGTGGATTTCCGAGGCGAATCCCAGCTATCATGGCGTATCATTTACAGATGCGGCAGGCCCGGCAGCCTTTGTCACCTACATACGCGCGGTCCTTCTGCGCGATACGGGCGCAACTCTCTCGCCGTTTCATGCATTCCTCTTTCTGCAGGGACTCGAGACGCTTTCGCTGCGTGTGGAGCGTCATGTGAGCAACGCGCTGAAAATTGTGGATTATCTGTCAAAGCATCCGCAGGTGGAAGCGGTGCATCATCCGTCGCTTGCGAGCGAGCCGAGTCACGAACTGTATAAGAGATATCTTCCGAACGGCGGCGGCTCTATTTTTACCTTTGAGATCAAAGGAGATGCAAAGACGGCGCAGGATTTTATCGACCACCTTGCGATCTTCTCCCTGCTGGCGAATGTGGCGGACGTAAAATCACTGGTGATCCATCCGGCGACCACCACGCATAGCCAGTGCACGGAGGAAGAGCTGCTCGACCAGGGGATTAAGCCAAACACCGTCCGTCTCTCCATCGGTATTGAAAAAGTGGAGGATCTCATTGCCGCGCTGGACGCAGCCTTTGAGGCGGTGAAATAACAAAAGGAAAGAAAAAGTGCTGTTAAACAGTGCTGCCTGGAGGCAGTGCGAGATGTCGTATATTTTGGATTGCGAAAATGCTCCGCCTGTGATACGATTCTGGTAGTATACAAAAAGGAGCATAGCCGTGGAGAAAACAATAGCAGTACAAATTACTCCTGCCGATGCTGGCTGCACGGCAGGAGATTTTTTAAAGTATCGAATGCATTTTACCGCGGCGCAGATCCGCAGTCTGAAATTTCGCAAAGATGGTATCTGTGTGAACAGCGAACGGGTGCGCGTCACACAAATTTTACGTGAAAATGACCGGTTGGAGCTGAAGCTTGGGGACAGAGCGGATGATATGTCACATCTTGTTTCAAGGGAGTATCCGCTGCACATTTTATATGAAGACGAGGATCTGATCTGCGTGTGGAAGGAAGCCGGAATGGTACTGCATCCGGCGCACGGACATTACTGTGATTCGCTGGCGAATTATCTGCAGGCATATTTTGCGAAAAAGAGAGAGCAGGTGCAGATACGCAGCATCGGTCGTCTCGATAAGGACACCAGCGGGATCGTTGTTTTTGCCAAAAACAAAATTGCCGCGGCAAGACTGTGGGATCAGAGACAGAACGGTGTGTTTAAAAAAGAATATGTTGCGTTGTGCGAGGGGAGCTTTCTTAAAGAGGCGTATGAGCGGGAGCAGACGATTGACGTGCCCCTTCGGAAAATGCCGGGGCACAAAAATAAAATGTGCGCTGCTGCAGAGGAAAGATGCGGATCTGCGGAAACTGCGCAAAATCAGACGTCTGGCGGATCTGCGGAAACTGTGCAAAGTCAGATGTCTGGCGGATCTGCGGAAGCTGCGCAAAGTCAGGCGTCTGGCGGATCTGCGGAAACTGCGCAAAGCCAGACGTTTGGCGGATCTGCAGAAACTGCGCAAAATCAGATGTCTGGCGGCTTCACTGTGCCTGCGCAATGTGGGGACGCTGACGACGTTGCGGGATCCGGGAAAATATATCGGGCAGTCACACATTATCGGGTGATTTCGCAGGAGGAATCCTGTTTTCATGAGGCGATGCGGATTTTGTGCCGGAATCAGGTATCCGAGAAGATGCAGAATACGTCTCTCGTGCGCCTGCGTCTGGAAACTGGCCGGACACATCAGATCCGGGTGCATATGGCGTATCTCGGTCATCCTCTTGTAGGTGATGCGGTATACGGTCATGGGAAAGATGGAGAGACTTCTGCAAAGCTTTGCGCATGGAAGGCGCAGCTTGTGCAGCCCTTTAATGGGAGAAAAATCTTTCTGTATCCGCCCGCTGATATGTAAAATCCGGCGTGACGAAAGAACCGGGCAGCAGGGAGAAGGAAAATAACGCATCGGAAGAAAAAGCAGGAAGGGAAAGAAGGAGACTGGCGCAGCGAAAGAAAACCCGGGCAGGAGAAGGAGAATGACGCAGTGGCAGAAAAAACGGGCAGGGAAAGAAGGAGACTGGCGCAGCGGAGGAAAACCCTGACAGGGAAAGAAGGAGACTGGCGCAGCGCCCCAAAAATCCGGACATGGAAGGAAAATGACGCAGCGGCAGGAATCCGGCGTGAATAATAAGTGAGGGAGGAAGAACTGTGGGAGAACAGCGTGTGCGGATCGCGGATATTGCGGAGGAGCTTGGACTCAGTACGGCGACCGTATCAAATGTGATTCATGGGAAGACAAAGAAAATATCCGCGGAAACTGTGCGCAGGGTACAGGGACTTCTGGAGGAGAAGCAATATATGCCGGGTATAGCGGACATTTTGCTGGCGCAGAATAATTCCCGGATCATCGGCGTTGTGGTCAATGATCATGAGAAGTATGAGTCGCATGTGCTGGAGGATTATTTCATTGCGTCGTCTCTGAATCATCTTTCGCGGGAAATTGAAAAAGCAGGTTATTTTATGATGGTAAAGGTTACAAAAAATTGCGGTGAAATTGTCCGTTATGCTTCCATGTGGAACATGGATGGACTGGTAATTATCGGATTTTGTGAACAGGATTATAAAAATCTGCGTGACAATATGCGCATTCCTTTTGTAGTCTACGATGGTTATTTTAAAGAACCTGCACGTGTCTGTAATCTGATTATAGATAATTACGACGGCGGTTATCAGATTGGGACATATTTCCGAAAACTCGGGCATCAAAAGACGCTATGCATTTCCGATAATCATATCTGTGTGGATTGGGAGCGATACTGCGGTTTTCGGGACGCTGTGAGTGAACAGACGGAAAGGGCAGAGGTCACGCAGAATTCCTGCAGAAATGAGACAGCCACTGCATATAGTTCCTGCAGAGATGAGACGTCCATTGCATATAGCTCCTGCAGAGATGAGGCAGCCATTGCATACAGATCCGGCAGCGCCGATTTCCTGGAGATTCCGATGAATAAAAAGGAACGGCTTACATTTTATCAAAAGCATTTAGAGACATTGAGAGGATACACGGCAATTTTTGCAGCGTCAGATTATTATGCGATTGAACTGATGCAGTTTTTGCAGCAAAATAATGTGCGCATACCGCAGGAGATTTCCATCGCAGGGTTTGATGATGTTCCGTACTGTGAGATGGTCTGTCCAACGCTGACGACTGTCAGACAGGATGGGGCAGAGAGGGCAAAGCTTGCAGTTTCATCACTTAAAAGGATGAGAGAGGGAAAGAATGAGGAAATGTTACTGAAGCTTCCTGTGACACTGGTAATACGCCAAAGCACAGCAAAATCAACAAATTTTACACCGATATTTTGTGATGGGTTACGCGATTAACCTATTGTGCATTTTTCCAATGTGAAATATGATAGCCTCGAAGCAGAAAATTCAGCGGAGAGGATGCATATGGAACAAAATGAGAAATTTTATAAGACAGTGTGGAAAATTGCGCTGCCGGTGACGCTGCAGTTTTTGCTGCAGTCTTCGTTCAGCGTGGTGGACCAGGTGATGACAGGGCAGCTTGGAAGTGTCAGCGTAGCAGGCATCGGTCTTGCCGGAAAATTTGCGTCTATTTTTTCGGTACTGGTCTCGGCGGTTGCAGCGGCAGCGGGTATTATGCTTGCGCAGTATATCGGACAGCAGGATAAACAAAAAGCAGACAGAAGCTTTTTTGTGAATCTGGCGGTGACAGGAGCCCTAGCGCTGCTTTTTACCGGGGCCTGCATTGCTGGGCCTCATCAGATTATGGGACTGTATACACAAGACTCATTAACGTGTGATGCGGCGGGCGGTTATCTGCGAATCTATGCAGTTTCCTACCTGCCGATGGCGGTAACGGCACTATGCTCCACATATCTGCGCTGTGCGGAGGCGGCAGCACTTCCGCTGATAGCGGGAATTGCCGCAGCGGTGGTAAATACGCTGCTTAACTATGTACTGATTTTTGGAAAAGCCGGTTTTCCTGCGCTGGGAATAAACGGTGCGGCGGCTGCATCTGCGGCGGCACAGGTGATTGGCTGCGCGCTGACGCTTGGAATGCTCTGGAGTCGTTTACGCAGGCAGAAAAGACAGACACAGATGGGAATTTCCGAAAAAAAAGAAAAGCTGGGGCAGTTAAATTTATTAATGAAAAGAGAAGAACGCCGCCAGTATCTCGGCATTCTGCTGCCCATTCTCGGCTGTGAGCTTTTCTGGAGCCTGGGCGAAAATGTTTATGCGGCGATTTATGGGCATATCGGAACGCAGGCGTGCGCGGCAATGACACTGACCTCACCGGTACAGATGCTGGTAATCGGCGCCCTGAACGGTCTGGCACAGGCGGCGGGAATCATTATCGGAAAATCACTTGGCAGGGGTGATTATGGGCGCGCTTACCGGGAAGCGAAGAAACTGATGCTGTACGGCTTCTGTGGTTCTGTCGTATTATCTGTGATACTGGTGCTTGTGCGGGAGAGCTATGTGCAGATTTACCGTGCAGAAGATACGGTTAAAAACATCACAAAAGAAATTCTTCTGGCGTTTGCAGTCATTTCTCCGGTGAAAGTGCAGAATATGATCCTTGGCGGCGGAATCCTGCGCAGTGGCGGCAGAACAAAATATGTGATGTATATCGATATTATTGGAACCTGGCTTTTTGGCGTTCCGCTTGGGTTTTTAGCTGCGTTTGCGCTGCAGCTGCCGATCGCATGGGTTTATTTTATATTGTCACTGGAAGAATGTGTGCGGTTTCTGATTTCTGTTTTTATTTTCCGGAGGAAAAACTGGATGAGAAGTCTGTGAAGCTGCTATAAAGGCATCATGTAATTGGCCGTGCAGATTGATTACTTTGGCAGCATAATGCTAGTTGGTGCGATAAAGAAGCAGGGAATCCCATCGTGGGATTCCCTGTTGCATGATGCATGATATAAGATGTCAGATCAGCCCCATCAGCTGCGGAACACCGAGCGAGAGCGCCGGAATATAGGTGACTGCAAGAAGCAGCACGAATAGAACGGCGAAGTACGGGAGCAGCGTTTTTGTGACCTGCTCGATGCTGATCTTACTGATGCCGCAGCCGACGAAGAGCACGGAGCCGACCGGCGGAGTGATGTTGCCGAGACACATATTGAAAATGAGCATTACGCCGAACTGGATATCGGACATGCCAAGACTCTGTGCGATCGGCAGGAAGATCGGAGTGAAGATCAAAATTGCCGGGGTGATGTCCATAAACATACCAACGATCATCAGGATCACGTTCATCAGAAGGAAGATGACGATCTTATTGGTGGAGATGGACATGATGCCCGCACTGATCGCCGCCGGGATTCCGGAATATGCCATAACGAAGGACATCGCGGAGGAGGCGGAAATCAGAAACAGGATGATGCCGCTTGTGCAGGCGCTGCTCACCAGAATCTTCATAAAGGATTTCATGGTAATGCTCTTGTAGCAGATAGAAAGAATCAGGCAGTAGAGCACACAGATGCCGGCGCCTTCCGTTGCCGTGAAAATACCGCTTACGATACCGCCGATTACAATGACGATCAGAAGCAGGCTCGGCAGCGCCTCAAGGGTGATTTTCAGCGCTTCCTGTCTGGAAACCTTCCCGGTGGTCGGGTAGTTGCGTTTCTTTGCGTAAAGGAATGCTACAATCATTGAGCCGACGCCCATCAGAATGCCGGGAACGTAGCCAGCCATAAACAGTGTGGAGATGGAAACGCCGCCCGCAACGGTGGAGTATACAATGAACGCGCTGGTCGGCGGGATCAGCAGTCCGGTCGGAGCCGAAGCGATATTTACAGCAGTTGCGAATGCCGGGTCATAGCCCTCGTCCTTCTGGATCGGATAGATGCAGCCGCCCATTGCGGAAGCTGCCGCAACGGAGGAACCGGACAGCGCGCCGAACAGCATGTTGCCGACGATGTTTGCCTGCGCAAGCGAACCGGGAATGCGTCCTACAAACAGCTTTGCAAAGTTTACCAGACGGCGTGCGATACCGCCGTTGTTCATAATGTTGCCTGCCAGAATGAACAGAGGGATAGCAAGCAGAGAAAAGCTTTCCACGCCGCTGTTCATTTTCTGCATGGTGATAAAGGTAATCTGATCCCAGGAGAGGGACGACATCGCTGTTACAATAGAAGCGATGACAATGCTGACGGAGATCGGGCAGCTTAAAAACAGCAGCAGGCCGAATACCGCGAACAGGATAACTGTTGTGAGTACAATATTCATTCCTCATTTCCTCCTTCGATAGTAATTCCGGTCACATCCTCGTAGATGTTGATGATCTGCGCGATGATGATAAAAATACCGGAGATGGGCGCCATTGCGTATACAAGGCTTCTTGGGATGCCAAGCAGAGCGGAGTATACCTTCTGCGCGCTCATTGCCAGCTTAAAGCCGCCGATCGTAATAACAAAAATGGCGAATACAAGAATCAGAATGTCGATCGCGGTCATCAGAACCCGCTTCGCGGACGGGCTGAGCTTATCGCGCACCAGCACGAGACACATGTGCTGTCTGGTGAGAAAAGCGTACGCAGCTCCGATAAATCCGGTCCAGATCAGCGAGTAGCGCACCAGCTCCTCGGTGAAGGCTGCCGGACTATTTAAAATGTAACGTGTAAATACCTGATACAATACCAGCAGCGTCATGATGGACAGCAGGATTGTTGCCATGCCTGCCAGAAGCTTTGCCAGAATTTTTTTCACGGCTGTTAATGTCTCTTTCATGTTGAACCTCCCTCTTATTTTACCGAGTTGATGATATCAAGCAGTTTCTGTACCCCAGGATACTGCGCACAATATTCATCAACCATACCGCTTGTCGCTTCACGGAATGCTTCTTTATCTACGTCGTTTACAAATTCTACATTCATGGTGGTGGAAGCTTCCTCGATCGCCTCCTCAATCGCTGCGTCCCATGCAATCTTGTGGCTCTCTGTTGAAGCGTGCGCCGCTTCCAGAATGATCTGCTGATCCTCCGGGCTGATGGTTTCCCATACCTTTGCGCTCATCACCATTACGTCCGGGATCATTGCGTGCTGATCCGTGGAGTAAACCTTGCAGATCTCACCGTGCTTGCCGGTTGTCAGCGCCGTTTCATTGTTTTCGGTACCGTCAATGATGCCGGTCTGCAGGGATGTGTATACATCGCCGTAAGACATTGCCACCGGGATGCCTCCGAGCGCTTCGAGCATATCCGTCTGGGATTTCATATCCTGCACGCGGATTTTCAGACCTTTTAAATCTGCCGGCGTGCGGATCGCGCGGTCCTTTGTATAGAAGGAACGGGCTCCGGAGGTATAGTATGTCAGAGTTACGAAGCCGTCGTCCGCGGAGGACAAAAAGAAATCCTGCATCTCGTCGGAATCCATGATATGGTAGAAATCCTCAGTGTCATCAAAAATATAGGGCAGGCCAAAGGTGTGGTAGGATTCGTTATAGGTTGCAAGTCCCGGAGCGGAAACCTTCGTCATCGCGAGCACCCCTGCCATAAGTTGCTCCATGTTTTCATTTTCCGAGCCAAGCTGTCCGTTCGGGAAAATCTGAACCTTGATTCTGCCGTCCGTTTTTTCCTCTACCTGCTCGGCAAATTCCGTCATTGCAATATGAACGGTGTGCGTTTCGCTCAGACCATGCGCCAGTGTAAGTACCAGCGGATTTTCCGCTGTTGCGCTTGCACTGTCTGCGGCGCCGTTCTGTGCACATCCTGTCAGTGCGGCTGCTGTCAGCGCAAATGCCGCTGCGATTGCTGCTAATTTTTTCATAGTGTACCTCCTGTTTACATTCCAATTAAATCAAACTGCTCAAAGGAAACGAGAACCTGATAATCTTTCTTCGGGTTCGGATATTTGATCTGCACCGATTTCAGACGCTGGCTGTAATACCATCCGCAGGCCGCCTCCTCAAATTTCCGTCTATGCAGGAAATGCGGAAGCAGTTCGCCGTCCACGGTTACCCAGTATGGGGCTTTCTCGCGGTGAATCATGTCGATTTCCATAGTCTCAACGGCTGTTTCATAGCTGCCTTCCTGTTTGAAATCAAGATAAGTGCGCTCGCCGGTCGTCATGGTAATGACAGTTTTCAGATATTTTCCTGTCTCATAGTCCATAGAAACGCCATCGTCCTCATATAACTGGAAGGAATTGTCTTTGTCTGCCGCGCACAGAAGCCGGATGCCGGTCGCCTGCTGTGTGGCGAGATTGTTCATCTGATTGGTTGCAATCGGAATCAGCGCGCCGCTTCTTACATACAGCGGGATGCTGCTGATAGTTACCGGAATTTCAATGGTCTGTCCGCCTGCGTAAGCTTCTCTTGTATAGAAATCGTAGAAGGTGTCACCCTCAGGCAGATAGATGCTGCGCGTCTTTGCACCCTTTTCCACGACATTTGCCACCAGCAGGGAGTCACCGAACATAAAGTCGACGCCCTCATCGTAGCATTTCGGGTCATTCTGGAAAGCGCTGCACATTGCCTCCATAATCGGAAGACCGGTCTCGTGCGCGCGCTCTGTCAGAGAGTACAGATACGGACTCAACTGATAGCGAAATTCGATGGCGCGGCGGATATCGTCTTTTAAGTCGCTGTACATCCATGGCTCCGTTACCGTATTGTCGGTGTTGGTGGAGTGAATGGAGAAACGCGGCTGGAAGATTCCGTTCTGAATCCAGCGGATAAACAGCTCACCCTCCGGCGCCGGACCAAAGAAGCCTCCGATGTCGCAGCCCTGGCTTGCCACGCCGCTTAAGCCCATGCCGAGGATGGTGGCAATATTGTATTTCAGCGCGTCCCAGCAGGTCAGATTGTCGCCTGCCCAGGTCTGTGCGTAACGCTGTATACCGCAGTGACCGGAACGGCATACAATATACGGACGGGTATTTTCGAAGGTTTCATGGATGGCTTCGTCCGTGATATGGCACATAATGTTTGACATGACGGATTTCAGCTGCCCAATGGTGCCGCCTTTGCCTTCGAAATCGCAGCGGCAGTCTTTATCGACCATGCTGTCGTACTCGCAGTTGTCATTCCATACGGAGCAGGTGCCGTAATCCAGGACGTTTTCCTTCAGCAGCTTTTTCCAGTGCTCGCGGGTGGAGGCTTTGGTGTAGTCCACAAATACGCCCTTTCCGCCCCACCAGGTTCCCACGCCCGGTTCGTCGCTGTCGCTGGCTTTTACAAACATATCTTTTTCTTTCATTTCCTCCAGCATCGGGTGAAGCAGCAGGATACCCGGTTTTACGTTCGGGGTGACGGTGATGCCGCGCTCCTTCATTTTTTTGAAGAAATCCTTCGGGTCTTTGAAGCGCTTTTTGTTCCAGGTAAATACGCAGCGCTTTACGCCGACATTGGTCTCCACAGTGCAGTAGCCGGAGGAAAGCTGGAATCCGTCTACCGGAATCTGTTCCTCTTTTGTGGTGTCGATAAATTCTACGATCGCGTCGTCGCAGTCAGCCTCCAGCTCCGGATAATACATGGAGGAGCCAAGGTATCCGAGCGCATAGCGCGGGAGCAGGGTGGATTTTCCGGTCAGATCCGTGTAGCGTTCCACAACCTCGCGCACGGTCGGACCGGTGATCAGAAACAGATCGATGTCGCCGCCATCCGCACGGTAGCGGCTGTGCATTTTCCAGTAGTTGCTTTTCTCTTTCCCCATGTCGAAGTCGCATTCCCAGGTGTTGTGATAGAAGTATCCAACAGCCTTCTTCGTGCGTCTGTTTAATTTGATGTAGAACGGAATGTGCTTGTACAGCGAATCCGTCTCCTTCGGGTTGTAGCCCATGGCATCCTTCGGGCTCATGTTCATGAACTTCTGAGCCTTGTTAAACTCGCCGCTCTTTTCGCCGAACCCATAGAAGCAGTCATCGGGCGAAATCTCGCTGGTGTGGATGCGGCGGCGGTTGCTGTCCTCCTGGTAAGCAAGGTCTGCGATGTCAGCATGCAGGCAGGTCCCCTCTGCGTCGTACACGCAGATGCGGAAGGGATCTTTCTCCACTACTACTTTTAAAAGTTTTCCCTGGATGACTGCGGTATCCCCGCCGTCTGTGAGAGCAGCGTCTGCCGTCTCAATGCGTCTGCGGTAATTTTTGAGAAAACCGTCCATGCGGTCCTCCCATGCGGTCAGCACAAGACTGTAGGATTCCTCCGCAAAGTCTCCGTCGAATCCCGCGCGGATACGCACGATGGAATCCGTCAGAAACCACAGCCTCAGCTCTGCGCCGTCTGTAAGAATGGAAAAATAATTTTCCTGCTGAGTTACAGACGATGCTCTGGTACAGATTTTCATTACTCATTTCCTCCTTCTTTTTGTTTGTTGGGAAGCAATATTTTGCTTCACTGTTTCAATTTGTGACACAGATGGGATTACGGTTCTGTGTTTCAATTGAGTTTGTATATATATCATATAAATATGAAGAGAACAAAACCAGACAGAAATTGCAGTGATTGTACCGAAAGTAAACATATCTTGCTCTTTATGATGAAAAATGATAAAATAGTCAAAAATGGTTTATGTGGAATGTATTTTAGGCAGAGCTGTATGGAGGAAGCGAAATGATCGACCAGGCGGGAATTCGGATGGCGCAGGGCGAAAGCCTTGCCGGGGAACGGATCGCAGGCGTGAACGATAATATGATGAAATCGCATTATCATAATTATTATGAGATTTATTACCTGGAGGATGGAGAGCGGTATCATATGCTGCAGGATGACATGTACACGATGAAGCCGGGCGAGCTGATTTTGTTTTCGCCCTATGTGCTGCATCGTTCCTACGGGGATGAGGGGATGCCTTTTAAGCGCATTGTGTTGTATTTTGAGAGCGGCGAGGTGGCGTCTTCAGAGCTTTTAGAGGCATTGGATCAAAACAATGGGATGTACAGACCGGATGCGGTAACACGCCAGAAGCTGCATCACATGCTGGAGGAGCTGATCCGGGAATACGAGAATCCGTCAGATTTTTATAAAAGCTACCGGCGCACGCTGCTGAATATGTTTCTGTTTACCATGCTGATGCACACGCGCAGGCGGGAGCCGGAGCAGCTGAAAGAGACGGGGCGCACGACGCAGATTGTCAGCTATATCCACAAGCATTACCAGGAGGATATTACACTGGAGCAGCTTGCGCAGATGTTTTATGTCAGTCCGTTTTATCTCTGCCGGGAATTTAAGCGCTACACCAACAGCACGATTGTACAATATGTGAATATCACACGGGTAATGAATGCGCAGCGCAGGCTGATGGAGACGGACAAGACGGTAACAGAAATCAGCCGGGAGACAGGCTTTTCAAACCTCACTCATTTTAATCGGGTATTTAAATCCATCACGGGAACCACACCGTCCGGGTATCGCAAGCACCACCAGAATATGCTTTGCTTATAGGCAGGATGCGGCGGGGCCGGGGGAATGGGCGAAAGCATGTGGGCAAAAATAAGAAATCTTTTGTAGACGTAAAACATATACTGTGTTAAAATGTTCACATTATTATATGTGAACAAAGGATGAAACCATGTCTATGACGAGATTGTTATTTCTGTTTTTTACCTACGCGTTTTTGGGGTGGGTATTGGAGACGGTACTGGTAACGCTGAAGCAGAAAAAGGTGGTCAACCGCGGTTTCCTGAATGGACCGCTCTGTATGATTTACGGCATTACGGCTATCATTCTGACGGTGGGTCTTACATCGCTGAAGGATAATATTTTCTTTTTGTTTGTGGGAAGCTGCATTTACGCGACGGTGACAGAACTGCTTGCAGGTAAGTTCCTGGAGAAATATTATCATGGACGCTGGTGGGATTACAGCAAAAAGAAATTTAATTTTGACGGATACGTCTGCCTGGATCACTCATTGTTCTGGGGCGTTCTTGGCGTGATTGTCGTAAAATGGCTGAATCCGGTCCTGAACCGGTTTTATAATGCAAATGTGCCGATTCTGATGCACACATTAATGTGGATACTTCTTGCAATTCTGGTTCTTGATATTCTCGGAACAACGTCCGTGCTTCTGAAGGCGAACGATCAGGAGCGCTACAACGAATCAAACAAGCGCATCGCGAAATTTACAGCCGGGCTGCGCGCGAAAATCTCCAGCGTGGTCGAGCGGCGTATCCTGCGCGCTTATCCGCTGTCGCCGGAGCTGCAGGAGAAAAAAGGAAAAAGCAGGGTATTTGCGGAAGGATGCGGGTTTTATAAGCTATTCTGGCTGTTTATGGTCGGAGGATTGATCGGCGACCTGGTGGAAACGGTTTTTTGCAGGATTACGATCGGCAGGTGGATGAGCCGCAGCAGTGTGGTGTGGGGACCGTTCAGTATTGTATGGGGATTGGGGTTTGCACTTTTCACGGCCATCCTGTATCAGCACCGCAAGAAATCAGACAGTTTTCTGTTCATTGCAGGAACTGTTCTGGGAGGTGCGTTTGAATATCTCTGCAGCGTTTTCACGGAAATGGTCTTCGGGACGATTTTCTGGGACTACAGCCATGTGCCGTTTAATCTGGCAGGCCGCATAAATCTTTTATATTGTTTTTTCTGGGGAATCGCTGCCGTTATCTGGTTTAAGTATGTCTATGAAAAGATTTCCGGTCTGATCGAAAAAATGCCGATCCGGGTGGGGAAGGTTCTCACCTGGATTATGGTCGTATTTATGTTATGCAACATTTTTGTATCGTCGCTGGCTCTTGGACGCTATCAGGAGCGGCGCGCGGGCGTTCCGGCGGAGGCTCCGTGGCAGCAGATTATGGATGAAAAGTATGACGATGAGGTGATGCGCCGCATTTATCCGAAGGCAAAGGATCTGGACCTGCGCGGAAAACCGGCGGAGTCGGGAATCGAGGAAACCGAAGGAACAAACGAAACAGAGCAGACGCAGGAGGAAAGCAAAGGAGCAAACGAAACAGAGCAGGCGCTGGAGGAAAGCGAAGGAGCAAACGAAACAGAGCAGGCGTTGGAGGAAAGCAAAGGCGCAAACGAAACGAAAAAAGCAGCGCAGGGATGAAAAAATGTTTGAGGTTACTGCGAACGGAATGAACAGCAACTGTTTGAGCACGGGCGGCAGAGGAGCAGTCGGATATACTTGAAAAAAACGGGTGAAAATTGTATACTGATTATAGCTTTAAAAGTAAATATATTAGCAGGAGGGAAATGAACATGAAAGAAAACAAATCTTATGCGGGTACACAGACAGAAAAGAATCTGCAGGCAGCATTTTCCGGAGAATCCGAAGCAAGAAACAAATATACATATTTTGCTTCGGTTGCGAAGAAAGAGGGCTATGAGCAGATTGCGGCACTGTTTCTGAAAACCGCGGAAAACGAAAAGGAACACGCAAAAATGTGGTTTAAGGAGCTGCAGGGCATTGGCAATACCGCTGAAAATCTGCTCAGCGCTGCCGAGGGCGAAAACTATGAGTGGACAGATATGTACAAGGGCTTTGCGGAGACGGCGGAACAGGAGGGATTTCCGGAGCTTGCGGCAAAATTCCGCCTTGTTGCGGCGATCGAGCAGCATCATGAGGAGCGTTACCGCGCCCTGCTTCACAACATAGAGATGGCGGAGGTATTTGCAAAGAGTGAGGTAAAAGTGTGGGAATGCCGCAATTGCGGACATATTGTTGTTGGAACCGCCGCACCGGAGGTCTGTCCGACCTGCGCACACCCGCAGTCTTATTTTGAAGTAAAAGCAGAAAATTATTAAGAGACGTATTGAGTGATGACAGAAGAAAATCAGTTTTCCAGAACAGAATTGCTGATAGGAAAAGAAAATCTGCAGCGTCTTGCCCGCGCCAGAGTTGCAATATTTGGCGTGGGCGGCGTGGGCGGCTATGTGGTGGAGGCGCTTGCGCGCAGCGGCGTCGGCACGCTGGATCTGATCGACTCGGACAAGGTGGTTCTGAGCAATCTGAACCGTCAGATCATTGCAACATATGATACCATCGGACAGTACAAGGTAGATGCGGCGAAGGCGCGCGTGTTGTCCATCAATCCGCAGGCGGTGGTAAATGTATATCGCATTTTTTATCTTCCGGAGACGGCATTGCAGTTTGACTTTGCCTCATATGATTATGTGGTGGATGCGATCGACACGGTCACGGGCAAGCTGATGCTGGCAGAGCAGGCGCAGAAAAGCGGCACCCCGATCATCAGTTCCATGGGCGCGGGCAACAAAATGGATGCGTCCGCGTTTGAGGTCGCAGATATTTATGAGACATCCGTCTGTCCGCTTGCAAAAGTGATGCGCAGAGAATTAAAAAAACGCGGGATCAATAAGTTGAAAGTCGTATATTCCAAAGAGACACCGATGACGCCTCATATAGCAGAACAGATATGCGGACAGGACGTGGCAGGCGGCAGACGCCGCCAGACACCGGGAAGTATGGCGTTTGTACCTTCTGTGGCGGGACTGATCATTGCCGGGGAGGTCGTGCGGGATCTAATCCGATAAAATCCGGCGCATGGCTGAACAGTTGTGAAAATTTTTACTTGACGTGCTCCATACGTATGTGGTAAGATAAACAGGCGTATGGAAGCAGGTCTTTTTTTTTATGCCTAAAAAAACAGCAGCGAAAAGGCTGCAGCACAAAAAAGTTTGAGAGCGAGGTGGAAGTTGTGCGCACAAGGATCACATTGGCATGTACGGAATGTAAGCAGCGAAATTACAACACGACAAAAGACAAAAAGAATCATCCTGACAGAATGGAAACCAGTAAATACTGCAGATTCTGCAAGAAACACACGGTGCATAAAGAAACAAAATAGCACGCCGCATGGCTGAGAGAGGAGAACAGCATGGGAGAAGTTGCCAAGAAAGACAAAAGCCCAATGAAAAGCTGGTGGGACGGTCTGAAATCCGAATTTCACAAGATCGTCTGGCCGGATAAGAAAGATCTCACAAAGCAGACAGGCGTTGTAATCGTAGTTTCTGTGATACTCGGAGCGATTATTGCGGTGCTCGATGTTATTATGCAGTACGGTATTGATTTCTTGATTAAGTAAGGACAAGGTGAGCATATGTCAGAAGCAAAGTGGTATGTAGTTCATACCTACTCTGGTTATGAGAACAAGGTAAAGGCGAACATCGAAAAAACCATTGAGAACAGACATCTGGAGGATCAGATCCTGGAGGTACGCGTACCTCTGGAGGATGTTGTGGAAGTGAAAAACGGTGTTTCGAAAACAGTTCAGAAGAAGATGTTTCCGGGCTACGTGCTTCTCAACATGGTCATGAACGACGATACCTGGTATGTTGTCAGAAACACCAGGGGCGTCACCGGGTTTGTCGGTCCGGGATCGAAGCCTGTACCGCTTACTGAAGCAGAGATGAGACCTTTGGGAATTCAGGAGCAAAGCGTTGTGGTCGATTTCGAGGTTGGCGATACGGTCAACGTCATCGGCGGTATCTGGAAGGATACGGTCGGCGTTGTGCAGTCGATCAACGAGAGCAAGCAGATCGTTACCATCAATGTTGAGCTTTTCGGCCGCGAAACGCCGGTGGAAATAAGTTTCGCAGAGATTCAGAAAATGTAAAGTCGCCGTCAATTCGCAGGCGGTCAGACAGTGGGAGGGAAATCCCCCGACAATACCACAAGGAGGTGCCTTATTATGGCAAAGAAAGTAACAGGTTACATCAAATTACAGATTCCGGCTGGCAAAGCAACACCAGCACCGCCTGTTGGTCCGGCACTTGGACAGCACGGTGTCAATATCGTTCAGTTTACCAAGGAGTTCAATGCAAGAACGGCTGACAAGGGTGATGTGATCATCCCGGTAGTTATCACCGTTTATGCAGATAGAAGCTTCAGCTTCATCACAAAGACTCCGCCTGCAGCAGTTCTGCTGAAGAAGGCCTGCAATATCAAGTCTGGTTCCGGTGTTCCGAACAAGACAAAGGTTGCGACCATCAGCAAAGACAAGATCCGCGAGATCGCTGAGACAAAGATGCCGGATCTCAACGCTGGAAGCATTGAAGCGGCTATGAGTATGATCGCAGGTACCGCGAGAAGCATGGGTATCACGGTTGAAGAGTAGACATCCCGCACTTAGCGAAAACGAGTGTCGACTCTTGTAGATTGAACACAGTGGGAGGGAAATTCCCGCAAATACCACCAGGAGGTTATGTAATATGAAAAGAGGAAAAAGATATATCGAAGCGGCAAAGAATTATGACCGCGCAACTCTTTATGACACCGCAGAAGCGATCAGCGTTGTAAAGAAAAATGCAGTAGCAAAATTTGATGAGACAATCGAAGCTCATATCAGAACCGGATGCGACGGACGTCATGCAGATCAGCAGATCCGCGGTGCTGTTGTACTTCCGCACGGAACAGGTAAAAAGGTCCGCGTGCTTGTGTTCGCGAAGAACGCAAAGGCTGACGAGGCTCTGGCAGCAGGCGCTGAGTACGTAGGAGCAGAGGAACTGATCCCGAAGATTCAGAACGAAGGCTGGCTGGATTTCGACGTTGTAGTAGCTACCCCGGATATGATGGGTGTAGTTGGACGTCTGGGCCGTGTACTTGGTCCGAAAGGACTTATGCCGAACCCGAAGGCCGGAACAGTTACCATGGATGTAACAAAGGCTATCCAGGATATCAAAGCCGGTAAGATTGAGTACAGATTGGATAAGACAAATATCGTACATGTGCCAATCGGAAAAGCTTCCTTTACGGAGGAGCAGTTGGCGGACAACTTCCAGACGCTTATAGATGCAATTCTGAAAGCAAGACCGGCAGCATTGAAGGGCCAGTATTTGAGAAGCGTTACGCTCACCTCAACTATGGGACCGGGTGTGAAACTGAATACTGCTAAATTTGTATAGGTTTGTATCTTATATCGCCGCACAGAGATTTCTGTGCGGCGATTATTGTCTTATGGAGTAAATTTTTTCTGTACGGAGGGGTTTTATGATAGAAAAACACACACTTGCAGGTATCCTGCTGAAGCTGGAACGTCTCCGGCAGGACAAGGGACAGAAGGAAGTTTGCAGCGGCATCTGCGTGCCCTCTTATTTAAGCAAGATCGAGCATGGGACAGTCTGCGCCGATGAAAAAATCCTGGCAGAGTTATTTGCGCGTCTGGGGATTTTTTATGAAAAAGACCAGGCGGTGCTGGAAAAGCTTGGGAAGCTTATTGAAAAATATTTTTACTGCCGGCAATACTATCTGGATACCAGAGACGTTTATGAAAAACTGCAGGAGCAGGAGCGCACACTGATGTATAGCCGCTATGCGGTGGACTGGCTGCTGATCTGCGCCTTCGAACAGGCGGCGCCCAGGGACATTATGGACCGCCTCGATGCGCTGAAGGAGCATATGGAGCCGCGTCAGCTCGCTTATTATAAGCTTCTCTGTGCGCAGGAGGAAAAAAATGCTGAGCGTGCAGTGCATCTCTCCAGGGAAGCGTGCGACGTTCTGAACAATTCTTATGCAATGCTTATGCTCTGCGTGGCGTATTTCCGGCAGGGCAATTATTCGGAAATTCACCGGATGGAGCAGCGTGTTGTGGCGGCAGCGGTGGAGGAGGGGAATACCTACCAGCTCGCGGACTTCTGTTTTATGAATGGGAACGCCTACGCTTGCCTTAACATGGAAGAAATGATGATGGTGTATTTTGAGCGCGGTATCCGGCTGCTGCAGAATACTGCGTGGAAAAGGGAGCTTGCAGGCGTTTACTATAATATCGGCGCCACTTACATCAGCTTACGGAAATATGATCCGGCGCTGGAGTATCTGGAGATGGCGGAACAGGAGGATACCGGACACCAGTTTCAGATACCGATATTTCACAAAAAAGCAATTGTGTTTCTGCGCACGGGACGAAAGGACGAGGGCAAAAAAATTCTTGCAGAGATGAAAAATCTGCTTTTAAAGAAAACTGCCACGTCGGCAGTGGACTGGCTGATTTACGAGGAAGCCGAAATGGAGGCAGAGGAGGGCTTTCTCAACAACCCGGAGTATCTGAAATTGCTGGAAAAGCTGATCCGTGCGATTAAGGAGGAGCTTCATTTTGGCTATCTGTACTTTTATCGCGAAGTGATCGTGGAGGCTTGCAAAAGACAGCGAAGATACAGGCAGGCGCTGGAGTTTGAGCAGGAGATTTCCTCTGGAATTGTAAAATAGCTGCTTAAAGTATCAAATCAGAACATAAATTTCCCAAAATGATCGTGTTTACAGGCGTTTATTATTCCAATATAATTTTACCCATAAGAGGCGGATTTGTCCGCGGAAGGGTGAGAGGAATATGAAACAAAAAACAAAGCTCTGGACAAAAGATTTTTCATGCATTACGGCTGCCACGGTCTTGTCGGCGATCGGCGGGGAGGCGATGAATCTGCCTGTCAGCCTGCTGGTGTTTGACGAGACGCAATCGGCGTTTCTGTCGGCGGTGATCATGGTCTGCGGGATGCTGCCGGATGTGCTGCTGCCGGTTTTGGCAGCTCCGCTCATCGACAAGGGCGGGAAAAAGAAGTGGATTGTCGGGATGGACGCCCTGCTTGCGGTGCTGTACGTCGTGATGGGAGTCTGGATCAGCAAAAACAGCTTTTCCTTTGGCGTATATGTTGCGTTTACGCTACTTGCGGGAACGATATCTGTCTTTTACCGGCTGGCTTACCAGGCGTGGTACCCCGATCTGATCCCGGCCGGGGAGAAGCAGAAGGGCTATGCGGTGAGCGCGATGGTCTACCCGATCGTCCTGGTGGTGTCGGCGCCGTTTGCCACATTTCTGTATGAGACACTGAAAATGGATGTGATATTTTATATTGTAGCCGGTATCACAGTTGCTTCTATTATGGTGGAAAGCCGTGTGACGGAAAAGCAAAGTGCGGCAGAGGAATCCTACACGTTCCGCCAATACCGCCGCGACATTGCGGAGGGCTTCACATACATAAAAGAAGAAAAGGGCATCCGGAATATTTACACCTATATGGCAATCACGCAGGGGACGTCGGAGGGGCTTGGCATTATCACACAGGTGTATTATCAGTCGCAGCCCTGGCTCACGGTAACGATGCTGGGATTCCTGAAAAGTGCGGAGATGATCGGCAGAGTGCTTGGCGGCTTTTTTCAGTACACGAAGGAGATTCCGGCGAAAAAGCGTTATGCTTTTACAAAGTTTGTCTATATTTTTTACAATATAATAGATATGGTGCTGCTGTTTCTGCCGTATCCTGCGATGCTGGCGAGCCGTTTTTTGTGCGGCGGTCTGGGTATCAGCAGCGCGACCGTCCGCGAGACTGCGGTGATGAGCTATCTGCCGGAGCATATGCGGGCGCGGGTGAATGCATTTTTCAATACGTTGTTTGCGATTGGTGGCGTGTTGTTTCAATTTCTGGCCGGTGCGCTCGGAGAAATTCTGCCGTACCGCGCAGTGGCGCTGCTGCTCGGCGGGGCATCGCTGGTGAGCGTGTTCTTTCTGATCGTATTGCCGGCGAAGGACAACCGGCCGGTATATGAGGCGGTAAGCCGGTAACGGGTTTGTGCCGGAAATATTCGGTAGATGAGACTGTGGCGTTCAAAGCGTGCAGTCTGCTCCGCTTTGACGGTCCGGGTGAAGCATGGCTGGATAAAGAGCAGACATTGGCGGCTCTCAGGATTCGGAAGCTGTTCAAGATACCGCCATTTCAAAGGGCTTTCTGGCGCAGATGTGGCAAAAACCTTTGATGAGTATGGCATCTATGAGTATATTACGAAGCATTTTGAATCGCTGCATACAATGGGAGACCATTGCATTGTGCAGGATATTGATGATTATATCGGCAGTATAACGGGCGACAGCAGGATGAAAGCGTAATCGCCTGCATGATATTCCCCAAAGGGCGGAATCTGTCAAGTCAAAGGAGGCGGACCCTCAAAACCACGAAACAGGTAAATTCCCAATACAGCATTAAATCCCGCAGCAGCAAACACACGTTAGTTTTTGCAATGACTTTTATCAAACACTTACGCACTTTTCTCTCCACAAAAGGTTAAAGGTGTTTAAAACCCGGCAGTCTGCGGTCCGCCGGTCAAACTATAATTTTTTTTCGAAAAAACGAAAAAGCAATATTGACATTTATTTAATAGTATGATAGCATAAGTTTAACGATAAACGTATAAAACTAAAAAAGAAATTGGAGGAAAAGTGTACAAATAATACAAAACAAAAAAGAGCAGAAACGACATACTTTGATAAATTTAACGTTAAATGGAAACAAAGAAAAAAAGAACAGGTAAATCATGAAATCAAAAACAAAAAAGTAAGAAAGGAAGGAAAATGTTATGAAGAGGAAGCTTGTTGGATTTTTGGGAGCAACACTGGCAGCGGCGATGATGGCCGGCATGGTAGCCGGAGCATCTGAGGAGATTACGGTTACGCTGGGCATCTGGCCGGAGGATACTCTGACAGATGAGATCGCGATGCACGAAGGTTTTCTGGAGAAGATGAAAGAGGTTCGTCCGGACGTTACCTATGTACCGGCTTACTACAAATATTCTACGGATACCTTTATGCCGATGGTAGAAGCAGGTACTGTACCGACTGTCTTTGAATCCTGGTTCACAGAGCCGCAAAAGCTGATCAAACAGGAAGCGGTTGCAGATATCACAGACCAGCTCGAAGAGAGAGGATGGCTGGATGCAATGAATCCGTCTATCCGTGAGCTGCTTTCCGATGAGAACGGCCGTGTATACGGTGTTCCGCGTGATGGCTATGCGCTTGGCGTAATGTGCAACAGGGCGCTGTTTGAGGAAGCCGGGCTGGTGGATGAAAATGGCGTTCCGCTGTTCCCAGAGACATGGGATGAACTGCTTGAGACAGCTAAGACGATCAACGAGAAGACTGGTTCCGCAGGTCTGTGTCTCCTGGCAAAGGACAATGCAGGCGGGTGGCACTTCAGCAATATCGCATGGGCATACGGAGCAACGCTTGTTACAGAGAATGAAGACGGAACATTCACAGCGAACCTTGCTTCTGATGAAGCGATCGCAGCTATGGAATATGTAAAAGAACTGGCAGACGCAGGCGTTCTGACGGCAGATCCGACTACTGAGGACTGGGGTACAGGATTTACGCAGCTCGCTACAGGCGGCGCGGCAATGTACATCGCAGCGAACGACGCAGTAAACCAGCCGACACAGGCAAACGGAATGGCGCTGGAAGATCTGGCTATGTGCGCAATCCCGGCAGGCCCTGGCGGACAGTACTCTCTGTCAGGCGGCACACCGTACATGTTCTCTAAGGATGCAACGCCGGAAGAAATCGACGCAGCTCTGGATTACCTTGAGATCATGGGCAAGACCCCGATCGTTACCGACGACGTAGTAGCAGGTCTGGAAGCAGACGCACAGATGAGAAAGGATTCCGGCATCCCGGTAATCCAGAAGTTCCCGTGCTGGATCAATCAGGAATTCCTCGATGCTGAGGCAAAGACGATTGAAGAAAATGCAAATGTAGATCCGGCTATGTATCAGTCTTACTTTGACGCGGTATCTTCTGACGGACTTCGTACAGAGGAACCGGGGCAGACGCAGGATATGTATGGCGAGCTGACAAAGGTTCTCCAGGCAGTTATCACTGATCCGGATGCAGATATCCCGGCACTGATGCAGACAGCAAATGACAATTACCAGGCTATCCTTGACAATTCGGTTGTTGCAGAATAAAGCGGATTGCTGAAATAGTTCGATCCAAATGGGGTTTCCAATGACCGGAAGCCCCATTTGTTGTAAAAACAGAAATATGAGGATGAGAGAATGAAGAAAAAGACAAAATTTAAGCGCAGAGATCTGATATCATGGCTCGTTATGCTGCCGTCTGTGATACTTTTTGCATTCTATATCTGGGAGCCGCTTCTGGAGAACGTCAGACTGTCCCTTTACAGCACGATCCGCTATCAGACGGTGGACTTTGTCGGTCTGGCAAATTATGCCAGGGTTCTGAAGGTGCCGGATTTTAAGGCGGCCTTCGTAAATACATTTTCCTATACGTTTTGGTCGCTGGTGATCGGCTTTTTTATACCTATCATCATGGCGGTACTGATCTCAGAGACCGTACATTTAAAAAGTTTCTTCCGTGTAGGCGTTTATTTCCCGAATATCGTTCCGGGGCTTGCCACGATCTGGATCTGGAATTATTTCTTTACTCCCGGTCCCACCGGCGTGCTCAATATCCTGCTGGGAAAAATCGGAATTGCTCCCTTCGTGTGGCTGAATAATACAAAATGGACGATTCCGCTCATCGTCGTGACAATGACCTGGAAGTCGGCGGGGTCCACCGCTCTGATCTATATGGCGAGCATCAGCGGGATCAGTGCGGATCTGTACGAGGCGGCGACTATCGACGGCGCCAGCATCTGGCAGAGAATCCGGCATATTACGCTCCCCAGCATCAACGGTCTGGCAAGGACGCTTCTGATCATGCAGGTGATTTCTGTGTTCCAGATTCTGTATGAACCGATGGTGCTTAAGAATGGCGGTCCGAACAATGCAAGTATTTCACTGATGATGCTTGTATACCGGTTCGCATTCCGTGACAGTGACTTTTCAGGTGCGGCGGCTCTGTCCGTTATGATCTGCATCATATTGATTATATTGAGCGGGCTGTACATGAAGGTTGCAAAGAAAAAAGAAGAATATTAGGAGGAGAGGGCATGTTTTTTAGAAAATATTTTGATAAACGTGACGGAGCGATCCGCGGCTATGATATGCACTCTCCAAAATCGAGAGCGCTGAGTATCCTTATTATGCTGCTGTGTATTGTGATGGTCATTGCCGCACTGTTTCCTGTTGTATGGGTATTTCTGGCATCCTTTAAGGATATTAAGGATTTTACGAGAAATGTAACGATTATTCCGCAGCATTTTGATTTTGAAGGTGTTAAAAAGACCTGGAACCAGCTTAAATTTTCCAAATTTTATGTAAATTCCATAATCCTGGTGGCGGGAAGTGTCGTATGCGCAGTTGTTTTCAACGGCCTGCTGGCTTACGGGCTGGCAATCTTGAAACCGAAAGGGTATAAAATCGTGCAGGCGCTCGTTATGTGGAGCCTTCTGATCCCGTCCACGGCCAGTATTGTGGCGCTGTTCCGAAACATCAATATGCTCGGCCTCAGCAGGAGCTTTCTTCCGCTGTGGCTGTCCTACGGTGCAAATGCCTTCTGGGTCGTTCTGTTTAAAGAGTTTTTCGAGGAGATTCCCAGAGAGCTGGTGGAGTCCGCGCGTCTGGACGGCTGCGGCGCGCTGCAGGTATTTGAGAAAATGATTCTTCCGCTGTCTAAGCCTATCATCATGGTGGTTGCTATCTTTGCGGTGACGGCGGCATGGTCCGATTTCCTGCTTCCGTATCTTGTACTGAACGGTTCCGGCAAAGAAACGGTTATGGTAAAGCTGTTCAGCTTTAAGGATACGCCGACAAATGCGGTGAGCATGCTGCGGGCAGTCATGTTCTCGATCATTCCGCCAACGATTCTTTTCATAATTTTCCAGAAACAGATTACCGACGGTGCGGCGGCGGGAGCAGTAAAGGGATGACATGCATTAATTAAGGTGAGGATAACATATGGCTAAAGTAGCAGATATCTATTTTAAAGAGCATCCGTGGCAGATTATTGAGGAAGGATTTGACCCGGCTTACTCCAGGGTGGCGGAATCCATTTTTTCCCTGGCGAATGAATATATGGGAGTCCGGGGCTATATGGAGGAAGGATACTCCGGGGAAAGCCTTACGGGCAGCTATTTTAACGGTATATATGAGCAGAAAAAGCAGGAAGGTCCCCACTATGTCGGAATCACGGATGTGACAGAATTTATGGTAAATTCCGTGAACTGGCTGGACACAGGGCTGGAGGCCGACGGGGAGCGCCTGGATCTGGGAAGGAGCAGGGTGCGGTCCTTTTGCAGATGGCTGAACATGAAAACGGGACTTCTGACAAGACAGTTTATATGGTGTCTGGCTGACGGAAAAGAGATAGAGGTGACGTTTGAGCGGGTTCTTTCGATGAAGCAGGTAGAATATGCGGCGCAGAGAATTACACTGCGGCCGCTGGATTTCCGGGGAAAGATATATCTGACTCTGGGGCTTGACGGGTCCGTGATCCATGAGAGCGTAAAGGAAAATCTGTGGAATGCCCTGGGAGCAGTGACGGATGATGGATTTTTGAGTCTGGAGCTTGAGACGATCCATACGGCGCAGCGGGTGAATTCTGCTGCCCGGATCACCGGAGAAGGGCTTGTGCAGACCGGGACATGCCAGGAGGAAAAGAAAGTGCAGCTTTTGTTTGAGGCAGAGGCGGAGCCGGGAAAGACCTTCCGGGCGGAGCGCACCGTGTGCAACCTGCTGTGCAGGAATGCCGCAGGAGAACAGGAATACCGCAGACAGTGCGCCGAAAGCAGAGAGCGGCTGCAAAAGATCAGCTTTGAACAGATTCTGGCAGATAATACAAAATGGTGGAGCGAAATCTGGGAGCACTGTGATATAGAGATTAAAGGGGACCCGGAGAACCAGCAGGGTATCCGCTTCTGCATCTTCCAGCTTTTCCAGACGTATCACGGAGCTGTCAGAGGAAGCAACATCGGCGCCAAGGGACTGACAGGAGAGGCGTACAACGGAAATGCATTCTGGGATACAGAAACGTACTGCCTGCCCTTCTTCCTGTTCAATGATCTGGAGGGAGCCAGAAATCTTCTGTATTTCCGTTATCAGACGCTGGATGAGGCGAAAAAGAGAGCAAAGGAGCTGGACTGTAAGGGAGCATTTTATCCCATCGCCACGATCAGCGGGAAGGAATGCTGCAATCTGTGGCAGCACGCCAGCCTTCAGCTGCAGGCTTCCACGGCAGTAGCTTACGGAATCTGGTTCTATGAGAAGATGACCGGTGATCTGGAATTTCTGGCATCCCAGGGAATAGAAATTCTGATCGAGGTCAGCAGAATGCTGGCTACCAGAGGAGACTATTCCAATGACGGTCTGAGGTTTGGCTATTACGGAGTCATGGGACCGGATGAATTTCAGATGATGGTAAATCACAACTGTTATACAAATTATATGGGAAGGTTTACCTTCCGCTACACACTGGAGTGTCTGGAAAGACTGCAGAGGGAAGCGCCGGAGGCTTACCGGAGCGCTGCCAAAAAGACGGGATATCTGGAAAGTGAGGGCGCTGCCTGGAAGCAGATGGCGGATCGGATGTACATACCCTACGATGCCGACCGGATGCTTTACGAACAGCATGAGGGCTTCTTTGACCTGCCGCATATAGATATTGATGCGATTCCGGTGACGGATTTCCCGTTGTATAATCACTGGTCCTACGACCGCATCTACCGGAATGATATGATCAAGCAGCCGGATGTTCTGATGCTGATGCTGCTCTTTAACGGCAGCTTTACGCAGGAGGAGCTGGAGCGCAACTATGAATATTATGAGCCGCGCTGCATCCATGAGAGCTCCCTTTCGCCGTCGGTGCATTCCATTCTGGCGACCCAGCTCGGAAAGGCGGAGGAGGCGTATGACTTTTTCCGCTTTGCGACGAGAATGGATCTGGACAATTACAACCGCAACAGCGATGAGGGAATCCACACGACGTCCATTGCGGCTGCCTGGATGAATATTGTATACGGCTTCGGCGGCCTGCGCTCAGACGGCGAGATTCTGAAGCTGAATCCGGTGATCCCGAAGGAGTGGGAGGAGTATTCCTTCAAGCTCCACTATAAAGGCGATATCTTGAATATCCGTGTGGACAGGGAGCAGATACATCTTTCGGCGGAGCATGGAAAAGCGCTGGAGCTGATGATCTACGGGGAAAAGGCGCTGACAGGAAAAGAGGCGCTGAACGTGGAAATCCCGGATTTCTGGAGGATAGCAGGGGAGGGATGAGATGAACTGGGTAATTCAGGAAAATAAATTTTGCGAAGAGCAGATATCCCGGATGGGCAACCGTATGCTCTGCGGAAACGGTTACCTGGGGATTCGCGGAACCCAGGAGGAATATCGAAAAGAGCAGATGCCGGCGATCAACCTGGCGGGAATTTATGACCAGGTGGGCTCCGGCTGGCGTGAGCCACTGAATGCCCCGAATGTATTGTATACGTATATCGCGGTGGACGGGAAAAAATATGCGCTGCCGGAGACGGAGCCTTTGAAGCATCGCATGGAGCTGGATTTCCGGCACGGGATTTTTTCCAGAGAGACGAGCTTTCGGACGGACCGGGGCATTGTGACAGTCAGGAGCGAACGCTTCGCCTGTAAGGATGAGGTGCATCGCATCGCGATGCGCTATTCTGTGACGGCGGATTTTCACGCGGAGATTGAGCTTTATACGGGAATTGACGGGGATGTCTGGGACATTCATGGACCCCATTATGACACGCTGGTAAGCTGCGAAGAGCAGGGCGTCATCCGCATGCAGGGAGTCACCCATGAAAAAGGAGATACGGTGGATGTCCTGGAAACAGTGGCGGCGGATTTTCCGTGTGAGCAGCATCTGGTCACAGGCGAAAAGGAAATTCTTCGCCGGATCGCTTTCGTGACAGAGATCGGCAGGAGCTACTGCATAGAAAAGACGGCTGTCGTATTTACCTCAAAGGACAGGGACTGGGATCTGCAAAGGGCGCACGGAACGCTGCGGGAGGCAAAGGCGGCCGGGTATGACGCTCTGAAGGAGATGCACTGCCGGAAGTGGGAGGAGAAGTGGGCGGTCAGCGAAGTGGAGATAGACGGAGACGAGGAGGCGATGAAGTCTCTGAATTATTCGATCTATCATCTGCTGTCCATCGCGCCGACCCATGCCGCAAACATGTCGATCCCGGCAAGGGGACTGTCGGGGCAGACGTATAAGGGAGCTGTTTTCTGGGATACGGAAATGTTCATGCTGGACTTCTTTCTGTTTACGGACCCGGATGTAGCCAGAAGCCTGATGAAATACCGGGTGGATACTCTGGGCGGTGCTATGGAGAAGGCGGTCTTTTACGGCTATGAAGGAGCGTTTTATGCCTGGGAGAGCCAGGAGGGCGGCTTTGACGCATGTTCTGATTACAACGTGACCGATGTATTTACCGGGCGGCCCCAGAGAACGTATTTCAAAGACAAACAGTATCATATTTCCGCCGCGGTGGTGTACGGTATCATGCGCTATACACAGATAACGGGAGATCAATCGCTGCTGCAGGAGGGCGGTCTGAAAACCGTGATAGAATGTGCAAACTTTTATTACAGTCTGCTGCTTAAAAGGGCAGTGGGAGACTGCTATGAAATTTGGGATGTGATCGGACCGGACGAATACCATGAGCGCGTCAACAATAATGCGTACACAAACCGGATGGCGAAATTCGTATTCCAGTCTGCGGCGGAGCTGCTGAAAAATCCGGAATGGAAAGCGCGTATAGAGCAGGAATACCCCGTTGATGAACTGGTCCGCCGGTTTGAGGATGCAGCCGCACATATTTATTTGCCGAAGCCGGATAAGGATGGCATTATTGAGCAGTTTGACGGCTACAGCCATCTGGAGGATGCTTCCATCGACGAGGTGCGGGGAAGGCTGCTTCATGAGAAGGAATATTGGGGCGGAGCCTACGGCGTTGCCGCAGAGACAAAGGTGATCAAGCAGGCGGACGTTGTGACAATGCTGAATCTGTTTCCGGAGGAGTATGAGCCGGAAATATTAAAAAAGAACTGGGAGTACTATGAGCCGAGGACCGAGCATGGTTCGTCGTTAAGCTCCTGTATGTATGCAATGCTGGCATGTAAGTGCAATATGCCCCGGAAGGCATACCCGTTTTTCATGAATTCCGCAAGTGCAGACTTAAAGGACGGCGGGAGGGAATGGGCAGGGCTGGTATATATTGGCGGAACGCATCCGGCTGCAGCCGGCGGCGCCTATATGACGGCCATAGAAGGGTTCGGCGGGGTATCCGCCCAGGACGGTACGGTGAGAACCGCAGCCGTACTCCCGGAAGGATGGAACAGAATGAAATTCCATATCTGCTGCCGGAATATCCGCTATGCAGTGGAAATCGGCAGGCAGGGAACAAACATTATGGAAGAAGGGAACGTACACTCTGACGCTCTGTAAGATGAACGGGCAGAATAATATTGGACTGCCGGGGCGTTTCTCCGTCGAGAAGCTGAAGCATAAACTCTACAGCGGTCTGTGCCTTCAGCTTCATATCCTGATGTATCGTGGTGAGCGGCGGCGTTACCATCTGGCACATGGCAATGTCGTCAAAGCCGATAATGGAAATGTCTTCCGGTACCCGGATGCCGCGGGCGTGCAGACCGCTCATAATGCCAATGGCGAGCTGGTCGGCAGAGGCGACAAGCGCGGTGATATCCCTGTGGACGGAAATCGCGTCAGCGGCAGCGTGGCAGGATGCAACGCTGTCCATTTCATATTCAAAGAGGATGGACGGATCGAAGGGAATACCGCTTTCCGTCAGCGCTGCCTTGTATCCGAGAAAGCGTTCCTGCAGTACGCCGCCGTCCTTCATAAAGGGGCTGGCATAGGCGATGCGCGTATGGCCTTTTTCTGCGAGATACCTGGCGGCGAGATAGCTGCCCTTGAAATCCTCCAGTCCGACGTTGTATACGTTGGGCTGACGGACGTAGCTGTCGATCAGGACAATGGGAATATGGAATGCAGAAAGGGCATCAAAAAAGGTATCGTGGAAAATACCGGTGAGAAAAAGACCGTCCACGTTCCAGTTCTGAAGAAAGCTGATGAGCTCGTCGGTGGTCTTTACCGTGCGCAGCATCAGATAGTAACCGTTTTCCCGAAGTGCGCTTTCAATAACGCCGATGGCGGAGGAGTGGAACGGGTCCTCCATCATATTGGTATCGTCCCGCGTGATGACATGGTTGATGAAGGCGATCACTTTGGAGGATTTGGAGACCAGAGTCCTTGCGGACATATTTGGTGTGTAGCCAAGAACACGGATCGCGTCATTTACTCTTTCAATCGTTTCCTGGGAGACACGATTCGACCGGCCATGAATGACGTTGGAAATAGTAGTGCAGCTTACTCCGGTGTATCTGGCGATATCTTTAATGGTAGCCATAAAGGAAATTTCCTTTCTGTTTTTATGTAAAGTTTAACGTTGAACAATCTGCTTTTTTTAATATATAATAGAAAAATTTTTTTTGCAAGAGGAGGAGAAAAAAATGATCAGAGGAGTGATTTTTGACCTGGACGGGGTACTGGTTTCCACGGACGAGCTTCATTATCAGGCGTGGAAGCGTCTGGCAAATGAACTGGGAATTATGGATTTTGGCAGAAAAGACAACGAGCGGCAGCGCGGCGTCAGCCGGATGGCGTCTCTGGAAATCGTGCTGGAGAAGGGAACGAAGGAATATACGGATGAAGAAAAAAAGGCTCTGGCTGAAAAGAAGAACGATTATTATAAAAAATCTCTGCAGACGCTGTCTCCGGAGGATGTGCTGCCGGGAGCGAAAGAAGCGCTGGAAATGCTGCGGGAGCGGGGAGTCTTAACGGCAGTAGGCTCTGCCAGCAAAAATGCGCCGGAGATATTGGAACGGATCGAACTGATGCCGCTTCTGGATAAAATAAGCTGCGGTCTGGACATCACCAGATCCAAGCCGGACCCGGAGGTTTTTCTGGTGGCGGCAAAGAAGCTGGGACTGGCGCCGGAGGATTGTCTTGTAGTGGAAGACTCGGCAGCCGGAATCCAGGCGGCAAGAAACGGAGGAATGAAAACCCTGGCAGTGGGGCCCCTGTCTGGGCAGCTGGGCGGAGACTTTGAGGCGAGGGATCTGTCGGCAGTGGAGAACTGGGACGAGATACTGTAAACGAAGAGTGGTGGCACAGCACACTTTTATTCTGAAACAGGGAATGTGTATGAACGAAAAACACACTGGCAGATAAGCTAATATCGTTAAATTTTTAATTAATACAGATTCCCTTGACTACATTTTCAGATATGTTACAATAATTGTGTGCGATATAACGAGGTATCGCGTCACACCGGTTATTTACCCGGTGTTTTTTGCGCGCAAGGTAAAGAATACAGTTTTATTGCGCAAAAGAAGCTCTGGCAGAGAGCCACATCTGCCGGAAGCTGTGCGGCTGTTTTGGAGAGAACCGCCGCCAAAATACAAAACAGGAGGAACTACATAATGGCAAAATGGGTTTACTTATTCAGCGAAGGTAACGCGAATATGCGCGAGCTTCTTGGGGGAAAAGGTGCGAATCTGGCAGAGATGACAGGCCTCGGTCTTCCGGTACCGCAGGGATTCACGATCACGACAGAAGCGTGTACGCAGTACTACGAAGACGGACAGACGATTAATGACGAAATTCAGGCACAGATCAACGAGTATATTGGAAAGATGGAAGAGATCACCGGAAAGAAATTCGGCGACAGCGAGAATCCGCTGCTGGTATCTGTCCGCTCCGGCGCAAGAGCATCCATGCCGGGTATGATGGACACGATCCTGAATCTCGGACTGAATGAGACGGTAGTAAATGTGCTTGCTGAAAAGTCCGGTAATCCGCGCTGGGCATGGGACTGCTACAGAAGATTTATCCAGATGTTCTCCGACGTTGTTATGGAGGTCGGCAAGAAATATTTTGAAGAGCTGATTGACAAAATGAAGCTGGACAGAGGCGTTACGCAGGACGTTGAGCTGTCGGCGGACGACCTGAAGGAGCTGGCAAACCAGTTTAAGGCGGAATATAAAGGAAAAATCGGAAAAGATTTCCCGGACGACCCGAAGGAGCAGCTTATGGAGGCTATCAAAGCGGTATTCCGTTCCTGGGACAACCCGCGTGCCAATGTTTACCGCCGCGACAATGATATCCCGTACTCCTGGGGAACTGCGGTAAACGTACAGTCGATGGCTTTCGGAAACATGGGCGACGACTGCGGTACAGGCGTTGCATTTACGCGTGACCCGGCTACCGGCGAGAACGGTCTGTTCGGCGAGTTCCTTACGAATGCGCAGGGCGAGGACGTGGTTGCCGGCGTGCGTACCCCGATGCATATTTCCGAGATGGCGGACAAGTTCCCGGAGGCATTTCAGCAGTTTAAAGAGGTTTGCAGTATTCTGGAGAAGCATTACAGAGATATGCAGGATATGGAGTTCACCGTTGAGCACGGCAAGCTGTATATGCTGCAGACCAGAAATGGTAAGAGAACCGCGCAGGCGGCGCTGAAGATTGCCTGCGACCTGGTGGATGAGGGCATGAGAACCGAGGAAGAGGCGGTAGCGATGATTGACCCGCGCAACCTGGATACGCTGCTTCATCCGCAGTTTGACAGAGCATCCCTCGTGCGCGCGACACCGGCGGCAAGAGCGCTGGCGGCATCACCGGGAGCAGCCTGCGGACAGATCGTATTCTCGGCGGAGGATGCAAAGAGCTGGCACGCTAAGGGCAAGAAGGTGGTTCTGGTGCGTCTGGAGACCTCGCCGGAGGATATCGAGGGTATGAAAGCGGCGCAGGGTATTCTGACAGTCCGCGGCGGTATGACAAGCCATGCGGCGGTAGTTGCCCGCGGTATGGGTACCTGCTGTGTATCCGGCTGCTCCGAGATTGCAATGGATGAGGAAAATAAGAAGTTTACGCTTGCCGGCAAGGAATATCATGAGGGAGACTGGCTCTCCATCGATGGTTCCACCGGAAATATTTACGACGGCGTTATCCCGACGGTGGATGCAACGATCGCCGGTGAATTCGGCAGAATCATGGGCTGGGCGGATAAATACAGAAAGCTGCAGGTAAGAACGAATGCGGATACGCCGAGCGACGCAAAGAAGGCAAGAGAGCTTGGCGCGGAGGGTATCGGTCTCTGCCGCACAGAGCATATGTTCTTTGAGGGCGACCGGATCGACGCTTTTCGTGAAATGATCTGCGCAGATACTACGGAAGAGAGAGAAGCGGCGCTGGAGAAGCTTCTTCCGGTACAGCAGAGCGATTTTGAAAAGCTTTACGAGGCGATGGAGGGCAACCCGGTTACCATCCGTTTCCTGGATCCGCCTCTGCATGAGTTTGTTCCGCAGACAGACGAGGATATCCAGAAGCTGGCGGACAGCCAGGGCAAGACGGTAGAGCAGATCCATCAGATCATTGATTCTCTCCACGAGTTTAACCCGATGATGGGACATCGCGGAGTACGTCTGGCGGTTACGTATCCGGAAATTGCCAAGATGCAGACGAAAGCGGTAATCCGCGCAGCTATCAATGTGAAGAAAGCGCATCCGGACTGGAATATCTGCCCGGAAATCATGATTCCGCTTATCGGTGATGACAAGGAGCTGAAATTTGCAAAGAAAACCGTTGTGGAAACTGCGGATGCAGAAATCGCGGCGGCAGGAAGCGACCTGAAATACCTTGTCGGTACGATGATCGAGATTCCGCGTGCGGCTCTGACAGCGGATGCCATCGCGAAGGACGCAGATTTCTTCTGCTTCGGTACAAACGACCTCACGCAGATGACCTTCGGCTTCTCACGTGATGACGCAGGCAAATTCCTCGAAGCTTACTACGAGAGAAAAATCTTTGAGAATGACCCGTTCACAAAGCTCGACCAGAATGGCGTCGGCAAGCTGATGGAAATGGCAATCAACCTCGGCAAGCCGGTCAACCCCAACCTGCATATCGGTATCTGCGGCGAGCATGGCGGCGACCCGTCCTCTGTTGAATTCTGCCACAAAATCGGTCTGGACTATGTATCCTGCTCACCGTTCCGCGTGCCGATCGCAAGACTGGCAGCAGCACAGGCAGCGATTGCAAATAAGTAGGAGTTCAAATCTATTTGTCGCCCGGCAACACAATTTAGGCTAAAAAATTTGCCCCAAGAAATAGACCTTGTACTGTGAAAACAGTATGGGGTCTTTTTTTGACCGGCGGAAAAATCCCGAAAATAAAAGGTTTATCAATAAAATTGTAGTTTTATCGACAAATTTGTGTCCGTAAACCCTCAATTATTGGGGATTTGGGCGGGGCAAAAATTTTAGGCTAAAGAGGTTTGCCCCGTAACACTATTTATATCGACCGACAAAACAATATAGGCTAAAAAATTTACCCAGGAAATAGACCTTGTACTGTGGAAACACAGTATAGGGTCTTTTTTGACCGGTAAAAATTTTTGGCTGAATGGGCTTGTTCTATAACACTGCCCTATTGACAAAAGCAGGATATTAGAGGTATACTTGAAAAAGTTAGCGGCTGCTAACAGAAAGCGGCCGCATTGATAAAACCAAAAGTTAGCATTTACTAACTAAAATTGGAACAGCGAAAGGAAGGTGTTTTTATGGTAAAGATTACGGTTGGCATAGAAGGGATGGCCTGCGGGATGTGCGAGACGCATATCAACGAGGCTGTGAGGAAGGCATTCCAGGTAAAAAAGGTGACAAGTTCACATACGAAAAAGCAGACGGTCATCCTTGCGGAAAAAGACATCCCGGAGCAGGAACTGAAAAATGTGGTGGCAAATGCGGGATATGATGTCGTATCGGTAAGCAGTGAGCCTTATGAGAAAAAGGGGCTGTTCTCTGCATTCAGGGGGTGACGTAATGCAGACGGAGGTGTTTCGGGACATCCTTGATACCGTTCCTTACAATGGTATGGAAGGCCGGAAACTGCTGCAGATCAGCATAAAGAAATGAGAGGATAAGGAAATGGATCGACATGAAGCAATCAAGAACGCTTATAAAGACCTTGGGGGCGAAGCGACATTCTGCGATGGGATGATTACCTGTTCCACACTGCCCGGAAAGGCAGTCTGCAAATTGGTATGGAATATGGATAAGAGGAAAAACACCCGCTATCTGGATCTGGCTTTGTCAGGCATCCCGAAGGATTTTAGCGGCAGAATGCTGGAGGTACCGGTAGGGACGGGCGTGCTGACCATGCCGGTGTACGAGGCGCTGCCGGGTGCAGACATCACTTGCCTGGATTACTCCCCGGACATGATGGAACGGGCAAAGCGGCAGGCAGAGAAGAGAGGGCTTAAGAATGTCCGTTTTATACAGGGGGATGTGGGGAAGCTGCCCTTCCCTGACGGCAGTTTTGAACTTGTGTTGTCCCTGAACGGCTTCCATGCCTTCCCGGATAAGGGAGCGGCTTACCGTGAGGTTTTCCGTGTCCTGAAGCCGGGCGGGATATTCTGCGGATGCTTTTATGTAAAGGATGAAAATAAGCGTACCGATTGGTTTATTGAAAAAATATATACACCCAAAGGGTACTTTACGCCGCCCTATGAAACGGCGCGCAGTCTGGAAAAACGGCTGAAAGCCATGTACCGGAAAGCGGAAGTGAAGACAGTGGAGGGCATGGCGGTTTTCCGGTGCAGGAAAGGAGTGCTTTTTTGAAACAGAAAAAATCGGTAGAGGACTACCTGAAAACCATTTATATGCTTTCCCAAAGAAAAGCAGTGCATGGTTCGGATATTGCGGAGGAGCTTGGCGTGTCCCGGCCGACCGTTTCCGTGGCGCTGAAAGCGCTGGCGAAGGAGGGGTATGTGTTTACGGATGATACACACGAAGTCCATATGACGGAAAAGGGGCAGCGGATCGCCAGGGACACTTACGAGCGGCACAATACCTTTTGCCGGCTTCTTACGGGGCTTGGCGTGGATGAGAAGACAGCGGCTGCGGATGCCTGCGAGATGGAACACGCTGTCAGCCCGAAAAGTTATGAGGCGCTCAAACGGCTGGCAGATACCGGGAAAATATGAGAGGCAACAGGTCAAATCGAGAAGGAAAGGATAAGGAAAAGAGATGTCAAAATCAGCATCCAAATTACAGGAAAAAGTCATGGCGTTCAAATTCCGCGGAAAGGAAATTTTCAAGCCGCTGAACACCGGAACGATTGACAGCCATGTAAAATGTATCCGTGAATTTGTCGCCAATATTTTCTTTTACACAAAGGATGGAACTACCATTATGATCGATGCGGGCTATAATTATGAACGCCTGCGGGAGAAAATGGAGTGGATCGGGGTCGAGCCGGCAGAAATACAGCACATATTAATCACGCATCAGGATACGGACCATGTCGGGGCGGTGGAGCGGGACAGCGACGGGTTGTTCCGGGACGCCACGCTTTACATTGGGGAAGTGGAGAACCGTTACCTTACGAAAGAGGTGCGGCGAAAGGTCTACGGCGGATGGTATAAGCTGCCTTATGTGGAGATTGATAACAATAAAGTGCTGTTAAAGGACGGGCAGGTGTTTAATATCGGGGGGATCAGGGTGGAATGCATCATGGTGCCGGGTCACACATGGGGACACATGGTCTATCTGATAGACGATGCCTATCTCTTTACCGGGGATACCATATGGTTCGGGCCGGATGGCGGCCGCAGTTTTCTGAATGCGCTGGCGGAGGACAACCGACTTTCCGTAAAATCGCTTGCCGCACTGAAGGAACTGCTGCAGAAAAGAAATCTGCATCCGATGGTTATCACCGGGCATACGGGGTGGTCGGACGATATGGACTTTGTGTTTGCACATACAGATCTTGTATGCAATGCATCCAGAAAGCAGAAGCCACATGACCCGAAAGCTCCCTATGACGCTTATGATGAATCGGACGATACAAGGGAAAAAGCACGGACAGTCAGGCTGGAAAAGGCGCTGCCTGTAAAATAAAAATGTCTGTTCGGAGCTGATTTAACTTTTTGGAGCAGAAAAGAACTTCTTGCTATGCTAACATAATATGCAGAGTTTTGCGGGTGCAGGCTCTGCTTATTTTTGACGAGCAGTTAGCAAAAGCTAACCAAAAAGGAGGACTGATTATGAAACAAAAAATCCAGCCGAAAGATTTGATCACGATTGGAATTTTTACAGCCATTATGTTTGTCATTTGCATGGGTGTGGCAATGCTGGGGTATATACCCATCTTTATTCCGCTTCTTTCCGTGCTTGTTCCGCTGGTAGGAGGAATCCCGTTCATGCTGTTCCTGACAAAAGTCAAAAAGTTTGGCATGGTATGGATCATGTCTGTTTTGATAGCTCTGGTCGTAGCGCTTATGGGAATGGGCGTCTGGGTAATTGTTACAGGCCCCGTTGCAGGTATTCTGGCTGATCTGATTTTGAGATCGGGAGATTATAAAAGTGCGAAAAAAAGCATTTTGGGTTATGGCGTCTTTTCCATGTGGCTTATTGGGAATTATATTCCGATTGTGGTGACGAGGGATAATTACTATTCTATGCTTGTTTCCGGCTATGGACAGGAATATGCGGATACGCTCATGGGCTACATACCGGATTGGAGCCTGCTTCCTCTGCTGGCGGCGTGCTTTATTTCAGGGGTTTTAGGAGCGCTTCTTGGAAAGGCTCTGCTGAAAAAACATTTTATCCGGGCTGGTATCGCATAATGGGCGCATTTATGTTATCAAGCAGGAAAAGAAAGTCTGTTTTAGATCCCAGAACAAAGCTGCTGCTGATTTTGACCATTACATCTGTTGTGATCGGCGGAGGAAACGGCGGTATTATGAATGTGGTAAAACCTGCGCTGACAGCGATGCCGCTTATCCTCTTCCTGCTGGAAAGAAAATGGAAGTCAGCCTTTCTGTATACACTGATCTATACGGCGGCTTTTCTGGGGGAATTGCTTTTGATTCCCAATGTGCAGGGCTTTTTAAACTTTATTCTGGTTGCATGCTGCGGCGTTTTTGCGCGGTTTATGCCCGGGATCGCGATGGGGATTTATCTTGTCAATACAACAACGGTCAGTGAGTTTATGGCAGCGATGGGGCGAATGCATATATCACAGAAGATAGCGATTCCCCTGTCGGTCATGTTTCGCTTTTTCCCTACGGTAGGGGAGGAATATAGTGCGATCGGTGACGCGATGCGGATGCGCGGAATTCGTTTTGGAGGCGGGAAACCTGCGAAAATGCTGGAGTACCGTATGGTGCCTCTTTTGGTTTCCTGTGTGAAAATAGGAGAGGAACTGTCGGCAGCGGCACTGACGAGAGGTCTGGGCGCTCCGGTGCGGCGCACAAATATATGCCGGATCGGGTTTGGAAAATTTGACATCGTGGCAGCTGTGATTTGCGCAGTAAGTTTTTTTGCTTTGATTTTAAGCAAAGTCTGTGGATAGGAGAGGGATATGATAGAACTGAAAAATGTCTGCTTTTCCTATACAGGAGAACGGGCGGACGGGGAAATGAAAGATGTCACTCTGACTGTTTCAAGGGGAGAAGCCGTACTGCTGTGTGGATGTTCCGGCTGCGGAAAAACCACATTGACACGGCTGATCAACGGACTGATCCCGCATTATTATGAGGGAGAGCTGTCAGGAAAGGTTACGGTTTCGGAGTATACGGTTTCGGATACGCCGCTGTATGAGATGGCAGGGGCGGTGGGGTCTGTATTCCAAAATCCCCGCAGCCAGTTCTTTAATGTGGACACGGACAGCGAGCTGGCTTTTGCCTGTGAGAACCTGGGAATGCCGGAGCAGGAGGTGAGAGAGCGTGTCCGGCGGGCGGTCAGGGAATTATCTCTTGAGCCACTGTCAGGCAGAAGCATTTTTGAGCTTTCCGGAGGAGAAAAACAGAAAATTGCCTGCGGAAGCGTCAGTGCACTGAGTCCTGATATTAT
Source organism: uncultured Marvinbryantia sp. (assembly GCF_905201705.1). GTDB lineage: Bacteria > Bacillota > Clostridia > Lachnospirales > Lachnospiraceae > Marvinbryantia. Next base: position 69,794 of record NZ_CAJKOX010000002.1, read on the forward strand.
TGTGCTGGATGAGCCCACATCCAACCTGGATATGGAGGGGATCAGGAGCCTGCAGTCTGTAATAAAGCAATGGAAAAAACAGAAAAAAACGATCGTGATCGCAGAGCATCGTCTGCATTTTATGGCGGGGATCGCGGACAGAGTCCTTTACATGAAAAACGGAACGATAGCAGAAGAATACAGGGCTGAGGATTTTTTTAAACAGCCGGCTGCTTTTTATACGGAAAGGGGACTGCGCATTCCGGACCTTGCGCTTCTTTCCCGGACGAAAGAAGGAAACCCGGGCGGGAGCAGAAACTGTACTTTAGAAAATGTGCATTACAGCTATAAAAGCACGAAAGCAGTATTGGATATTCCGAAGCTTCAATTGCCTGCAGGCAAAGCAACGGCTGTGATCGGTAAAAACGGAGCGGGAAAAACAACCCTGATGAGAAGTATCTGCGGACTGCTTAAGGGTGACAGGAGTGTGCTTGAACTAAACGGGATCAGATATAGCGCAAAAAAGAGACTTTCCGTCTGCTATCAGGTCATGCAGGAGGTAAACCATCAGCTTTTTACAGAAAGCGTTCTGGATGAAGTGCTGTTATCCATGGAACAGGAGGATGAAGGGCAGGCCGGGGAAATTTTAAAGAACCTTGATCTGTACGGATATAAGGAACTGCACCCGATGTCCTTGTCCGGGGGACAGAAACAGAGGGTTGCAATCGCATCTGCCCTTGCGGCCGGCAGACCGCTGCTTGTATTCGATGAACCTACCAGCGGCCTTGATTTTTGGCATATGAAACAGGTTGCGGATAACATCCGGGCATTAACGGAGAAAGGTAAAACGGTGTTTATTGTTACCCATGACCCGGAATTTATTATGGAGTGCTGTGACTATATCCTGCATCTGGAAAAGGGGAAGGTTCAGGCCTGTTTCCCTCTTGATGAAAACGGGATACAAAAAATGAAAGATTTTTTTGTGATGGATGACAGGGAATGACAGAGAGGAGGCGGAACGGATGCAGTTTACAGAACAGGAAATGGGGGGAAATGTAAGGAAAATCTGTGAAGATGAAACCTGTACGGTCTTTCGGGTAAAGGATGACAGCGGTGAGGGGCTGATGACATTTTATCAGGTCTTTCGGGGCTGTTGTCTGATTTATAATGATTTTCATATGAAGGAGTGCTATTCTGGTTTTAAGCCGAATGCGGAAATGTTCTGCATCGATCATTGCAGAGAGGGGCGGATTGAGTGGTGTGTGGACAAAAACCGGTATATTTATGTGGAATCCGGGGATATGCAGGTAAATTCCAGAGAGCGGCACTCTTCGAGATTTCTTTTTCCGCTGAATCATTATCATGGACTGACCATAGGTTTTGACATTGCGGAGGCAGAGGATTCCTTACTTTATGTGATGGAGGGGTTTTCTGTTGATATAAAAAAGCTGAGAAGCAAATTTTCTCCGGATGGCAATAACTTTATTATGAGAGCGGGAGCGCAGATCAACCATATCTTTTCGGAATTGTATGATCTGCCGGAACACGTAAGGCTGCCGTATTTCAAGATAAAAGTTTTGGAGCTTTTGCTGTTTCTGGAGACCCTGGATGTACCGGCAGGAGGAGAAGAACGGCCATATTTCTACAAAACACAAGTGGATAAAGTAAAGGATATTGCCGCTTTGCTGACGGGGAATCTGGAGCATTGGTATACTCTTGAGGAATTATCGGAGCAGTTTTCCTTCCCTTTGACTTCCTTAAAGCAGTGCTTTAAGGGGGTTTACGGATGTTCTATAGCTGCATATATGAAGGAGTACCGCATGAATGCCGCAGCCGTTATGCTGAAAAATACGCAGGATTCCGTGATTTCTGTTGCAGAAAGGGTTGGCTACAGTAATCCGGGAAAATTTGCGTCTGCCTTCCGCAGCGTGCTTGGTGTTACGCCTACCGAATACAGAAAATCTTCCGACTGATTGGATTAGATAAGACTAACCGGAGCGGCAAAGCAGGCTGCCTGCGTGTAAAATAGATGTGTCCCTGAGAGGCAGGGACACATTCATTTTTTCAGGAGGTCATGCTATGGAACATAAAAATGGAACCTTTCAAACGGTGTTTTCCTTTGCGGGACAATGCCGGTGGAAGATGATTTTTTCCGTGCTGTTTGCGATATGCAGCGTTGCGGGAGGTCTTTTGCCTTATTTAGGCGTTTACCGTATTATTTTAATTTTCTTTGAGGGAGAGCCTGCGATGGCAAAAATCATGCCGTGGATAGGCTTAAGTGCGGCGGGGTATCTGGCAAAACAGATTTTCCATGCCCTCTCTACATCGTTCTCCCACATTTCAGCTTATCATATTCTGGAGAATATCCGCCTTGCCCTGTCGGAAAAAATGATGCGGATACCGCTTGGAAGTGCGCTTGCAAAAACAGCGGGAGAATGGAAGAGCATCATCGTGGACCGGGTGGAAACCATCGAACTGCCATTGGCACATATGATCCCGGAAGGAATCTCCAACCTTCTTCTTCCTGTTTGCGTTTTTCTCTATATGCTTGTAATGAACGTAAAAATAGCGCTGGCTGCCTTGGTATGTGTGCCGGTCGGGGCTGTGGTATACGGAATAATGATGAAAAACTACAGCTCCAAATATGACGAATATATGAAAGCGTCTAACCATGTGAACAGTGTCATTATTGAATACACGGAAGGTATCCAGGTGATTAAGGCGTTCAACCAATCCACCGGCTCTTATCAGAAGTATGCAGATTCCGTGGAGAGCTTTAAGAATTTTACGCTGGACTGGTTTCGGTCTACCTGGGGGCTTATGAATCTGGGTGCCGCCATTCTGCCCTCCACACTGTTTGGCATACTACCGGTGAGTATTCTTCTGTATCTTTCGGGAGAAATGACCCCTGCAGAGATTACGTTAGCGATTATACTATCATTGAGCATCATCGGACCGGTAAGCTGGTTTAACAATGCGGTCAATGACTTTAAGTCTATCCAGTATGCCATACGTGATGTAAATGAAGTGCTGGATATTCCGGAACTTGCAGATGCAAAAACAGAGGTTTCTCTGAAAAACTACGAAATATCCTTAAACCAGGTGCACTTTGCCTATAATGAACAGGATGGCGATGTTCTGCACGGAGTTGATCTGAAGCTGCCGCAGGGAACCTTTACTGCGCTGGTGGGACCGTCGGGAGGCGGAAAATCCACTGTGGCAAAGCTGATCGCAAGATTCTGGGATGTCACGGGAGGGAACATAACGATAGGAGGAACAAACATTCGCAATATTCCGCTGTCACAGCTTGCCCGTATCGTGAGTTTTGTATCGCAGGATAATTTCCTGTTTAACTGCTCCCTGCTTGAGAATATTCGTCTGGGAAAACCGGATGCTTCTGATGAGGAAGTGTTTGCGGCGGCAAAAGCAGCCCGGTGTGAGGAATTTATCGGCAGACTGGAGAAAGGATGGGATACGCCTGCCGGGGAGGCGGGAGGAAAGCTTTCCGGAGGGGAACGGCAGAGGATTGCCATCGCCCGTGCTATTTTGAAAAATGCTCCGATCGTCATACTTGACGAGGCCACTGCATTTACAGATCCGGAAAATGAGGCGCAGCTTCAGGAGTCCATTGCAAGGCTGACAAAGGGAAAAACGCTTCTTGTGATCGCACACAGGCTTTCTACCATAAAGAATGCGGATTGCATCGTTGTATTGAAAAACGGACGTCCGGAAGCGTGCGGAACACATGATGAACTGCTCCGGGAATGTGATTTATACCATCAGATGTGGGAAGCGCATATCGGTGCGAAGAGCTGGTCAGCAGGAAATAGTGATATGAACCAAACGGGAAGGGAGGACATTCGCAATGTTTAAGACGGTGAAGCGGATCATCAGGTGGACAGGAGAATATAAGAAAAGGCTCTACATGGGATTTTTGTGGTCGTTTTTGCAGACCATGTTTGCCGCATTGCCTGTTATGGGAGCGGCATATTTTCTGGATCTGATGATAAAGGACAGCCGGGGAGAAATAGAAATGAAGCCGGTTATGGCGCTTTATGCATTGATTTTTATGGTGGTTTCCATTGCGGGCAGGTTTCTGTTTTCCTATCTGCGTGCAACTTATCAGGAAAGTATTGCCTATGAAAAAACGGCGCAGGAGAGAATTGAGATCGGAAATATTCTAAAACGGGTTTCCCTCGGTTTTTTTGACAAAAACAATACCGGGGAAATAGCCGGCGCAGTTACAACAGATCTTTCTGTATATGAGATGTATGCCATGAAAATGACCGATGTGATTATCGGGGCGTATGTCCATGTGGCAGCTATGATACTGTGTCTGCTGCTTTTCTGCTGGCAGGCGGCGCTGATTGCAATGGCAGGCGTGGCGCTTTCCGCATTTTTCCTGCACCTGATGAGCCTGTCCAGCCATAAAAACTCTATCGTACATCAAAAGGCACAGAATGCATTGATTACTTCGGTGATAGAATTTATCCGGGGCATTGCTGTGGTAAAGGCATACGGACAGGAGGGCGTATCTGTACAGGGGATCAGGGATGCGTTTCGTGAACACCGCAGGATTAATATTAAAATAGAACTTGATTATGTATGGTGCAATGGACTGCATCAGCTTTCCTGCAAACTTGCGTCAGTGGGAATTGTGCTGATGTCAGCGTACTTATGCATACATGGGGAGATGACGCTTCCGATTTTTCTGATGATGGCGATTTTTTCTTTTACTTTGTTTTCACGGGTGGAGCAGGTACAAAACGGCGCCCATACCATGCAGCTTATTGAAGCTGCGATGGATAAGCTGGATACGATCAAGCAGGCGGAGTTTATTGATACGGATGCAAAGGAGATCTGTCCGGAGAGATATGATATTACCTTTGACCACGTGAGTTTCGGCTATGATAAACGGAGTGTGCTTTCCGATGTTTCTTTTCATATTCCGCAGGGAAGTACGGCTGCGATCGTGGGCCCTTCCGGCTCCGGAAAGACGACGATCTGCAATTTGCTTGCAAGGTTTTATGATGTAAATGGCGGAAAGATTACGGTAGGCGGACACGATGTACGTGAATTTACCTGTGATAGCCTGCTATCCAATATTTCCATGGTATTCCAAAACGTTTATTTATTCCATGATACCATAAGAAACAATATATGTTTCGGGAAGCCGGAAGCAACAGAGGAGGAAATGCGCAAAGCGGCAGAAAAGGCACGCTGCCATGAGTTCATTATGGCGCTTCCGGATGGTTACGATACTGTCATCGGGGAGGGCGGAGGAACGCTTTCCGGCGGAGAAAAACAGCGCATTTCCATTGCCCGTGCCATTTTGAAAAACGCTCCGATCGTCATACTCGATGAGGCGACGGCCAGCATTGATCCGGAAAATGAGCATTTGATTCAGGCGGCAATTTCTGAGCTGACAAAGGGGAAAACCCTGATTACGATTGCCCACAGGCTTGCGACCATCGAAAATGCCGACCAGATTCTGGTGGTGGATGAGGGACAGATCGTCCAGAAAGGTACGCATAGGGAGCTGATAGGGCAGGAAGGAAAATATCTTGACTTCGTAAGAGCCAGGGAGCAGACAGAAGGCTGGCAGATACAGTAAGAGGATCCCTGCATAATGGCTTACCAGAGATTACGGAGGCGGCATTAACTATCCTGGCAGTGAAATTAGTTTTAAGAGCATCGCTTCGGCGGTGCTTTTTTTAGTTGAAAAAAGGATTGACAAAATCCATAAGGGCAGGTATACTTAAAACATAAAACGTGTGCGCACACGAAAACGTAAAAAGTGGGGAATTATGAAGTATACATTAGAGACAATCGCGGAAATGTGTGGGGTGTCTGTGGGTACAGTGGACCGGGCGATCAATAATCGTCCTGGCATTAAAGAGCAGACAAAGCAGAAAATCTTAAAAACGATAGAGGAGGTAGATTATAAGCCAAATAAAATAGCCCAGAGCCTGGCAATGGGCCGTACCAATACGATAGGGATCGTATGCTTTGATTTAAAGAACAATTATTTTGCAGAGCTGGTCAACGCTATTGAAAAAGCGGCGAAGGAAAAAGGATATTTCATCAATTTGATTCTGACCCATGGCAATGCAGAAATGGAAAAACAGGGAATAATGTATCTGGAGGAACGGCATGTAGACGGTATTATCCTTTTTTCTGTATGCGAAGTGAAAAAACACGCAGAGTATCTGAAAAAGCTGAAGATACCGGTAGTAACGATCTACAATAAAATATCAGACGATTTTTCGCTGGTGGGCATTGATGCCAGAGACGCGATGGAACATGCGGTGGAATTTATCATAAAGAAAGAGTACCGCAGAATTATCTTTCTCAACGCGGCTATCACAGAGAAAAAACAGCAGCATATGAATGTATATACGCTTCAGGAACGCCAGGAGGGGTATATTCAGGGGCTGGAAAAGTATGATCTGCATAAACCGATTATTCTGGAAGGCGTAAACGAAGAGAAACTTTTGAAATCTATAGAAGAATGCAGACCTCATAAAACAGCTGTACTTTGTATCAACGATATGTTTGCGATACAGGTGCTAGAAATTTGCAAAAAGCATGGGATATCTGTGCCGGGACAGCTTGGCATTATGGGATATGATAATATAGAAATGCTGAAATTTATTTCTCCAAGACTTTGTTCGGTGGAATATGATGTGGATGTGCTGGGAGAAAACCTGTTTGAAGAACTGCTGGATCAGATGCAGTCTCCGAATAAAAAAAGAGTAAACCGTATTCTGGCATACCGGATCATACAGGGAGAATCTATCTGAAAAAGTTTTTGTTGTCAAAATTTTGGGGGATTATTTTTTAATATTATCGTGTACGCACACGATTTATATTTTACCATTTCCGTGAGCGCACACGAAATGGAAATAGAGGAAAAATAAGGAAGAAATTGAAAGATTTTTTTAAATCAGGAATCTTTTAAAATAAAAAATCAAAGGAGGTGCCGGGGGATAATTTAAGCAAGAACTATTAACTGTTTCGAAATGTATTACAAAGAGAAAATGTAAATGAAAGGAGAACAAGAATGAAGAAAAAAAGTTTAGTATGCGTACTGATGGCAGCAGCAATGGCATCGTCAATGGTGCCCACCGCATTTGCGGAAGACGGAGAAGTAACAACACTGAAACTGGTTTACTGGGGAACCGATACGGAAAAGAAAAATATAGAGGAAGAAGTAATTCCGGGCTTCGAAGCAGCGCATCCCAATATTAAGGTGGAAGCGCAGCACATTAATTCTGGAGATAATGCAGCGATTGCAACGATGCTGGCAGCAGGCGATCCGCCCGACATTTCCTGGATCGATCCGTCCTACCTCCCGGGCTGGGCAGAGGATGGCGTTCTGCTGGATTTATACGAGTTGATGGAAAATGACTCTGATCCGACTGTTACGAAGGAAGATTATGTAGATTATGCATTCCTGGAGTATCAGGAAGGAAAAGCGTTTGGTACCGTTCTTTCCTGTGAACCGCTGATTTTGTATTATAATCCGAGTGTTTTTGAGGAAGCTGGCGTAGAAGTCCCGTCTGCAGATCCGGAAAATCCCTGGACCTGGGATCAGGTTCTCGAAGCGGCAAAGAAGCTGACGACAGATGCAAATGGCAATACCGCGGAGTCTGCGGATTTTGATCCGACCAGCATCACACGCTATGGTCTGATGTTTGACTCCTGGCACTATCAGTTTGACGGTGTTTTGAATTCTTTCGGCGGTTCCTGGATAAATGAGGATGGTTCCTTCGGACTGACTTCTCCGGAAGCGATCGAAGCGCTGCAGTTTATGAGTGATCTGGTTAATGTACATCACGTATCACCGAGCCCGCTGCAGTTTGCCAATATGCCGGCAATGGATGTATCCCTTTTATCCGGGCAGACTGCTATGATGCTGGATGGCGCATGGTCTATGCTGACTTTCTGTGAGCAGGGACAGCCGGGACAGTATGATATGGCAGCGTTCCCCACAAGCGGAAGAGGCGAAAACCCCACGACCATCGGTCTTATGGCGCTGACGGCATATAAGACAGACAATGATCCGGATGCAACCTGGCAGCTCTTTAAATGGCTGAGCAACACCGAAGGCGCAATTTCCCAGTACACGAAGGGATGCTGGATGCCGCTTTTAAAGGAATACTATGAAGATGAGGAAAAAGTAGCACTTTGGACAGACAACGAAGTGCATACCGATAACTTTACGACGGCAGTTCTGAAACCGACCCTGGAAAATTCTGTTTTGGTTCCGAGCTTCAATGTAAAGAACTTTACGGATATTAACAATCTGGTAGGTCCGGCTCTTCAGAAGGCCTACAACGGCGAAGCAACCGCAGAGGAAGCGATCAATGAAATTGCTGAGGCGGCCAATGCATACTGTGATGGCTACTATTTTAAGTAGTCTGTCGGGAGTTTAAGAAGCAACTTTGTACTGCGGCGGCGGGTAAAATGCGCGCTGCCGCGGACAAAAGACTCTGTTTATGATTAGCGTGCAAAGAAAGAAGGGAGTCATGGCTATTACGAAGAAAATAAAAAAACGCGGGAGATATAAAAAGAAAGAGCAGATCGTGGGTATGCTGTTTGCCGCCCCGATTATCCTGAAATATCTGATTTTCATGATCGGACCGATGCTGATGAGCCTTTATTACAGCTTCACAGATTACCGGGTTATTGGAGAGACCCACTGGGTGGGATTAAAAAATTATCAGGATCTGCTGACAAATGCGGATACGTTTACCTATAACTCTTTTAAAGTCACAGTGATTTATGTGATTTTATATGTGACCTTTACAAATGTGCTGGCGTATATACTGGCATCGGCCATGGTAAAAAAATTGAAATTCCGAACACTGTTCCGAACGATATTTTATATTCCGTCCGTTTTTCCGGTAATTGCGTCGTGTTTCATCTTTGCATGGCTGTTAAGCCCGGATATGGGCGTGGTAAACTGGGTCATCAAATCTCTGGGAGGAACGGCGCAGAAGTTTTTGACCAGTACATCACAGGTACTGCCTACCCTGGCGGTTATGAGTATGTGGTGGAGCGGCATGACCATGATGATCTATCTTGCAGGTCTGCAGGAAATACCGGGAGAGCTTTATGAAGCGTTTAAGGTGGATGGAGGAACCAGGCTCCAGGCGCATTTTAAAGTAACGATCCCTATGCTGACGCCGACGATTCTGGTAAATCTGATCAATACGATTATTTCGGGATTCCAGATTTTTACCCAGGCGGACATTATGACAAAGGGAGGACCAAGCAATGCGTCGAACTTTGTAGTTTATTATCTGTACAAAGAGGCATTTGGTTCGTTTCGCTTCGGAAAGGCAAGCGCCATTTCCTGGCTGTTGTTTATTGTGATTTTTGCTGTGGTTGCCCTTATTTTTGGAAGCTCAAAAAAATGGGTTCACTATTCAGATTAGGGAGGGACATGTATGAGAAACGAGAAAGTAACGGCAGTGGAGTACATTTTACTGACGCTTCTGGCTTTTGTGTTTATTTTTCCTATTTTCTGGATGGTAAAAACCTCATTGAGCCCGGCAACGGAAGTATTATCGGTAGTCCCGAAGTTTATTCCCAGCAGGCTGGCGTGGGAGAATTATATTGTTCCCTTTGAGCGGATCCATCTGCTTCGGGAATATGCCAACACCATCATTATCGTAGGTTTGTCTATGATCGGTATTGTGTTTGTGGCGCCTATGTGTGCATACAGCTTTGCGAGACTGGAGTGGGTAGGCCGCGACACAGTATTTATGATCCTGCTGACCGGAATCATCCTGCCGCCGGCAGTTACTCTAATTCCCACCTTCATCGGCTGGTCCAATGTGGGGTTGTCTCACAGCTATGCGCCGTTGATCGTGCCAAATATCATGGGTGGAGGTGTGTTTGATATCTTTCTTTTGCGGCAGTATTTCAAGAGTCTGCCGAAAGAGCTGGGAGAGTCTGCGAGAATTGACGGAGCCGGATATCTGCAGGAATATTTCCTGGTGTATCTGCCCCTGGCAAAATCCGGGGTAATAGTGGTAGGGCTTTTTGGATTCTTTTATCTGTGGAACGATTATCTGAATCCGCTGGTTTATATTAACAAGGAGGCTAACTATACGCTGGCGCTGGGGCTTCGTGAATTTATCGGAAGCTATACGGCTCAGTGGAATTATCTGATGGCTGCGGCAACCCTGATCGCACTCCCCTGTATTGTACTGTACGCCGTCGGTCAGAAGTATATTGTAGAGGGAATTTCGACTTCAGGTCTGAAGGGATAAGGAAGGTGAAAGGATGTTATATCAAACATTGGGAAAGACTGGATGGAAGGTATCTAAGGCGGCCCTGGGTGGCTGGGCGCCGGACAGAAGCGTCTGGTCGGCGGAACACGACGCGCTGTTTCAGCGCGGGGTGGACATTGCGCTGGAAGAGGGGATCAACTTTTTTGATACGGCGGAGTGTTATGGAGACGGCTACTCGGAGACGCTTCTGGGCAAGGCTCTGGGCGGCAGAAGAAAAGATGTGTATATTGCCAGCAAGGTATGGTATGACCATCTGAAAAAGGAAGATACGATACAGGCCTGTGAGAACAGTCTGAAACGTCTGGGCACGGATTATCTGGATGTATATTACATTCATTATCCGGATCCGAAGGGGATTATTCCGGTGGAGGAAACCATGGAAGCCATGCTTTCCTTAAAAGAGCGGGGGCTGATCCGTACCATCGGGGTATCAAATTTTACCTTGGAGCAGATGAAGAGGGTCTGCGCCATGGGCAGAGTGGATGTGACCCAGCCGGGCTACAGTCTTCTGTGGCGGACGATCGATAAAGAAATAAAGCCCTACTGTCTGGAAAACGAGATTTCAATCGTGCCCTATAGCCCGACAGCTACGGGAATCTTAACCGGAAAGTACGATAAATCCTTTAAGCTTCCGGAAAATGACGACCGGGCAGGCACATTCCTGTATGAGGAGAAATACTTCCCTGTTTGCGTGGAGCTTGCAGATAAGCTGAAACCAGTAGCGGCGAAATATGAAGTGACCTGCGGACAGCTTGCGATCAACTGGCTGAATTACCAGGAAGGCATTACCTCTATCCTGATGGGAGGAAAAACGCCGGAACAGATACAGCAGAATATTAACAGCTTCATGTTTGAGATCGAAAAAGATGATTTAACATATCTGGATGAGATTTCCAGAGAGGCAACTGAAAAATTACCGTATTGGACAGCCTTTTTCAGAGATCTGGGGCTGCCGATGGAAAAGTAAACAATCAAAAAAGGAGGAAAATATAATGAACAAAATGGATACAAGTATTGTCTGGCAGATCGGTGTAGTTGTCCGCGATGTGGAAGAGGCGGCAAAAAAAGTGCAGGAGATATTTGGCTTTGCACATCAGGCAGAGGTTGGTCTGAACGGAACTGTTGTATATGACGGTGCGGACGTCACTTACATGGGACAGAAGGTGGACGGAAACTTCAAGGGGGCTTTTTATGATTTTGGATCGGTACAGATTGAGTTTATGTCTCCGGCTGATGACGGTCCCAGCGTATGGAAAGATTATCTTAAGGAGCATGGACCGGGAATCCATCATGTGGCATGGAAGGTGGCAGACAACGACAAAACCCAGGAGTATCTGGAGAGTAAGGGGCTGAAGATGATGCAGAGAGGAAGCTGGCCTACCGGAAGCTACGCATATTATGACGGTCTTGAAAGCATGGGATTAATTATCGAAACATTGGAGTTTGATGACGAGAGAAAAAGCGGAGAAGCGCTGGTAGAGAAGTGGTATGAGAGAAAGAATGACTGATTATTAACGCTAAAGGATGTGGTGTGTTGAAAATGACAAATATTTATGTAAACTTAAATGTACCCCGCGGAGAGGTGGATCCGAAAATTTTCGGACATTTCTGTGAACATGCATTTGGAAATATTTACGGCGGCTATTATGATCCGGGTAATCCAAATGCAGACGCTGATGGATTCCGCCTGGACGTAATTGAGGCGCTGAAAGAAGTGGCACCTACGATCATGCGTTATCCGGGAGGAAATTTTGTTTCCAATTATCACTGGGAAGATGGCATCGGACCAAAAGAAAACCGGAAGAAGGTATTTGAGTATGCCTGGCTGACAGAGGAGAGCAATCAGTTCGGTACAGCAGACTTTATTGAAATTTGCAGAAGAGTAGGAGCAGAGCCGCTGATCTGCGTTAATATGGGAACGGGAACCATTGAAGAAGCCATGCACTGGATCGAATACTGTAACGGAACCGGAGATACTTACTATGCAAACCTGCGCAGAAGCCATGGCTATGAAGAACCGTTCGGCGTAAAATACTGGGGGTTGGGAAATGAAAGCTACGGTCCCTGGCAGATGAACAATTATACAGCCGAGGAGTATGCGGATAAGGCCTTCCAGTTTGCCAAAGCTCTTAAATGGGTAGATCCGACTATTAAACTGGTGGCCTGCGGCTATGAGCAGATTACTGACTGGAATGTGACGGTTGTAAAAAAGCTCTGGCAGATGATCGACTATATTTCTGCACATCATTACTCCTGCGTGTGGGGACCTTTTAATCAGGAAAATTACCTGGAAACGATGTGTATCGGCGATTATATGGAAAAGCTCCATAAGATGACCTGTTCAGCTATCACTGCGGGAATGAATGATACCGCTTCTTCCATTAAAGTTGCATGGGATGAATGGAATTTCAATGGATGGGCCCTGGAAAACGCAGAGGACGATAAGGCCTACACGCTGCAGAACGCGCTGGTAACGGCTCTAATTTTAAACATGTTTATCCGGAACGGTGAGACCATCGGCATGGCAAACTATTCTACCTTTGTAAACATTACGGGAGCGTTATCTGTTACAGAACAGGGCATTGTAAGGCGCGCACAGTTCCCGGTATTTGAGCTGCTGCGTCATCAGACAGGAAAACAGATTTATCAGGCGGACGTGGTGGGCGAATCCTATTCCGTAAAGCTTCCGCAAAGCCAGAAAATCGGCCGGGAGAAGATCAGCATTGACCTTCTGGAGCTGTTCTCCGGAAATGACGGAGACAATCACAGAAGCAGCTATGTGGACGCGGCGGTAACGGGAGATGAGGATGGAACCATTTATGTTTCCCTGGTAAATAAACATCCGGAGGAGGACATGGAAGTATCCCTGCATTTCTTCTGGGAAAAGGAAGTGACTTCTCTGGAAGGCTATACGATTTATGCAGAAGAGATAGACGCAGCCAACACTGCCGACCGGCCTGACACAATTAAGGTGCAAAAGCTGGATAGTGCAGCTACAAAAGAAAACCGCTGTGACATCGTTTTAAAGAAGCATTCCATAAATGTACTGAAATTTAAAAAATAAGTCACAGGACGGGCGGGGCTGTGAAAACAGTACCCGCCTGTGCTGACTGGTCATAAAGGAGGAGAGGGATTTGAAAAAGATGATAAACGACCCTGCAAACGTGCCTGCAGAGACGATTCAGGGCTTTGTGCAGACCTTCCCGGAGCGCTACGTTCAGGTGAAAGGCGTGAAGGGCGTGCGGGTAAAGGATGTGAAGGATAAGGTGGCGCTTGTGATCGGCGGGGGAAGCGGACATGAACCCATGTATGGGATGTTCGTGGGAGAGAATCTGGCGGATGCCAGCGCTAACGGCAACATTTTTGCATCGCCGGATCCAAACACCATTATGCAGACAGTTTTGGAGGTGGAGCGCCGGAAGGGCGTGTTATTTGTCTACGGCAATTACAGCGGGGATAATCTGAACTTTGATATGGCCAGTGAGCTTCTGGAGAATATGGATATTTCCTGCAGAACCGTCCGGGTATGGGATGATGTGGCATCTGCTTCCAGAGAGCGGATCACCGACCGAAGAGGAATTGCCGGGGCAGTCATGGTAATTAAAGTAGCCGGGGCTGCAGCCGGAGCGGGACTGGATCTGGATGAGACCTGCCGTGTGGCTCAAAAGGCCAGAGACAATACATTCAGCATTGGCGTAGCCCTGTCCGGCGGTACGATACCGGGAGAGAGAAAACCGGCTTTTTCTTTACCGGACAATGAAATTGAATTTGGGATGGGGGTTCACGGGGAGCCGGGAATCCGGCGCATGGAAATGAAGACGGCGGATGAGATCGTGGATATCCTGCTGGAAAAGCTTCTGGAAGAATCGGGGATCCAAAAGGGAGAAGAGGTCTGCACCTTAATCAATGGTCTTGGCTCTACTACGCTTGCGGAGCTGTATATTTTAAACCGGAGATTGATTCAAAGATTGTCAGAAAAAGAAATCATCGTACATCATATGGATGTAAATTCCTATATTACCTGTCAGGAAATGGCGGGAGCCTCTATCAGCCTTATGCGTATGGATGAGGAACTGAAAAAATACTATGATGCTCCCTGCTATAGTCCTTATTATTTAAAAAAATAAGGGGGAGTGTAAATGAATATCATACATACGCCGCAAATGAAAGACATGATTTTGTTTATGGCGGAACGGATCATAGAAAGCAAACCTCTGCTTACCGAGGTCGACTCCAGAATCGGGGACGGGGATCATGGTATTGGCATGGCAGTTGGGTTTACAGCGGTAAAAGAAAAATTGGCAGGAGAAGAATACTCTGATATTAACCAGCTTTTCCGCCAGACTGGCATGGCAATGCTTGGCTCTATGGGAGGAGCTTCCGGTGTAATTTTCAGCTCTGTTTTTCTGGGAGCGGTAAAAGGCATGGAAGTAAAAGAATGCGTCGACACAAAAGAGTTTGCACAGATGATGCGAAAAGGCCTGGATACAGTAAAACAGAGAGGCGGAGCACAGCCGGGGGATAAGACGATGGTAGATGCACTGGAACCCGCCTGCGATGCAATGGACAGCTGCGAGGGGACTTCCTTCGGGGAGCTTTTCCAGCGTGCATTTGACGCGGCAAAAAAGGGTGTGGAAGCTACCAAAAACTATCCGGCAAAATTTGGCCGGGCAAAATGTCTGATGGAACGCGCGATCGGATTTCAGGATGCGGGGGCAACTTCAGTCATGCTGATGTTTGGTGCGTTTCTGGAATGGGTAAAAAAGGAGAAAGCAAACGAATGAAAAAGATTGTGATTGGCTGCGATAACGCAGCAGTGGATCTGAAACAGACGATCATTGCGTTCCTGAAGGCAAAGGGATATGAGGTGGAAAACATAGGCTGCGACAGCATCCTTGATAACACGTATTATCCCTATATTGCAGAAAAGCTCTGCAATAAAATAATTGAAAGCAATTATGAAAAAGAAGGGATTTTAATTTGCGGGACAGGGATCGGTATGGCTATGACGGCAAATAAATTTCCAGGGATCCGGGCGGCAGTCTGCCACGATAATTATTCTGCGGAGCGGGCAAAACTGAGTAACGATGCGAACGTGCTCTGCATGGGCGCCAGGATCATCGGACCGGAACTGGCAAAGAAGGTGACTGCCGAGTGGCTGTCTCTGGAATTTGTAGATGGTAATTCTACGCCAAAGGTAAATGCTATCCGGGAGCTGGAAGAGCGCAATATGGCGGCATTTTCAAAGGTCTGAGGAAAGGACGTGGTGATCTGTGAAGCGGTTTTTGCTTGGGACGAACTGGAAGATGCACAAAACCTTTGATGAGGCAGAGGCGTATCTTAAAAAAGTGCGTATACTGGCGGCAGACGCTCCGGCTTTTCAGTTTTTTATGATACCGCCTTTTACGCACCTGCAGATGGCAAAGGAAGCCATAAAAGATACCGACATTTTGCTGGGCGCCCAGAATCTGCACTGGGAGGAGGAGGGCAATTATACAGGGGAGATCTCTCCGGTCTGGCTGCAGGAAATCGGTGTGCAGATTGCGGAGCTCGGTCATTCGGAGAGACGTCAGTATTATAATGAGAATGACGCGGATCTGAATAAAAAAGTGAAGGCGGCTCTGAAATTTAAGATGACGCCGCTGCTCTGTGTGGGAGAGCGTGCCGGGGACAAACAATTTCAAGTGACCCCGGAGGTCATACGGCGGCAGATAAAAATGGCATTCTTTGATGTGAGTGTACAGCAGAGCCAGAGACTCTGGGTTGCGTATGAACCCACCTGGGCTATCGGCCCTTCCGGAACGCCAGCTTCTGCAGAGTATGTGGAGTATGTGCATGAGATCATACGGGAACAGCTTTTAGAGCTTTTTGGAGAAAACGGAAACAAAATTCCGGTTCTCTACGGCGGCAGTGTAAATCCGCAAAACTGTGTGCAGCTGGCAAACTGTAAAAATGTAGACGGTTTGTTTATCGGCAGGGCTGCCTGGGATATTGCGAGCTTTACATGTATTGTGGAGCTGCTGAAAGGAATAGAATAGTTTTATAGCTGTTGTGAATCGCAATTGCGGTCATAGCAGCTTTTTTCAATATTGTGCGGATATTTACTTCAAAAAAAATGTACCAAATAATTGCACAGGGAATAAATGACAGCAAACAAAAAGAAAACTATTGAAATATACGAAAATACCCCATATAATACATTCATAAACAACAAATTACCGAAAATACAGCGCTGTCATAAGGTAAAAATGTTTATTTTGAACAGAAATCGAGAATTCCGGTATATCTGTATAATGAATGAAAAAACACGAAAATTTCATCAATATAATACAGAAATATTGGAATAAATTAGAAATCAGATCAGAAAGTGCAAAGGAGGTAAATTAAAATCATGAGGGCAAAGAAAATAATGGCTCTGTTGTTAGGCGCAGGTATGGTGATGGGAGTTTCGGCTGCTGTCGGAGCAGAAGATGCAGGAGAAAAGACGGTAATTACGTTCTGGAATGGCTTTACGGGTTCGGATCAGGAAACATTGGAAGCACTTGTGCAGGAATACAATGAGACGAACGATGCAAACATTGAAATAGACATGAGCATTATGCCGTGGGACAGCCTTTACCAGAAATTGTCCACCACGCTTGCGGTCGGAGAAGGACCGGATTTTGTGGCGATGGCACCGGAGCGGATGGGCGCTTATGCTGAGGCGGGGGCATATGTATCAGTCAACGATGCATGGACAGAAGGATATATTGAGGAGGACGTAGTGCCGGAGGCGCTGAAATCCAGTCTGGTGTATAATGGGGAATATTATGGAGTTCCCATGGACTATGCGACGCTGCTGCTCTACTATAACAAAACGATTTTTGAGGAAGCAGGACTTGATCCGGAAGCTCCGCCGACTACCTGGGATGAGCTGGAGGCGTATGCACAGCAGATTGTTGATAATACGGATAAGTATGGCTTTACTATGGCGCTCAAGGAGACGACGCCGATGTGGTGTATCATGCTCTGGGGCAACGGCGGTGATTTTATTGAAGATGGCACGGCAGTATTCAACAGTGCGCAGAATGTAGAGACGGTTACCCGGTGGGCGGAGAACATCCGCGATAAGGAGTTTGGCCCGGCCGTGCTGACCGGCGGAGAGATCGACAAGCTGTTTGAGAGCCAGAAGCTGGCAATGTATTTCTGCGGACCGTGGGCGACCAACGGATTTGAAGCGGCAGGCATTGATTTTGGCGTTGCGCAGGCACCGGAAGGACCGGCGATGCAGGTCACGCAGGGAAATGGTGTTGGCATGTATCTGACTTCTTCCAGTGAGCAGAAGGAAGCGGTTTATAATTTCTTCCAGTGGTGGAATTCGGCGGAAACACAGATTAAATGGTGCCTTGGCACAGGATTTGCGCCCACAAGAACCGATATCGATGAGGAAGCTCTGGCTGAGAATCCATATATCATAGAGTTTTCCAAGCCGCTGGATGCAAGCAAAATGTATTTACAGAATCTGACGAACTTTGCGGAGATCGACAATCAGGCAATTACTCCGGCATTCGAAAAAATCCTGTTGGAAAATGCGGATGTTCAGGAAGCATTAGATGAGGCTAATGCAGCGATTGAGATGTTGTTAAACTAAATAGCTGAGAAGACGCTGCTGTGCGATGTATCGCAGATCCCGGATATCCGGGAATAGCCGCATCGGGCAGCAGCGCTTTGCTGC
The DNA here is from genome assembly GCF_905201705.1 of uncultured Marvinbryantia sp. Taxonomy (GTDB): domain Bacteria; phylum Bacillota; class Clostridia; order Lachnospirales; family Lachnospiraceae; genus Marvinbryantia. The sequence goes on from NZ_CAJKOX010000002.1 coordinate 87,791, forward strand.
TATGTATACGACAAAAACGACCGGTGGATGTTTTTTAGTCTGGCTGGGCAGAAGCTACGGAAAGGATGTGCGTTGCGTGAAAAAGAAATCTCTGGGGTATGCACGGAAGCGGGCGGGGATACTGTTTGTGCTGCCCTCCATGACGGTACTGGCGGTGTTTGTTTTTATACCGCTGATTGTTGCAGTTATATTCAGCTTTTTCAATTTTAATATGATGCTTACGAACTTTCAGTTTCAGGGGGTTGGAAATTATCAGAAGTTATTTCACGATGGCAAGTTCTTTAATGCTCTGTGGAATACAATTTATTATACTGTATGCACGGTCCCGCTGCAGATTATGCTGTCGCTGATCGCTGCTGTTCTGGTAAAACGGCAGAGCTGGTTCCACAGCTTTTGCAAAACAGTATTTTTTATTCCGGCAATTTGTTCTATGACGGTAATCTCCATTATCTGGAGCTTTCTGATCAACAAAGATATCGGGGTATTCTGTTACTGGATTGAATGCCTCGGTTTCAAACCGATCGACCTTCTGAAAAGCACCACCTGGGCAATGCCGACGGTAATTCTGATCGGCGTGTGGAAGAAGCTTGGGTTTTATATGGTGATCCTGCTGGCAGGGCTGAACGGGATCGATGAGACTTATTACGAGGCGGCAGAGATCGACGGCGCGGGCGGTCTCCAGAAATTCTGGAAGATCACGGTGCCGATGCTGATGCCGACGTTAAGCTTTACGATCGTGGACTGCATCATCGGCTCCTTCCAGGTATTTGACCAGGTATATGTAATGACGCAGGGCGGTCCGCTGTTTAAGACTCAGACACTGGTGCAGCTGATCTACAGTACGGCTTTTGAATCTTTTGATATGGGCTATGCGTCCACCATTGCAGTAGCGCTTTTTGTGCTCACTTTTGTGGTATCGGTACTCACCTTCCGGCGGATGACCAGAAATGAGCAAAGTGTGATGATGTAGGAGGGCAGAGAAGATGAGACAAAGAGGATGGAAAAAAATGGGCGGCCAGGCGCTTTCGCTGGTGGTACTTTTGTTTTTGGTATTCATTATATTATATCCATTCATCTGGATGCTGGTTACTTCCTTTAAAGCAGAGGCAGATATTGTGGCTTATCCGCCGAGACTCTTTTCCGGAACCTTCAGTCTGGATGCATACCGGGATATCTGGGATCGGATTCCGTTTCTGACATATTATAAGAATACGATTATTTTTGCACTGTCTGTGTCCGTGATTTCACTCACCTTCGACACGATGGCGGGCTATGCATTTGCGAGAATGGATTTTCCCGGGAAAAATGTGCTGTTTCTGTTGGTGATGGGAACCATGATGATTCCTTTCCAGGTGGTAATGCTGCCGCTGTTTGTAGAAGTATTTAAGCTGGGGCTGATCAATACTTACGCAGGGCTGATCCTGCCGCGGGCAACAAGTGCCTTTGGAATTTTTATGATGCGTTCCTTCTTTATTTCACTGCCTAAGGGGCTGGAGGAAGCGGGAAGGATCGACGGTGCAGGGGAATTCCGGATCTTCTGGAAAATTATGCTTCCGCAGTGCAAGGCGGCAGTCATATCTCTGTTTATCTTTCATTTCATGGCACAGTGGAATGACCTCCTGTATCCGCTGATCCTCACGACCTCGGACAGCAAAAAGACGCTGCCTGCAGGGCTTGCGACATTTATGGGGACGCATGTGGTGGAATACGGGCTGATCATGGCTGGCGCCTGCCTGTCGATCCTGCCGATTTTTATACTTTATCTGTTTGCACAGAAGCAGTTTGTACAGGGAATTGCAATGTCGGGAATGAAGGGGTAAGCTTGATGAGAAAAGTGACGATAAAAACAAAAGGTGCGCAAAAGGAAATGAATCCGTTGATCTTCGGACACTTTGTAGAATTTATGCGGGACTGCATCGATGAGGGAATGTGGAGCCAGCTTCTGAAAAACAGGGGCTTTGACAAACGCAAAGACATCCCGGCGGGGGTTGTGGACGGCAATCCAAATGTGGCAGAGGGCTGGGTGCGCACCGGCTGTAAAAATGCTTTTGAGATAACGCTGGATGCAAAGGAGAGCATCGCCCGGGACGGGTACGCGCAGCATATTGTCTGCTATAACGATTACGATGGCTATGTGGGGATCGCACAGGAAAATCTGGTGCTGGAGCAGAAGGAGTACGACGGATATATCTGGCTGAAAGCGCGGGAAGAGACCAGGGTACTGCTGCTGATCCGCGACGGGCAGGGCAGGGAGCTTTTTAGCAGGGAATTCTCTGCAGAGACAAACTGGAAAAAGTATTCTTTTGCATTTTGCCCGGATCGCGCCTGCCGGGAGGCGGTGTTTGAGATCCGTCTGCCGGGAGAAGGAGAAATCTGGCTGGACGGGGCGTCACTGATGCCGTCGGATCGCAGGGCCGGTATCTGGAGGGAAGTGTATGAGCATATCGAAGCGCTGAAGCCGCCGGTGATCCGTTATCCGGGAGGCTGCTTTGCGGACTGCTATCATTTTGCGGACGGGATTGGCGCGATTGATGAGAGACCATACCGGAGAAACCGCCACTGGGGCGGGTATACAGACAACAGCTTTGGAACCGATGAATTTCTTGCTCTTTGTGAGAAGCTAGGATGTGAGCCGATGATATGCATTAATTTTGGCAGCGGCACACCGCAGGAGGCGGCAAACTGGGTGGAATACTGCAACGGAAGCGCAGACACCGCTTACGGGAAAATGCGGGCACAGAATGGCCATCCGGAGCCGTATCATGTGAAATACTGGGATCTGGGAAATGAGATCTTCGGCGAATGGGAGATCGGGCACAGCAGTTCGGAGGATTACAGCAGGCGCTATATGGAGTTTTACCGGCAGATGAAGGAGAAGGATGACACCATTGTTTTTATGGTCTGCGGAGGGGAAGGCGACTGCCGTTCACAGGACTGGAACCGGATGGTAAAGCAGGTGATCGGGGATCACATGGATGTGCTGTGCCTTCATATGTATGCTTTGAAATCCATGGAAGGAAAAAGATTCAGAAATGAAGATATTTATTACGCGGTGGCGGGAAGCGTGAAAAAATATGAGGAAATTCTGCAGGAGAGCTGGCATGTGATGAATGACGGAACAGAAAAGCAGAAGCTCCTTGCGGTGACAGAGTATAATCTGGGGACGATTATTGACTCTTACCGGGAGCAGACGCTGGAGGCGGCTATTTTTAATGCGGGGATGCTGAATATGTTTTTGCGCAACGCGGAAAAGTTGCTGCTTTGCAATTATTCAGATCTGGTAAACGGATGGCCCGGAGGCTGCATTGTGAGCCGGGACGGACACGCGTTCGGGACAGCAAGCTATTATGCGCTGAAGCTCTATGCAGAGAGTGATCTTGGCACAATTCTGGAGATTGAAACAGATTCTCCGGTCTATGATACAGAGGAACAGATTGGAAATATCGAGCCATTGTCGGCAGTGCCGGTAGTGGACGCTGCGGCGGGCATTAATTCTGCAGGAGAGCAGATTTATTTTGTGGTAAACCGTTCGTTAGAGGAAGAGGCAGAAATCTGTCTTCCGCATATGGACTGTCAGGAGGACGGGAGCTCTCTGGCGGAGGTTACGACCCTGTATGCGCCAAAAACATCCGATATGAATTCATGGGAGGAGCAGAATATCTATCCGCAGGTGACAACGCTGGCGCTGCCTGACGGGAAGGTTTGCCTGAAGCCGCATTCAGTAAACAGGATAAGGATTTTAAAAAAGCAGGAAATGTAAAAAGGCTGGAGGAACAAGCAGTGACAGGAAGAACAGAATATCCCAGACCGCAGTTTGTGAGAGAAACATGGCGGAGTTTAAATGGAGAATGGGAATTTGCATTTGATGATGCAGACCGGGGGCTGACAGAAAAATGGTATGCGGCCGGAGAACCGTTTGCGCAGACCATACAGGTGCCCTTTGTCTATCAGTGCGCGCTGAGCGGTATTGGCAGCAGTGAGCCGCACGACATTGTCTGGTACCGGAAAAGTGTGGAGCTGGAAGAACCAGATGCACAGACGGATATCCTGCTGCACTTTGGGGCTGTCGATTATGACACAAAAGTTTATGTGAACGGATGTCTGGCGGGAACGCATACCGGCGGATGTACGCCGTTTTCTGTAAATATCACAAATTACCTGAAAGCGGGAATGCAGGAGATTGTCCTGCGCGTATTTGACCCTCATACAGACGAATTCATTCCGCGCGGAAAACAGTTCTGGAGAGAGAAGCCGGACGCGATCTGGTACACAAATAGTACCGGGATCTGGCAGACAGTATGGCTGGAATGGGTGCCGAAGAAACATATTGAAAATGTGACTTATAAAGTACGCTTTGATGAAGGAAGGGTGGATATCTGCTGCCGGGGCGCCCGGGTTTCTGCACAGGATATGCTGCAATACCGGGTATTTCTGGAAGGCGCCAGGATCGCGGAGGGAAGTACTGCGTGGATCGCAGAAACGGCAGAGGCTTCGGTGGATGTGATCTGTTCGCAGGTATTCCATCTTAATATTCATGACGAGGGGATTTCATGGACGCCGGAGCATCCTGTACTTTTTGATGTGGAGCTGAGCCTCGTGGAAGCGGACGGGAATATCCGGGACAGGGCTGCTTCTTATTTTGGCTTCCGAAAGATACATACAGAGAATGGGATGGTGTATCTGAATAACAAGCCTTACTATCAGAAGCTGGTGCTTGACCAGGGCTACTGGCGTGAAGGGCTTCTGACAGCGCCGGAGGATGCAGCATTCGTCCGTGATATCACGCTGGCGAAGGACATGGGCTTTAACGGCTGTCGTAAGCATCAGAAGGCAGAGGATCCGCGGTTTTTGTACTGGGCAGACCGTCTGGGCTTTCTGGTGTGGGGAGAATCGCCCTCACCAGTGATGTACAGCAAAGCAACCGCCGGACAGATGCTCTGCGAGTGGCGTGAAATTGTAGAGCGGGATTACAACCATCCGTGTATCGTTGCCTGGGTTCCGTTAAATGAGAGCTGGGGAGTTCCGCAGATCGAGAGGGACAAATGCCAGCAGCATTTTGCGTTGACGATGTATCATTATCTTCACGCGCTGGATGATACCAGGCTGGTGGTGTCTAATGACGGATGGCAGATGACGGAAACGGATATCTGCGCCATACACAACTACCGGCACGGCGGAAAGGATGAACCGGAAATATATGCGCAGTACCGGGAAATGCTTGCGGACCGCGAAGGGCTGATTCAGTGTCCTTCTACCTGGCGCAGTATTTACGTGGACGGATATTCGTACAGAGGAGAACCAATCATGCTGACGGAATTTGGCGGTATTGCCTATGACGCGGCCCGCTGCTCCGGATGGGGCTACACCTGCGCGGACACAGAGAAGGAATTTCTGGAGGCATATCGCCGTGTGATTGATGCCGTGTACGCGTCAAAGGCACTGTGGGGTTTTTGTTACACGCAGCTCACTGACGTGGAGCAGGAGATCAATGGACTGCTGACTTATGACAGGGAACCAAAATGTGATGTGAAGAAAATCCGGGAGATTAATGAGCGCCCGCACAGATGCTGCATCACACATAATCCACCTTCATAATAATATCCTGCGCATAGTCTCCGAAAAATTTTCCAAAGAGATTCATTCCGCCGACATGCTCGCTGTCTGCATCCACTTTCAGGGTAAAGGTGAAGCAATAGCCGTCTAAGAGCGCAAGGCTCTCAATGGTCTCATCGGAAACCTTCTGCCCGTTAATGTAACATCCTGTGTGTGTGATGTGGATAATTTTGAATTCGCCGAACTGTGTGTTGGAATCATTCCACCAGGAGGGATTGTAAATACCGCGCCGTCCGCCGTAGTCTGCCTGCGTGTGCAGAGTGACAATGTGCCTGTGATTTAATTCGAAACGGATGTCGGAGGGCCAGTCGTTATTAAAACCGGGCGCCTCGGAACAAATTTCGAAAGAAAATTCTATGTGATCTACCTCGCCGGTATGCAGGGCTTCATTGGAAAACTGGTATTCCAGAAAACCGCTTGTGAGCCAGAGCAGAGAGGCGTTGATGTGATCGGTGGAATAAAAGCCGTAAGGGGAATCTTCCTCGTAAAGATACGAATTTGCTGTGGCGATCCCGCAGGGCGGTGTGACCTCACAGTTACAATAATGTCCGATCGGCATATAAATGTAAGCAGGCGGCTTGCGGACAAAACGGTTTTCGTGGGCAAACAGATCAAGAAAAACGCTGGCGGCGGAAATGCCGCACAGCTTTCTCGTGCCGCGGATGCCGGGCTTTGGCAGCACTGTGATAAGCCCGGCATCTTTTAAGGTGTTGATGTGGAGGCTCATCGAGGATATGGGAAGATAGAACTGCTCGGCGAGCTGACTGATTGTCATTGGCTTTCCGACGAGACAGCGCAGGATCTCCAGACGGGTTTCTGAGGAAAGCGCCCGGCAGATCTTAGCAGTATGTTCAATGTCGGAGAGACTGAGCATCATCTCTTTTTTACTGATTGGATTTTGTTCGGACATGGCTTAATACCCCCGTATTTCGATTGCTGTGTAAGTGTGACTGAAGCGGTAGCCAAGCTTTTGCGCCAGAGCGGCGGAAGCCGGATTTTGCGCATCCCAGCTTGGATAAAGCTTGCGTTTCCGGCATTCCAGGATCAATTTTGCACCGCACAGGCGGGCGAAGCCCTGGCGGCGGCAGTCTGTCCGGGTGTCAATTTCGATTTCAATACCTTCCTGGTATCTGGTGTAGGAGGACGCGCCGGAAAGGATCACACCATTCTTATGCAGCACGACACCGAGTCCCAGGCGGCGGAATGTCTCATAATCTTTAAACTGCGATACCAGGTCAGCACTCCAGGCTTCGGCACTGCACAGATTGTAAAAGTGTTCATCAATCAGAGCAAGCTCACATTCTGCGGGCAGATCACATACGATCTGCTCTAATTTTTTTGTATCAAATATATGGGGTTCTTTATAAAATGCATAGCGGATGACAGGCGTTGCCTTTGCGCCATAACAGCGCAGCAGCAGATTCTTCCATGCATCATTTTGCGGAACCAGGATTATGAAATCCTGTGTGCACCAGTCTGGTTTACAGGCTGCCAGCTCCGCATCCGGTTCTCCGGCAAAAAAGGCAAAATCGGCAATGATCGCCATAGCTGCCGTTGGATTTTCCGGGGCATTTGCATATAGCTTTCCCATAACTTTCTGCAGGCAGGACCAGATCAGTGTTTCCTCCCAGCCGTCAAACAGGGGAGCGGCGATATCTGCATTTGTGATTTCACACACCATTTTCAATGTCACCTCTGTAATGAGAGAATTCTGATGGATCCAGTATATCACAGAAAACAGGAGATGTCTCCGATAGTTTGAAAAAAATATGTGATGTGAAAGGTATTTAAGGAACAATAGCTGTGATTTCAGTGGAAAAACTCCCGCCAATATGATAAAATCAAAACCAGAAAAAATACGGGAGGTAACATATGTTAGAATTTAAGTATGACACACAACTATTAATCGAAGGGAAAAATCTCGACGAGGATGAGATCAGTGATTACATCACCGAACATTTTGAGGGCGACTGCCTGCTGGCAGTGGGCGATGAGGAGCTGATCAAAATCCATTTCCACACCAACAAGCCGTGGGAGGTGCTGGAATATTGTGCGACGCTTGGCGAAATATATGATATTGTCGTGGAGGACATGGACCGGCAGGCGCGCGGGCTGAAGGGATAGTAAAACCGCGGGCAAATCCCATTCGCGAAGCGAATTTTAAATGGATCTGCGAAGGTTACTGCGAACGGAGTGAACAGTAATGATCTGAGAAATAGAAGTTGAGAAAAATGGCACAAAATTATTGACTAACGATAATTTTGTGCTATACTTTTCTTAGAAGATTATCGTAAAACAATAATTTTTGAACGCGATAATGATTTATCCGGAGGTGACGGCATGAGATATAAGATCTTTTACACTGCACTGGTTTTGGAGGCAATCTTTTGTATGATATTTGCGCTGCCGCAGATGCAGGTTTCCGGTATGTTTACCACCATTACAGCATTCCCGTTTGAGCAGATCGGCTGGGGGCTGCGCAGGCTTTCTCTGTCCGGGAGGGTCGGCAATGCAGTGGCTGTTGCACTCTATCTGCTGCTAAGTCTGCTCCCATGCGCTGTATTTTTTATTCTGAGGAGCAGGAAAATGCTCTGCCGGGCGGACCGGCTTCTGCCTGCTATGAGCGCACTGCTGTTTTTTGTGAATTATTATATGGTCAATCCGGGATTACTGCAGACGGGCGTGGCAGGAAGCGGAAAGTGGATGCTTGGAAGTACCTTCTATGCGGTGCTCTGCGGCTATCTGGCGCTGCGGATGCTGCATATGTATACGTCGGCGGATGTGAGAAAGCTGCAGGCGGCGCTGAAAATTCTGCTGTTGTTTACGATGACAGCATTTGTATTTGCGATATTTGGACAGGGGATCGGTGATCTGCTCTCTGCCGTGGAAGCTGTGAGGAGCGGCAACAGTATATCGTCGGTGGAAGCGGCGGTATTTGGGACGGCGCAGGAGCCGACGCTCACCTATGCGTTTCTGGTATTTCAGTTTGCCGTGAAAGCGATGCCCTACAGTATGGATCTGGTGGCCGTATTTTTCGCGGTAAAAATGCTGGATGCACTGGCGCAGGACCGCTATTCTGATGCGGCGGTCAGCGCGGTCGGCAGGCTGACGGATTTCTGCCGGTCGGCGCTCATGGTGACGATTGCAGTGGAAATGCTGTTTCATGTGCTGCAGCTTTTACTGCACCGGTATCTTTACCGGGTAGACATTACCATCCATTTTCCGGTGCTTTCTATCGTCTTTGTGCTGGCAATGCTGCTGGCGGCACGCTATCTGCAGGAGGACCAGCGGATGAAACAGGAGCATGATCTGTTTATATAAAGGAACCTTATGCTTTTCACAGAGAGGTAAGAAATGGGAATCAGAGTTTGTCTTGAAATGGTTTTAAAAGAGCGGGGGATGACGTCGAAGGAGCTTTGCGCCCTGGTGGGTATTACCGAGGCAAATCTTTCCGTGCTGCGCAGCGGAAAAGCAAAGGGCGTCCGCTTTCACACGATAAACCGCATCTGCTACTATCTGCAGTGCGATGTGGGGGATATTTTAAAGTTTGACGGAGAGCTTGGAGAGGAGGAGAAGCATGAGGAGTAGAAACCGGATAATATTTTTGGGGATATTTACGGCGCTGCTTTTGAGCGGCTGTTCGCTGGCGGTTCCCGGTGCGGAAACGGAAGGCGGGGATGACCGGCTGATCGGAGCGTTCATTACGTCGGATCATCTGGATCTCTTTGACATGGATGCGTATCTGCAGGATCATGCATCTTGGCTTGTGAAGGCGAACGAAATCCAGATCAGCAATACTTCCGGATACGAGGGGAGACTCTACGCGGTGATCGATAAAAAGGGCAGCGAGGATACTTACGACTGGGACATTTCCTTTAAAGATGTGAAGGGGATTTCCTTTTTTGCGCCGGTTCTGGAGGATAAAGACGGAAACAGGGGCTGGCATTCGGTATACGATACCGGGATTTCCGATGTGGATTTTAATATAACTGTCACAGATGCGGGCGATGAGGTGAGCCTGGAGGGTACGATATACATGATCCCGGGACAGTCGGATAAAGGGATTTCCTATTATCTGAACCCGGTGTATCAGACGGCAGAAGGGCAGGTTTACCTGATTGCCGGAGAGGGCTTCAGCACAAGCGGGGAATCGGAAGAGGAAGAGGAAGAGGTACATTTTGCGTCTGCTTTAACCGCGGAGACAAAGACGACGGAAAACGGAAAGAGCCAGACGGCAAAAAGCAGTGTGAAGGTCAGCTTTGCAACAATGCACCGCCCGGTAAAGATCACGCTTTATCAGATGGATGAGGCGCATCAGTGCATAAAGCGGGAAGAATATACTCCGGGCGGGCTGCCGGAAAGTCTGAATATGGAACCGGGGACAGCGTATCTTCTGGTGGAGACAGAAAAAGAAAAGCTGTCCGGCGAGCGCTTTTCTGACAGAGCGGTATATGACCGGACTGATGATCGGGAGGATAAGCTGGAGACATGGTATGATTGTGGCAACGGCATCCTGGCGAAGCAGGAAAGCGCGCTTGTGTGGGAACAGTGAGCAGCGCGGGGAGTGCCGCGTCTTTGCGGAAAAGGCGGGATTACAGGTGAAAAAACTGCGCGGAGCGGGCGTGTATAGGGGCTATCCCGGATATTTGCACAGCTCCCAGAACGCGACAGCGCTTGCGGCGGCTACGTTCAGAGAGTCGACGCCGTGCATCATGGGAATGCGGATCGTATAGTCACAGTCTGAAAGCGTGGCGGCGCAGAGCCCGTCTCCCTCGGAGCCAAGTATAATAGCAAGTTTTTCGGTCGCAGCAAGACGCTGGTCTGCAAGGGAAATAGAGTTATCTGTCAATGCCAGAGCTGCCGTCTGAAATCCAAGCTTTTTCAGGAAAGGGACATAGGACGGGGCAGGCTGCTTAGGCTCTGCCGGCAGCCACGTCCAGGGGATCTGGAAAACAGTTCCCATGCTGACGCGGATCGCGCGGCGGTATAAGGGATTGCTGCAGTCCGGTGTGAGAAGAACAGCGTCTATGCCCAGGGCTGCCGCCGAACGAAAAATTGCGCCGACATTGGTGGGATTCATTATATTTTCCAGCACGGCGATGCGGCGGGCGCCAAGGCATACATTCTCTGCTGTGGGCAGCGCCGGACGCCTCATGGCGCACAGCACGCCGCGCGTAAGCGCAAAGCCGGTAAGCTTTGTAAGGATATCAAAATCAGCCGTGTAGACGGGAATATCGCCGCAGCGGGCAAGGATATCGCGCGCTTCTCCTTCAATGTGTTTCCGCTCCAGTAAAACTGACACGGGCGTGCATCCGGCATTCAGCGCACGTTCCACTACCTTGGGGCTTTCTGCGATAAAAAGACCTTTTTCCGGTTCGTGGCGGTTGAGAAGCTGGTTTTCTGTGAGGCGTGCGTAGACATCCAGCTCCGGGGCGGAAAAATCAGTGATTTCAATAATGTGCGGCATAGCGGACTCCTTTAAATCGGTAATGTTCTTTTGAAAATATTATAGGTGCTTATGTGAAAGGTGTCAAAGAAATTTGTAACCATAATTTTCGATTGCAGTTCCCAGGAAGGAGTGGTACAATAACAAAAGTCTGACTTTAGAGGAAACGGAGGGGCGTTTCATGAAACGCGAGAGCTTTAGAAGAGGCCTGAAGGATGGAGTACCAATTGCGCTTGGATATTTCGCGGTGTCGTTTACGTTTGGTATGATGGCGGTGTCCGGGGGCTTAAGCATCTGGCAGGCAGTGTTGATTTCTCTGACCAATCTTACATCTGCCGGGCAGTTTGCCGGTCTGGATATTATACTTGCAGCAGGCTCTTACTGGGAGATGGCGCTGACGCAGCTAATTATTAATCTGCGTTATTGTCTGATGTCCTTCTCGCTTTCGCAAAAGATGGAGACAAAGACGTCTCTGCTGCACAGATGCCTGGTGTCATTTGGGATTACGGATGAAATTTTTGGCGTCAGCGCCAGCCAGGAGGGGAAGGTCAGTCCATATTACAATTACGGAGCAATGTGCGTGGCGATTCCGGGCTGGACGCTTGGCACGCTGGCCGGAGCAATTTCCGGCAATCTGCTGCCGGAATTTATGATGAGCGCACTGAGCGTAGCGATTTATGGAATGTTTCTTGCGATTATTATCCCGCCTGCAAAGACTAATCGTGCAGTGGCCGGGGTGGTACTTGGGGCGATGGCAGTCAGCAGTCTGTTCGCGGTAGCACCCGTATTAAAAAATGTTTCATCCGGTTTTGTGATTATTATCACAACGCTGCTTGTGGCGGGCATTGCCGCATATGTCTGCCCGGTGAAAGAGGAAAAGGAGGAACAGCATTCATGAGTCATAATGTTTATGTGTACATCCTGGTGATGGCAGGCGTGACGTACCTCATCCGTATGCTGCCGATGGCGCTCGTAAAAAAAGAAATAACCAGTCCTTACATAAAGTCGTTTTTGTATTATGTCCCATATGCGTGTCTGGCAGCGATGACTTTTCCGGCAATCCTTTCGGCAACGAACAGCACTGTTTCGGCGGCGATCGGATTTATTGTGGCATTGATTGCAGCCTACAGGGAGAAAAGTCTGCTCATGGTAGCGCTTCTGGCGTGCGGCGCTGTGTTTATTGCGGAGCGGATTCTTCCGCTTTTTATGTAAAACGGTTTCATGCTTTTGGAGAATCTGATACAAACAGATCGGGAGAGATGTTGTGCAATTTTTAAAAAATGTACACAACATTTCTTTTTATTTTGGTTAATCTTTTTCTGCTATAGGTGTTATACTGTACATGTAACAAAGAGAAGATACTTACAGACCTGCATTATAATATGTGAGCCTGCCAGGCATTCAGTGATTATGGAGGAAAAGATAAATGAATACTTTGAAAGCTGAAAGAAGAAGTTTGGACACAAAGGCAAAGAAACTCAGACGGGAAGGATTTGTTACCGGCAATGTATTTGGCAAAGAACTGAAAGAAACGATACCGGTAAAAATTGAAAAGAAGGATGCAGAACGTCTCTTAAAAACATGCAACAAGGGCAGCCAGATCATGCTGGAAGTAGAGGGCAAAAAGCTGGATGTTCTGATTAAAGAAATCGACTATAATTCGATGAAACGCCAGATTGATGAAATTGATTTCCAGGCGCTGGTAAGCGGAGAGGAAGTGCACTCTGTGGCGGAGGTCGTATTGCTGAACCATGATAAGGTGGTAAATGGACTCATCCAGTTAAAGCTGCATGAAATTGCATACAAGGCTGTTCCGGAAGCGCTGGTAGATAAAGTGGAGATCAATATGGAGAATATGAAGATCGGAGACAGCATTCTTGTAAAAGATCTGGAGCTTGCTTCCAATGAGAAGATTCATCTGATGACGGATCCGGAAGCAACTGTGGTAGCGGTAACAGAGATCCACAATAAGGCGGCAGAGACGGACACAGAGGAAGCAGCGGCTGAGGAATAAAGAAATTTCATATACAGACCGGGATATATCGCGGAACATGAAGGAGCAGGGTTGCAGAGACCCTGCTCTTTTTGCCGTTATGAGAAGTACTATTCACGCTGGCCGTAAACACCTGCTGCGACGCGAAGCTGGTCCTGTGGGTTTGAGGCGTGAGAACATGATTCAGGTGTGAGTAAATCCCATTCGCGAAGCGAATTTAAAATGGATTTGCGAATGATGCTGTGAACAGTAACATGAGAAAAGAGAATGCGGATCTGCGCGGAACAGGTGATTGACCAATGTATTATTTAAAGCTATAATAAGTGCAGAAGAGAAACCATAAATATCTAAACAGGAGAAATCAGACACATGATAAAAGTAAAAGAGTACAGAGGGCATATCCGCAACTGGGAGGCGCTTTGCAGGGAGCTTGGCGTTGATACTGCGCTTTCCAGAGAAGCGCGCGAAACGGAGATACTGGTAAAAGCATATGAGAAATGGGGATGCCGGATGGCGGATCATATGCATGGCATGTTTGCCTTTGCGCTGTGGGATGAGGAAGCGCAGAAGCTTTTCTGCCTGCGTGACCAGTTTGGGACAAAGCCGTTTTATTATTATGAGACGTCGGATGGGAGACTGCTTTATGGAACGACCATCCGCAGGATCATGGAGCAGCCGGGCTTTGTAAAGGAACTAAATGAGGAGATGCTGCAGCTTTACCTCAGCCTCACCTATGTGGCAGGCGAGGATACCTTCTTTAAGGGTGTGAAAAAGCTGATGCCGGGGCGCTATCTGATCTGGCAGGATGGAAAGCTGACGATTGAGCGTTATTGGACGCCGCAGTTTTGTCCGGACGAGAGCAGATCTCTGGAGGATTGGGCTGAGGAAATCCATGAAACGATCCGGGAGATTATGCCGGAGGTGAAGTCGGCGGAGGAAACAGCGGAATCATTTTTGTCTGGCGGCGTGGATTCCTCCTATGTGCTTGCAATGTCGGATGCGCAGATGACGGATTCCTGCGGTTATGATGAGGCACGCTTTGATGAATCCGGGCTGGCGCTGGAGACGGCGAAAATTCTTGGAAGGGCGAACAGCCGCTGCCGGATCACACCGGAAGAATACTTTGCAATTGTACCGTATGTGATGTATCACATGGAGCAGCCGCTTGGCGATGCGTCTGCGATCGCGTTTGCGATCGCCTGCCGCGCGACAGCAGAGCACACAAAGCTTTGCTATTCCGGAGAGGGCGCTGACGAGTTTTTCGGCGGCTATAATATGTACCGTAATGCAGAGCGCTATGGAGATAATCTGAAAACCTTCTATGTCGGCAATACCAACATTATGAAGGAGGACGAAAAGAAAAAGATACTCAAGAATTATAATGAAAAGGTATTGCCGATCAATCTGGTAAAAGAGATTTATGAGGAGACGGAAGGGTTAGATCCGCTCACCAAAATGTCTAATGTGGACATCCAGATCTGGCTGGAGGGCGATATTTATCTGAATGTGGATAAGATGAGCACGGCGGCTGGTCTGGAAATCCGTATGCCGCTCACTGACCGCAGGATTTTTGATATTGCATCGAGAATGCCGTCCAGATATAAGGTAAATGAGGAGCAGAATAAAGTAGCGTTCCGCACTGCGGCGGCAAAGGTGCTGCCGGAGGAAATTGCTTTCCGCAAAAAGCTTGGTTTTATCGTGCCGATCCGTATCTGGATGGCGGATGATCGCTATAACCAGGATGTGCGCGCAAAATTTAAGAGCGACATGGCGGCGAAGTTTTTTAATCTGGATGAAATTAACGCGATACTTGAGGACTATATCGGAGGAAATTCGGATAACTGGCGAAAAGTGTGGACGATTTACACCTTCCTGGTGTGGTATGAGGAATATTTTGTGAAACGTTGATTCCGCAGATTTTCATCACCCAGACTGACAGAAGCGGGGAACAATATGTTGAAAAAGCGCAGGAATAACAGTAAGAAACTATATTGAAAAAGGAGGAATTTTCGATGTATCTTGCAGAAAACGAACGTTACGGTAAAATGAAGTATAACCGCTGCGGGGAAAGCGGGCTGCGTCTCCCGGCAGTTTCGCTCGGACTGTGGCACAATTTCGGGGAGACGGCGGCGCTCGAAAATATGAAGGAGTTGCTGTTTACCGCCTTTGACAATGGGATCACACATTTTGACCTGGCGAATAATTACGGACCGCCAGCGGGGAGCGCGGAGACAAATTTCGGACGCATACTCCGGGAAAATTTTCAGAGCTACCGGGATGAGATGATCATCAGCTCCAAGGCGGGATATACTATGTGGGACGGACCTTACGGGGACGGCGGCAGCCGGAAATATCTGATCGCCAGCATCGATCAGAGCCTCACGCGCATGGGGCTGGAGTACGTTGATATTTTTTATCATCACCGTATGGATAAGGAAACGCCGCTGGAGGAGACGATGGAGGCGCTTTCCCAGATCGTGAAAAGCGGAAAGGCGCTGTACGTGGGGCTTTCCAATTACGATGGCGAGACGATGGAGCAGGCGGCTGCGATTTTAAAAGAGCTGCATTGTCCGTTTATCATTAACCAGAACCGTTACTCCATTTTCGACCGCACGATCGAGCAGAATGGACTGAAGGAGATTGCGGCGAAGCTTCATAAGGGAATTATTGCGTTCAGTCCGCTCGCGCAGGGCTTGCTCACTGACCGCTATTTGAACGGTATCCCGGCGGACAGCCGTATTCGCTCGGACGGACGCTTCCTGAAGCAGTCCGCGCTCAGCGAGGAACGTCTGGCACAGATACGGGCGCTGAATGAGCTGGCGAAAAAGCGCGGGCAGAGCCTCGCGGAGATGGCGCTCGCCTGGATCTTCCGCGACCAGGTTGTGACGAGCGTGATCGTCGGCGCCTCAAAGAAGGAGCAGATTCTTGATAACATTGGAGCGCTGCGGAATATGTCCTTTACAGAGGAAGAAATAAAAGCAATTGATGCGATAGCGAAAAAAGCCTGAAAGCAGGAAAAACATATTACTGCGTCGTGAAACAGGTCTGCCATGCCGCGAACAAACTTGTCTCTGAAATAAGAAAAATGCTACAATAAAAACAGGTGAAACCGTTTAGTGCAGTGTGAATTATTTCTGAGAGGAGGAATTTTATGGCAATTCATGTTTTAGACGAGGCGAATCACTGTTTAAACTGCAAAAATCCGCAGTGTCAGAAGGGGTGTCCGATCAGCACGCCGATCCCGAAGGTCATCCGGCTGCTGCTGGACGGTAAGCTGGATGAGGCGGGCTGGATGCTGTTTGAGAATAATCCGCTGACGACGGTGTGCAGCCTTGTCTGCAACCACGAAAATCAGTGCGAGGGGCACTGCGTGCTGGGCAAAAAGGGCGCTCCGGTGCATTTCTCCGTTATTGAAAACTACATCTCCACCACCTACAGCTCCAAGATGGTGAAGGGTCCGGCGCCGTCCAACGGGATGCGCGCGGCGATCATCGGCTCCGGTCCTGCCGGACTGACGATCGCGGTCATTCTGGCGCGCAAGGGCTACCAGGTGACGATCTTTGAGGGGAAGGAAAAAATCGGCGGCATTCTCCGCTACGGCATCCCGGAATTTCGTCTGCCGAAGAGCGTGCTCGACGATTTTGAGTACCGGCATCTGATTTTAAAAGATATCAAGGTGCGCCCGAACACGATGATCGGAGCGGATATTTCCATAGACGATCTGATGCGCGACGGCTATAAGGCGATCTTCGTCGGCACCGGCGTGTGGAAGCCGAACGCGCTCCACATTAAGGGCGAGACGCTGGGACACGTGCATTTTGGCATCAATTATCTGAACAGCCCGGACAGCTATCATCTGGGCGAGCGCGTGATCGTGATCGGAGCGGGCAATGCCGCGATGGATGTGGCGAGAACGGCGATCCGGCACGGCGTGCGCTATCTGCAGTGCTTTTCGCGCAGCGAGGGCGTGGCGGCAAGCAAACATGAATTTGATTACGCAGTGCTGGAGGGCGTGGAATTTTTCTACTGCAAGGCCCCGGTGGAAATTACGGACGAGGGCGTGATTTTTGCAGACGTCATTGAGCACGAGGACGGCAGTGTCGAGCAGATCCCGGATACGGAAAAGCTGTATCCGGCGGACAGCGTAATTGTTTCCATCAGCCAAGGACCGATGAACCGCCTTGTGAAAAACACGGAGGGGCTGCAGGCGGACAAGAGAGGCCTGCTGGTGACGGATGAGAAGGGACGCACCACAAAGCCGGGCATCTTTGCCAGCGGCGACGTTGTGAATGGCGCGCGCACGGTGGTTGAGGCGGTAGCGCACTCCAAGGAGGTCGCAGAGGCGATGGATGAGTATATGCAGAGCCTGCCGAAGGATGCTTAAACGGCGTGCATGATCACAGCGAGGCGGTAATGATGCTGAGATGGCAAGTACGATTCAAATAAGAGTTGACGATGATTTGAAGGTAAGGTCAGATGAGCTGTTTAAAGATTTAGGCATGGACACAACAAACGCGATCCGTATATTTTTAACGCAGGCAGTTGCGGCAAATGGTTTCCCGTTTGAGATAAAAAGGGCGGGTGCAAATATGAACAGGGGAGACAGCAAGAATGAAAAAAGCGGGAGATGAAGTTACCGTAAAACAGGTACAGATCAGGGATGGCTTCTGGTCCGAAATGCAGAAGCGGATGATCGACGTCGTGATTCCGTTTCAGGAAAAGGTTCTGAACGACGAGGTGGAAGGCGTCGCAAAAAGTCATGCTATTGAAAACTTCCGTATTGCCGCCGGACTTAGCGAGGGAGAATTTTACGGGATGGTATTCCAGGACAGCGATGTGGCGAAATGGCTGGAGGGCGTCGCTTACTCGCTGACGGTAAAGCCGGACGCCGGGCTGGAAAAGCGCGCTGATGAGATGATCGAAATCATTGCCAGGGCCCAGCAGGAGGACGGTTATCTGAATACCTACTTTACCATCAAGGAGCCGGAGCACCGCTGGCAGAACCTGGAGGAATGCCATGAGCTTTACTGTGCGGGACATATGATGGAGGCGGCGGTGGCATATTACCAGGCTACCGGAAAGACAAAGCTCCTTCATGTTATGGAGCGGATGGCGGACCACATCATCAGCCGCTTCGGTGAGGATAAGGAGCGCGGAATACCGGGACACCAGGAGGTGGAGATCGGTCTGATGAAGCTCTACCGCGCGACCGGAAAAGAAAAATATAAGAAAATGGCGCGGTTCTTCCTGGAGGAGCGCGGAAAAAATCCGGATTATTTCTATGAGGAAAAGGTGAAAAGAGGCTGGCGGCACTGGGGACAGTACACGCTTGATCCGCTGGATACGAAATACGCGCAGATGTATAAACCGATCTATGAGCAGGATAAAGCGGTTGGACATGCAGTGCGCGCGGTTTATATGTATACGGCGATGGCGGATCTGGCAGGAGAGGACGGCGACGAACGGCTGTACCGGGCATGCCGCACACTCTGGAACAACATTGTAAACCAGCGGATGTATATCACCGGAGGCATAGGCTCCACGATGGAGGGAGAAGCATTTTCGGAGGACTACGACCTGCCGAACGATATGGCGTATGCGGAAACCTGCGCGTCGATCGCAATGGTATTTTTTGCAAAGCAGATGCTGGAGATCGAGGCGGACGGAGCGTATGCGGATATCATGGAGCGGGAGCTTTACAACGGCACTATCAGCGGCATCCAGCTTGACGGAAAGCGCTACTTCTATGTAAATCCGCTGGAGATCCAGCCGGGCATTTCCGGAAAAATTTTCGGGTACCGTCATGCGTTGCCGGAGCGTCCCGGCTGGTACGAGTGCGCCTGCTGTCCGACGAATCTGGTTCGCATGGTGACGTCCCTTGCGTCCTATACGTGGAGCGAGAGCACGGATACCGTTTACTCCCACCTGCTGATCGGACAGGAGGCGGATCTGAAAAAGGCGAGGATTTCCGTGGAAAGCAGCTATCCGTGGGAGGGAAAGATTGTTTATCAGATTTCCCCGAAGGAGACGGAATTCACCCTGGCGATCCACATTCCGGGCTATGTAAAGCCAAAAGATAAGGGCACGATCGTGAAGGTAAACGGAGAAGCAGTCGACGTGGAAGCATATTTAAAGAAAGGTTATCTGTACCTGGAGCGCGCCTGGAAGGAGGGCGACCGGGTGGAGGTGCTGTTTGATATGCCGGTCAGAAAAGTATTTGCCAACCAGAAGGTGCGGGACGACGCAGGCTGCGTGGCGCTCATGCGCGGACCGATCGTTTACTGCTTTGAGGGAGTCGACAACGGAATGGATGTTCAGAGTCTGCGGATCCCGGAGACGGCAGAGCCGGAGGCAGTCTGGTGCGAGGAAGGTGTGCTGGCGGGAAACATGCTGCTGAAAATAGACGGCTACCGGATGAAGGGCACGGACGCGCTGTACAGCGAGGAGCGCCCGGTAAAGGAAAAAGCGGTGCTCACGGCAATTCCTTACTACACATGGGCGAACAGAGGAGAAAACCAGATGCGTGTGTGGATGCATGAATTAGCGTAAGATAGCAGACCGCGCAGTCAGCCGGAGCCGGTAGGTCCGGGGACTGCGCGGTCTGCCCTGCTTTGCCATGCATCCGAAGGAAGCTGCCGGCGGCAGGTTCTGCAGGTTACTCTCCCAGGTGCCAGATGTCGCGGTTATATTCCGCAATCGTGCGGTCGGAGGAGAAGAAGCCGGCCTTTGCGATATTGACAAGCGCTTTCCTGCTCCAGTTTTCCGGGCTTGCGGCGTAATCCATCATTGCCTGGTTTTTGCGCACCAGATAGGCGTTGAAGTCGGGCAGCGTCTGGAACCAGTCTTTCCGGATCAGTTCATTCTGCAGGCGGGACAGATTTTCTTCATGTCCTGCCTTCTTCATTTCGGGGCTGCACAGGAAATCGATCGCGCGGCGGAGGTTCGGATCGCTCTCGTACCAGTCGTGCGCGCAGTAATCGCCCTTTGCATAGCGGTCGATGACCTGCTTGCTGCTCTGACCGAAGATATAGATATTTTCATTTCCCACGCGCTCTGCGATCTCTACGTTGGCGCCGTCCATCGTACCGAGCGTAAGCGCGCCGTTCAGCATAAATTTCATATTTCCCGTGCCGGAGGCCTCTTTGGAAGCGAGGCTGATCTGCTCGGAGAGGTCGCAGGCGGGAATCATTTTTTCCGCTGCAGTCACATTATAATTTTCCACGAAAACAATCTGCATCCACCGGGAAGCCTGCGGATCGGCGGCAATTACCTTTGACAGCGCGATCAGCGCGTGGATGATATCCTTGGCGATCGTGTAGGCAGGCGCTGCCTTCGCACCGAAAATGCTCACAAGCGCAGTCGCCGGGGTGTGCCCTGCCTTGATCTCCAGATATTGATGGATGAGGAACAGCAGATTGAGCTGCTGGCGCTTGTATTCGTGCAGGCGCTTCGACTGGATCGCAAACATCGCATCCGGGTTGATCTTCACACCCTGCCGGTGGTACAGCCAGTCGGCGAGCGCTTTTTTGTTGTCCTTTTTAATGTCGGTCAGCTTCCTGAGTACCTTCTCATCCTCTGTAAAGGCGAGCAGCTTCTCAAGCTCGTCGGCGTCCTGTTTAAAGCCGGATCCGATCAGCGTTTCGATCTCTTTTGCGAGCGCCGGGTTGCATTCCAGAAGCCAGCGGCGGAAGGTGATGCCGTTTGTCTTGTTGTTGAATTTCTCCGGGTAGAGGCGGTAGAAATTTGCAAGCTCGCTGTTTTTGAGAATTTCCGTGTGCAGCGCGGCAACGCCGTTCGTGGAATGTGTAAAATGGATGTCCATGTTTGCCATGTGAACGGTCTGCCAGCAGTCGATGATGGCAGTGCTCTCATCGTCTGTTCGCGTGCGTGCAAGAGCGTCCAGCTTTTCAATGATCGGCATGAGCTGCGGCACTACCTGGCCGAGAAAATGACGCGGCCACTTTTCCAGCGCCTCCGAGAGGATAGTGTGGTTGGTGTAGGCGCAGGTGTCGGTGACGATCTGCACGGCTTCCGCGAAGTCGATGCCCTTTTCGCCGAGAAGACGGATCAGTTCAGGGATTACCATGCTCGGATGCGTGTCGTTGATCTGAATTGCCGCGTAGTCGGCGAGATTGTGGAAATCGCATCCGCGCGCCTCGCACTCGGAAAGGATGAGCTGCGCTCCGGCGGAAACCATCAGATATTGCTGATAAATGCGCAGCAGGCGTCCGTCGTCGTCGGAATCGTCCGGATAGAGAAACAGTGTCAGATTTTTTTCGATATCCGTCTTGTCGAAGGAGATGCCGCTTTGGATCAGCGATTCGTCGATGGTATCCAGATCAAACAGATTGAGGCTGTTGGTGCGCCCGTTGTAGCCGGTGACGTTCAGCTTATATAAGCGCGCCGGATAGGTTTTTCCGGCAAGCTGAACCGGGTATACGGTGTCTGTCTTTTCCGCCCAGGAGTGCTCCGTCAGCCAGAAATCCGGCGTCTCGCTCTGCACATCGTTCTGGAAATTCTGGCGGAACAGACCGCAGTGGTAGCGCAGACCGATACCGTCGCCCGGCAGGTTTAAGGTGGCGAGGCTGTCCAGGAAGCAGGCGGCGAGACGGCCGAGACCGCCGTTGCCAAGGCTCGGTTCCGGCTCCAGCTCCTCGATGTCGGAAAGATCTTTTCCGGCATCCTTCAAAATCCCGCGGACTTCATCATAGATGCCAAGATTGATCAGATTGTTGGAGAGCAGCTTGCCGATCAGAAACTCAGCCGAGATATAGTAAAGCTTTCGGCCGGTGACCGGCTTTTCCTTCTTCTGGCTCAGCTCCTGCACAAGCTTCAGCAGCGCAAGGTAAACCTCCTCGTTGGATGCCTCCGCCAGCGGTTTTGTGCAGAGCGCGTTAAGCTTACGATAAAGTTCTTTGTTCATGGAAATGCCCCTTTCTTCATTTTTATTTTATTTACTAATAGTATTATCATAAATGAGGAAAGTAATCTTGCAAAATTATCGCAGATTATGATACTATTCTATCATAGAAGCGAATGTGAGCAGCCGCCGCCAAATGGACATGCAGCCTGGCTCATTGCTCGCGGGAATAAGGTGCGGCGAATTGCCGGGAAGGAGCGCGTATGGACAGGAAAAGTGAAATGGAGAAATTCCAGGAGACGAAAAAGCATGGAAGCCGGATGTTTCCTTTCAATATATATCCTTGTACGATCCCGGGCGATTTTCCGTCGGTCGCCCTGCACTGGCACAAAAATATGGAGATTATTTTTGTGAAGAAGGGCGCCGGCAGGATACAGATCGGCCGGATGATGGGGGATGCCAGAAGTGGAGATATTTTTGTGATGCCGCCGGGAACATTGCACGCAATCTACGGAATGCCGGGACATTGCATGGAATATGAAAACATTATCTTTGAGGTGGAGTTTCTGGGCGGCGGCGCAGCCGACGTGTGCGATAAGGAATACCTGGTGCCGCTGGCTTCCGGGCAGCTTTTGCAGCCCGCCGTGTTCTGTCCGGTAGACGCAGGGTATGAGCAGATCGCGGACTGCCTGCGCAGGGCGGAGCAGCTTTGCAGCGGGCGGGAGCGCGGCTATGAGCTTGGTGTGAAGGCAGCGCTGCTGGAGCTGCTGCTCTGTCTGCTGCGCATGTGCCCGGAGGCGCCGGAGCGGGATACTCCCGACATGGAGCGGCTGAAAATGGTGCTGCAGAGGATTGAGCAGGATTATGCGCAGCCGCTCACTGTACAGGATATGGCGGATTTCTGCGGATGCAGCGGCAGTCATTTTATGCGCTGGTTTAAGCAGATGACGGGCACAAGCTTTCTGACATATTTAAATGAGCGCAGGCTGGCGGCAGCGGCGGAGAAGCTGCGCGAGACGGACGACAAAATCCTGATAATCGCGGAGAATGCAGGCTTTGCAAACCTCTCCAATTTCAACCGCCAGTTTAAAAAGAGGTATGGGGTGACGCCGCGCGGGTACCGCGGATGAAAATGCAGAGGCGGGAATGCAGTGAGCGTGACATTGTCACGGAAGGAAGTTCCTATTTGCGTTATGATAAGCCCATCAAACACAAAGGAGGAATAAAAGATGTCAGTATTACATATAACGAAGGAAAATTTTCAGAGAGAAGTATTAGAAAGTGAGAAGCCGGTCCTGCTTGATTTCTGGGCGGCGTGGTGCGGTCCCTGCCGTATGGTCGGTCCGATCCTGGAGGAAGTCGCAGAGGAACGACCGGACATCAAGGTGTGCAAGGTAAACGTGGACGACGAGCAGGAGCTGGCGTCGGCTTACCGGATCATGAGCATTCCGACGCTGATGGTTGTGAAGGATGGAAAAATCGTGAGCCAGTCGGCGGGGGCAAGACCGAAGTCTGATATTCTTGCGATGCTATAGAGCTGCAGTGAAGACTTCAGTCCCCGGCGAGCGCCGCAAGCTTTTTGGAATCCGTGATCTCTACACTGCCCCGGGTTAGCTTTACGATTCCCTCACTCTGGAAATAGCGCAGCATTCTTGTGATGACCTCGCGGGCGGTGCCGAGATGGTTCCCGATGATTTCATGCGTGAGCCTGAGCTGGTTTGTCCCTTCCAGCGAAGCCTCATCCAGAAGAAAGGCAGCCAGCCGTTTGTCGAGGCTCTTCCACATGATCTGCTCGATGAGCCACATAACCTCGGAAAAACGGCTTGCCATGATCTCGTTGGTGTAGTTGGCAAGCGGCGCGGATTCCTCGAGAAGCTGCTTGTATACCCAGGCGGGAATGATCCAGAGGTCAGTGTCCTTTTCTGCCTCGATGATTACCTCAAACTGGATACTCGGCATGATGCAGGAGGCGGAAAACAGACAGATGTCCATCTCAAAGAGACGGTAGATGGTAACCTCCCGGCCTTCCTCTGATAAAATATAGGCGCGAAGCTGACCGGACTGGATGAGCAGCAGACCGATGCAGTCCATGGAACCGTTGTGAATGACAGTTCCCTTTTTTATAGAACGAAAGGAGGCGGTGTCCTTTAATCGATTCTGTTGGTCAGGCGTTAATTTATTCCACATGGGAAAAAAATCTGAAAAATTCATGTCAGGCGCTCCCTTCAAAACGCACCTTCATTATAAAAGCAATCGTGGAAGATGTCAATTAACAGTGTCAATTAACAGTACAGGAATCGCTGCAAATATCGTTGACAAGAGGCGCGATTATACTATAATGAAACTGGCAGCAGTACCGATACTGCAAAGACAAGGAGGAAAAAGAAATGTTGGATAAAAAAGTGGTTGAGTTATTAAATCAGCAGGTAAATAAGGAATTTTATTCTGCTTATCTGTACCTGGATTTTTCGAATTATTACTATGATCAGGGGCTGGACGGCTTCGGAAACTGGTACAAGGTCCAGGCGCAGGAGGAGCGCGACCATGCGCTTCTGATGATCCAGTACCTGCAGAACAACGGCGAGAGAGTAGTCCTGGAAGCGATCGATAAACCGGCGGTAGAGCTGACAAGCGCAAAGGTTGTTTTGGCGGAGGGGCTGAAGCACGAGCAGTATGTGACAAGTCTGATACATAATATTTATGATGCGGCATATACGGTGAAGGATTTCCGCACTATGCAGTTTCTTGACTGGTTCGTAAAAGAGCAGGGCGAAGAGGAGACAAATGCGGACAATCTGATTAAGAAATACGAGTTGTTCGGCGACGATCCGAAGAGTCTCTATATGCTTGACAATGAGCTTAGCGCACGCGTATACACAGCGCCGTCTCTGGTACTGTAAGTAGCAAACGAGACTGAAATGGAAAGGAAATCCGCTTTATGTGACAATCTCACAGAACCCGTGTTTAAAATCCGCTATACTGTAGAAAATACAGTAGGAGGCGAATACGATGAAACATATATATGATGTGATTATTATAGGCGGCGGACCTGGCGGGTATACGGCTGCGTTATACGGAGCACGGGCAGGTCTTGACACTGTTCTTTTTGAAAAGATGGCAGCGGGCGGACAGATGGCGCTGACGGAGCAGATTGACAATTATCCGGGCTTTGAGGACGGAGTCGACGGTTTTCTGCTCGGAGAAAAGATGCGAAAGGGCGCGGAGAGGTTCGGCGCGCAGACGAAGATGACGGAGGTGCAGTCTGTAGAGCTTGCGCCGGAGGTGAAGGCCGTTCACACAGGCGAGGGCACTTTTTATGGACGCACGGTGCTTATTTCCACCGGAGCTTCGCCGCGCGAGCTGGGCCTGGCTGGTGAAAAAGAGCTTACCGGGCGGGGTGTACATTACTGCGCAGCATGCGACGGGATGTTTTACCGCGGAAGAACAGTTGTGGTCGTGGGCGGCGGCAATACGGCGGCTGCGGATGCGCTGCTGCTTGCGCGGGTTGCAAAAAAAGTGATCGTTGTGTATCGCAGAGACACCCTGCGGGCGTCGAAGGTTTATCATGAATCGCTAAAGTCTGCGGAGAATATTGAATTTGTCTGGGACAGCACGGTTACGGAGCTTTTGCAGGACGATGAGCTGTCCGGCGTGAGAGTGAAAAATGTGCATACCAAAGAGGAGACGGAAATTGCGGCGGACGGCGTGTTTGTGGCGATCGGAAGAAAGCCGGTGACAGAGCTGGTGAAGGGGCAGCTGGAGCTTGATGCGGCGGGCTATATAAAGGCGGACGAATCCACGCGCACCTCTCTGCCGGGAGTATTTGCAGTGGGAGACGTCCGCACCAAGGCTTTGCGTCAGATTGTGACTGCGGCAGCGGACGGCGCGACCGCAATACATTATGCGGAGGAATATCTGCTATGAAAAATATTCCTTCACCAGTTTCACTACGGTTCCGGAAAGCAGGAACAGCGCAATCAGGTTTGGGATCGCCATCAGACCATTGAAGGTTTCGGCGATGCTCCAGAGAAGTCCGAGATCCATGGTTGAGCCAAGGATCGCAACGAGAGAATATACCAGCATAAACGGGCGGATTACCTTTGATGAAAACAGAAATTCGATGCAGCGCGCACCGTACAGTCCCCAGCCGATGATGGTGGAGAAGGCGAAGCAGCACATAGCGACGGCGGTAAAGACGGACACCCAGCTTCCGTAGGTGGAGGTAAAGCCGGAGATCGTCAGCTCGGCTCCGGCAGCACTGCCGTAAACGACCGGGACGCCGCTGCAGAGGATGACGAGAGCCGTCAGCGTGCAGATCACGATGGTATCGGTAAACACTTCAAAAATACCGAAAAGCCCCTGCTTCACCGGTTTCTGGGTGTCCGCACAGGCGTGAGCGATGGATCCGGTACCAAGACCTGCCTCATTGGAGAAAATGCCGCGGGAGACACCTTTCTGCATACTGAGGAAAAAGCTGCCGACAGCGCCGCCGGTTACGGCGGAGGGAGAGAAGGCGCCCTCAAAAATCATTCCGAAAACAGCCGGAACCTTCCGGATATTCAGAAATACCACGCCCAGGGCGAGAAGAATGTAGAGCAGCGCCATAAAGGGAACCAGCTTTTCCGTCACCTTTCCAATGCGTTTCACGCCGCCGAAAAGCACCAGACCGACCAGAACGGTAATGACAATGCCGGTCACGAGGCTGACAGCACCGGTCTGTGAATCATCAATGATATGATAATTCAGCAGAGCGGAATTGATCGCGGTCGTGATCGTGTTTGCCTGCGTAGCGTTTCCGGTTCCGAATACTGTCAGTACGCCAAAGGCCGAAAAAAGAACTGCAAGCCAGTGCCAGTGCTTTGCAAGCCCGTTCTTAATGTAGTACATCGGTCCGCCGACGAAATCACCCTGCTCATTTTTCTCGCGGAAGTGAACCGCAAGCGTCACCTCTGAAAATTTCGTACACATTCCAAGAAACGCAGAAATCCACATCCAGAAAACGGCACCCGGGCCGCCGATCGCGATCGCTCCGGCAACTCCGGCAATATTTCCGGTGCCGACCGTGGCCGCAAGCGCGGTACATACCGCCTGGAACGGCGTCATAGCGCCGTCTGACGCCTCTTTTTTTCGGAACATTCTTCCGATAGTCGTCTTAATCGCATAGGGGAATTTGCGGATCTGTATAAAATGTGTGCGGAGACTCAGATAAAGTCCGACACCGATGATACAGATCATCGCGGGCACACCCCAGACAAAATTGTTTACAGCAGTGTTAATAGCTTCAATTGTTTGCAACATAAAGAACCTTTCTTTTATATCCTTAAATCATTTTCCCGCGGCCGCGGCAGGTGCTGCAGGCAGTGCGGAATGGTTACAGTTTATCACATTCCAGGGAAAATGTACAGAAAATAAAACGCGGGGGAGCCTGCGGGAAGTTACGATTGGAAATGTTCGCTCCGTTCACAGCAAGTGTTTGAGACTAGAAAGAAAACGTTATCTCAAAGGGGCGCAAAAAGAAAGAGAATGTACAAAATGCACAAAAAATGAAATTATACAAACTTTATATTGACAAAAGGTGGATAAAAGTATATATTAAACTTGTAACAACTTACAAAAGAGAAAGGGAAAATTTAAAATACTTCTCGAATTTTACGGAGAAAAGGTTTTATATTTTTTTGAATCGATCAGAAAACGTTTACAGGTGGGCTATGAACGCGACAATTAAAGATGTGGCAAAAAGGGCAAATGTATCGGTGGCTACCGTATCCAGAGTGATGAACGGGGTTCCCACGATCAATGAGGAAATGAAGGAAAGGGTAGAAAAGGCGATTATCGATCTTGATTACAGACCGAATAAGCTGGCAGCGGGATTGAAAAAAAATGTGACGAATACGATCGGGCTGGTAGTGTCGGATATTTCGGATTCTTTTATCATAGGAGTAACCAGGGAAATTGAGCGCATGGTGCAGGCGGCAGGCTATACATTGCTGATGGCGAGCACCGACAATGATGAAAAAAAAGAACGGGAGAGCATAGAAGCAATGGTCTCCAGGTGCGTGGATGGTCTGGTGGTGTGCCCTGTTTCCAGAGATATTGCAGGCGTTTTAAAAAATGTCCAGTGTGCTGTTGCTTCTTTTGACAGAAACACATTAAAAAATGTGTATGATACCGTGTATGTTGATAAGGAAAAGTCTACCTATGATGCAGTTACTTATCTGTTGGATCATGGTCATGAGAATATTGCGCTTATCAGCGGAGAAAAGAAGCTCAGTACTAATTTCGACCGTTACAACGGATATATGCGGGCTTTTTTTGATAATGACAAGATGGCGGTAAACGGTAATTTTATGTTTGGCACTTTTTCCAGACAATATGGGATGGAAGCGTTTGAAAAACTGATGGCAAGGAAAAACCCGCCGACGGCGATTGTGAGCGGCAGTGCGTCTCTCACGCACGGCATTCTGGTAAAAGCAAAGGAAATGGGGATCCGCATTGGGGAGGATGTATCTCTGGTCGGATTTGGAACGCTCGATTTCCAGAGCCTGATTGAGCCGCAGATTACACATGCAAAAGAAATGCAGGAGGAAATTGGAAAAAGTGTCGGGGAAATGGTTCTTTCCCGTATAAAAAATCCGGGACTTGAACCGCGGCTGAGGGTTTTAGAAAGTGCGGTAATTGAGGGAAATACGGTAAAAAGGCTGTAAGAACCAGAGGATGGCAGATCGAAAAAGAAGGGAGAGATAACGATGGATGTGCAGGAGAAAAACTATTCGAAACAGGGAAAGGGGCATTTGAGGTGGCTGAAGTTTCTGTATAATTTGAAGGAATCCATACCGAGCATTCTTAGCGTCGGCGCTGTAATCGTTTTCTGGGAGGCGGCGGTAAGGATTTTCAAAATTCCGAGCTATATTCTGCCATCGCCAAGCGCATCTGTAGCCGCGTTAATCCAATATTGGCCCTATATAAAGCAGAATCTGTTCACTACGTTGTATGAGATAGGAGTTGGCTTTGGGGCAACGGTGCTGATCAGTATCCCGATCGCCACATTGATTTCTTATTCTAAGGTGTTTGAGAAGACCCTGTATCCATTCATGGTTTTCCTGCAGCTTATTCCGAAGGTGGCAATCGGACCGCTGTTTGTGGTATGGTTCGGATTTGGAAAACTTCCTAAAATTCTGATGGTATTCCTGCTTTCTTTTTTCCCGCTTCTGATGGATACAGTGGCAGGTTTAAAATCCTTAAATGGCCGCCTGTACTATATGGCAAGAACCATGAGCGATTCAGAATGGAAGTTTTACTGGAAGATCAAACTCCCAAACGCACTGCCGAGCATTTTTTCCGGCTTGAAAACATCGGTATCCATGGCGACGGTAGGCGCGGTCGTAGCGGAGTTTCTGGGCTCTGACAGCGGGCTTGGCTATTTGCTTCTGAGGGCAAACGGAGACATCAATACCAGACTTCTGTTTGCAATTTTGATCGTACTTTGCCTGATGGGAATGGTATTTTTCGGGATCGTCGAGATTCTGGAGAAAAAGCTGATTCCCTGGCATGTCAGTCAGCGCGTAAATGATAAAACGGCAAAATGATAAGAGGGTACTTATTGCTTCGAAAAGAAGCTAATAAATAAAACAAAAAAAGGAGGAACTACTAATGAAGAAACGATTTGCAGCATTAACAATGGCAGCAGCTATGGCGATGTCCATGGCAGGAATGGCAGGAGCGGCGGATGAAGGTGCGCTTACGCCGGTTTCCTTCCGGTTGAATTACACGGCGGCAGGCCTGCATGTACCTTTTTACTATGCACTGGAAAAGGGGTATTATGAGGAAGTCGGGCTGGATGTGACAATCGGAGAGGGGACTGGTTCGGGAACGACCGCGAAGCTGGTTGGCACCGGTGAGGATGATCTGGGATTAGTGGATTCTGCTTCTGTCGCTTCGGCGGTGGCACAGGACATACCGATAAAGATTGTCTGCCCGGTTTATGCAGTTAATGGTTTTGCGGCAATTACGCTGGCGGATTCCGGTATCGCTGTGCCGAAGGATCTGGAGGATAAAAAGGTGGGTATCACTACCGGAGATGCACCCTCCAACTTATTTGCAGCGCTGGAGGCGGCAAACGAAATTGACGATTCAAAGATTTCCTATGTGACGATGGATTCCAACGCAAAGGTAACATCACTGATCAATGGGGATGTGGACGCGATTCTGGGAGGTGCGGATGACCAGGCGATCACGCTGCAGAATATGGGCAAAGAAGTAAACGTTATCCGATACTCGGATAATGGAGCGGCAACAGTGGGACTCTCTATTGTGGCAAGTGACAGCATGATTGAAGAAAACGGTGAAACTGTAGAAAAATTCATTTCTGCGAGCATGAAGGCATGGAATGAATGCCGCGAGGACAGCGCGGAAGCTGTGGAAATTTTTATGCAGAAATTCCCGACCCTGGATCAGGCGGTGGTAGAGGGCAGTCTTTCCGTGGCGCTGGATAGTCTTTTTGCAGAAGATTCCGAGACGCTGGGAGATGTATCTGAGGAGGACTGGAATGCCTGCCGCGATCTGCTTGTAAATTATCTTGGCGTGGATGAGAGCATCCAGGCAGAGGACATCTATACTTATGCGTGCCTTCCGGAGGATCTTCCGGCAAGATAAATGAAAGAAGGTTTGTATCCGGGTGTAATCCTTTGTGAAATCGTTTCTGCTGCACTGTGCGATCCATTGCAGCGGAAACGCAGCCCGGCTGCCGCGCGGACAAAGACAGAAAGTGAGTGAAGAATCATATGCTGAAATTTGATCATATTGGAATGAAATATAAAACCCTGACAGGATATACGGAAGCGCTGGTAGATGTAAATTTTGATGTGAATGATGGGGAGTTTGTTACTGTCCTGGGGCCCTCCGGCTGCGGAAAAAGTACATTTTTGTTTATTGGAACCGGGTTGACGGCGCCTACTTCCGGCAGAGCGGTTCTGGACGGAAACGAGATCACGAAGCCGGTAAAAGAGGTGGGATTTGTATTTCAGGATCACCTGCTGCTGGAGTGGAGAACCGTCCTGCAGAATATCATGATCCAGGGGGAATTTCGTAATCTGGACAAAGCGGTTACAAAGCAGAAGGCAATGGAACTGATCCGGCAGGTCGGACTGGAGGGATTCGAAAACAAGTATCCATGGGAGCTGTCCGGGGGTATGCAGCAGCGTGTGTCAATCTGCAGAGCGCTTGTACATGAGCCGGAGCTTCTGATGATGGATGAACCGTATGGAGCGCTGGATGCTCTTACCAGAGAGCAGATGCGCGTGGATCTGGAAAAAATGTGGATGCAGAAAAAATGCACGATTCTTTTTGTGACACATGACATAGATGAAGCGATTATGCTGGCGGATAAGGTGGTCATTCTGACGCCGAGACCGGGAAGAGTGAAGAGCATTATTCCTATCGATCTGCCAAGACCGAGAAATCTGGCAGTGAAGGAATCACGGGAGTTTCTTGCGTATCGGAAAGAAATTACCGGTATTTTCACAGAAATGGGAATTTTGAAAGAAGATTAGGGGGAGATGTATGGCAAATTTAAGTGTGGAGTTTTCGGGACTGAAATTAAAAAATCCGTTGATTGCAGCGTCAGCCGGGACAACAAAGGACGCCCTTCACTGCAGACAGGCGCAGGATGCTGGTTTTGGTGCTGTTATTTTAAAATCCATCCAGGAGGAGTCAGTCAACAGATATAATCCATTTCCGCGGATGACTGTGATACGGAATGGTATTTCCGGTTATCATGCCGATACGTTTATGACATACGAGCAGGCATTTGAAGGGAATCTGAAAGAATATTGCGATGAGATTAAAAAGGCGAAAGAGATGCTGGATATTCCGGTGATTGCCAGCCTGAACTGCGCAAGGGAGGAAACCTGGGCGGAATATGCAGTGGAGTGCGAAAAGGCCGGAGCGGATGCGATTGAAGTTGTGCCTTCCTGTCCGGTGGGAGCATTTGTGAGGGAAGGAGTGGAGTTTTATCCGATTGCCAGTAAAGCTGTACGGGATGTGCGGGAAGCAGTGAAGATTCCGACTGGACTGAAAATGACGCAGCAGATGGCAAATCCCATTGTGTGTGCCATGGATCTGGAAAAGGATGGAGCAGACTGGCTGACTATGTTTAACCGCAGTGTTGGCTTTGAGGTGGATATCGAGACAATGGAGCCTATTATGCACAAAGGCTTCTGCGGACATGGCGGCCCGTGGGTGATCCAGTCTGTTATGCACTGGATTGCGGCGACCCGTCCGCATGTGAAATGTCCTATCAGTGCAACGGGAGGCGTTACGAACTATGAAGATGTGATCCGGTATCTCCTTTCGGGAGCAGCTAATGTACAGATTGCATCGCTCATATATATGAAGGGGTTCGATGAAATCAGAAAAATTCTGGAACAGATGGAACAGTATCTGGAGAAGCATTCCGTAAAAAACGTGACGGATATTATTGGCGTTGCAGCGGAAAAGGTACTTCCGCTTGATAAGGCGGACCGGAGCAGACGCTACTTTGCACAGGTGGATTATGAGAAATGTGTCGGATGTAAAAAGTGCTTTCCGGTATGTATTTATGGAGCGATTTCGAATGACGGAAAGCAGCCGGTGATCGATCCGGAAAAATGCGACGGATGCGGGCTCTGTTCACAGATATGTGGGCGTGCTATTACAATGAAGGGAAAGGGAGACAGGGATAATGGATAGAAAAATCAGGGTTGGCGTGATCGGTCTGGGACATATAGCACATATTGCGGAATTGCCGGCGCTCGCGGAACAGCCGGACGTGGAGATTGTAGCGGCTTATGCCCGCTCGGCAGCCTCGATAGAAACGGCAATGAGTAAATATAAAATTGCAAAGGGCTGCAAAAGCTTTGAAGAATTTCTGGAGGTGGAGATGGATTGCGCGTTTGTGCTGACGCCGAAGACCACACATTATGATTATGTAATTCCGCTGCTGGAAAAGGGGATAGATGTTTTCTGCGAAAAACCGCTGGAGGTATCGCTTGCCAGGAGCAGGGCGATGGTGGAGGCTGCTGAAAAAAATAACCGTATTCTGATGATCGGATTCAACCGGAGATATGCGCCTGTGTATGCGAAGGTAAAAGAGGCGTTTCAGGAAAAGGCACCGGATGTAGTAATCGCACAGAAAAACAGAAATGGTTCGGAGTATCGTGCAACGTTGGAAAATGCGATACATATGGTTGATCTGTTACGCTGGTTCTGTGGGGAAGCCGTATCGGTGGAGGCGCACAGTATGTATACAGATCCCAATTACGAGGATTTGGTGACAGCACAGATCAGATTTGACAGCGGCAGCGTAGGAATGCTGGTGGCTTCACGCCAGGCAGGACAGTGGGTGGAAAAGATAGACTGCTATGGAGGCTGTCAGTCCGCGTTTGTTAATGCGCCGGACAGTGTGACGATTGTCAATGAGCAGACGGAGGTCCGGACGGCAATGACGCCGCTGGCGCTTGGCTGGGCGCGTGTGGAGGACAAAATGGGCTTTACACAGGAGGTTGCGCATTTTCTTGCCTGTGTCAAAGAGCGCAGACAGCCGGTTACAAGCGGTGCGGATGCCTATAAAACCCATCTTCTTATGAATGAGATCCTGTTAAAGGCAGGATTGCCCGGAATGGAGTGAACGATATGAAAATTGCAGGACATACGATGGGAACACCGGAACTTACTGTGCTGGAAGCGGCAAAGCTTTTTTCTGAAATCGGAATGGATGCTATCGAGATTATCTACCAGGAGGGATATAAAAGTGCGCTGCATGAGAGCACGACGGACGAGGAAATTCTGGAACTGAAAAGGGAGCTAAAAAAGCTTGGAATAGAGGCTTCCGGGATCGTCTCTTACGCAAGCGATTATAATCAGCCGGATGAAAACCGGCGGAAAGCAGCAATACGGGATTGTCGCAGATGCATAGAGATTGCCTGGATGCTGGGAGCACATTTTATACGGATCTACGGGGGCACTTTCCTGGAGGGAGACGAAAATTTCGATGAAAAGCGGAAAATTCTTGTAAGTACAATGCGGATGCTCGCCGATGAGGCAAAAGAAAAAAATGTTGCGCTGGTGTTGGAGAATCATTTTAATACAATGACGACCGGACCGCAGATTACGTATGACATTGTAAGTGAGATTGATCGCGATAACGTGGGCATTCTTTATGATCAGGCAAATATTGGATTTTTGTCGGGAGAGGATTACCGGAAATGTATTCAGATACAGAGGGATAAAATCTTTTATGTTCATGTGAAAGATTTCAAATTTAAGGCGGAGGGGAGAAAATTTTCGGCTGGCTCTGTTACCCATGTAAACGAGGAGGAACGCGCTGTTGTTACCCGGATCGTAGGGGAAGGGATCCTTCCGTGGAAAGAGATTATATATAATCTGCATGAGGTTGGGTATGACGGGTATCTCTCTCTGGAATATGAGAGAAGATGGCATCCGATGGACATACCGGAAGCAGCGGTTGGCATGGCAAAGAGCGCCGCGTATCTGCGGGAAATCCTCGGTACGCTGGAAGGATGAAGGGAAAATGATAAGGCTAGGCTGTTTTGGGACGACTGCGCAACTTTCGGAAATAGAGCGCGCAGGATTTGATACAATAGAGCTTGATTTTTGTGAGATCACACAGATGCCGGAAGCGGAGTTTTCTGAATTCCTGGAGAATGCGGGAAGAAGCGGACTGACATTTGACGTGTGTTCGGGGCTTTTTCCGATGAATCTGCGTTTTTACGAACCGGATTTTGCGGAAAACTACTGGCTGGAACATGTGGAAAAAGGAGCGGAGAGACTGGCAAAGCTTTCGTGCAGAATCATCCCGCTTGGGGCGGGAAAATGCAGAAGTATGCCACAAGCGCGGTCGGAATGGAAGCGCTGCCAGGAAAAACTGCTGGAATTTACAGAAAAGATCTGCGGGATATTGGAGCGGCATGGAATGCTGCTGGCAGTGGAGCCTCTGGGACCGGCGAATTCCAATTATCTGAATTATATCAGCGAGGCAGCGGAATTTATACGGAAAGTCCCGGCAGAAAATTGCCGGACAATGTGTGATCTGAGACATATGGTTAAGAACGGGGAAGATTTTGGAGAGATTTTGAAATTTCGTGATGTTATCAGCCATGCACATATTGATTATCCGCTCGGAGAATGCCGGCGCTTTCCGCAGAGGGGAGACGGTTATGACTATTCGGATTATCTTGGTGCACTGGGAGCGTCAGGGTATGAAGGGATACTGACGATAGAGGCAACGTTCTGGAATGATTTCGCTGCGGAGGCAGTGTCAAGCGCAGAGTTTTTAAGAAGGGAAATACATATGAAGGCAGGTGTTTGATATGCAAAAATTATATGGAACAGTGGTACCGATGGTTACGCCATTGACAGAAAATGATGAGATTGACGTGGAATCGCTGAAGCGCCTTACGGATCACTGCATAGATGGAGGATTGCAGTGCCTTTATCCATGTGGAACGACTGGTGAAATGATGTATCTGTCGGCAGAGGAACGCAGGCTGACAGCAGAAACAGTTGTGCGGCATGCGGCAGGACGCGTCCCGGTGTTTGTACATGTGGGAGCCTGGAATCTGAAAGATACGCTGGAACTGGCAGACCATGCAGTGAAGATCGGCGCTGACGGAATTGGAGTGGTGACGCCTGCGTTTTATAAGCTCAGTGATGCAGCGATTGAAGAGTATTATGTGACGATCGCGAAAAGTATTCCGGAGGATTTTCCGATGTATCTGTATGGGATCCCGCAGAACGCTGTCAATGACCTTTCGGTAGACGTGTGCCGTGCGGTAAGCAGGCGGTGCCCGAACGTGGTGGGGGCAAAATACAGCTTCCCGGATATGACAAGACTGCAGCAGCTGATGACTGTCAGGGATGGGGCATTCAGCGTTTTGGTGGGACCGGATCATTTGTTTGAAGCGGTTGTAGCGGTTGGGGGTGATGGCACGGTTTCCGGAAATGCTATGTGTATCCCGGAGCATTATGCCGCTCTCTGGGATGCGCTTCAGAAAAAGGATTTTGTGCTGGCAACAAAGCTGCAGCGCCGGACCAATATTTTAAATGCGGTAATGTGTGAGAACAATAATATTGCGGCATATAAGGTAATTCTGAAAGCGGAGGGTGTTATTTCTACGACACGGGTGCGGCGTCCGATGGAGAATCTGACGGAAGAACAGGAGTGGCAGCTTCTGCAGCGCATGCGGGAATTGGATTACAGAGTTGTGCCGGCGTGAGATATCTGCTATTCTGAAGATAAACAGGCAATTCTTAAGGGGGATGCTATGAAGGTTTTATGTTATGGATCGCTGAATATTGATTTTACTTATGAGGTAGATCATTTTGTTCAGAAGGGAGAAACGATATCCTCACAGGCGCTGCGCACCTGCGGCGGCGGAAAGGGATTAAATCAGTCGACTGCTCTGGCAAAGGCGGGCGCGGAGGTTTATCATGCAGGCTGCGTCGGCGAGGACGGCAGGTTTTTGCTGGAGCAGATGGAAGCTTCCGGGATACACACGGAATATGTAACAGTTTTGCGTGAGGTGCGCACGGGAAATGCCATCATCCAGAATGACCGGGATGGGGATAACTGTATTATTTTGTATGGAGGAGCAAATCATGCGATTACCAGCGCGCAGGCAGATGCGGTGCTGGACGCTTTCGAAGCGGGCGATTTTTTGCTTTTACAGAATGAGATCAATCATCTGGAATATATTATTCGGAAGGCGCATGAGAAAAAGCTGAAAATTATTCTGAATCCTTCCCCGATGGATGAGAAGATTCTGGGATTACCGTTGGAGATGGTTGACTATTTTGTCCTGAATGAAATTGAAGCGTGCCAGATTCTCGGCTGCAGGGCAGAGACACAAGGGGAAGAAATGGCGAAGCTGCTGCGTGAGCGGTTCCCAGCTGCGGCAATCGTATTGACGCTTGGGGGCGACGGCTCCGTCTATGCGGATAGAGAACAGTTTTTCCGTCAGCCTGTCTACAGGGTAAAGGCAGTGGACACCACAGCGGCAGGCGATACCTTCACCGGATATTTTATTGCGGCACTGCTGAAAGGCCTTGCAGCTGCGCAGGCGATGGACATTGCCGCGCGGGCAGCGGCGATCGCCGTTACCAGAAAAGGCGCGTCGCCGTCTGTCCCGGAATGGGCTGAGGCAGAGAGCTTTTTATTCCCGTGAGCAGCGAGCCAGGCGGACATGCCTGCATGTCCATTTGGCAATTGCCG
The DNA here is from genome assembly GCF_905201705.1 of uncultured Marvinbryantia sp. GTDB lineage: Bacteria > Bacillota > Clostridia > Lachnospirales > Lachnospiraceae > Marvinbryantia. Next base: position 124,968 of record NZ_CAJKOX010000002.1, read on the forward strand.
CGCGGGTCAAATACCCCGATGCTTGCATTGCTACTGGCTTGACGCCCGTTATGCCTGCAGCGGGGTATCTGACTTGAGAAATAGCCGGATATTGTCCAGCACCTTCTCGCTGAGCAGCCCGAAGGCCTGCCGTGTTCTTCCGGCGGAGGCATCCGGCGATAAAACTCTCTCGTGGGAAAGGATTTCCCCATTCACATCGCCGGAGGCGCCCCTGGTGTCGCACACGAAGTAATTATTTCCGCCATCCAGCCATCTTTTCAGCGCTTCCGTATCGTGGGACGGTCCGATGGAGGTGTTGAAGAGAATTTTTCCGCTGCCGAGCTTTTTAAATTCCTCCTCATGCAGCAGGATCACATTTTTATTGAGACAGGTAAATACCACCTCACTGTTTTCGAGAAGCTCGTGGAGCGGACGGTAGGTATAACCCTTCTGCTCCAGCTCCGGCTTGCGGGTGCGGCTGAAATAGGAAATGTCGGCGCCCATAAACTGCAGTGCTTCCGCGATCAGGCTTCCTGTGACGCCAAGACCGATAATGCCTGCCTTCAGATCAGTGATCTCCTCCGGCGTATCCTTCCATTTATAGCCGTCGTAGCCGTGGAGCAGCCGCACAAGCTCATACAGAACAAACTCCACAACGCCGCGGTCGCCGTAGTCGCGGATGCCGCGCACCTGGATGCCGCGCTCGCGCGCACAGGCGATGTCGACATTTGCGCTCTCCTCTGAATACAGGCTGCAGCACATGCCGATATAGCGGAGGTTCGGGCAGCTTTCTATGATAAAACGGTCAATCTGAGAGGTGTAGCTGACCAGCACGGCGTCAGCGTCCGCGATCCTCTCAATAATCACTTCTCTCGTCTTTGGAATATCGCGGTAAAGAACAACCTCTTTCGCGTATTCATGCAGTTTCTTTTCGGCTTCCGCCACCAGACTTACCGGCTCGATCGCCACAAGCTTTTCAAACATTGCAGATCCTCCCTCGTTTATGACGCCCGCTGCGGTTTGCGGCGGGCTTATTATGATAACTCTATCATATTTTCCGCAATAAGGAAAGGGTATCCCGGTATTCCTTCGGCGATATCCCATACTCTTTTTTGAAGGCGCGGTAAAAGCTGGAGTAGTCGCCAAACCCGCAGCCTAAATACAGGTCGCTGACAGGTGCGTCCGAGGTCATGGCTTCGCGGCAGAGCGCAAGCCTTTTTTTGGTGATGTACTGGTGGATAGAAATGCCGAGGTTGTCTTTGAAAACGTGTGATATATGATATTTGCTCACGAAAAAGGCGTCGGAAAGCCGCTCCAGGGAAAGGTCTTCATCCAGATGCTCCTCGATATATTCTACCAGACGCTCGAAAAGCGGCGTTTCCTCCGCCTGGATTTTCGGGTGCTTTTGTGTATAAACGATGCGGTTCAAAAGCAGGATAAGGTCGTTGATGCAGAGCGGGATCTGCGCGTCGCGCCCAAAGCGCCGGTCATGCATTTCCTCCAGCAGACGGAGGATTTTTGACTGCACAGAATTGAAGGAAAGCTGATCGGTGTGGAAGAGATACGTCTGATGTTTTTGCGCATATTCCGTCAGATAACCGTAATCCGGGGAGAGCGCAAGCAGGTGCTGTCCGTAATCGCGGCTGATCCAGAGCACAAAGCGGCGGTAGGGCACGTCGGTGCCGTGGATGAGCAGCCGGTGGGAGAGCATCGGTGGGATCAGCATAATGTCGCCGTAGCCGAGGGGATAGAGACTGTCGCCGATCTGCATACTCACATTGCCCTCCAGAAAAAAGTAAAATTCGTAGTAGGGATGTGTGTGCATATTCACCGTGGACAGATTGTGATCGTTGTAATAATAAAGCTCAAAGTCCTGCGACAGCATATACTGCCGCGGACTGAAGGCTGTCTGCAGTTTTTTCTTCATATCTATAGAGACTCCTGTCTGGGAAGCGCCGGAGCATTTTTTGCCAGGCGATAAAAAGGGCGTTTGCTGCAAAGGAATGCGCAGGAATATTCTACCATAAAACAGCAAGTTTTGCAATATACGCAACAGTTGCAACAATGGGTTTTTAAAGAAAACACGGCTATAATAGCTTTAGCAGCAAACAAATGGGGCTGAGCAAAAGAAAAAAGAAAAGGAGAAGGAAGGACATGCAGTTAAATGAACAGGGGTTAAAAAACAGGCAGGAATGGGAGGCGGCGGGCTATTGTCTGCCGCAGTATGACCGGGAGGCAATGACAGCGCGCACAAAAGAGAATCCGTACTGGGTACATTTTGGGGCGGGCAATATCTTCCGCGCATTTCAGGCGAATGTTGTGCAGAATCTGCTGAATGAGGGAGTAGTCGACCGGGGAATCATCGCAGTGAGCGGGCATGAGGCGATGGAGAAGCTGAATATTCCGCGCGACGATTATTTCATTCTGGTGACGCTCAAAGCGAACGGGAGCACGGAGAAAACGGTGGTCGGAAGCGTGGCGGAATCGCTGACGCTGGACGGAGGCTATGAGAAAGAGTTTAACCGTTTAAAGGAGATTTTTACGAAGGATTCCCTGCAGATGGCAAGCTTTACCATCACGGAAAAGGGATACGCGATCAGGGGCGGCGACGGCAGCTTTCGCAGCGATGTGCTGGAGGATCTGCAGAAGGGCTGGCAGGCGCCGGTAAGCTACATCGGAAAAATCTGCGCGCTGCTGTATGCGCGTTACCAGGCGGGAGAGAAGCCGATCGCGATGGTGAGCATGGACAACTGCTCACATAACGGAACGATCCTGCGCGAAGCGGTAGAGACCTATGTCAGAGCGTGGAGTGAGAACAATCTGGCGGAAGAGGGCTTTTTATCCTACATAACAAACCCGGAAAAGGTGAGCTTCCCGTGGACGATGATCGACAAAATCTGTCCGCGCCCGGATGCTTCCGTGGAGGCGATGCTGAGGGAGGACCATATCCAGGGAACCGAGCCGATCATTACCGCGAAAAAGACCTACATCGCGCCGTATGTGAACGCCGAGGAGTCAGAGTACCTTGTGATCGAGGACGCCTTCCCGAACGGCAGACCGGAGCTGGAAAAGGGCGGTCTGATCTTCACGGATGCACAGACGGTGGATAAGGTGGAGCGTATGAAGGTCTGCACCTGCTTAAATCCGCTGCACACGGCGCTGTCTGTGTTTGGCTGCCTGCTCGGTTACCGGAAAATTTATGAGGAGATGCAGGACGAGGGCATCCGCACGCTGGTGGAAACGATCGGATACAAGGAGGGCCTGCCGGTTGCCACCGATCCCGGCATCATCCGTCCGAAGGATTTCCTGGATACGGTTCTGAAGGTGCGTATCCCGAATCCGTTTATGCCGGATACGCCGCAGAGAATCGTCACGGATACCTCGCAGAAGCTGGCGGTGCGTTTCGGAGAAACCATCCGCGCTTACCAGGAATCCGATACGCTGGATGTAAAGACCCTGAAAGGAATCCCGCTGGTGCTTGCAGGCTGGCTGCGCTATCTGATGGCAGTGGACGATAATGGAAATTCCTTCGAACTCAGCCCGGAGCCGATGCTTGACACCTTAAAACCCTGCATCGACGGCTTAAAGCTGACAGAGCAGCAGGATGTCAGGAGCATCATCGCGCCGGTGCTGAAAATGAAAGAGATCTTCGGCGTTGACCTGTATGAGGCAGGTCTGGCGGACAAGGTGTGCGGCTATCTGCAGAGCATGACGGCGGGCACAGGCGCTGTGCGTCGGACGCTTGATAAGGCGATGAGGGAGTAGACGATTTTTTTCCCGCGAGGTATTTGAAAAACCCCTGGTAGACGAAATCCGCTGATTGTGATAAGATGAATTATCAAAGACTGAAAGGAAGAAAATTCCGTCTGCGGAATTTCGACAGACATATATGCAACGACTTCGTGGGATTTTAGACGAACACTTAGACGAAAAATTGCTGCGCATCACGATCAGCGGCAGGCGTCACGCCGGCACGGCGGATAAAGTGAAGATCCGCCCGGTGCTGGTGAAGGGGAGGCTTCTTTTTCAGACAGCGGTTTCCGACGGCAAAAAGGAGTTTCACAAAAATTATGAAAAGGATGAGCTGACTTGTCAGATCGAAGCCTGGCTTCTGCAGGATTATAAGCAGCTTGTGATGGACACGCAGGAGCTGTCCGTGCAGGCGCTGGTGAGCAAAAAGGGGCAGGCGACGGTGAAGATAAAAAAGCCGGACAGGCCGCGGCAGGCGGCGGTGGCGGAGCACAACCGCAAAAAGCAGTACCTTCTGGAGGAAGGCAGGGCGGTGCCGTTCCTTGTCGACCTTGGCGTGCAGACTCCGGAGGGAAAGACGGTGAACGCGCGCTACCACAAATTCCGGCAGATCAACCGTTTTCTGGAATTTGTGGCGGATATCCTGCCGGCACTGGATAAAGACCGTGAGCTGACGATCATCGACTTTGGCTGCGGGAAATCGTATCTCACCTTCGCGATGTATTATTACCTGCACGAGCAGCAGGGGCTTGACGTCCGCATGATCGGGCTTGATTTAAAAGAAGATGTGATCGCGCACTGTAATCAGCTCGCTGAAAAATACGGCTATGAAAAACTAAGATTTTTCACTGGGGATATTGCCTCCTACGAGGGCTGCACGCAGGCGGATATGGTGGTTACGCTGCACGCCTGCGATACAGCGACGGATTATGCGCTGCAGAAAGCGGTGGAATGGAATGCGCAGGTGATCCTTTCGGTGCCCTGCTGCCAGCACGAGCTGAACGGGCAGATTTCCAGTGAGCTGATGCAGCCGGTGCTGAAATATGGGCTGGTGAAGGAGCGGATGGCGGCGCTTCTGACGGACGCTTTCCGCGCGGAGCTTCTGGAGGAGCAGGGCTATCAGGTGCAGCTTCTGGAATTTATCGACATGGAGCACACGCCGAAAAATATTCTGATCCGTGCGGTGCGAAGGAAAAACGGCGTTGTAAAGACAAACCAGGCACTGACCGCGTGCATGGAGGCATGGAACGCGCAGCCGCTGCTCGGAAAGCTTCTGCAGCGGGAGGACGCGTTATTTGGAGGGGTGCAATGAAAAAGGTATTGATCAGAATAGCGGTATTGCTGGTGATTTTTGTCGCTTCGGCGGCGGTTTTCGCGCAGCTTATCAATGACGAGACAAAGATGCAGACGGAGGATATGTCGCAGGCGACGCTTCCGCTTGTTTATATGGTATATAAGGATGTGGAGATGAACCCGCTGCATGGTTACGTGAAGCCGATGGCGGTGACAGCGGTGCGCGACACGCTTACGCCGATCTCCACGGAGCGCGATATGAGCATCGAGGTGCAGACCTTTGGCGCGCAGGTGAGCGATATTTATTTTGAAGTGTTTACTGCGGATGGAGAGACGTCGTTGGAAAACACAAAGGTGACGAACCTGTCGCAGGACGGCGACTATGTGACGGCGTCCTTCACGCTGCAGAATTTTATGCGCATGAACCAGGAGTATGTGCTGAAGATCCAGCTCCGCGCGGATGGGCGCGACATCTATTACTATACCCGCGTGGTGCAGCAGGACAGCCTGCACACGAAGGAATATCTGGATTTTGTGATCAGCTTTTCCGAGAAATGCCTGAACCGGCAGGAGGTGGACCGCTTGGCGCTCTACCTGGAGCCGGAGGGCGACGAGGACGAGGTGGATCTGTCCTTTATGGACATCCATACAACCACAGATCAGATTGTGTGGGGGAATCTGAACCCGCAGATTTATTATAAGTCTATCCCGGCGATCAAGGAGCTGAACGAGACGACGGCGACGATCGTGCAGGAGTACCTGATCAGCGCGCAGAGCGAGGAGGGTTACACGGAGCTGTATACGGTAAATGAATATTTCCGTTTGCGCTATGCCGATGAATCGGTGATGCTGCTGGATTTTGAGCGCTCGACGAATGAGATCTTCAATCCGGATAACGGCGTGCTGACGGATAAGGGCATCCGCCTGGGCATCTGCGACAGTGATATTTCCTTTGTGACGGATTCAAAGAGCCGCTTTTACGCTTTTGAGATCGGCGGAGAGCTGTGGAGTTACGATTCTTCGAGCGGAAAGATGGCGCAGGTATTCACCTTCCGCCAGAAGGGGGGCACGGATTACCGCGATATTTACGGACAGCATGACATTAAGATCTTAAAGGTAAGTACGAACGGCAACATCCAGTTTGTGGTGGCGGGCTACATGAACCGCGGACGTCACGAGGGCGAGTCGGGCGTGGCAGTCTATTTTTACGACGCTTCCTCCGGCGGTATCGAGGAAATGCTGTTTGTGGATACCATGCGCTCCTACGATCTTCTGAAGGCGGATGTGCAGGAAATTTCTTATGTGGCGGATGACCAGGAGGATTTTTATCTGCTGCTGGACGGAGATGTGTACGAGATCAATCTGACGACGTTTGAGACAACGAAAATCGTGGAAAATATGAAGCCGAACTGCTATGTCGGCTCGGAATCCGGCAAGTATTTTGCTTATCTGGCGGAGAACGAGGCGTACGATTCGCGTACCATCAACATCTACAATATGGACACGAAGGAGAGCAGCCAGATTACCTGCGGGGAGAACGAGCGCATCCGTATGCTTGGCTATATGGGCGAGGCGCTGGTTTATGGAATCGCGGAGGTGTCGGACATCGACGCGTCGCATGAGGGGGACGAGATTTTCCCGATGCGCACTGTTTACATCATCAACGAGGAGGGCGAGACGGTCAAGGAATACGGTGAAACCGGCATTTATGTGACGGACGCCGTGGTTGAGGACCGGCTGCTTACCATGACACGCGTGCGCAGATCAGGTGACGGCTGGGAGGAAGCGTCGGAGGATCACATTATTGATAACGTGCGGGAGACGGACGCGGTCGGACTGACGACGCAGGTGAGTGACCGCAAGCAGACGGAGCGGATCCTTCTGATGGAGAATGCCTCCGAAAAGCAGACGCCGCAGACGGTGCGCAGCCGCATGATCGTCAATGAGACGGAGCGGGAGGTCACTATCGGGGAAAAGGAACACAATGAGGAGCTGTACTACGTGTACGCGAAGGGCAGGCTGGAGGGCATTTACGAAAATGCCAACACCGCGATCGTGCGTGCGAACGAGCTGTTCGGCGTGGTCGTCGATCAGGATCAGACCTATGTCTGGGAGCGCGGCAACAAGAAAACGGCGGCAGAGTATTCGCTTGACGAGGTGCCGGCGTGTATCCAGAGCGGAACGATGGATATTGATTATCTGCAGGGACAGCTTCCCGACAAGTGGGTGCTGGATCTGACCGGCTGCGATATCGAGTCGGTGCAGTATTTTATCAGCGAGGGCAACGTGCTGCTGGCGGATACGGTGGACGGCGTGCGGATCGTGCTTGGATACGATCAGTGGGGCAATGTGCGCCTTTACGAGCCAGGCGCGGAGGAATCGTATCTGATCAGTGACGAGGACGCCCTGGAGCTGTTTGAAAAATCGGGCAACGTGTTTATCGGGTTCCTCGATAAACCGAAGGAGTAGACAAAAGCAAGGAAGGTTATGCAATGTATCAGTTTGAGAAGGTGAATAAAAAGCTGCTCGGATCGCAGGTGGAGGATGAGCTGATGAATTTCATCCTGCAGGAGCCGGTGAAGGTGGGGGAGAAGATCCCGAATGAATTTGAGCTGGCGGAGCGGTTCGGCGTGGGAAGGAGTACGATCCGCGAGGCGGTGAAGGCGCTGGTCTCCAAGGGAATCCTGGAGGTCCGGCGCGGCTCCGGTACCTATGTGATCAGCACATACTCGCTGGAGGACGATCCGCTGGGGTTTGCCAGGTTTCAGGACCGCTATCAGCTCGCACTGGAGCTTTTCGAGGTCCGTCTGATGATCGAGCCGGAGATCGCCGCGCTCGCTGCCGGGTCGGCGACGGAGGAGGAACGAAAAAAACTGAATGAATTATGTGATGAGGTGGAACAATTATACCGCGAGGGAAAAAACCATTTGAAAAAGGACGTGGAATTTCACACGTATATCGCAAAGTGCAGCAAGAACCGGGTGGTGGAGACGCTGGTCCCAATCATCAACACGGCGGTCATGACCTTCGGAAATCTGACGCACCGCAAACTGATGGAGGAGACTATTGAGACGCACCGGGCGGTGACGGACGCCATACAAAAGGGCGATTCTATCGGCGCGCGCTGCGCGATGATCATGCATCTGACGTACAACCGCCAGATGCTGATGAAGATGATGGAGGAACGGGAAGCGCAGGAAACACCGGGCGACAGAAAGATCGGGGAAGCGCAGAATACGGAGTAAAACATCAGACGAACACTCTCTGGAAATTTCTGGATTGGGTATAAATAGAAAAAATATGGACATAATAAACAAAAACAGCAGGTTTTTAACAGAAAAATCTGCTGTTTTTTGTTAGAAAAGTAGAAAAAGAACAAAATACATCAGATGTATTGACGAAAATAAAAGAAAATACTATAATAAAACCAACATAACATAAGACGTCAGATGTTATAAGGGAAACGAAATTATGCTGAAGGAGGAATTATTATTATGACTGGAGAAGTCGCTCTGAATCCTACCCGGCTGGTGATCGCCGCGCTGATAGGACTCGCATTACTGTTGGTACTGATTATTAAATTTAAGGTTCAGGCAATGGTTGCTATCCTGGTCGGCGCGATCGTCATCGGGCTGGTAGCAGGAATGCCGTTCGAGGATATCGTGACGGCAGTAAATGATGGTATTGGAAACACGTTAAAGGGCATTGCGCTTCTGGTAGGACTTGGTTCGATGTTTGGCGCAATTCTGGAGGTATCGGGCGGCGCCCAGACGCTTGCCGTCTCGATGGTAAAATGGTTTGGTGATAAAAAAGCGGCCTGGGCGCTCGGAATCACCGGTCTGGTTATCTCAATGCCGGTATTTTTCGACGCAGGCCTTATTATTCTGATCCCGCTTGCATTTTCGCTGGCAAAGAGAACAAAACGTTCCTCGCTGTTTTACGCAATTCCGCTGCTGGCAGGTCTTGCAGTCGGACATGCGTTTATCCCGCCGACACCGGGACCGGTGCTGGTGGCAACGATGCTCGGCGTAGACCTTGGCTGGGTGATCATGGTCGGCATCTTCTGCGGTATCTTCGCGATGATCGTGGCAGGTCCGGTATGGGGCTCCATCTGCGGAAACAAGTATTACGTTCCGGTTCCGGAGCATGTGGCAAATCAGGAAGACTTTGACGAATCGAAGCTTCCGAACTTCTGGACGATCGTTGGAATTATCCTGATTCCGCTTGTACTGATTATTTTGGATTCTGTCGCTGGCGTTGTTCCGGCAATGGCTCCGATCGCGCCGATCCTTGGTTTCCTTGGCGAGCCGTTCGTAGCGCTTCTGATCGCGACCATCGTGGCGATGCTCGTGCTCGGCGTAAAGCATGGCTACAAGATGGATGAGCTGGAAAAGATCATGACAAAATCTCTGGAGCCGACCGGACTGATCCTTCTGGTAACGGCATGCGGCGGCGTGCTCCGCTATATGCTCCAGTATTCCGGACTTGGCGATGTGATCGGAAACGCGGTGGCATCCGCAAACCTTCCGATCGTTGTTATCGCATTTATCGTAGCTGCGCTGGTAAGAATCTGCGTGGGTTCCGCAACGGTGGCAATGACGATGGCGGCAGGCATCATCGCGGCAATGCCGGGCATTGCAGAGCTGTCCCCGCTGTACCTTGCATGTACAACGGCGGCAGTCGCAGGCGGCGCGACAGTATGTTCCCACTTCAACGATTCCGGCTTCTGGCTGGTGAAGTCGCTGGTGGGCATGGATGAAAAGACAACCTTAAAGACATGGACGATTATGGAAACGCTTGTAGGCGGAACCGGTTTTGTGGTAGCATTAATCATATCCTTCTTCGCATAGACGGATGGCGGGGCGAAAAGGAGTGACGTACCTTCGCCCCGCGCATCACAGAAAAATCGCGACAGGACATTTAACATAAAGTAGAAAGGGGCTGCAAACGATGGAATTAAAGAGTCAGGAAATGAGAAGATTAGCGCCGGAGCTTGATCCGCTGCGCATCGGTACCGGCTGGAAGCCGGAGGATTTATCAAAGGTTCAGGTCATGATTGAGAGCACTTTCGGAGACAGTCATCCGGGAAGCGGTCATCTGGACGTATTGGTGGAGGAAGTAAGGAAAGGCGTGGAGGCAGCGGGCGGACACGGCGCACGTTATTACTGCACCGACATCTGCGACGGTGAGAGCCAGGGAACGGACGGGATCAATTTCAGTCTGGCAAGCCGTGAGATGATCGCAAACATGATCGAGATCCACGCAAACGCGACGCCGTTTGACGCCGGTGTTTATCTGGCAAGCTGCGACAAGGGAATGCCGGCAAACCTTATGGGGCTGGCAAGAGTGGACATCCCGGCGGTAGTGGTTCCGGGGGGTACCATGAATGCGGGGCCGGAGATGCTCACTCTGGAGCAGCTCGGCATGTACAGCGCAAAATATCAGCGCGGAGAAATTGACGAGGAAAAGCTGAACTGGGCGAAATGCAATGCCTGCCCGAGCTGCGGTGCATGTTCCTTTATCGGAACGGCGTCCACCATGCAGATCATGGCGGAGGCGCTCGGCCTGGCGCTGCCGGGAAGTGCGCTGATGCCGGCGACCAGCCCGGACCTTCTGGCATACGCAAGACAGGCCGGTGAGCAGGCGGTAAAGCTTGCGACGATGCCGCATATGAAGCCGTCCGATATCGTGACGATGGACAGCTTTGAGAATGCAATCCTGGTACATGCGGCAATTTCCGGAAGCACGAACTGTCTGCTGCACATTCCGGCGGTTGCTCACGAATTTGGCATTGAGATCACCGGCGATACCTTTGACCGTCTGCACAGAGGTGCGCGTTATCTTCTGGATGTGCGTCCGGCAGGACGCTGGCCGGCGGAGGTATTCTACTATGCGGGCGGCGTTCCGGCGATTATGGAGGAAATCAAGGAGCATCTGCACCTTGATGTGATGACCGTGACGGGAAAGACGCTTGGCGAGAACCTGGAGGAGCTGAAACAGAACGGCTTCTATGAGCGCTGCGGAAAGTGGCTGGCGGACTTCAATGCGCGCTACGGCGTGAATGTGACAAAAGAGGACATCATCCGCCCATACGACAAGGCGATCGGAACCGACGGCAGCATCGCGATCCTGAAGGGAAATCTGGCCCCGGAGGGCGCAGTGATCAAGCACACGGCATGCCCGAAGGAAATGTTTAAGGCGGTGCTGCGGGCAAGACCGTTTGACAGCGAGGAAGAATGCCTTGACGCGGTATTGAAGCACAAGGTGCAGAAGGGCGACGCGGTATTCATCCGCTACGAGGGTCCGAAGGGCAGCGGTATGCCGGAGATGTTCTATACCTCAGAGGCGATCAGCAGTGATAAGGAGCTGGGACGCAGTATCGCGCTGATCACAGACGGACGCTTCTCAGGCGCCTCCACCGGTCCGGTGATCGGACACTGCAGCCCGGAGGCGGTGGACGGCGGTCCCATCGCGCTCGTCGAAGAGGGCGACCTCATCGAAATCGACGTTATGGAGCGAAAGCTCAACATTATCGGCATCCACGGCGTGGAAAAGACGCCGGAGGAAATCGACGCGGTACTCAAAGAGCGCAGAGCAAACTGGAAGCCGCGCGAGCCGAAATACAAAAAAGGTGTGCTGAGACTTTTCAGCGAGCACGCGGCAAGCCCGATGAAAGGGGCATATCTCGAGTATTAGGATGTAACGGAGAAGTTATAGGACAGATGGGGAGGCGAAAAGCCTCCCTTTTTGCAGGCAATTATGATATACTGATTTTATCGGGATGCCGAATAATTGACAAAAATATTGCCGATGTATATTATATTAACAGCGGAAAATCAGCAAAGGGCTCTATGGACACCATGCAGCCAAGACTGATCGAGGAATCAAAGATTCACTGTGCAAGAGGGCATTTCAAAGCGATCTCCAATGGAATCATTGAAATGTAATGAGCGCAAAGTGAGAGAAAGGAGATCGGAAAAGTTTCTGCTGTCCCGCAGAAATTTTTTTGACAGAAGGATGCTATATACAAGACCGGATTATTACACAAAATTTCACTGCACAGCCGATGCCTGCGAGGATACCTGCTGTGCCGGCTGGCAGATCGTGATCGACAGAAGATCACTGAAAAAATATAAGACCTGCAAGGGAAGCTTTCGGAAACGGCTGCGCCGGGGAATCGACTGGAAAGGGCAGGTATTTCATCAGAAAGCGGAAAAACGCTGCGCATTTTTGAATGATGAAAATTTATGCGATCTTTATACAGCGCTTGGACGCGATCATCTGTGCCAGACCTGCAGGCGTTATCCGCGGCACATCGAGGAATTTGAAGGCGTGCGGGAGCTTACTCTGTCTCTGTCGTGCCCGGAGGTCACAAAAATTCTGATGCATCATACAGAACCTGTGACGTTTCAGCGGGCGGAGACAAAGCGTCGGGAGACGTATGAGGAGGATTTTGATCTTCTTCTGTATTCCGCATTATGTGATGCGCGTGAGGTGATACTTCACATTTTGCAGGACCGCACGCTTCCGAACGGAGTGCGGGAGCGGCTGGTATACGGTATTGCACACGATATGCAGCGCCGCATCGACCAGGGAGAATTGTTTGCCTGTCAGGAGGTGCTGGAAAAATATCAGCGTGAAGCGGCACGGCAGTTTGCAGCAAAAAGAATGTGTGAAGAAGGTGCGGATGCCGGGAGAAGCTTTGCGGTGGCGAAGAAAAATTTCCGGGGGCTTTTTCAGCTTGAGCTGCTCCGGCAGGAGTGGGACGTACAGCTTTTGGAGGTGGAGCAGTTTTTATTTCTGGGACACACGGCGCAGGAGTATGCGCTTGTTACGGCGGATTTTCAAAGCTGGCTTGCAGAAAACTATCCGGTGTGGGAGATTCAGAAGGAACAGCTTCTCGTATATTTTGTGAGTACATATTTTTGCGGCGCCGTTTACGACGGACAGGTATTTTCCAAAATGAAAATGGCGCTGCTCAGCGCGGAGGCGATCGGGGAAATCTTAAAAGCGCGCTGGCTGAAAAACGGACGGCAGCTTGATGAGGAAGATGTGATCGACGTGGTGTACCGCTATTCCCGCGAGGTGGAGCATTCGGATGAAAACCTGAAGAAGATAGAGAAGCTTCCGTTTTCATTCACAGAAAGTATATGTCACACAAATAGGACGTGACATCCTTTTGGATTTATAAAAAATTACGCAGAACCATAAAAAAATCATAAAAGCCGTTGACTTATTTTTTGTGAAAGGTACAATTATCTGTAGCAGAATGATAAGGAGCAAAAAATATGTTTGGATATATCATTTGTAATAAAAAAGGACTTTCACAGGAGGAGCTTGACCGGTATCAGAAAGTGTATTGCGGACTCTGTAAAACACTGGGGGAGCGGTACGGACAGATGGAGCGGATGAGTCTGACGTATGATATGACGTTTGTGATCCTGTTCCTGTCATCGCTTTATGAGCCGCCGGAAAAGGAGGAGAGCTTTCGCTGCGCGGTTCATCCGACCCGCAAAAAAATTGCCGTGGAAAATAAATTCACGGAATATGCCGCGGATATGACGGTGCTCATGACCTATTATAAATGTCTGGATGACTGGGAGGACGAGCGAAATCATTTGAAATACCGCTATGCGAAAATACTGGAGGACAGCTTCCAGAAAACGGTTCAGCAATATCCCAGACAGAGCCGGATCGTGGCGAGCAGCATTAAAGAGCTGGCTGCGATTGAAAAGTCACATAACAGTATACCGGATGATGCGGTGAACTGTTCCGGGAAAATGCTCTCTGAGCTTTTTGTGTATGAGGAGGATTTCTGGAGCAATAGTCTGCGCAGCTTCGGGTATGAGCTGGGGCGGTTTATTTATCTGATGGATGCCGCGATGGATTACAAAAAAGATCTGAAAAAGAAAAATTACAATCCGCTGGTCAGTATGCAGAAAAAACCGGAGGAGATGGAAGCGGTGCTTACGATGGCGATTGGAAACGCCACACATCAGTTTGAGAAGCTGCCGCTGGTGCAGGATGAGCACCTGCTGAAAAATATTTTGTATGGCGGAGTATGGCAGCAATACTACGCAAGGATACTGGGAAAGGAGAAATCCCATGATTGACGATCCATATAAAGTACTTGGGGTATCAAAGGATGCGACGAAGGATGAAATAAAGCGGGCATACCGCAAAAAGGCAAAAGAATATCACCCGGATCTGCACCCGGATGATCCGAAGGCTGCAGAGAAGATGAACGAGGTAAATGAGGCATATGATATGCTGAATAACCCGGAAAAATATCAGAACCGTCAGCAGTCGCGCGGTCCGGGAAGCTCTTATGGCGGCTATGGAAATGGTTCAGGCGGCTATAGTGGTTATGGCAGGCAGCAGGGCGGCTATGGAAGCGGTTCGGGCGGCTACGGCGGACAGCAGGGCGGCTATGGAAGTGGTTCAGGCGGCTACGGCGGACAGCAGGGCGGGTATGGAAACGGATCAGGTGGCTATGGCGGTTACGGTGGATTTGGCGGTTTTGATTTTGACGATCTGTTTGGCTTTGGACAGACGCGGGAAATGCCACGTCCAAATGCACAGCCGCAGGATAGTGCCGACATCCGGCAGGCGATCGACTTTATTAATATGAAACAATACAGCTATGCCAATCAGACGCTGAACAGTATTGTCAGCGCGAACCGCAATGCGAGATGGTACTATTTGAGTGCGCTCGCGAATCATGGACTTGGCAACACGATATTTGCGGTGGAGCAGATTCAGAAAGCGCTCCAGAGGGAGCCGGATAATACGGTTTACCGGCAGACGCTTCAGTGTATGCAGCAGACCGGGGACACATATAATCAAAACGGGCAGGATTACCAGAAATACGCGGAGGGCTTTAACCGCATGTGCATGAGTTTTTGTATGCTGCAATTTTTCTGCACCTTCTGCCGGTGCTGTTAGGAGGATAAGCTTTGGGTAAAGTAATAGGAATCGATTTGGGAACAACAAACAGCTGCGTATCCGTTGTGGAAAACGGGGAGCCGGTGATCATTCCGGCAAGCTCCGGCGCGATGACGACGCCGAGCGTGGTGGCATTTTCGAAAGCGGGCGAGCGCATCGTCGGAGATGCGGCGCGCAGACAGGCGGTGACAAACACGGAGCGCACGATCAGCTCGGTGAAACGTCACATGGGAACGGATTGGAGCATCCGGATCGATGGCAAGGAGTACAAGCCTCAGACGATCAGCGCGATGATCCTCATGCAGCTGAAAAAAGATGCGGAGAGCTTTATCGGGGAACCGGTGACGGAGGCGGTTATCACTGTTCCGGCATATTTTAATGATATTCAGCGGCAGGCGACCAAGGACGCCGGGCGTATTGCCGGATTAAATGTCAAGCGCATTATCAACGAGCCGACCAGCGCGGCGCTTTCCTATGGGCTGAACCACGGGGAGCCGCAGAAGGTGATGGTTTATGACCTGGGCGGCGGCACGTTTGATGTTTCTGTCATTGAGATCGGCGAGGGTGTCATCGAGGTGCTTGCGACGGCGGGCGACAATCACTTGGGCGGTGATGATTTTGACGCGCGCGTCCGCGACTGGCTGGTTCGCAGCTTCCGTGAGGAACATCACATAGATATTACACGTGATGTTGCGGCGATGACGCGAGTCACCGAGGCGGCGGAGCAGGCGAAAAAAACGCTTTCTACGGCAGACAGTGCACATATTGAACTGCCGTATCTTACAACGGGCAGGGAAGGCCCGGTACACATGGACATTGTCCTCACGCGTGCAAAGTTTGAGGAATTAATAAGAGACTTAATTGAACGGACTGCGGAACCGGTGCAGAACGCTCTGAATGATGCAGGCATTGCTGCTTCCGAGCTTGGAAGAGTGCTGCTGGTCGGCGGTTCCACCAGAATTCCGGCGATCCAGGCGAAGGTGCGCGCGCTTACCGGAAAGGAGCCTTCCAGGAACATCAACCCGGACGAGTGCGTGGCGAAGGGCGCGGCGATCCTTGGAAGCACCCTGCAGGGAAATGCGCTGGTGACAGCGGGCGCCGGGCAGGATCTGCTGCTTTTGGATGTGATTCCGCTCAGCCTTTCCATCGAGACGGTGGGAGGCGTTGCCACCCGTCTGATCGAGCGAAACTCTACGCTGCCGACGCGCTTTTCACGGGTGTTCTCTACAGCGGCGCCGTATCAGCGCGACGTAGAGATCCACGTATTGCAGGGTGAGCGGCCGATGGCGCGGGACAATAAGACGATCGGAAAATTCCGCTTAAAGGGAATCAAGCGCGCTCCGGCGGGCGTGCCGCAGATCGAGGTTACATTTGATATCGACACCAACGGTATTCTGACGGTGTCTGCGAAGGATCTGGACACCGGAAAGGAGCAGTCGATCACCATCACGGCGAATGACCGCATGTCTGAGTCGGAGATCGAGCAGGCAATCCGCGATGCGAACGAGTACGCCGGGCAGGATCAGATCCGCGTGGATGCGATGGAGCTGACGCGTGAGGCGCAGACACTTGTCACGCAGGTACAGCGTGCGCTGAAAGAAGAAAAAAAGAATCTTGACAAGGCGGATAAAAAGCAGATCAAAAATGATTGCAACACCTTGCAAAAGCTGCTTAATAAGTGCCGGCTGGATAAGATTTCCGAGTCGGAGCTGGAGGAAATCCGCAGAGCGAAAGCGCAGCTCGAACAGTCTGCCGCGCAGATCCTTTCCTGAGAGATTGTTAAATTTTTATCCCCCCACCGGGCTTGTGGGGGGATTTTTTTACGTATATAATATCACTAATGAAAGCCGGGGTGCTATGCGAACGCGGGTGAAATTGCCAAAGGAACGGTTCGCGGCTTTCAATGATAGTGAAAAGTCGACATTTCGCGAAACCTGAAATTTATCACGGTTAAAATGAGACCAGAAAGGGAGTAACAATATGACAGTACGAAAAATAACGGGGCTTTTCTGTGCGGCAATTTTGACGGGCACACTTTTTATTGGAACGACAGCGCTTGCAAATGCGGAGGATAATTCCGTGATCGTGACGATGCCGGCGACCTCGGAGCCGGCGTCGGGATTTGATCCGGCGTATGGCTGGGGTGCGGGCGAGCACGTACATGAGCCGCTGATCCAGAGTACGCTGGTGCGCACGACGACAGACCTTTCGATTGAGAATGACCTGGCGACGGAGTACTCCTGCAGCGAGGACGGGCTTACCTGGACGGTGAAGATCCGCGATGACGTGAAATTCACGGACGGAGAGCCGCTGACGGCGGAGGATGTGGCGTTTACCTACAATAACTGCCGGGACAACAGTTCGGTGAATGATTTTACGATGCTGAAGGAAGCGGTTGCGGTGGACGATACGACGGTGGAATTTCATATGAATACGCCCTATTCCATCTGGCCGTACACAATGGCGATCGTCGGGATCGTGCCGGAGCATGCATACGATGAAAATTACGGCTGGAATCCGATCGGCTCCGGACGTTACATTATGAAGCAGTGGGATCAGGGGCAGCAGGTGATCTTTGAGGCCAATCCTGATTATTACGGGGAAGCGCCCAAAATTCAAAAAGTGACAGTGCTGTTTATGGAAGAGGACGCAGCTCTTGCAGCGGCAATGGCGGGTCAGGTCGATGTGGCGCACACAGCGGCTGCCTACAGTGAGATGGATATTGCCGGATACAACTTACTGAGTGTGGCGACTGTGGACAACCGCGGCATCAATCTTCCGTGCACCGAGCCGCAGGAAATCGACGGCGTCACTTACGGAAATGCATTAACATGTGATGTGAATGTGCGCAGGGCGATCAATCTTGCAATCAACCGGGAAGAAATGATCACAAATGTTTTAAACGGCTATGGAACGGCGGCGTACAGCGTATGTGATAAAATGCCGTGGTACAATGACGCGGCGGTGACAGAATATAACCTGGACGAGGCGAAAAAGCTGATGGAGGAGGCAGGCTGGACGGAAGGCGCGGACGGCATCCGGGAAAAGGACGGCGTGCGTGCGGAGCTCACACTGATGTTCTCCAATGGCGATTCTGTGCGGCAGGCGCTTGCAGAGGATACCGCAAATCAGCTTGCAGCGCTCGGCATCGATGTGACGACCGAGGGCGTGGGCTGGGATACCGCCTACACACGCGCGCAGTCGGATGCGCTTGTGTGGGGCTGGGGAGCACACACACCGATGGAGCTTTACAATATTTATCACACGACAGACAGCGGTCTGGCGGAGCTTTCGCCTTACGCTAATGAAAAGGTGGATGCCTACATGGACGAGGCGCTGCAGACGAGCGATCTGGAAGAATCCTATGAGCTGTGGAAAAAAGCGCAGTGGGACGGCGAGACCGGCGTCACCCAGGACGGCGACATTCCGTGGATATGGCTGTGCAATATCGATCATCTGTATTTTGTGCGCGACGGTCTGACCGTAGCCGATCAGAAAATCCATCCGCATGGGCATGGATGGTCGATCGTTAATAACGTAGATCAGTGGGAATGGGAGTAAATTATTTTTCATGAAACACAACTTATTATTTGCCGGAAAAAACTTTATCCGAATGCTTTTGCTGCTTGCGG
The DNA here is from genome assembly GCF_905201705.1 of uncultured Marvinbryantia sp. Taxonomy (GTDB): domain Bacteria; phylum Bacillota; class Clostridia; order Lachnospirales; family Lachnospiraceae; genus Marvinbryantia. The sequence continues at coordinate 143,567 of NZ_CAJKOX010000002.1, forward strand.
CGGTGAGTGTCGCGACGTTTGCTCTGGTCTCCGCCTCGCCGATCGATCCGCTGCAGGCAAATGTGGGGCAGGCGGCGCTCGGCAGTATGAGCGAGGCGCAGAAGGAAAAGCTGCGCTCCTACTGGGGCGTCGATGAGCCGCCCGTAAAGCGCTATCTGAACTGGGCGAAGGATGCCCTCCGGGGGGATCTTGGCACATCTTTGCTTTACCGCCAGCCGGTAACGGACGTGATCGCGGTAAAATTGTCAAATTCCCTGTTTCTGATGGGGATGGCATGGGTGATCTCCGGGCTGCTCGGCTTTTGTCTTGGTGTGCTTGCCGGAGTATTCCGCGGAAGAACTGTGGACAAACTGGTAAAGGGCTATTGCCTGTTGATCGCCAGCACGCCGGCTTTCTGGCTGGCGCTGTTGCTGCTGTTAATCTTCAGTGTGTGGCTGAAGCTGCTGCCGATCGGTTTAAGCGTGCCGATCGGAATGGAGGCTGCCGGAGTGACGTTTCTGGATCGTGTACGCCACGCGATCCTTCCGGCGTTTACATTAAGTATTACCGGAGTATCCAATATTGCCCTGCACACGCGGGAAAAAATGATCGACATCATGGAGAGCGATTATGTGCTGTTCGCGCGGGCGCGCGGCGAAAAGACGGGCAGCATCGTGCGCAGACATGCGCTGCGCAATGTGCTGCTTCCGGCGCTTACGCTGCAATTTGCATCAATAAGTGAAATTATCGGCGGTTCGGTGCTGGTGGAGCAGGTATTTTCCTATCCGGGGCTCGGACAGGCTGCTGTGGCGGCGGGCACCGGGAGTGATGTGCCGCTTTTGATGGGCATCACGTTGATTACGGCGGCAATCGTCTTTTTCGGCAACTTTATTGCGAACCTCCTGTACGGCGTGGTGGATCCGCGCATGCGGAAAGGAGGGCGTAGGACATGAGGCAGAAATTAAATCAGGGGCAGCGGGCGTGGAACGTGAAGCAGAGATTCAATCAGAGACAGCGCGCGCAGATTTTGCTGATATTTTCTGTGATATTTCTGGCGGGTGTGGCAATCGCTGGAATTCTCTGCCACGATGCCGCGATGGAGACAGATTTTTCACGGAAAAATCTGACGCCATGTCTGGCTTATCCGTTTGGGACGGACTGGCTGGGCAGAAATATGCTCTGCCGCACGCTGACCGGACTTTCCATGAGTATTCTGATCGGTGTCTGTGCGGCGGGCGTCAGCGCGGTGATGGCGCTTCTTCTCGGCGTTGCCGCAGCGGTGTTTGGAAAAAAGGTGGATGCGGCAATCAGCTTTTTGATTGACGGAATTATGGGGATTCCACATATCCTTTTGTTAATTTTGATTTCCTACGCCTGCGGCAAGGGACTGAAGGGCGTGATCATCGGGGTGGCGCTGACACACTGGACGTCGCTGGCGAGGCTGATCCGCGCGGAGGTGCTGCAGCTTCGCCAGAGCGAATATATTCTGATTGCGGAAAAGCTGGGGCAGAGCAAGTGGAAAATTGCCGTGAAGCATATGCTTCCGCACCTTCTGCCGCAGTTTCTGGTGGGACTTGTGCTGATGTTTCCGCACGCGATCCTGCACGAATCCAGCATCACCTTTTTAGGCTTCGGACTTTCCTCGGAACAGCCGGCGATCGGGGTGATCCTGTCGGAGAGCATGACCTATCTGATCATGGGAAAATGGTGGCTGGCGCTGTTTCCGGGAATGATGCTGGTGCTGACGGTAGTGCTGTTTGATCTCGGCGGCAATGCGCTGCGCAGGCTGCTCGATCCGAACAGCGTTCATGCATAGGTTTTATGTCCGGGCAGGATGTCTGCTTTGCAAACCTGCCACAGAAAGTGTCTTCATACAGGAGGATTTTATGAGCTGTACAGAAAAACGTCACATTCTGGAAATCGACGAGCTGTCGGTTTCCTTTCTGCAATATGAGAATGATCGCAGCAGCAGACAGGTGGAGTTGCCGGTGATCTCCCGGCTGTCCGTCTCTGTCCATGAGGGCGAGATCGTGGCGGTGGTCGGCTCCAGCGGCTCCGGCAAGAGCCTGCTGGCGCACGCTATCCTGGGGATGCTGCCGTATAATGCGAAGGTCGGCGGACAGATGTACTTTGACGGAGAGCTGCTGACGGCGGAAAAAATGAAGGAGCTTCGTGGGCATAAGATCGCCTTTGTCCCACAGAGCACGACCTATCTCGATCCGCTGATGAAGGTGGGCGAGCAGGTGAGCCAGGGAAAAAAGAACGCGGCGCGCCGCCAGCGTCAGAGATCACTTTTTGCGCGCTACGGTCTGGGAAAAGATGTAGACAATAAGTATCCTTTTGAATGCTCCGGCGGAATGACCCGGCGCGTGCTTCTGACGTCGGCGCTGATGGAGGAGCCGGAGCTGATCATTGCGGACGAGCCGACGCCGGGCATGGATCTGGCGCTGGCAAAGAAATCTATGGAGGATTTCCGTGCCTTTGCAGACGAGGGACATGGCGTACTGCTCATCACACATGATATTGAGCTGGCTCTGGAGGTGGCGGACCGGGTGGCTGTATTCTATGCAGGCACAACAATCGAGGAAGCCCCAGTTGCGGATTTTGCTTCGGAAGAAACCCTGCGCCATCCTTATACGAAAGCGCTGTGGCGGGCGATGCCGCAGAATGGATTTGAACCGCTTCCGGGTGTGCAGCCCTATGTAAAGGATATGCCGCAGGGCTGTCCGTTCGGACCGCGCTGCAGCATGTATTCGGAAAAGTGCCGGAGCGACGTCCCCATGCGGCGCGTAGGCTGCGCGACAGTGCGCTGCGTGCAGTACAAAGGAGAGCCGCTTGCGGTGGAGGCGCACCACGCACATTGCGGGCCGGTACGAATAAGTGACATCTCACAGGACAGAGCAGAATATAGCAGGTGACATATCGCAGGGCAGAACAGAATACAGCAGGTGACATCTGCGCAAATTGAGATGCAGCAGGAGCATCATATTAACGGAGGAAAGCTATGGTACTGGAAGCGCATAATGTAACATTTTCCTATGAGGAGAGGGAGGGCACTGTTTTTCAGAATGTGTCCCTGAGGGTAGACAGCAGCGAGCGCGCGGCGATCCTGGGACCGAGCGGTTTTGGAAAGACGACGCTCTGCAAAATTCTGGCGGGCTATTTAAAGCCTCAGTCCGGCGAGGTCCTTCTGGATGGAAAGCCGCTTCCGAAAAAGGGATACTGTCCGGTGCAGATGATCTGGCAGCATCCGGAGCGCGCGGTGAACCCGCGTCTGCGCATGAGGGATACACTGACGGACGGACAGGACATCGAGGAGCGCATCATCCGGGAGCTTGGCATCGAGCAGGACTGGATGAACCGCTATCCGCAGGAGCTGTCCGGCGGAGAGCTGCAGCGCTTCTGTATCGCGCGCGCCCTCGGAAGAGACACAAAATTTCTGATCGCCGATGAAATCAGCACCATGCTGGACATGATCACGCAGAGCCAGATCTGGAATTTTCTGCTGAAAGAGACAAAAGAGAGGGGAATCGGACTGATCGTTGTGTCGCACAGCGAGCCTCTTCTGTCAAGGATTGCGGGGCGGAGGATACGGTTCTGAATGCGAAGGCAGTGAGGCGGTATTTTCAGGCACACAGCACCGCCAAATGCTCGTGCAAGCACGGCACTTGGCTCATTGCTCGCGGGAATAAAAAAGGCAAAAGAATACAGAGAATCAAAAGGGGCAGGATATTTCCGAAAAGAAAAATTTCCTGCTTTTTTTATGAAAAAAGTAATCTATAGTTGCTGTTTACGCAAGCCTCAAACACCTGCTGCGACGCGAAGCTAGTCTTGTGGGTTTGAGGCGTGAGAACGTGATTCAGGCGTGAGCAAATCCTATTCGCGAAGCGAATTTTAAATGGATTTGCGAAGGTTGCTGTGAACGAAGTGAACCGTAATAGTCTATAAAAGTTTTGTTAAATTTCTATAAAGGGACTTGATTATTTATATATATAGTAATAAAATTTATTAACTTCGTATGAAAAAAGAGTGAGGGGAAAAGGAAATGCTGAAGCTTGTGAAATATATGAAAAGATCGGTGGGCTATATGCTGCTGATCGTGCTGCTGCTTTTTCTGCAGGCATATTGTGATCTGTCGCTGCCTTCCTACACCTCGGATATTATTAATGTGGGAATCCAGCAAAAAGGAATAGAGGACGGCGTGCCGGAACAGATCAGCGCGCAGTCGTTTAAACATTTGCTGCTGTTTCTTGACGAGGAGCAGCAGGAGCAGGTGAAGTCCGTCTATAAAGAGCAGGGTGACGCCTGGTATCTGCAGGAAATCAGCGGCGAAGAGAGACAGGAGCTGAACGGGACGCTTGGAAAGGCAGAGGTCGCCCTGGTGAGTCTTTCCCAGGAGGAGACGGCGGCTGCTATCAAAGAGCAGATGAACCTGCCGGAGAACGCAGATCTGTTTGAGACGATTGCCGCGCTTCCGGCTGCGATGCGGGAGCGGATGCTCTCTGGCATCAGCGGACAGATGGATCAGATGCCGGAGTCGATCATCACGCAGATGGCAGTCGGCTTTGTGCAGAGTGAGTACGACAGCCTTGGCGAGGATATGGACGCGATGCAGATGCGGTATCTGCTGGCCACCGGACTGAAAATGCTGGCGCTGGCGTTCCTTGGCATGGTGGCGGCGATCAGTATTACGTTTTTGTCGGCGCGTGTGGCGGCGACGACCGGACATGATCTGCGCGCGGTGGTATACCGCAAGGTGATCGGTTTTTCGAACGCGGAATTTAACCAGTTTTCCACGGCGTCGCTGATTACGCGCAGTACAAACGATATTCAGCAGGTGCAGCTTCTTATGGCAATGTTTTTCCGCATTGTCTGCTACGCGCCGATCCTTGGCGTCGGCGGCGTGCTGAAGGTGCTTGGCACGGATGTTTCCATGAGCTGGATCATCGGTCTGGCCGTGGTGCTGATCGTACTGGTGGTATTTATATTGTTCAGGGTTGCGATGCCGCGCTTTAAGATACTGCAGACGCTGATCGACCGACTGAATCTGGTGACGCGGGAAATCCTGACCGGTATCCCGGTAATCCGTGCGTTCAGCCGCGAAAAGCATGAGGAGGAGCGCTTTGAGAAGGCAAACAGCGATCTGATGAAAACAAACCTGTTTGTCAACCGCTGCATGACCTTTATGATGCCGGTGATGATGCTGATCATGAACGGCGTGACGGTGCTGATCGTTTACAACGGCGCCCATGCGATCGATAACGGAAGTATGCAGGTGGGCGATATGATGGCGTTTATCCAGTATGCGATGCAGATCATTATGTCGTTCCTGATGATAACGATACTTTCTATTATGCTGCCGCGTGCGAGTGTTTCCGGCAAGCGTATCAGTGAAATCCTGGAGACGCAGGCGACCATCCATGATCCGGAGAAGCCGCGCACGCCGAATGTGTCCGTGAAGGGCAGGCTGGAGTTTGATCACGTTTCCTTCGCGTATCCGGATGCGGAGGAGGAAGTGCTCTCAGATATCAGCTTTACGGCGGAGAAGGGCGAGACGATTGCAATCATCGGCAGTACCGGAAGCGGAAAGAGCACGCTGGTGAATCTGATCCCGCGCTTTTATGATGTGACGAAGGGCGAGATTCGTCTGGACGGCGTGGATATCCGCAAAATGTCACAAAAAGATGTGCGGGGACGCCTCGGCTATGTGCCGCAGAAGGGCGTGCTGTTCTCAGGAACGATCGATTCCAACATCCGCTACGGCAGACCGGAGGCACCGACGGCGGATGTAGAGCGGGCGGCGCAGATCGCGCAGGCGGAGGAATTTATTAAGGAGAAACCGGAGGGCTATGCGTCTCCGATCGCGCAGGGCGGAACGAACGTGTCCGGCGGGCAGAAGCAGCGTCTGTCGATCGCGCGTGCAATTGAGAAGAATCCGGAAATCCTAATTTTCGACGACAGCTTTTCTGCGCTGGATTATAAGACGGATGTGGCTGTGCGCCGGGCGCTGCGGGAGGCGACGGCGGAGACGACCACGATTATTGTGGCGCAGCGCATCAGTACGATCCTTCATGCCGACAAGATCATTGTGCTCGATGAGGGGCGGATGGCAGGCATGGGTACGCACAGGGAGCTGCTGGAAAACTGCGAGGTTTACCGGCAGATTGCCGAGTCTCAGCTTTCAAAGGAGGAACTGGCAGGATGAGTGAGCAGAGAAGATCTGGAATGCGCGGTTCACGCAAAATGGGGAATGAGAAGGCAAAGGACTTCCGCGGAACGATGGCGAAGCTCCTTTCGTATATGAAGCGCTATCGTCTCCGTTTTCTGACGATGCTGGTGTTTGCTGTGGCCGGCACGGTGTTCAGCATTATCGGTCCGAGGATTCTCGGAAAGGCGACGACGGAGCTGTTTAACGGACTTGTTGCAAAAATTCAGGGAACGGGTTCCATCGATTTTGGAAAGATTACTGCGATCCTTGCCGGGCTGATGTGCCTGTATGCGGCGAGCGCACTGTTTTCGTTCGTGCAGGGATATGTGATGAGCGGCATTTCCAACGACGTTTCCTACAGCCTGCGAAAGGAAATTTCGCAGAAAATGAACAGGATGCCGCTCAGCTATTTTGAGAGCCGCACAAACGGCGAGATCCTGTCGCGCGTCACAAACGATGTGGATACGCTGCAGCAGAGTCTGAATCAGAGCTTCACGCAGCTTATTACGTCCGCGACAACGATCATCGGCGTGCTGGTGATGATGCTGAGCATTAATGTCTGGATGACGCTTTGTGCGCTGCTGATCCTGCCGGTTTCCATGGGAATTATCGGACAGGTGATGAAGCGCTCGCAGAAATATTTCCAGAGACAGCAGGCGTATCTGGGCGAAGTGAACGGTCAGATCGAGGAGGTTTACGGCGGACACAATATCGTGAAAGCCTTCAATAAAGAGGAAGACGTGATCAGCGTCTTTGAGGAGACAAACAAAAAGCTGTACGATTCCGCGTGGAAATCGCAGTTTTTCTCCGGCATGATGATGCCGGTCATGCAGTTTGTCGGCAACCTGGGCTACGTGATGGTGGCGCTGCTCGGCGGCTTTTTCGCTATCCGCGGCGCGATCGAGGTAGGCGATATCCAGTCATTCTTCCAATATATCCGCAATTTCACGCAGCCGATCCAGCAGCTCGCGCAGGTGACGAACATGCTGCAGTCCACGGCGGCTGCCTCGGAGCGTGTGTTTGAGTTTCTCGATGAGGAGGAAGAACCGCAGATTGCCGAGCATCCGGTGAGCATCGAGGGGCTGAAGGGAAATGTGGAGTTCGACCATGTGTCGTTCGGCTATCAGCCGGATAAGATCATTGTGCATGATTTTTCGGCGGATATCAAAGACGGGCAGAAGATCGCGATCGTCGGACCGACCGGTGCGGGCAAGACTACGATGGTGAAGCTGCTGATGCGTTTCTACGATGTAAACAGCGGTTCCATCAGGATTGACGGGCATGATCTGCGGGAATTCAATCGCAGTGAGCTGCGGGAGATGTTCGGCATGGTCCTGCAGGATACCTGGCTGTTCTCCGGCACGATCATGGAAAACATCCGTTACGGAAGGCTGGACGCCACCGATGAGGAGGTCATCGCCGCGGCAAAGGCGGCGCATATCCACAAATTTATCATGACGCAGCCGGGCGGCTACCAGATGGTGCTGAATGAGGAAACCAACAATATTTCGCAGGGGCAGAAGCAGCTCCTCACAATCGCGCGGGCAATCCTGGCGGACAACGAGATCCTCATTCTCGACGAGGCGACGTCCTCCGTCGATACCCGCACAGAGGAGCGCATCCAGAAAGCGATGGATAATCTGATGAAAGGGCGCACCAGCTTTGTTATCGCACACCGTCTCTCCACCATCCGCGACGCCGACCTCATCCTCGTCATGAAAGACGGCGACATCATCGAGCAGGGAAATCACGACGAGCTGATGAAAAAAGGCGGCTTCTACGCGAACCTATATAACAGTCAGTTTGAAAAAGCGGTATAGCCGTGCAAAAAGCCAACACAAGTTTGCGTGGGAGCTTGCTCACAAAGCAAAACTTGTGTTGAGCTTTTTATAGGGCGCTCGCCCACAGTGACGCATTGAGCATTTGGCGAGGTGTTTTCGAGCCTAGTGCGAAAGTGTGCAGAGCAGAAGAAGCGGAGCGGAATCGAGGTGAGCACGGCGTCCGGAAAGATGCAAAAAGATTAAGGCGGGCAGGTGCAGGATATATATTTTTGGGAGATAATTGCAGATGACAACAATCGATTATTTAGAGGAACTTCAAGGACGCGCAAGGCGGGACGCTGCCCTGCGCCGGGAGCTGCTTGCCACGAGGCAGGATCGCGATCCTCTGCGGGCGTTCTGCCGTAAGTGTCGCGAACTGGGATATCCTATTTATGAAATGGACGTCATCGCAGCAGGCGAGGAATTTCATGCGGCGATGAAACGCAGCACGAACGGAGGCGGGGAAAATTCTCCCATGCTCGACGGACAGGATGATTTTTACGAATTATTTTTTGCAAGCTTATAAAGAAAAGGCGACGGCATCCGTATGGGTGCCGTTATTTTAGGTGCTCCCGGTGGGCGCACGTTCTAAGGGGTGAAAGTCCCTGACCCGCCCGACATTGTATGGCATTGCTGGATGCAGTGGGGCAGCGATTGAAAAGATTGATAATGTTCAGAAATATCTTCAGTGAGCACATAAAGCAGGAAAAGTCATATTTGTTATTACTACCGATGGGTCGGAAAATTCCAGTGAGAATTTTACATATAAAAATCTTGATAAATGACGAAAAATCACTCGAACACCCATTTTTTTGATATCCAAAGAAAGAATTCTATGATAAAATATGTGAAAGAAATTAAAGCAACGAACGATTAGCATAAAAACGATTACTGCGGAAACCACCTGGCAGTTGGAAACGGCAGAAGGTGTGAAAAGATATGTTTCCAAGCTTGAGAGAAAACTACTGAAACAATTGGAGAAAGACATAATTCTTCATATAGAGTTTTAATTGGATTGTTGCAGGAAATACTATTAAACGTATAAATGGTGATTGGAGAACAATATTGGTAGGATTATGCAATTATGGAGAGCTAAATGGAGGTGGAGTCGGTGAAAGTAAATAAACTTACTTTGAGTAATTTTATGCTTTTTGAAAATGCAGAAATTAACTGGGCAAAAAATATTAATATCATTTGTGGAGAAAACAGCACAGGCAAAACAACGTTATTAAAAGTGATGTATTCTGTTTTAAAGCCTCTTGGAAAAGGATATAAAGAGGGGGCGACGAAAGAAATAGAAGAAAAGATGTTTGTGGATAAACTGCAGGGCGTTTTTCGCCCAGATGGCATGAAAATAGGTCGCCTGGTAAGCAGAAAACAGGGTAGTAACCGTACTGATTTTTCAGTGTTATTGGATAAGAATCAGCAGATTTCGGTAGGCTTTGGATATCGACAGGAAAATCATGCAGATATTAAGATGGATCAGATAAAATCCTTTGGAAATTTTGACGTGATTTATATTCCTACAAAGGAAATGATTTCTACTACAGAACACTTTGCATCTCTTTATGAGGAGTACCATATTGATTTTGAGGAAATGTATTACGATCTCACGAAATTGCTGGATAGACCGCTCTCAAAAGGGGCAAACACTAATGAGCAGAATGAAGTTCTGAAAAACTTTGAAGAAATTATGAAGGGTCAGATTGTTCAGAAGGATAAAAAGTTCTTTTTGAAAATAAAAGACGAGGGCGAATTTGAAATGGGGCTGTTATCAGATGGTTATCGGAAACTTTCCATGATTGTATATATGATTCTATCTGGTAGTCTGAATAAGAATACCATACTTTTCTGGGATGAGCCGGAAACAAATATGAATCCGAAAATGATCCGGCCAATTGTACAGGCTCTGGTTGCTTTGGCAAAAATGGGCGTTCAGATTTTTGTGACGACACATGATTATTTTGTACAGCAGGAATTTAATATGCTTACCGTATATCCAGAATTAAATTCAGAACATCTGGACATACGCTTCATGTCACTGTATCGTGATGAGCGGGCGGGTGATGTGAAATTTGAAATGGAAAAAACGGCGTCAGATTTAAAGCATAATGCGATTATGCAGGAATTTGATGCAATGTATGATAGAGAACAGAGGATCATTTATGGAGATTAGAGAAGAAAGTGGATTAAAATTCGGATTTCCAGATGAAAACATTGCGATTAAGTTTGATGATACAAAATACTATCGTGATTTATTTAATGCACTTCCAGGATCGAAAGGCGTAGATTTTATTTCGGCGGGGAAAGATGCAATATCCTTTATTGAAGTAAAAAATTGTCTGGGAGACGAAGGCAATTGCCGTTGGAGAATTTTTCCCAATAACCAAAAACGAGATACTACATCTACAAAAGTTGATGTACAAGGACGGGAAAGCCTTGATATAGAGGTGCCTCAGAAGGTTGCAATGACTTTGGCTGCACTGGCTGGTGCGAGGTCTTTTGGGGATAAAAAATCTTCATTGGATGAATTGAAAGAAATAATAACTACAGTATTTTCAGAGGATTCTGCAGACGACACAAAGACGAAGTATGTCATTTTATTTTTAGAAGGAAACTTTGGCGGACATACACGAACAAAAAAGATGATCATGGAAAATCTGCAGAGAAGCATGAATACAAAGATGCGATGGTTGAACTGCAAAGTATCGGTTGTGGATTCTTCTACATATAATAAAGACATTTTTCAAATTGTATCATAGATATGTGGATTACTTAGGAGAAAACGATGAGCAAGACAGCGATATAAAGTTTTGCAGTATGGGCAAGAAATAAATTAGAAAAAGATATTGCAGAGCAAGCTGAATTAATTGGCATGAGTGAAAAAGGTATTGTACAGTCCCTTGCCTATTCTACAGGTGATTTACTCTTCTTGGATATTGGCACAAAGGAATATGTAAAAGCTGATGGGAAGATTGCCATTGCACAGCGCAAAGCTCTTATTGAGCATATTAAAAGCAAAGAAAGTGATATGGGATACGAATTTCCAATGAACATTTGTATGTTGCAGATAAAAAAGACGAAGATACTGTGAAACGTGTATTCCGCCTGAGATTCTCTTTCAAGAGCAAAAAGTACAGTAAAGATCGGAAATACTATTTGATTGCTTATGATGACAACAATTTTCGAGAAGTGTTGCGGCATGAGGTTATAATGGATATTGCGTTTACAGATAATTTTGGTTTTGGATTTGGTAGTGTCAAGTAATCTATGAAAAACTGAGCCAAAAAAATAGGCTCAGACGAACCTTGAAAATTGCAGATATTGATTCCAAAAAGCTCTCCGAGGGCTCAGGGCGCTGCCCTGAGAACCCGCAAGGGACCAATCCCTTGACCCATTAGCGGGCTCCGCCCGAACCCGTCCTCGCCGGATGGCAGGAAAAGGGCGCAGATGCCCCTTTTCTGCTGGACAGGATAATCCGTGAGCTTTATGTCAATAGACTTTCGCGGCATATCCTCACAGTCGGCTGTGCCGCCTGTTCCGGTATTCCACGGTTCTATTGACAACAGCCCCGCTCCAATGTGGCAGTACCGTTTTTCTGCATAGTCAGAATGGTCTGCTGGCCGAGGAGAATAAGAAGCTGCCACTTGCCCGGCATGTTGTCAGCACCCTGCAGCAGTTCTACTTCGTTGAGTACTTTATAGTAGTTATGTTTATGGGGCCGGAGGAAGTTGTAATAAGCAACCCAGAGCGCAAGGTTATAGTTGGCACCGTCGATGTTATCGAAGCCGTTTGTATGCCGGTAAGAAGCTTTATAGGTGCGGTTGAGCCGTTCGATCATCTGTTTGAAGGGGCGGTGTTCTGCAGAAACAGCATCGTCGTTGGTAAGCCCAATGACCTGAGTGATCTTAAAGGTAAATTTTTGCCAAACTTCTTTGCAAATTCCATTGCGGCGAGAGGATAGGTGCTGTAACCATCAGCGATAAACTTGAAGTTTTCCGGAAGCTTAGTAAGGCCCTGAAATGCCATGCGCATGGCGAGGATGCAGGGGCCGACTCCCCGGTTATCAGATACCTGGTAGCCGATGATGGAGCGGCAGGCCGCATTCATAATGAACCAGACATAGGTTTTGGCACCGCGGATTTTGATATAGGTTTCATCGGCGGTGAAGGTATCGCCTTTTTCGTAGGGATACTGGTCAACAAAGGGCTTGATGCAGATGGCGGCGGTCTTACAGTAGTTGGCGACCTGCTGGTGGGAGATGCTGATGTTATACAGGTCTTTAAGGGCCTGGGAAGTTTTGCGCAGGGACAGCCCAAGGTTCACATGGAGGGTAAGGCACAGGGACATGACATGCGCATTGTGTTTACTGAATTTCAGGGAAGAAGCGTTCTTTGGCAGGGTGTTTAAGTCCATGCTGAAAAAATCCACCGTGAATTCGCGGTAGATGTAGTGGAGTTTATATTTGTTTTTGCCATGATCCTCTTTGAGGTCTTCCTTATCCACTTTTTTCAGGTTGTGGAGGTAGTAGGGGCATTTGGGATTGACACACTTATGGATGACAAAGTGTTTCCTGTCTTTTTTGGGGACGAGGGCATTTCCGCAGTGAGGACACCGCAGCTTCAGGGAAGAGAAGCGGCTTTCGGCGGGGGAAAACCTGGCAGCACAGACCTTGCAGAGGAGCTGGCCTTTGGAGCCGTTATTCTTGTAAAGGAACGGTTTGGGGGCATCACAGCGTGGGCAGGAGCAGTCGTCAGGGATATCGCATTCCGAACGGCGTCTGACGGGGCGGATCTTCTTACCGTAGCGTTTTTCGTAGTAGGGGATGAGATCTTTGTAAGTCCAGTCCTGGCGGAAGTCAGTAACCAGAGGAAGCTCATCGATCCTAAACTTCTGGTATTTAGGGGAATGGGAATCATCAAAAGCCCACTGCTTGAGGGGGATATATCTGCAGATAAAATTGATCAGCCAGCAGTTTTGCTGATAAAGATATTGAATAACAGAGAGTAAGTATTGTATAATGTCCATGAGCATTGGCTCCTTTCGTAGGATGTTGGTTTGGCGATTGACATTATACACGAAAAGGGAGGTCAATGCTCTTTTTATTGCAGATTTCCCTTAAAATCAAGGTTTTTATTATATTTTGAAACAAAAACACAATAAAAATCTGATTATCCGCTAAAACACAGTATCTATCAGCATTTT
>NZ_CAJKOX010000003.1 GCF_905201705.1 uncultured Marvinbryantia sp.
TCTTCATGCGTCGTCAGCCGGATGACCGCGCTTCCCACCTTCGGGCGCGGAATAAAGCAGTTCGGCGGCACATTCGCCGCAATGTACGGATCGCAGTAATACTGCACCGCCAGCGACAGCGCCCCGTAGTCCTTGCTGCCCGGCTGCGCCTGCATCCGCTGCGCCACCTCCTTCTGCACCATCACCGTGATGCTCTTCACCGGCACGTGCTGCTCCAAAAGCCCCATGATGATCGGCGTCGTAATATAATAAGGAAGGTTTGCCACCACCTTGATCGGCTTCCCGCCGTTCTTTTCCTCCACAAGCGCCGCAATATCCACCTTCAGAATATCCTCGTTTAAAATTTCCACATTCCCGTACCCGGCAAGCGTGTCCTGCAGGATTGGGATCAGCATTTTGTCGATCTCCACGGCAAGTACCTTTCCCGCTGCCTCGGAGAGATACTGCGTCATCGTGCCGATGCCCGGTCCGATTTCCAGCACGAAATCCTCCTTCGTGATATCGGCAGCCGCAATGATTTTATTTAATACATGCCCGTCGATCAGAAAATTCTGTCCGAATTTTTTCTGAAAGGCAAATTCATATTTCTGAATGACCTCAATCGTTTTCTGAGGATTTGAAAGTTTTTCCATAATGCTCCTTTACAGCCGGTATAATTTTTGCGCATTTTCCCAGGTCGCCTGCTCGACCTCCGCTGGCGTCACGCCCTTTATTTGGGCAATTTCTTCTATTACATAAGGGATGTACAGCGAGCAGTTGCGCTTGCCGCGGTACGGAACCGGCGCCAGATACGGGCAGTCTGTCTCCGTCACGATCCGCTCCAGCGGAATGTCCGCCGCCACCTCTTTGAGCACCCTGGCGTTTTTAAAGGTCACGACGCCGCCGATACCGATGTAATATCCCAGCTTTACATACTCGCGCGCCATCTCCACCGAACCGGAATAGCAGTGGATCACGCCTCCCGCAAAACCGGGCTTTGCGGCGTGCACCTCTTTCATGCAGTCGAAGGTATCCTTTGCCGCATCGCGGCTGTGTACGATGATCGGCTTCTCCATTTCCAGCGCAAGCTCCATCTGCGCGGCGAACCATTTTTTCTGTATCTCGTGTGATTCCTTATCCCAGTAATAATCAAGTCCGATCTCGCCGACCGCCACCGCCTTCGGATGCGCCAGCATCTCACGCAGGCGCTGCATTTTTTCCTCATCCATCTCGCCCGCGTGATCCGGATGAATACCGATCGCCCCGTATACAAAATCGTATTTCTGCATCAGACGCCAGGATTCCTCCGCTCCGCGCATACTCGCGCCCACGTTCACCACCGCCCCGATGCCCTGCCCCGGCAAACCTTCCAGCAGCGTCTCCCGGTCAATATCAAACGCCTCGTCATCATAATGTGCATGTGTATCGAAAATCATTTTCCTTCTCCTTCATTTCAAAACCATGGGACGAGCCCTTTAAATATTTGTGACTACTCAGCCATGCGGCAAGTACCAGAAACGTCTGCTTACATGCAAGCATGACGCATCCGCTTCCGGCATTTACCGTATTACTGAATAGTTACAAATATTCTACCATAGACGCTGCCCTTCTGAAAAGCATCTTTCCTTTTTTTTAAAAATAATATATACTTTGTATTGACTTTCCCCCTTGTGGAAGGTGTAGGATTTGAACAGGAGGTGGGGATTTGAAGATTCAGCAGGTAGAGGAACTGGTGGGAATCACCAAAAAGAACATCCGTTTTTATGAGCATGAAGGGCTGCTGTCCCCGAAGCGCAGCGAAAACGGCTACCGCGATTATACACAGAAGGATGTGGAAACACTGAAAAAGATCAGGCTGCTAAGGAGCCTGTCGTTTCCTATCGAGGAAATACGGCGGCTGCAGGCAGGCGCGCTCACCATGGAGGACGGTGCGCGCCGTCAGATCATCGTGCTGGAGCGCGAGCAGGCGTCCCTGGAAAAAGCGCAGTGTCTCTGCCGGGAAATGCAGGAGCACGGCGAGACGCTTGATACGCTGGACGCCGATCTGTATCTGGAAAAAATGAAACATATGGAAAAGGAGGGGGCTGTCTTTATGGATGTCAAAAAGCATGATCACCGTAAAGCTTACATCGCGCCCGTGGCTGCTTCCGTTATTGTTGTTCTCTTTATCGGAATCATTCTGTTTGCCATGATCGCAGAATCCATGAGGGAACATTTGTCCACAGGCGAATTTTTGCTGATCGCGGCAGTGACGGCATTGCTGCTCGCCATTGTCATCGGCATACTGCTGGCGCTCTGGCAGCGCATCAAACAGATTAAAGGAGGAGAAGAGGATGCTGCTTCTAAATATTGATTATATTCCCGGAAAGGAAATCGCCGAGGCGCTCGGCATTGCAAAAGGAAGCGTCGTCATGTCCAAACACCTTGGGAAGGATTTTATGGCGGGCATGAAAACCATCGTCGGCGGCGAAATTGAAAGCTACACAGAAATGCTGGACGGAGCGCGGAAAATCGCCATGAAACGGATGGTGGAGGACGCGGAGGGCATGGGAGCCGACGCCGTCATCAACATCCGCTACGCTTCCTCCTCCGTTATGCAGGGCGCCGCCGAGGTGACCGCCTACGGAACCGCGGTGCGCGTAAAGGACTGACGCTGCTTTACAGAAACCTACACAGAGCGCAGCACTTCACAGCACAGCGCATCGCATCGCATGGAACCCGGCTCATTGCCCGCGGAAGTGAGGCACTGCGCAGCTGATCATACTTACTCACAAGGAGATTCATCATGATTACTCTTACAAACGTTTCCAAGACCTACGGAAACAGCAACATAAAAGCCGTGGACTCCCAGACATGGGAGGTCCCGGACGGCAAGATTACCGGCTTTATCGGACCGAACGGCGCCGGAAAATCGACCACATTGAAAATGATCACCGGCATTGTGACGCCGGATGATGGAAGCATTGAAATTAACGGACACGATATCGTGAAGGATCCGATCGCGGCAAAAAAACAGTTCGGCTTCGTCTCGGATTCGCCGGATAAGTTTCTCCGGCTGAAGGGCATCGAGTATCTGCGCTTCTGCGCGGATGTCTATGAGGTTCCGGAGGCGCAGCGCAGAGAGCGGATTGATATGTTCGCCAGCCGCTTCGGTCTCACGGACGCCCTCTCCAGCCGGATTATGAGCTACTCGCACGGTATGCGCCAGAAGCTGATGGTCATCGGCGCGCTTCTGCACAACCCGTCCGTCTGGATTCTGGATGAGCCGCTGACAGGACTTGACCCAGGCTCTTCCTTCGCGCTGAAGGAAATGATGCGCGAGCACGCTGCTGCCGGAAATTCTGTGCTTTTCTCCACGCATATTCTGGAAATCGCCGAACGGCTCTGCGATTATGTGGCGATTATCAATCACGGACGCATCGTGTTCCGGGGCACGCTGGAACAGCTCCGCGCCCGTTATTCCGGCGAAATGTCGCTGGAAAATATTTTCCTGGAGATGACCAGTCATGCGTAAAGAATTATTACTCACAAAAATCCTGTTAAAATGCGGAATGGGCAGTATGCTGCCCGCAGGAAAAAAGAAGCGGCAGATAATCGGACAGTGGGCGCTCTATCTGCTGATTGCCGTCTGCATCGTGCCGCTGCTGGTTCTGCTTTACCAGTTTGGCAGAGCCATGTATCAGACGCTGTCTCCGCTGCGCCTGGAGTACCTTGCCTATGACATCACGCTCCTGCTGCTCTCCCTTACCACGCTGATCTTGTCGCTGCCCTTTGCGATGTCCGTTTTATTTCTGGCAAAGGATATTGAATATCTTCTGCCGATGCCGCTTTCCCCGTGGCAGATTGCGGGGGCAAAGCTCTGTACGGTGCTGCTGTACGAATATATCACCACCGCGGCTGTCGGAATCCCCATGCTTGCCGGAATCGGAACGGCGGCGCATCACGGCATTGCATATTTTCTTTTTGCTGCGCTCGTGCTGCTCGCACTCCCCATACTGCCGGTGATTTACGGATGCCTCCTCGGCGTTCTGATTCTGCCGCTCACCACAAAGCTGCGCCGCAAAGAGGCAGTCACAACGCTTTTTTCCATCCTGATTATCCTGCTCGCCAGCGGCGCAGGACTTCTCTTCAGTTACTTTGGCGAGACGCTGGGCAGTCTGGATATCGCCGCCATTATCACCGGAAATAAGCAACTGCTCATCCAGGCGGAATACATCTTCCCGAATCTGCTGCTTGCCGGAAGGGCACTGAAAAGCACAGACCCGGCAATGCTGCTTCTCTACGTGCTGACTGCCGCGGCGGCAATCCTTGTTTTCCTGCTGGCAGGAAACCGGTTTTATCTGAAAGCGGTATCCGGCATGAACGAAGTTTCCCAGAAACGCGAAAAGCTCTCCGCTGCAGAGGAGATGCGCGCGCTGAAGACTTCGGGCATTGTAAAGAGCTGCGCGCTCCGGGAGTGGAAGCTGCTGGTGCGCACGCCCGTGTATTTTCTGAACTGTGTGCTTTCCGCCTTTCTTGTGCCGGTCATCCTTCTGGTAGCGCTCATCGTTCCCCTGCTTGGGAACATGGAAGAGCTGCAGAAGTTCCTGCCTCAGGTGTCGCAGCTTTTTCAGATGTTCGGCACAGACCAGCTCTCCGGTGTGCTTATGCTAACTGTTTTCGCCCTCACGACGCTGTTCTGCACAATGAATCTGTCGGCTGCCACCTGCATTTCCCGCGAGGGAAGCAATTTTATCGAAATGAAATACATCCCGGTTCCCTATAAAAAGCAGCTCCAGGGAAAAATGCTCTGCGCCGTCAGCCTCAGCTTCGCGGCTACGCTGCCCTACACGTTTTTGCTTGTATTTGCAGGGGCGGCAATCTTAAAGACCCCGGTGTGGCTGCTCCTCCCGGCGCTTGCCATCAATGTTTTTACGGTATTTACCGTCAGCTATTTCCAGTTGCTCGGCGATCTCTGGAAGCCAAAGCTCTCCTGGACCAGCGAGCAGGCCGCCGTCAAACAGAATTTCATCGCCATGCTCACCATGCTCGGCTCATTTTTGGTCTGCCTGCTGCTCGGACTTGGCTGCATCGGGCTTTATCTGCTGCGGATTCCCGTCTACGGAATCCTCGCCGCAGGAATCATAGTCCTTGGCATACTTGCCTTCGGACTGCGCGCCTTCGCTTTCCGCTACGGAGAGCGGGCACTGGCAAAACTGTAATCAAATACTATTCCCCGCAATAAGCTGCGTGATATCAGACCTGTACCGCAGCAGAACTGCGGGAATTTTCTCTCCGCTTATCTCCGGTCGGTACTAAACGTGTACCCTATGCAACCGACCTTTTAAAAGTGTAAAAATCAGTCACGCAGACATATCTCCCTCAGGTCGTTTTCATCTCCCGTTTCACACTTTCCAGCTCCCCGGACGTCATTTCAACAAGTCTGAGAATCTCCTCCTCCGGATATCTTCCCTCCAGCATGGCCCGCGCCATTCTTCTTTTCTCCTCCTGTCTGCCACGCCGTATCCCGCGCTTCATTCCGCTTTTTCTGCCATTTTCATATACAGCTTCCGAAAGATTACACATCAGATTTATCTCCCTTCTCATATCTGCGTCCATTTTTATATGAAATTTTTCTCGCAGCAGACGCTCTTTTTCTTTATAGGATTTCTTCCCGGACAGCAGGACATTCAGCATTTCCAGAAATACACTGTCTGTCTTCAGTTTTTCATTCAGTGTCACAGTACAGAACGTTATTTTGGAATAGGCGCCCGGCTTATCCGGCTGCCAGCCCGCCACATCCCGCTTCGCAATAGAATACTCCGTCAGCGCATTTCCAATATAGCGGGGCGCGTTCATACAGAGCCAGATAGAGCAGACTTTTTTTATCCCATTATAATTCGGTATGGAAAATTCCGTACCAAGCTGTTCAGAAATCATACGCGACGCATAAAAAATCCCCCGTGTTACAATTTCATAGCCGCAGTAAAAGGACCTCTGCGCCTCTACATTGATAAGCATGCGTAGCCTTTTTCGTTTCTCCGGTACATACACAAAGAAACGGATATCATAATAAACCTCACCCTCTTCCGGTTCTTTACTCTCATTTTTGCTTCCCGAAATCCGCTCCGCCGCACTGCCTCCCGGATTTACCCGCACCGAAGAAATCTCCGGCTCCGCTTCAATACAACCGACAATTTTCTCTACGGAATATTCCCGGAATTCTTCCATCGTATACTTTAAAATCCATGCCAGAATTATTTTATGGCTCAATACCTTCTTGCACTGTGCATCATACTGCACTTTGGATCCCGCAAGAAACAATGTTCTTGCCAGCTCGTTTTTCATAATCCTCCATTCCGGTGCGCGGAGGGTCCGGATGCATCACAACCAGACATTCCTGGTACCCGCCGCATTTCCTGTTGTATTCATTACTGAAATTTTGGCGAGACGCCAGATTTTCTGAAATGTGAAATCATTATAGCATATCATTTTTTACATGTCAATATTTAAAAATATTTTTATAATATCTCTTACTATTTATAATATTCTCGGTCATGCAACAAATATCAGAAACAAATGTGTCATGCCTTCGACGGGAAGCCAGTCCTTTAAAGCATGTAAGCAGATATTTCTGATATTTAACATATGGCGTTTAGACAGAGGTCACAGACAGGAGCTGTCACTGGCAGCCTCTTTCAAATGCATGGCAACAAAAGAGCCAGCCCGGACGACGTGAATCATCCGGGTTGGCTGTGTCTGTTCTCATATTATAACCGGGCATCTGCCCTGTGCTGTAAGCGTTCTGACAGGATAGTCAGGGTATCTGCCCCATGCTGCAGATGTTCTGGTATCATCACCGGGTGCATCTGCCTTCTGCTGTCCGCGCCTTAGTTCAGCAGCGCGCTCTCCAGGTCAGAAAGCATAACATCGAATGCTGTCACGCCGCCCTCTGCGGTGTACCACACTGCCGGGTGCTCCAGAATGACAAGATTGCCGTTTTTGTATGCGTCTGTGCCCATTACCAGCTCATTTTCCATGATTTCCTGTGCGAGCTGCGCGCCGTTTGTGCCGATAGCCGCATCGCGGTCCATTACGAAGATGTAATCCGGATTCAGCGATACGATCAGCTCGAAGGACGCCTCATTTCCGTGCGCGGATTCCGCTGCGCCGCCATTTCCCTGGGCAGCCGCCTCTGTAACCGCTTCGGTTGTGCCTTCCTGTGCCTCTGTTTCCGCTTCGGTTGCATTCTCCTGCACCTCTGTCGCTGCTTCCGTTGTACCTTCCTGTGCCTCGCCTGCTGCTTCCGCTGCACCTTCCTGCGCACCGGCATTTTCTCTGCCGCCGCCCTGTCCGCCGTTGCCGCCGCGTCCGCCGCCGCTGGATTCCGCAACGTCAGCGCAAAGGTTCTCAAAGCCGACCTCCACGCCGATAAGAGAGCAGCGTCCGCCGTTGCCGATTACATTAAAGCTGCCGCTGGTGCACATACCGATTACCGCGGTCTTTCCTTCCGCAAATTCATGCAGCGTAGCAATGCGCTCGTCAAATCCGGCAAATTTTTCTTCTATCTCAGCTTCCTTTCCGAAGATGGAGGCGATGGTCTGCGCATTCTGACGGGTGCTCTCCAGAAGTCCAATTTCTGTGTCGGTAGACAGATAAACGACCGGGGCAATCTCACTGAGTGCATCGTAGCTTGCCGACAGACGTCCGCCGATGAAAATGATATCCGGCTCGCACGCCATGACCGCTTCCAGGTCCGCCTCTTTAATCGTGCCGAGATTTACGATTTCTTCGTTTTCCATATAGCTCTGCAGATAATCCAGAGAGGTGGAGGCAGAGCCGACCACGCGGTCTCCCAGGTCCAGGTTATCCAGGATATCCAGCGCCGCCATATCCAGAATCGCGATGCGCTCCGGGTCATAGGGAACCGCCATCTCTGTTTTTTCACCTGCTCCGTTAAGGCAGGTAATCTCCACGGTCTCCGCCGAAGCGTCCGCCGCCTGGCAGCACGCCGCCGCACCAAATGCCATCATTGCTGTCATAAGAATCGAAACTGCTTTTTTCATATCGTTTTGCTCCTCCTTAAATTTTAATAGTAAATGGAAAGAGGCTTTCCCTCAATCTCCATGATTTCAAAGTCTACATCGTAGATACGGGATAAGGTCTCTTTCGTCATCACCTCCTGCACCGTCCCGAATTTTGCGATTTTTCCATCTTTAAATGCACAGATGTAGTCTGAATAAAATGCCGCGTAATTAATTTCATGCAGCACTAAAATCACCGTCTTGCCCAGCTCATCGCAAAGGCGACGGACAATTTTCATCATATTGGTGGCGTGGTAAATGTCCAGATTATTCGTCGGCTCGTCCAGAAGCACATACTCCGTATCCTGGGCAATGACCATCGCAATGTAAGCGCGCTGTCTCTGCCCGCCGGAGAGCTCGTCGATAAACCGGTCGCGGAAGCTATCCAGCTCCATATAGCGGATCGCCTGGTCGACAATACGCTCATCCTCCGGCGTAAGCCGCCCTCCGCAGTAGGGGAAGCGCCCGAACGCCACCAGCTCCTCCACTGTAAGCTTCATCTGGATATTGTTGCTCTGCGTAAGAATCGCCAGCCGCTTTGCCAGCTCCTTACTCTTCCATTTAGAAATGTCGGCGCCCTCAAATTCCACCTCGCCGCCGTCCCGCGCAATCAGACGCGAAATCACGCCCATCACCGTCGATTTTCCGGCGCCGTTCGGACCAATCAGGGACAGCACCTTCCCTTTGGGAATCTCGAAGCTTACCCCCTGCACGACTTCCTTTCCGTCGTATTTCTTTGTCAGTTTATCAATAATCATTCTTCAGAACCTCCTGTTCTTCAGCAGCAGATAAAGGAAATAAATGCCGCCGCCCACGGAAATAAACACGCTGATGGGAACGGAATACACATACACCCGCTCCACGATGCACTGCCCGCCGATCAGCACAATCATGCCAAAAAGCGCCGAGCCGAGAATCAGCTGCGAATGCCGGTATGTGTGCAGAAGCTGCCGGGACAGATTGGCAATGATCAGTCCCAGAAAGGAAATCGGTCCCACCATCGCCGTCGCCACCGCAATGCAGATGGTGACACCCAGGAGCAGCCGCCGGATGCTCCTGTCGTAGTCTACGCCGAGATTTATCGCCTGATCCTTCCCCAGCGTCAGCACATCCAGCAGCGCCAGGTCTTTGCGCAGTACAAAAATCAGCGCGGCGAGTATAACCACCGACAAAACGATAATCTCTGAATTTATGTTGTTGAAGCTTGCCACCAGGGTGGCGAGCAGCGTGTCGTACTCATTCGGGTCCATAATGCGCGTCAGTGTCGACTGGATGCTGGAGAAAAAGGACGACAGCACCGTACCGATCAGCAGCACATAAAGCACATTATGATTCGTCTTCTTAAACAGATAGCTGTAAATAAATGTCGCGATAATGCCCATCAGCAGCACGTCCATTGCAAACGCGGCGTTTGCATTCACCGCGAAAATGCTTGCGGAGCCGGCAAAGAAGTACACCGCCGTGTGAATCAGCGTGTAAAGCGAATTCATGCCGAGCAGGCAGGGCGTCACAATCGTATTGTTGATAATCGACTGAAATACGATGGATGCGCCGCCGATGGCAAACGCCGTGATCAGCATAACGATCAGCTTCGGAATGCGGATTTTCATGGAATACTGAAACAGCTTCGGATTATGAAAGTTTACGGCAACAAACAGGTACGCCGCCGAGCACAGCAGCACCAGCACCGCCATGATAATCAGCTTATTTTTATTTGAGAGACGTCTGGTTTTCATCACGCGTTCCCTCCTGTTCCATTCTGCGCCGCGCCTTTTCCGGTTTTTTTCGTAAAATCAAAGCGCACAGCCTTTCTGCCGTGCTTCAGGCGATACAGCAGCAGCCCGATAAACAAAATACTGCCGAGAATACCGACAATCAGCTCGATCGGCAGCTCGTAGGGGGCAATCACCACACGCCCGATCATATCGCAGACCAGCACGAAAATGGCTCCGAACAGCGCCGTGTCCACCAGCGTTCCGCGGATTTTGTCCCCCTTAAACATGGCGACAACGTTGGGAACGATCAGCCCGATATAGGAAATCGAACCGACAACCACAACCACAGATGCCGTTATCATGGCGGCAATGCTCAGCCCCATAAAAAGAACCAGGTTGTAGGGAACGCCAAGATTCTTTGAAAAATCCTTTCCCATACCAACAATGTTGAAATGGTTTGCAAAGATAAACGCCAGTATTACCAGCGGCACAACCAGATAAACAATCTCATAGCGTCCCCGCAGAACCAGTGAAAAATGCCCCACCAGCCAGGATGACAGCGCCTGTGTCATCTCATATTTGTACGCCAGATAATTGGTAATTCCATTAATGACATTGCCAAACATAATGCCAACCAACGGTACCATGACTACATCCTTAAACTGGATGCTCTGGATAAACCAGACAAAGATCCAGGTGCCGAGGATAGCGAACACAAATGCAAAAATCGCTCTTCCCCACAGCGTGGACTGCGGCATAAATAAAAGCGCCAGCAAAATCCCGAACTGTGCCGAAGAAATCGTAGCTCCGGTGGTCGGGGAAACAAATTTGTTCATGCAGAGCTGCTGCATGATCAGTCCCGCCACACTCATACCGACACCGGTACAGAGAATCGCCAGCAGGCGCGGCAGTCTGGAGATCAAAAACACCTCCCACTGCTTTGCATCTCCACCTATAAGACCGGCCGGGTCCACGTCCAGCCCCCCGATAAACAGCGATATAAATGATAATATCAGCAACGCTGCTGCTAATATAATTGTAAGACGATATTTTTTGATAAAAATCCCCCCATCGTTAGTCTATGCTAACTTTTGTCGTAAAAAAAAGAATATCGCCGGCACTTTTTCCGTGACCCACAGTACCTGCCACCGGCAGCTCCCTTCGGATGCAGGACAACTAAAAAACGTCCACTGGACATCTTTGTCGTATGCATGGCAACAGAAAATGCGCTCTGTGCTTATTCACAGAGCGCATTATAACAAAAGCTCTTCCGCTGTTTCCACTCCAAACGGTTCTTTCAATGCTCCAAAAAGATACTTTTCCGGCATTCGGTCGGAGAAACTCCCATCACCTCCCGGAATGCCCGCGAAAATTTGCTGCTGTTGTCATACCCAAAAGCTGATGCAATTTCTGCAACCGACATGTCTGTTGTTTTTAAACAGTGCGCCGCCGAGCGCATTTTGTAAGCACGGATATATGCCTGGATGGATTCTCCGTAAACACTGTAAAAACACTTCTTTAACTGCGCAGGAGAAACATAAAACTGCGCCGCAAGCTGTTCGATCGTCACTTTTCTATCCATATGATCGTTGATATAACGGCACACATCCTTCGCAAGCTCCACCTGGGATTTCCGGCATGAGCGCTGCCCCGACTGTGAAAGCGCAGGATCAAGGCTGCTCAGAAACAAAAACAGCTCCAGCACCTTCACCTTTAAATAGCCCTTGCGGATATCATCGGGAACCGTGTAAAGCTCGGAGAAAATATGCTCCAGACGCGCAGTGGAGCGCATGATAAAATAGCGGTTTTCCCCGCAAAATTTCTCCAGAAGCGCAGCGGGCTTCACCCGCACATCCGCCAGAAAGCAGGAAAGACAGCGCGGAGTCAGCGCCGGATCGACGATCACAGAAACGCCGTGGTAGTGTCCCGTAGGACAATACACGGCGGTGCCGCTGCCCGCGCTTTTGCAGACCGCCATATCACCCTTGGCCAGATAAAAGAACTGATCTCCGGCGTCATATTCAAACCGCCCCTCCCGGCAGTGTGTGATTTCCAGCACGCCTGCCGGGTAAGAGGGCGGATAGGTGTATGTCTGTATGTGCGCATCCTTATAACACAGCCATATCCCCGGAAATACGGGCTATTCTGTGATCGTCAGCTCGCCTTCCTCATTCTCCACCCGGTAAGCAATACTATCTTCATTTTCAAAAAGGAGTCTGGCATCCTGATCGCAGGTGCCTTCGCATAAATTCTTCTTCATGCAGGTCATAATAACATTACATTTCTTTTTTGTCAATTTGTGCCGTCATGATGCTGCAGACACAACCAGTTACGCGTTACTGCTCAGGCCAGGACTTTGCATTCACTGCAAAGTCCGTAAGAAAGTGATACAGGTGTGAGCAAATCCCATTCGCGGAGCGAATTTTAAATGGATTTGCGAATGTTACTGTGAACGATGTGAACAGTAACAATTACGCGGTACTGTTCACTCTGTTCGCAGTAACAATTACCTGCCGCCTTTTCTCCGACATGCATTTTGCTCAGATCCCTTCATAGAAATCATGGAGACGAACTGTATAATCCTTATAACGTTTCAGGTATTTCTGATATTTTCTCCCCGTTTCCGGTTCCGGCTGATATTCCAGCTCTGTTTTCACATATTTTTTTGCCGTCTCCTTTAGATTTTCAAATATTCCGATCGCATTACCCGCCAGCATTGCCGCTCCCCACATAGCAACATCAGAGCGGTTCAAGGTAACGTACCGCATATTCTGCACATCTGCACACATCTGCGTCCAGACCGGGGACTTCGCTCCTCCTCCGATTATTTTAATAGCATCCATCGGATATTCCGGATAGAGATCTTTTACTCTGTCAAGCGCAAGCGTAAAATCATAAGTAAAGCTTTCCAGCAGCGCTTTATAAAAATATTCCGAGGTATGGCTCCAGTCGTACCCCATCCACATCCCTTTCAGCGCTCCATCCAGCGGCATAGAAGACCCTCCCAGCAATCCTATGGCCATAAGCCCATTGCATCCCGGCGGGATCGTTTTTATCCTTTCCTCCATACTGGCGAAGCATTCCCCTGCACTTTCCTGTTTTCCCACTTCAAAAGTATCCATAAACCAGTCCAGAGTGATACCGGAACCCGCCACAAAATGCGTCGCGTAAAAATCTCCGGGCACAGCAGAAGGAATGACATCCAGCCGTTTCTCCTCCAGATCCGGACGATACTCCGGAACACAGCAGCTTATCTCTCCATAAGAAGACGCTTCAAAAATTGTATCTCCATATTCCACGATCGCCGCTCCGAGACATCCCGCCACCTTATCTCCCGCACCGGATACCAATGGTATTCCCGCCGGAAGTCCTGTGATCTTCGCCATCTCCGGATTCAGATGCGCACAGATATGATTGGAGTTCACGATCTTTGGGAGTTTCTTCCGGTCTATGCCCACTGCATTACAGATCTTTTCCGACCAGCAGTCATGCCGCACATCGGCCAGTCCCGTCCACTGCGTATAAGAACGGTCTATCACTGCTTCTTCTACCGGAATATCCCCCAGTTTTCCGATAACATAACCGCTTATCATCAGATACTTCCGGATTTTTTCATTTTCCCCTGGAAATTCATCCCGGAACCATTCAAATTTGGGCGCCATCTGCGGAAAATTCGTTCCGCCGATACACAGAAAATCTTCCTTCAGCCTTTCCATCTGTTTCATTGCCCAGGGCATATAACGGCTGTCCAGCGAGCAGGACCAGGTAGTAATGTCCTCCCACTTTTCATCGACTCCCATAAATCCGGACATCTGTCCGGTAAATGCCATCGCTGCCACGTCCCGTTTTCTCTCCCCCAGCGCCGCCGAAATTTTACTGAGACAGCGGATCACAGAATCAAGCAGCTCCTGCCCTTTCTGGATGAACACCCCGGGTTCCGGACGATAGTCCTTCACCGGCTCTGTTTCCAAAGCAATACATGTACTTTGTACATCATATGCACCGGCTTTGATAAAGCTGGTACCTAAATCTACTGCTAATAAAATTGCTTTCTCCATAAGTACCTCCCTTGTCTGAAAGCATATGTTCCATACAGATGCAGACAATTTCGCAGTTTATGGATGGATCACTACTTTCATTGTGTTTTCATCTCTTATAGATACAAATCCCTCTTCTACATTATCCAGTGTTACGATCTTTTCTATATATTTTTTTGCATCCAGTTTATGGTGCAGCATCATATCCATAATCACCTTCATATATGCCGCCGTTGTCGCATGGACGCCGAAGATCTGCAGTTCTTTATAATGTATCGCATTAGAGTCAAGGTAGCCCTTTCCATCCACAGGGAGCCCGCCAAAAAGTGAGATCCGGCCGCATTTTGCAGCTATGATCTGCGCTTCTGTGTGGACCGAAGGAACGGAGGTTGCGGTAATGACCACATCCGCACCGCGTCCGCCTGTTTTTTCCCTCACCACTTCTACTGTATTCTGCGTGAGTGGATTGATCCACTGAACTCCCGGGACTTTTTCCAAAGCAATCTTTCCTCTTTTTTCCACCGGTTCTACCACAAATACCTGTGCGGCCCCTTTCGCAAATGCAAGCTCCGCATGTATGCAGCCAATCATTCCGCTTCCATAAATCACTACCGTATCGCCTTCGTGTATATTCAGGTAAGCCTGTCCATTATACGCGCACGCAGCCGGTTCGATCAAAGTCGCATCATCGTAAGAGATCTCATCCGGCAAATGTATGAGATTTCCGTTTTTTACCGCTTTTGCCGGAATTTCTATCAGGGATGTAAACACACCGTCATACTGAAAACCAATCGTTTCCAGAGAATCACACATATTGGTATGTCCGTTTTTGCAGTAATAACACTCCCCGCATCCGATTGCCGGCGCGATCGTTACCCTGTCGCCCTTTTCGAATCCATACTTCTTCAATTCCTCTCCAACATAGAGGATCTTTCCCGCAAATTCATGTCCCATAATTCTGGGAGGATCGATTTTCTGATTTCCTTTCAGAAAAGTGCGCATGTCCGTTCCGCAAATCGAAGCAGAACAGATTTTTGCGATGATATTATCCTTCTTTTCTGCCGGTTCTGGTCTTTCTGCAACCACCAGTTCTCTTTTCTCATTCATGATATAGGCTTTCATATTGCCACCTCGTTTCGTATACTCTGCCTATCCTTCTGTAATTGCAATGCCAGCGCTGGTGCCAAGCCTCGATGCCCCGGCTTCTATCATTTTTTCTGCATCCGCTCTCGTCCGGATTCCGCCCGACGCCTTTACTTTAAGCTCCGGTCTTACCGTTTTAAACATAAGTGCAACATCTTCCGCCGTAGCCCCGCCTGTCGAAAATCCGGTTGATGTCTTTACAAAATCTGCTCCGGCCTCTTTGCAGACTTTGCAGACTTCCACCTTCTCTTCATCCGTAAGCAGGCAGGTTTCAATGATCACCTTTAACACATGGTTCCTGTCCACCTCTGCCTTTACTTTGCAGATATCTTCTTTTACTCTGGAAAAATCGTGCTCCTTTGCGGCGCCAATATCAATTACCATATCTATTTCCCTGGCGCCCTCTTCCATGGCTATTCTTGCTTCCATCGCCTTAACTTCCGATTTATTTGCGCCAAGAGGGAACCCGATCACCGTACACACATTTACGCTGCTTCCTTCCAGCAATTCTGCAGCATACCTTACGTGTTTGGGATTAATGCACACAGAAGCAAATTTGTATTTTAAAGCCTCCTGGCAAAGCTTTTCAATATCCGCCCTTGTTGCCTGCGGTTTCAAAATCGTATGATCTATATAAGACGCCAAATTCATCTTCATCATGATCTCCTTCCTTATCTCATTCCATTCGGATAAAACATAATCTTATTAAATACAATTTCTTTTTTCTCAATTTTCCGGAATGTCTCCGGCAGCTCATCCAAAAGCAGTCTGTGCGAAATCAGCAGGTCCGGATTAAACTTTTTCTCATCCATTAGTTTTGCTGCATCCGTCCATTCCTTTCCCGGGAACGGATTTGAAAATGAATTCCAGCTTCCTCTTATGGTAAGCTGATACCTCAAAATTCTATCGACTGCTTTTTCTGATAAATGCAGGGCGGCATGAGAAATGCCCAGAAACAATACTCTTCCCATTTTTCCAGCTGAAAGTATGGCCTGCTCCTGAGCCGACGGAACACCCGACATGTCAAACGCTGCCGAAACGCCCTGTCCGTCTGTATATTTTAAAATCATCTCTACGGCGTCCTGCTTCATGGAATTTATAATATGCGTAGCTCCACATTCTTTTGCAACCTTCAGCTTTTCATCATTCACATCCACTGCAATAATAGTTTTGCAGCCCAGAATCTTCGCATATTGTATTGCAAACAAACCAATCGCGCCCAATCCGAATACGCACACACTGTCTTCCCCGGACACCTCGATGCGATAAAAACCATGCAGAGCGTTTGCAGCCGGATCAATCGTTGCACCCCAGTCAAACGGCGTCCCATCCGAAAGGCGGATAAGATTATCGGCTTTCACAGACAAAAATTGCGCAAACGCACCGTCGTTTCTGGAACCATAATATTTATAATCCTCACAGAGAGAATACAAGCCTTTTTTGCACCACTCACACTTATTACACGGAATCAGCGGAGCTGCTGCCGCTTTATCTCCCGGATCCCATCCCTTTACATCTGTTCCGACTTCCACGATCTCACCGGCAAACTCATGCCCCGGAATAATCGGAAGCACGTGGGAACCATATCTTAAAATACGCGGGATATCAGAACCGCATACGCCAACCGCCATAATTTTCAGTAAAACTTCATCCGCCTTCGGTTTCGGTCTCTCAACCTCGACAACCTCCAGATTATTAATCGCTTTCATTACTACCGCTTTCATTACGCTCCTCCTTTTTCATCACGATATTTTGTTCAGCATAAATACCTTAACCTCTTCCGGCTGCAGGAAATCCTTTACTGAAACATTTCCTTCCTGTACGCTCTTCTTCTCATCCGTCATGATATCAGTGATCTGCTGATATCCTTCCATGGGAACAGACAATTCCACACACGCTGCTTTTTCATCATGATTAATAAGAAACAGGAATGCCTCATCTTTTCCTTCCAGTACACGTA
Organism: uncultured Marvinbryantia sp.; assembly: GCF_905201705.1. GTDB lineage: Bacteria > Bacillota > Clostridia > Lachnospirales > Lachnospiraceae > Marvinbryantia. The sequence continues at coordinate 16,898 of NZ_CAJKOX010000003.1, forward strand.
CCTCCACTAATTGTTCACTTCCCGGGCCGCACAGTTTTGCCTTTGGAGAATATTCCACTTTTTCCAGCAGCTTACAAAATACTTCGTTCGTATCGCCCGAATAGTTCCACATAGCATTTGCAAAAAACAAGGTACCGACATATGCTGTCTTTCCTTTCCCATAAGAATGCGCTATTGCCGCCGGTCTGCCATTCTCAAATTTACCAAATACTTCCGCATTCTCACGGACTTTAATATGCTCGGCGATCACTTTTGCCACATTATGATATTCATGGTCTTCTATTACCAGATTCTGTTCATTGATCACACAGTAATCGCTCTTAACATCCAGGCCGAATACCTCATCAAGACCACCCGCCGGGCAAACTTCTGCTCCCCATGCTTTGTCTGTAAAATATCCAAGCATACCGTCACTGATGATCTTTCCGCCGTTCTTCACATAAATACGCAGTGCCGCTGCCAGTTCCTGCGTGATGCTGATCCCATATGGTATCAGCAGAAGCTTATATTTTTCCAGTCCTCCCGCCAGTACCTTATCTGCATTTATAAAATCCGGCTGGATCAGATTCTGCATACAAAGCTTATAGCATCCCATGAATGCAAGGGAATCTTTATAAAATCTATTCTGCTTCCGGATCATGCAGCTTCCCGATGTTCCAAGAGACACCAGGCCTTCAATAAATATGCTGTCCATATTATAAAGAATTGCCGCCTCGCTCTCCGGAGCCATCGCATAGGCAAGCTTTGATTTATATTTACGGAAGACATCGGTAAACTCTTTCAGAGCATCACAGCGTTCTGTCCAGTCTCCATTTCGTTCTGTAAATCCGAGCGAGATCGTCTCTACCGTAGAAAGCTCCGGACGCCATCCCCAGAATATAACTCCTTTGGCACCTCTCGCGATCTGTCCCCAGGTCTGACGCTTGATCGTCTTACCGGAGATCGGCAGTGAGAAGCAGAAGCTGTCTTCCGTCCGTTCCCCAACAAAAACAAACATCGGACCGGCGCCTGTACCTGTTTCTCCTATCCAGTATGGTCCATTATTTGTGACACTCCGCAGCAGATCACACACAAATGCTGTTATTTCCGGATTTACAGAATCGTACATGGAGCTGCCGATCATATCTGTTACATCTGCCAGTTTAAAATGATCATTCGATGTAACGACCGGATGTCCCGTCTCGTAAATTGCGGTATGTACTACCGTATAGCGGTCTTTATCATACTTCTTTATCGTCTCGCTTAAAAATTTCATGGCATCTGCCTGTGCATCTGCGCGGAAATGCTTCCAGTCCAGCCAATCCGTATACATTCCAACTGATTTCGGCGGCTGTACCTGCAACCAGTTCTGATATTGTCTTGTCCATACCTCATTTAAGCTTTCCAGCGTCCCATACTTCTTTACCAGCCATTTCCGGAATTTTTCTTTTGTATGATCACAATAGCAGTAGACCAGTTCTCTCCAGTCATTCTGATAGTATTGCTGCGACGGTTCTTCTGTAGGTTCATGCCAGATATCAAATGCAATAATATCTGCATTTCCTTTATAGTGTTCTGTAATTGCCTTCAAGAAGCTGGCAATAGCGCCCCTGTGCGGTTCGCTGTCCAGGCAAAGTCCCGGCCATCCGCCTGTCGCCGCATCCGCCTGCTGATGCGGTGTCCATACATTGCCTCCGGCAGAAACATATCTGCTGTCCGGATATTTCTCGTATACCCATTCCGGTGCGCAGACAAGATACATCGTAAAGATCACCTTTAAACCATATTTCACAGCCGCCGATATAATATTGTCGTAATATGTAAAATCAAATTCTCCTTCATTTGCTTCTATGGTTCCCCATGTAGCATGGACCCTGACCGTGTCCATGCCGCATTTTTGCATATTACTAAAGTCTTTTTCCCAGTTCTTATCCGTCCTGTCCCTGTAAGCGGAATATTTTGTTCCGATCGGAAATATTTCCTGCAATTTCATTTTATCCATGCTGCTTCTCCTTTACTTTATCTGACATATACGAAATGGCCTGCCCTTTCCATTACGGATCCTGATCGTTTTCTCTTCTCCAGGCAAAAGATCAAAATAATTATCCGAGCATTCCATATGATCCGGTATATACACTCCCTATATTGTTTCTCCGGCTACATTTTTATCTCTTCCAGCAATACGTCCGCAGTTTTCTCATCGATCAATAGTATATTGGCATACCCGGCATGCAAAATTGCCTTTAGCGGTTCTAATCTCTGTTTTCCAAGAATTACTGCGATCCGGTAATCACATCGCTGAAGCTGCTGAAATGAAATAGCCATCGTCCTGTCATCCAGTGTTTCTGATACACACTGCCCATCCTTATTAATAAATCGTGTGCAGACCTCTCCAACCGCACCTTCCGAGATCAGTGTTTTAATCTCCTTTTCTGTAATAAACCCTGATTTAACCAGTGAGCTTTCCATGCTGCATTGTCCCACAGTAAAGACTGCAACATTAATATTATCCAGCATCTTCACGACCTGACTGATACACTGTTCCTGGAAAAAAATCTCCTTATATTGTTTACTTTCCACAATTGCAGGAACCATCATTGCATACACATTTGCCTTGTAAACATCTGCAAAATTTTTAGAAATTTCATCGGCATACGTCCGTTTCTGGTTTTGGGTCACACCTCCGCAGATCTGTACGACCTTCACATTTTTAAGAGATTTATCTGTCCGCAGATATCTTGAACAATCATAGATCGTCTTACCCCAGGCAACGCCTATCACATCTCCATCTTTCAAAATACTGTTCAGAAGAGAGCCAAGCTTCTCCCCCAACTGCTGTGTATACGGATAAGTATCCTGCTGATAGCTGCTCTTATCGTCGGCAATGACTACCTTGTCCAGATGGAAATGCCGTTTGAGGATTCTTTCCTTCTCATTCTCCATCAGCCATATATTATTGCTTCTGAATTCAATCAATTTCTCTTTTCTTGCTTCGACCAGCAATTTGGATACATAGGAACGTGAAATTTTTAGTTCCGACGCAATCTCATTCTGATTTTTATCTTCAAAATAGTATAAACGCGCCACTGCAATCTTTAAATTTTCTTTCATTGTTATCCTCTATCCTTTCACAGCACCTGCAACCATGCCCTCCATAATCTTTTTATGAAAAATAAAGTACACGATAACGACGGGCAAAGTTGCGATCGCCAGCCCGGCCATCATGGGAGTATAATCTACAGAATACTGTCCGGTAAAATAGGTCAATGCTATCGGCAATGTTTTTAATTCCGGCTTTCCCATCAGGACAAGAGAAAACGGAAATTCATTCCAGGCATCCAGAAAGCTCAGTATGGTAATCGTTGATAAAATCGGTTTTGAGATCGGCAGAAAGATCCGGAAAAAAACATCATGGGTATTTCCACCGTCAATAATCGCAGCCTCCTCCAGTTCCCTTGGTATTGTCGATGCATAAGTGGTCATCAGAAAAATTGCCTTCGGCAAACCAAATGCTGCATAAATCAAAGCCAGAACAAACCGGTTGTTATTTAACGAAAATGTTTTTAGTTCAATAAATACCGGAACCAGAAGACTATGCACCGGGATCAGCATTCCCATCAAAAACATCGTATAGAGAAGTTTTTTCCCTTTAAAAACGTACCTTCCAAATATTGTTCCAGCCAAAAAAGCAATAAGCAATAAAACGACTACTGCCGTTACACTGACCAGCACACTGTTTACAAATGCTGTATCCATTCTTCCTGTCTTCACCGCTGTCTGATAATTTTCAAAATGAAGCTGTGTCGGAAGCGAAAGAAGATTTCGCTTAAACTCCGATTCTTCTTTCAGAGAAGAATAAAGCATCCATACAACCGGAAACAGACAAAAAAGAGAAAATGCGCTGATTATCACATTTACAAGCAGTGAGCCGAGTTTTTTTAATCCAGATTCTATTTTACTCATATCTCTTTTTACCCTTTCCAAAAATTATATTAACCAGCAGCACCAACACAAGACTTGTCAGCATGATCCCAACAGATATTGTCGAGCCATATCCAAACTTCTGTTTTATAAAAGATGTTTTATACGCGTACATCGCGCCGACCATAGAAGCATTTCCTGGACCGCCGCCTGTAATAATGTAAATATGCTCAAACAGTTTCATACAGCCTGATACCGCAAGAATAATAGATATTTTTACCGTATCGAGAACCAGCGGCCAGGTAATATAAAGCGTCCTTTGAATGCCATTGGCACCGTCAAGTACAGCACTTTCAATAATTTCCTCCGAAATATTTTTCATGGCGCCTACAAGCATAACAACATACATACCGATCCACTGCCAGACAATGGGAACCGTAATCGATCTCATTACAATATCCGGATCATCCAGCCATGCCTGTATCAGCTCTTCATGGCCAATTAATTTTAAGAAAAAATTTAACAGACCGTAATCTGCGTTATAAATAATTTTCCATAAGAATCCAACTACAACCGGCGCCAGAATCACCGGCATAAAGATAGCAAATTGATGGAACGCTTTCCCCTTCAGCATTTTTGTACATAACAGAGAGGAAATAACAAAAGCTATTCCCACCTGGAGAACCACGCAGAAAAATGCCAGAATTAAATTGTTCCAGATCGCCTTGGCAAATACTCCGTCCTGCAGCAACCGGATATAGTTTGTTATTCCGATAAATTTCATAGTCTTCCCGCCGGACCAGTTGAAAAATGAATAATATATTGCCATAACAACCGGTATCAAATTGAATATCAAAAATAATGCAACACTCGGGAACATATATAGAAACAATATTTTTCGTTTGGGAACCAATGCTTTACTTTGCTCCAATTCCAATACCACCTTTCATTTAAAAATAAGGTTGTCCGAAGACAACCCTATTTGTACTGCTTATTCTAAAGTCATCTCATATTCATCCTGCACATTTCCGCCCCACTCTTCAGCAGAGATCTCTCCCAGTAAAAGTTCCTGGAAACCAACATTCATCGCGTCAATAACAGAAGTATCAAAATGGCAGTCATACTGTTGTGAATTCGTAATCGTTTCCTTTAAAGCAACATATTCTGCTACCAGCGGAGAAATCTGGCCGTAATCATAATCAACACTCATTCCTCCAAAATCTCCTTTTTCAGCCAGGTCCATACACCACTGTTCATCCGAAATATACTTGATAAAAATACGTGCCGCCTCTTTTTTCGCACCTGTCAGCTTTGCATTATATGCCTGTCCCCATCCAGCTCCGCCCGGAATTGTGGTTCCTGCTCCTAATCCGCCTTCGAAAGCCGGAAATACTGCTACACCAGATTTCTCAACCACGCTCTGATCCTCACCTGCAGTTGCGATCAGCGTTCCAAATGTCCAGCTTCCATCTACATAAGATGCATACTCTCCTCTCAGATACGGCGGCATTACTTCAAACTGGTCAAGACTATTCATATTTTCATTCATAAATTGTGATAATTCTGCCATTTTTTCTACGCCCTGCAGCATATTAGCATCCAGGAATCCATCGCCGGTCCCATTCATGATATCTGAATACCAGCTATCCCCTGCTCCGCGATATCCAAGCGCGCCAAATACACAGGAATTTGCTACCCACTGTCCGCTGTTGCCCATGCCGAGCGGCACATATCCTGCCTCCTGCAATTTCGTAAAGCAGTCGATTAATTCATCCCAGGTCTGCGGGAAGGTATCATAGCCGACGGAGCTGTAAATTTCTTTATTATATATGATTAACGAGCAGGAAAGATTCTGGAATGGAGCTCCATAATAATGCCCGTCATATTCCATATCGAAAAGAATATTGTTTGTAAATCCGCTTGCCCACTCTTCATCTGCCTCCAGGAACTCATCGATCGTTCCAAGCTGTCCGTTTGCCACCATATTCGGGATCCAGGAACCTTTTACATTAAAAACATCCGGAAGAGAATCTGACGCCATATAAGTCATCATGATCGTCTGATAATCATCGTGAACAGAACCATCATAGTTGATCGTGATATTCGGATAGTCCTCTTTCAATCTTTCCAGTGCATTATTCAATGCATAAGACTTTGCATCCGTTGTGCTGTCCAGCGACCACATCATTGCCACATCTAATGTAACCTCTTCCGTGAACCCGGTTTCCTGCTGCGCTTCTGTCAGTCCTTCTTCTGCATACACTGCAGCCGGCGAACATGCTAATAATACAGACAATAAAACAGCTATTTTCTTTTTCATAGTTTTCTCCTTTCGTTCTTACATCCCTATCGCGTTTAACGTTTGATAATATAATTCGTTTTTAAACTCATCTTCTGACATATCTTTGCTTAAATCACATTTTTTCACATATACTGTTTTTGTCTGTCCTGGTGACAGATCAAAACAATTATCCGAAAAGATACCATCTGATTCTGTAAAATCCAACCGGATACATTTTGTGTATACCGATGTCTGCAGATTTATGACAAACCGTTCTTTTTCCTCTGATACAGAAAGCTCTATCTCCGGTTTCAGGAACTGAAAATGTTTGGGTTTCACAAAAAGGTATGTATCACTGCTGATAAGCTTCTCGTCCTCATCCACAAGCTCCATATCCAGATACAGCATATTTCGATTATCCTCATTTACTGCTTCTGTCATATCAATATCACAGATCAGCGACGAGCTGTTTTTTTCAATAGCAGCCTTTCTGCTTCTCTGCAGAACACAGGAACCGTCATTTTTCTTTAAGCTCCAGCGAATTTCTGCACTGACTTCCTCCTGCCCATCATGTATCACATATATTTCCGCTTTCTGATCCTTTCCGTCAGCCCATATCATGGTTTTCTGAAAAAATCGTTTTGCATAATAGTGCAGCATTTTCCAACGGTATTCATAGTCAATTCCCGACCACGTTGTTCCCGGGAAACAATCTACGATCTGCCAGTACAGGCTCCCCATGCATCTGGGCTTCTGTTTTCTGAACCAGCCCGTACCGTATTTAATTCCTTCTGCCTGCGCATACTGTGTCGCAAAAACATATTCTTCAAAATTTTTCGGCGGCCGCACTTCCTGGAAAACATAGCTCATGATCTTCCCATTACCCATGTAGCAAAAATTATCGCTGCATTTCTGCATGAAATCCATAACTTCAGAATTGGGCGTCATATCTTCCGGTTCCATATAATGTCTGAGTGTCTTAATATCCTGAAAAGATTCCAGACCGTATTCACTGACAAATCTTGCCTGACATTCCTTATAAAATGTATACGGCTTTGCCGGAAGGTACCAGACATACCAGCAGTGAACATCGCCTTTCTCATATCCATTGGGATCAGCATATCCTCCCCCGCTTGAAGGAGTACTCGGCCAGAACAGACGATCCGGATCATATTTCTTTACTACGGAGGCCAGATATACTTCATACTGACGCAGATTGTCCATCCGCAGTTTATAATTTAACCCTTCAAGATCATGTTCAAAATCATGAAACCATTCATTTTCATTGTTTCCACACCACAATATCACGGACGGATGATTTCTTATACGAATAACATTATCTTTCGTTTCTGCACAAATATTTTCTATAAATTCATCTGTTAAATGATACAAGGCACATGCAAACATTAAATCCTGCCAGACAAGGATCCCATATTCATCACACAGGTCAAAAAATTCATCATCTGGATAAACTGCTCCTCCCCAGACGCGAATGCAATTATAATTGGCTTCTGCGCAATATTGAATGAGCTTCCGGTGGCGTTCTCCCCTGCATAAAGCCAGAAATTTATCCGGCGGGGTATAACATCCTCCCTTGGCAAAAACAGGAACATCATTGACATAAAAAGCAAATGATTCGCCCCACTGATCCTTTTCACGCCTCACTTCCGCCTTACGCAATCCTATTCTCTGCGATTTCCGGTCAATCTCTGCAGACGCAGACGTACTTTCTAATATAACATCAAGACGGTACAGCGGCTGATCGCCATAGCCGTTAGGCCACCACAGGCGTGGATCTTCCAACCGGATCGTCCATACTCCTTTTTCGCCTGTTATCTGCAGATCCGCTTCTGCTTCCAGAAGCTGATCCGGATTCCACAAATCAATATGGACCCGGCTCTCTTCCCTGTGGTACTTCTCAAGACATATTTCTACAGAAAGCTCTGCCTCTTTACCGGAGTGTTTTTGTCTTACATAGATATGATCTATTTTTTCCGCATCATATGCTTCCAGATACACATCTCTCCATATGCCGGAATCCGGCACACACGGCTCTGCATCCCAGCCAAACGAACTGTGTATTTTTCTGATTTGTGAAAATCCGTGCGGTGAGGCTGTATTCATTTCCGGAATCGGATGTGCTTTATGCTGTTCTGCAATATACCGCACAGGAGAATAAAAAGTAATCCGAATTTCATTTTCACCCTTTTTCAGTCTGTTTTTCACATCAAACCGGTATGTACGGTGCATATTGTCGGTATTGGCAAGCAATTCCCCATTTATTTCTATCCTGGTAATAGTATCCAGACCTTCAAATACCAAAAACAGCCTTTCTTTTTCCAGCAGTTCTTCCCGCACATGGAACAGGGCAATATATTCATAATCATCCTCAGCCAGCCTGGAAAACTGTCTCTCGTTAAACCTGTAATACGGATCTTTTATCAGATGATTATTCATCATATCCAGAAACAAACTTCCCGGCACCACAGCAGGATACCATTATTTCTCACCAACACGATGAAATTTCCATTCGGCACACTCCAAATTTTGAATCACCATAGTACTCCCCCGACCGAATCAGTCTTCTTCTATTGTCGTAAACCTTGTAATAGCCGGATCCGTATAAACATCCGTCCCATCATCACTGTATGAAGAAAACTCAGAGACGATCGCTCCCTCCGGTCCAGCCTGGAACCAATGTTTTGTGTTCGGCGCCAAGGTATACTGCTCACCCTTTTTCAGTACAATTTCATGCCAGACTGTATATACGTCATCTTTTCCCTGTGGGATCCTGGCTTTCGGATTTGCAGTCGGCTCTCCCGGAACATGAACATACACTTCTCCATACCGGCAGCGGAAGGTTTCTTCTTTTCCAGGATTTTCCGGGCTAAGCGGCGGATGCCTGTGCTCCGCACAGATCTGACCCGGTAACATCGGAAGTTCTTTTGCGCAGCATCTTTTCGTGTTCACATACACATGCAGCATCAATCCTTCTTCATACGGATTATTCAGACCAAAATCTGTAACCTCCATTCTCTCCTCCTCTTCCGGAGTCAGATATAAGCCGGCCTTTCGCATAAGTTCCAGACCTTCTTCTTTAATTTTGTTATACTCACTGCGTTTCATAATGCCCTCCTTTTCTTTAGTGTCATTTGACACTTCTATTTGAGATTTTTTGTTCACATTTGCGCATCCGTGATCAATTTTGTTAGTTGGTGATTTCATGTTATCATATTTATTTTGCACTGTCAACACTATATTTTATATACTTTTTTGTGCATATTTCTTTCTTTAGGGCATTTTTTCAAGTGATATTTGCTACTTAAGAGAAGTGTCATTTGACAATTTTGATTCCGGTATTTCAGTTTCCTTCATTGTAACTTTCCGAAAAAAATCGCTACACTGCCCATATTTTCAGGCATTGTAGCGATTTTATCTTTCCCAAACTGTCTAAAACAGGATTACGATAGCATCAGACCTTTATTTTGTCAGACTGCTCTTCTCCAGCTTCCCCAGGTACTCCTCAAATACCCTGAGCGCAGCCGCCACAGGCTCCGGAGAGGACATATCCACGCCGCATATCTTCAGGAGGTCGATCGGGTCCATGGAGCTGCCGCCGCTTAAAAATTCCTTGTATTTTTCCACAATACCCGGCTCGCCTGCCAGTATTTTGCTGCTGATCGCGATTGCCGCCGCAAAACCGGTCGCGTACTGGTATACATAAAACGGCGTGTAAAAATGCGGGATCCGCGCCCATTCATACTGGATCTCCTCATCCGAAACCATCTGTTCGCCAAAATAATCCTTATTCAGCTTATGATAGATGCCGCAGAGCTTTTCGGCAGTCAGAACGCCTCCCTCCTGCACGATATCGCGGTGCGTCATCATCTCAAATTCCGCAAACATCGTCTGGCGGTACATCGTTCCCTTAAACTGATCCAGGAAATAATTGATCAGATAATTCCGCTCCGTCTCATCGCTGCTGTTTTCCAACAGATAATGGATCAGCAGCGCCTCATTGCAGGTGGAAGCCACCTCCGCCACAAAAATGCGGTATCCGGCGTAACGGTATGGCTGCCTGTGGTCAGAATGCCAGCTATGCAGGGCATGGCCCATTTCATGTGCCAGCGTAAACACCGCATTGAGTGTCCCCTGGTAGTTCAGGAGAACATACGGATGCGTTCCGTAAGCGCCCCATGAATAGGCGCCGGTGCGCTTTCCTTCGTTCTCATAAACGTCGATCCAGCGGTTGTCAAAGCCCTCCTGCAGGAGCGCCGTGTAATCCTCTCCCAACGGAGCGAGCGCCTTTTTCACAATCTCCTTTGCCTCCGCAAAGGGGTATTTTTTCTGCGGCATCTCTACGATCGGCACATAATTGTCATACATATGCAGTTCATTAAGCCCAAGCATCTTTTTGCGAAGCCCGGTATAGCGGTGCATCAGGGGCAGATGCTCACGGATGGTTTTTACAAGATTTTCGTAAACCGCCATCGGAATCGCATTTGCGTTAAGCGCCTGCTCCATCGCTCCGGCAAATTTGTGCTGCTTCGCAAAAATATCCGCCTGCTTCGCATTTGCGTAGTAGGTTGCCGCAAGCGTGTTGCAGTACTGCGCATATACGCCGTAAAGCGCCGTAAACGCCGATCTGCGCAGCACCCGGTCGCTGTCCTTCAGCATGGGAATGTAGTTTCCCTGCGTGAGCGGATGCGCATTTCCAGCGCTGTCCACCGCGTCCGGGAAGCGGATGTCCGCATTATTAAACATGGAGAAGATATTTGCCGGCGCCTGTCCAAGCTCCGAAAGCTTCGCCAGCAGCTCCTCCGTCTGCACATCCAGCACATGCTCCCGCTGACGGACGATCTGCTCCACCACCCAGCGGTAATCCGCAAGCTCCGGCGTCTCTGCAAAAAATACCGCAAGTTTCTGCTGCGGCAGCGCAAGCAGCTCCGGTTCCAGCCAGGCAGTACACCCTGAAAGCTCTGTTCCAAGAATCTGCATCTCGCCGCTCAGTCTCTGGTACTTCGCCTCCGCCGTGTCCTCATGATATTTCTGATTCGCGTAGACATGGAGCTTTTCATACAGGCAGTTCATTTCTTCCTGCAGCTTCAATGCCCGCAAAAGCTGTTCTCCGCTCTCAGCCAGGCTATTCTGCCGGGACGCAAACTCCTTCATCAGTTCCCGCAGCTTCTCCACATCCTGCGCCATTAATTCTTCATTTTCATACATATCCTGCATATTCCAGGTATCTTCGATTTTCTGCTCACATCGCTTCATTTTATAAGACCCTCCGCTGATAATAATCATAAAGTAAGCTTTGCTGATAATCATAGCATTTCATGCCTGTTTTGTCAAAATTTACAGTTTTCCGATTTTTTCTGCGCTACTTTAGTTTATGTAATATCTATTATTTATATGTTGATTTATATCGGTTTATGTGATATATTTGTTTTACATTATAAAATTCAAGCCGCTGTACGGACATGTCTATGATATGTGCCAGAATATGGAGAAGATTATGGGATTATTTTCAAAAGAATTGCAGGAGCTCGACCGCAACACGGTGCAGTACATGATTGATGAAATGCAGGAAGAAATCAATCAGCAGAAAGAGCAGCTTGCACAGAAGGAACAGCAATTATCGCAGAAGAACCAGCAACTGACGCAGAAAAACCAGCAACTGACGGAGAAGAACCAGCAACTGACGCAGAAGATCGCCGAGCTGATGCAAAAGCTGGAAAATCAGAAACTCATTCTATGATACTGGCAGAAAGGGCACCCCCGGATCAATCCCCTTACGTGTGCCCTTTTCTGTCACTTTTATTTTGCGATCTTTTCTTTCACAATTTCCTCTGTCAGCTTCTCCGCCGCCCCGCGGCCGAAAAAGCTGTTCATGGATTCGTAGGTTTTCCGTGCAAACGACTGCTCATCCGCCATATATTTCTGCGCACCGTTCACCATCTGCACAACAAGCGTATCCTCATACGCCGACTGTTTCTCAATCTCTGCGGCCGTCACACAGTTCAGCTCCGGCTTCACGCCGACCGCCAGCATATTTTCCGCCAGCTTCATGAAAAATACTTCCGTTTCCGCCTCGCCGTCCGGGATACTCTCAAAGGTTTTTGACGGCACCGGGAAGCCTTCAAACTGCTTCTTCTGCGCCGCGCAGGAAATCTTCCGGCTGCTCATGGACAATATCGGATGCTCGATTTCTGTCAGTCCGTATTTCATAATCTGCAAAACAACCTGTCCGAGCTGTCCGCCAAGGGAAGCGATCATCTCAAACCCCTTCGCCTCTCCCAGGTCCTTTTCCACAAGGCAGTTTTCGTCGTCCGTCGTCCAGTATCTTGCGCGCTGCTTCGGCACCTGGTCGCCGCATGCGCCCAGAAGGCACAGACACACTGGCCCGCCAGCCTGGCTTTCTGACGCTGCGCTGCACATCCCATCCGCCCGGCTCTGCGCTGCTGTATGTAAAATGCAGTCCGCCAGATTTTCTTCCACTACGCGCGATGCCGCGCCTGTCAAGTCGGAGGTAATCAGCCGTCCGCCCGCCCTGTCAAATACATTGTCCATAATGGAGGATTGTACACCATAGTGATACAGCACAGCGATAGCATTTCCCGCCAGATCCTCAACCCGGATTACCCGCAGCGTCTTATCGGACGGTCCCTCCGGGTTCATGCCGATCCACCAGCCTTCCTCCGAGGGAATATCCCGGTTAATGTTCACATCACACTCGCCGCGCCCGAATAAGAGTCTTGCCGGACGCATATTTTCCGCCGCCGCTCCGGCTGCCCTGCGCACCGCTTCATACAGCGCCGTCTTATACATCGCTCCCCTGATAATTTCTTCCTTCGAAGCGCGCTCCAGCATCGGTCCGCCCAGAAGGTGCGGCGCCGCAAAGGTGTGCGTCGCACAGATCCAGATATTCTCCCGCTCCACCTGCCCGCTCTCGCAGACAATATCCTTCATTTCCTCTATAGCATCCGCCATGATAGAGGTAATCTCCACCGACACGATCGCAATGCGCGCTTCCCGCTCAAACAGCACTGCCCTCACCTGCTGGCAGTCATGAATGCCGACAAATTTCTCCAGCGGGAAAAATTCCTCCGGGATTGCAACTGCGGCTCTGCCCGCGCCCGCCAGAATCTGTTCTCTGCTCATTTTTAAACCTCACTTTCGTTTTGCCCGATAACTAGCGCCGCGCTTTAAAAATCCACTCCCGGATGGCTTCAATATCATACGCCTTCTCCCATGTTTTTACATGGTACATCCACGGCGGAGTATCCGTGTCTTTCGTTTCCGACAGGACGCTGTCTCCCGAAAACCACGTAAACATGATATGGTTCCCGGTGTCGGCAATCTCCTGCATTCTGCGATTCTGCTTGGCAGCAGATGCGTTTCCGTCCACAAAGCCATAGCTTACCTTTCCTCCTGCCTCCTCGATATTTTTCATGCAGGCACCCATGATCGGAAACGCCTTAATGTCCTTTTCTGAGACAAGCGCCCAGATATTTTCGTCTTTCACCGCCGCCATGGTGTCCGGGTTCCACTGCCCCGCGACCAGGAAGCACGCCGCAAAAAATTTCGGATGACGGATCATCAGCTCGCAAAGCATCATGCAGCCCATCGACTGACCTGTTCCGTAGATCCGGGAAGCATCGATCGGATACTGCTTCGCAAGCTCCTTTATTAGCTCAAGGGTAGCGTCCGCCTCCCAAGTGACGGTGAAATCATCCTCTGCCGTCTTCTCCGGATAGAGCGGTGCCAGCACAAAGCAGGGACGTTTTTTCTGCTCCTCCTCAGACGCCCAGATAGTGGCGCCTTTTCCCTGCGTCAGCGGTACATTCAGATCATTGCAGCAGTTGCCCGCGTCGTGCATAAACAGTACCAGCGGGTACGTATGTCCCGGCTCACAGCTTTCCGGGATATACAGATTGTAGCAGAGCCTTTTTCCCGGTTCCGACAGTTCAAACATGCCCTTTTTGAAGCGCTCCGTCGCCTTCTCGTCCGCCGTCTTAAAAATTTTGCGGGTATCGTAGATCACGCGGCAGCCAGCATGCTCCATCACGCGCTTATACTTATTTTCCGACTGATCCTTGTTTCTCGGCAGATCGCACGGACGCGGGAAACGACGACGGTATACCACCGGTTTTTCGTCCCCGTTCAGCGGCGGGAAATGCTCGCCGGGAAACGGCGCGCCCTCGTTACCTTCCAGAATATATTTCATATTTTCCAGATATTTTTCCACGATCGAGCCGTCCACCAGACCGCCGCCCGCACAGATTATATCAAACTCATCGCGGTGTGCCATCAGTGTCTCCAGGTAGCCCGCAAAACGCTCCACACTGCCGTTTAACGGCTTTCCCATCGGCATTCCCAGCTCGTCGCCCGCAAACAGCAGACGTTCCTTCCGGTCCAGAAACAAAAGGCTGCCCACAGCGTGATCCGGCATTTTAAAAACCTCCAGGTCACGATTCCCCAGATGGAACACATAACCCTCATCGATCACTTCTATCTTATAATCACGCGGAAAATCAATGCCCGCAAAGCTGGGAAACGGGCGCGTCGCCAGCGGCACTGACTCCGCCGCCATAAATGCGCAGTCAAAATACACATTGTTTGCCGTGTGATCAAAGTGGTCGTGCGTATTTGCAATATAGCGCACCGGCTTTTCCGTAAGGCTCTGACAATATTCGCGCACATTGCCGCAGCCGTAGCCGGAATCGATCACCAGCGCCTCCTCATCGCCCTCCACCAGATAGAAATAGTCTCCGTCGCTCACATTCTTCCATGTGCCCGGAGCGATTTTCTCCGACTGGAAGAACGGCACGTCCATCGGCTGTCTGCTGCCATCCTCATTCTCGATCAAAATGTCATGTTTACAGGAAAAATCAATTTCTTTTACCATAGTCTCACTCCTATACCATATCCCTGATGCCTTATGATTTTCCCTGCATCAGGCGTTTATCTCATTCACCCGGCAGCAGGAAACGTAATGTCCCTCGCTCACCTTCGTCAGCTCCTGCGGCTGATGACATTTCTCGCAGGCATACGGACAGCGCGCCGCAAAGCGGCAGCCCGGCTTCGGCTCCACCGGAGATACGATCTCGCCCTCCAGGATGATGCGCTTTTTCGGATTGTCGATGTCGATCGACGGAATCGCGGAGAGCAGCGCTTTCGTGTACGGATGCAGCGGACTGGCAAACAGCTCCTTTGAAGATGCAGTCTCCACAAGCTGTCCTAAGTACATTACACAGATGTCGTCGGAAATGTGCTTGACGACAGACAGATCATGCGTGACAAACATGTAGGTGACGCCCGATTTTTCCTGCAGATCCTGCAGAAGATTAAGTACCTGCGCCTGAATGGAAACGTCCAGCGCAGACACCGGCTCGTCGCATACGATAAACTTCGGGTTCAGCGCCAGCGCGCGCCCGATGCCGACTCTCTGGCGGCGTCCGCCGTCCAGCTCATGCGGGTAAGCATAGCGCAGGCGCTCATCGATGCCAACCATCTCCATAATGCGGTCCGTCTCGTCCTGCAGCTCGTTTTTCTTAAAACGGCGGGACAGCTCCAGCGGCTCACGGATGGTATCCTCCACCGTCATACGCGGATTTAAGGAAGCAAACGGATCCTGGAAAATAATCTGCATCTCTTCTCTCAGCTGATGCATTTTTTTCTTATTTACGCGGGTAACATCCTCGCCGTCAAACAGAATCTGTCCGTCTGTGCTCTCATAAAGGTGGATAATGGTACGCCCAAGCGTCGATTTTCCGCAGCCGGATTCTCCCACAACGCCCATTGTTTTTCCTCTCCCGATGGAAAAGGTAACGTCGTCTACCGCGTGCAGCGTCCCCTTCGGGGTATCAAAATATTTTTTCAGATGTTTTACTTCTACTAACGGCGTCGCCATTTCAATCCTCCTTCCCGCTATTTCTGATGCAGCGGCACTGATGCGTTCCGCCCAGATTCTTCATAGAAACCTTCCCCTTTTGGCACTCCTCCGTGGCATACGGACAGCGCGGCGAAAATGCACAGCCCTGCGGCAGATTGCTCGGATCTGGCGGCATACCCGCGATCGGGGAAAGCCGTTCCGTATCGGCGTTGACGTCCGGCAGAGAGCCGAAAAGTCCTGCCGTATACGGATGCGACGGATTCTTAAAGATTTCCCTTTTGCTTCCGTACTCCACGATCTCACCGGCATATACGACCGCCACATTATCGCAGACCTCCGCCACGATGCCAAGATCATGCGTGATCATAATCATCGCTGTATTCAGTCTGGTCTGCAGATTCTTAATGATATCGAGCACCTGCGCCTGGATGGTAACGTCCAGCGCGGTGGTCGGCTCATCCGCAAGCAGCAGATCGGGACTGCAGGCAAGCGCCATCGCAATGACAACCCGCTGCTTCATGCCGCCGGAAAACTGATGCGGATAATCGCGGTAGCGGGAGCCTGGGATACCGACCATCTCCAGCATTTTCTTTGCCTTTTCCTCCGCCTCTTTTTTGGAAACTTTCTCGTGAAGCGCGATGCCCTCCGCGATCTGTTTTCCCACGCGCATAACCGGATTCAGCGCCGTCATCGGATCCTGGAAGATCATGGAGATCCGTTTTCCGCGGATTTTCCGCATCTCATCATTATCAAGCTCCAGAAGATTTCTCCCCTCCAGCTTAATCTCGCCGCGGTCTACATGCGCGGGCGGCTCCGGAAGGATGCGCAGGATCGACTTCGCGATCGTCGTCTTGCCCGCGCCGGTCTCACCCACCAGACCGAGCGTTTCGCCTTTGTTTAAGCAAAAGGAAACATCGTTTACCGCATGAATTTCTTTTCCCTCGGAGGTGTAATGAACAACCAGATTTTTCACTTCCAGAAAAGAAGATGTCGTTTTATTTTCAGCCATTCCTTTGTCCTCCTATTTCTTCAGCTTCGGATCCAGCGCATCGCGCAGACCGTCGCCGAGCATATTCAGAGACAGCACCACCAGCGCGATCGCAAGACCTGGAAATAATACCATGTGCGGATAGTCTCTCATGTAGGTTCTCGCTGCGGAGAGCATTGCGCCCCACTCCGGCGTCGGCGGCTGTACGCCAAGTCCAATGTAGCTGAGTGACGCTGCCATCAGGATCGTATTTCCGATGCCCATCGTAACGGATACAATGATCGGGGAGATACTGTTCGGCAGGATATGTTTCATAATGGTACGCGGAACCGAGCAGTTGATCGTCTGCGCCGCCTCCAGGTATTCCATCTTGCGCACACCCATAATGGAGCCGCGCAGCAGACGCACCGTCATCGGGATACCGCCGATGGAAAGCGCAATAATTGTATTTGTAAAACCACTTCCCAGACATGCCGAGATTGCGATCGCCAGCAGGATTCCGGGAATTGCCTGCAGGATATCCACAAGACGCATCACCACCGTATCCACCGCTCCGCCGAAATAGCCAACGATGGAACCGATAATCATACCAATCACAGTAGAAATAATCGTCGCCAGAAAGCCCAGGGACAAGGAAGCCCTTGCGCCGTAAAGCAGACGGCTGAAAATATCGCGTCCCATCTCATCTGTTCCGCAGAGATGCTTTAAGGACGGGCTTGCAAAACGCTCCGCCATATTCATCTCCTCGTAAGGATAAGGCATGATCCACGGGGAGAAAATCGCCAGCAAAAATAAAATCAATATGATAACCAGACCTGCCATCGCCAGTCTGTTTTTACTCAGACGCTTCATCACAAGGCTGAACTGGCTTTCTTTCCTTTTTCGTACCTTTGTCGTTGTATTTGCCGCAGCAGCTGCACCATTAGCCATTCTTCTTCCTCCTTCTGAAACTCTTCTGCTGTCCCTCGTACTGTGCCTTGATACGCGGATCAACAAATGCATAAATCACGTCCACCAGAAGCATGATCAGACTGAACAATGCGCCGAGAAACAGCACACCGCCCATAACGACAGGGTAATCACGGTTATTGATCGCTGAGGTTGTATACATGCCGATGCCCGGAATCGAGAATACAGATTCGATAACCACCGTACCGCCGAGCATCATTCCCATACCGTTTCCGACTACGGTGATGATCGGGATCAGTGCGTTCGGAAGTGCATGCTTGTAAAGGATCTCCCGCTCGGAAAGCCCTTTCGCGCGCGCCGTCACAATATAATCAGATCGGATAACCTCCAGCATACTCGAACGCGTCTGACGCGCCTGAGATGCAATGCCCGCGAACGCGTTTGCGATACACGGCAAAATAAAATACTGGATCCCGCCGACGCCGTAGGGCGGCAGCCAGCCAAGCTTTACAGAAAACAGCAGCACCAACATCATTGCCAGCCAGAAGCCCGGAACGGAAACGCCTGCAAGTGCGATCACCATGCAAATACGATCCGCCAGACCATTCTGGTGAACGGCTGCAGTGATGCCAAGCGGCGTGCCGATCAGGATCTGCAGCAGCATACAGATGACCGCGATCGTAGCGGTGTACGGCAAGCGGTATAAGATACCGGACATTACCGACTGATTCTGGAAATAAGAGGTTCCCAGATCAAAGTGCAGGAACACCTGGTTTAAATAGCTCAAAAGACGCACCAGATACGGCTCATCCAGCCCCAGCTCCGCCCGCTTTTCCGCTATCGCCGCCGGCGTCGCCGCATTGCCGAGGATCGCTGCCGCCGGATCGCCCGGGCAAAAATACATGATTGTAAAAATTACCACGGAAATACCGAGCAGCACCGGTATCATCCATAACAGACGTTTTACAATATATTTCCACATATGGACTCCTTTCTAAAAATGCGGCGCCGCATTTTACGGAGTGTGCAGCGCCGCATATTGTAACTTGGCTTATACCGGTTCTTCCTTTATTCTGCGTATACGCATGCTCCCGGAAGGATCTGGTTTCTTGCATCCAGAGCAACAGTTGCGATCTTATCAGAATGTACGATATTGATCGGACCCTGTACAATTCCGTAGCCGTAGCATTTCTCTACAAGGTAGTCATGCATTGCTTCAATGCTCTCCGGACCGTAGGTATCTACACTCAGGCATGCCTGCATCAGATTATCCAGCTCTTCGTCCACTACAAAGTTTGCAGTTCCGCCGGTGATGTCACGGTAGTCTCTTGCATCCCAGCAGAGCTTCCACTGGTTCACAATATAGTCTGTGGAACCGGCCGTCTTCAGAAGAATATCAAAGCCCTCCGCATTATACTGTTCCTGCTGTGCCATCATCTGGTCGTAACCAACCAGCTCTACCGTCACGCCGATCTGTCCCCAGTAAGCCTGCAGCATCTGCGCCAGCATTTCCTGCATGCCGCTGTTGGTATATTCCAGAGTCAACGGGCTTCCATCATAATTGGACTGTGCAAGATATTCCTTTGCTTTTTCTACATCATAATCATAATAATCCTCGTTATCCCATTCCGGATTATAGTCCGGATAGGTCGCGTTTGCAAAATCCTTCACCGCCATACCATTGCCGTTGAACGCACCTTGATTCAATCCTTCCTTGTCAATCGCACAGGCAAGCGCAAGTCTCAGATTCTCGTCATCCTTAAATACAGAGCTGTCGGACATGTTGTACTCTATGTCATAGGTAAGATTATCCAGAACAACCGATACCTGGTTTCCCTCTGCATACTCTCCGCCCTCTGAAAACTTCGCAATATCCGTATCCGGAATACCGTTTGAAATGTCCACTGCGCCTGTCTGCATTGCAACGGTGTGCTGGGAAGCCTCTGTAATTACGGAAAATCTGATTTCATCCGCGTTGTGGATACTTGTTCCGTGCACCAGAGATTCATCCGTCTGCCAGTAATTTCCGGTGTCCTTTAAAACAAGCTCAGACCCTGGAACGTAGCTTTCTACCAGATAAGCGGAGGTGCCGACCGGCGTCGTCGCCATCTGATCTTCGGATGCCTCGTAAGCTGCCTGCGTAACGATCGCTACCTCCAGAAGCACGTTCTCAAATTCACCAATCTCAAGGTCCTTGTTAAACTTGAATTCCAGATTGTAATCATCCACCGCCGTCACGCTCTCTACAACAGAAAGCTTGCCGTAGTTCTTTGTCGCGATCGCGGATTCAAAACTGAATACGATATCGGAAGCGGTCAGCGGGTTGCCTGCCGCGTCATGAATGTAATCATAGATCTCCATCGTGTAGGTCTTCGGATCTACCTGCTCCCAGTTCTTTGCGAGCACGCCGTACACCTGTCCGTCTTCTCTGGTGATCATGTACTCATACACCGTAAACAGCATTGCAATACGTCCTGCCGACATTCCAGACCACGGTCCCATATTTTCCGGATCTGCCGTAACGCCAACGGTTACAGAAGCCGTTCTTCCATCCTCCGCCGCAAAAACTGCAGTACCGGTTCCAAGAGAACTGATCGTCAGTGCTCCGGTTAATAAAAGTGCCACAAATCTCTTTTTCATGTTCTTTCTTCTCCTTTGCATAATTTTTTATATAATGATGCCGGGACAGGGCATCTGCCCGTACGATGCCTCCCGCATTCACTATCGTATTTCAAAAACCTCCTCCAGGAAGTCCAATGCCGCGTCTACAATTTCCTCTGTATTGTAGTCCGGCTTCTCGTGGTCCGCTTCTTTTTCCAGAAAGACCGTCCGCACCTTCGCGGCTCCAGCAATTTTCTCGATCGCTTTTGCAAATTCCTCCGACTGCTGCACCGGCACCGTCGGATCGGTCACGCAGTGCTGAATGAAAAACGGCGGAATATCTTTATGTACGTAGGTCACCGGCGCCGCCATACGGTTCAGCTCCGTGATATCGGGGAGCGGATTCCCCATCATAATGGATTCCGGGGAATTTTCGTTGTTATGGTTGCTTCTTCCGACTCCATTGCGGAAAATCTGCTCATCCATCGCGTCAAATCCGCTGCAGGCTCCGCAAAGGTCGATCACTGCCTGCACCGCGCTGCTGCATCCGGCGTTTCCCATACCCGGATCCTCAAATCCGGGATTTCCTTCCGTCACTCCGACGATCGAGGCGAGATATCCTCCTGCCGACATGCCCCATAGGATAAATTTATCAGCGTCCAGATGATATTTTCCGGCATTCGCACGCAAATATCGGATCGCCGCCTTTACATCATAGATCTGCGCCGGCCAGGTGACTTTATCACTCTTGCGGTAGTCCATGCTCGCTATCGCAAATCCGCGTTCCAACGCCGCAAATAATGTCTCCGCCCGCCTGTCGCGCTTGCTCCCAAATGCGAACGCCCCCTCGTGGATGTATAAAATCAGCGGAAAAAACTCTCCTCCCTTCTTCGGTAGATACAAATCAAACACCTGATCCGCAGACTGCCCGGCATAGGGAATGTCAAGATAGCTCTTCCCGGCCTGCAAAATCTGTTCCGGCGAAAACTCCGCCGTCTCCGGTATCTTAAATGGTAAGGCTGGCTTCATTTTCTTCTCTCTCCTGTAGTTATTTTCACAATTATCTGCTTTGTGATTACATTATACTTCCGTTATTCTTTATAAGCAAACCGCTTTCCGATGTAATTATTGCGCAAAGTGCATAAATATAAAAACCAAGGAGAGCAAGATTATTGTTCACCTTTGCTCTCCCCGGAATCTGTGTGGAATTATCACGCGCTTTTCTTCCCTGCAAACTTTTCAAATACCCATGTTACAAGCAGCACCACCAACACCGCATAGAATGTGGAGATAAAGCGGAACACCGCGTAGTAAATCCTTGCATTTCCTGCAAATGTGCATGCCACCAGGATAAAGGTAACGCCGCCGATCCGCGCGTTTATGTACGGCACCTTCGCCAGCTTGCAGAAGTACAGTGTGAGCAGTACTCCAGCCGTCACCATCAGTACCATCAGCCACTCATTCGCAAACACATTGTCCAGCGCAACAACGCAGATTGCCACAATGCCGCCGACTGCTGTGATGATCAGACGGTTGATGCCCGCTTTTTTGCTGACCGTCGTTGTATCCTGGCAGCAAAGCAGGCAGGAAATGCACGCCGTCATCTTCTGAATGATCTCCAGGCGCATTTCCCCAAGCGGAAACTTTACGCCAAAATGATTCAGCAGCGTTGCCGTCAGACAGCAGATCAGCACCGACACCGCAATCCGCATATCCAGACAGGTAATCGCCGCTTTCTCCGGTTTTGTTTCTGGTTTCATTTTCTTCTTCCTCCCAAGTAAGATTTTTTATCATTGTAGATTTTTCGCACCAGGAAAAGCAATTCGATTTCCGTCTGTATTTATGCAGAAAGCGACACAAAAGTTACTGTGAACAAAGTGAGCAGTAACGCCAAAAAGCTCCGGCACATCAAACTGTGCCGGAGCTTTTTCTCTCTTTATATAATGATTCTGAAAGCAGCGCCTATCTCTGCTGCCATCCCGCGAGGCATTTTTTCAGCGCCGCGTTAAGCTGCATCTGTTCTTCCTCCTTAAGCATCGCAAACATCTCGCTGCAGTCTGCGCCGCTCTCCACGTTATGATGCAGGAAATGACCGCATTGGCGCAGAAGCGTCAAAGTGACTTCCGATAACGTCATATTATCCTCGTCAATCGGGCGCATCTGTGGTTTGCCTTCGCTGTGTCCATGTTCGCTGTATCCATGTTCCCCGCGGCCATGTTTTCCTTCTCTGCCGTGGCCATGCCCGCCGCGGCCGCATCCTCTCTCGCCGCCGTGTCTGTGCTCACCATGTTCGCCGCGGCCTTCTCTTTCGCCTTCTTCTACCGGAAGCCCAAAGTGTTCTTTTCCCTTCGGGCAATGCAGATTGTCGACCGGACAGTGGCGGTCGCAGCACGGGCAGACTTCTTTTCCATCTTTTGTCATTGTATTATTTTCTGTATTCATCGTTCATTCCTCCGTTTTCTTTCCATATGCCATTGCGTCAGAAGCCTTCGCAGCATTTCCTTTAACTGTCCCTGTTCTTCGGGAGATAAAGCCTGGAAAATTTCCTCCGCATGCGGCTTTGATCCTTCTGTTTTTTCCGCCTCAGCGGCCGCTTTCCCCGCGTCCGTGAGACGAAGAATCATTTTGCGGCGGTCACTCTCATCCTTTTCTTTTACAAGAAAGCCCTTTTCCTCCAGCTTTGCAAGAATTTCGCTTAAGGACCCCGGTTCGATTCCAAGCCGCTCCTGCAGCGTCCTCTGGCTCATCTCTGGATTTTCCAGCAGAATGCCCAGTATCCGGTTCTGTCCTCTCTGCCGCCCGCTTTTGCGCTCCGCAATATATCCGCAGCGGATAAGAAGCTCCTGCAGGGAAGCCTCCTCTATCTGAAATCCTTCCATACGTCCGTGATAGCCGTGTCTGCCGTGATGCTCCCCCCGCACACAATCATCGTTTATCTCACATTTTCTCATTCGGAATTCCTCTTTTCTTTATTATTTCGGTACCTTGAAATCATCTTATCATTTCCTCCGTAATTTGTCAAGGTGCCTAATCATTTTTCAAAAAAAAAACGGAGAATCATCCAATTCCCCGTTTCTGCCCTTTGCAATAATACGCATCCTTTTTATGTGAGGCATGTTTTCAATACCTCTTTCAGCGCGTCCTGCTCTCCCTGCGACGCACGCATTTCCAGACTCCAGTCAAGATCGCGGTATTTTTCGCAGCGCGCATCCTCCTTTAAAAATCTTTGCATATTTTCCAGCATGTCCATGCTCCAGACACTGCTGTCTATCTGCGCCGTCGTATAAACGCCCCTCTCTATCATTTCAAAACCAAAAATATCCTTAGCATGCGTTTTTTCTGCACTGTTGATCACTTCTGCCACCAGATGGCATGGGATAAACAAAACTCCGCTGTCTGTTCCCATAACCACATCGCCCGGAAGACATACCCCCTGCCCGATTCTGCAGGCGCTATTATAGCCGG
The DNA here is from genome assembly GCF_905201705.1 of uncultured Marvinbryantia sp. Lineage (GTDB taxonomy): Bacteria > Bacillota > Clostridia > Lachnospirales > Lachnospiraceae > Marvinbryantia. The sequence goes on from NZ_CAJKOX010000003.1 coordinate 40,937, forward strand.
TGATCACACACTCCCGGATCGGTGTCGGATCAACGCCGCGGTAAAATACCTGTGTTCCTATTTTTTTCATCTGTTCAATGTCCCGGATGCCGCCCCAGATCACCGCTCCGCCGCGTTTTGTCTGTGCCGCGATCGCAGTAGTCAGATTCCCGCCGATAAAGGTTCCGTTGAAAATCTTATCATACATGTCTGCAACCAGCACATCCCCTTCCACCAGGCCGTCTACTACCCACTGATTGCACATACCCTTCCAGTTTTTCTGTTCGCCCGTTGATTTTACAACAGAAAATAAATCCGGTCTTGTCGGCATAAAGGTGCATGTCACTGCACGTCCTACCAGCTTCTGTCCGCCGTGAAGCATCTTCATCCCGCCTTCAAACTGGAAATGATAACCCTTGATATAAAGTGGAAGCCAGATTTCCTCAAGTGTCATTGTCCTTAGCTTTTCCAGGTATTTCTCCTCCACCTTCGGTCTGCCGTCTGCAAAGCGCTCTCCGTGCCACTCCTGCGTCAAAGCAATTATTTCATTCCTGTCATTTAATATCACGTCTTCTTCTCCTACTGTTTTTGTTGTTTTGTTACTGTTCAGGTCAGGACTTTGCATTCACTGCGACGCGCAGCTAGTCCTGTGGGCAAAGTCCGTAAGAAAGTGATACAGGTGTGAGCAAATCCCATTCGCGGAGCGAATTTTAAATGGATTTGCGAATGTTACTGTGAACGACGTGAACAGTAACGTTATTTTCTTCTACAGAACCCCCGGCGCCCTCCAGTAGGCCTCCGGTGCAGTCTCCCAGAGCGGCATCGCTAACGCCATCGGATCAAACACGATCGTTCCCTCACGGATCGTCATAACGCACTCCAGCCGCCTGCTCCCATTCATTCTCGCATGCCCGCTGTCCGCATAGCCAAACTGCCCTTCCTGTACTTTAAGCACTGCAATATCTGCACAGCCATTGATACGCAGATCCCCAAGCTCCGTATGTCCGATAACCTCCGCCGGACGCTTTGTCGTGCGAAAAATAACTTCCTCCATCGTCATGCCCATGCTCAGATATTTTGACATTACATGCGTCAGATTAATGACCGGCCCTGCAACATTATCAAGATACAGGTCTGTTGAAATCACATCCGGCGCAAATCCCTGCTGCCATGCCGGAACAGCATTCCGGAACCAGAAGCTGCCTGCTCCGTGCCCCAGATCAAAAATCACGCCTCTTTCGCGCGCCGCAAACATCTCCCTGCGCACACATCCGCTCTCATCCAGAACAGGAAACTGCTGAGCATATACATGCGTGTGAATGTCGCCCGGACGGAGCTTACTTAAAATCAGCTCCTCGTATGGCCGTCCCGGAAGCGTCGGCTGAAAATCCGCCATTACCGGCTTGTGGCAGAGCTCGCCTGCCTGTACGCAGCGATCAACAGATTCCCACGCAGGATGCGCTTCATCAAACGGTTTTCCTACCCAGTAATGCGCTGTTTTAATCCCGACAACCGTTTCATCAAATGTTTTCGCCATTGCGGCTGCAATTTCCGGATGAAATTCCCTGATATCCTGTTCGGAATCCAGATTCACCATCCCGCCGGAAGCAATGTTGATAAATGCCAGAATTCTTAAGCGGCTCTTATCGATCACCTCTTCCTTAAACCGGATAAAATCCCGGCTTCCGCAGGTTCCCGCATCCACAGCCGTTGTCACGCCGCTTTGAAACATATGCGCCTCCGGCTGGATCGTCGGCAAACCATCCCGCGCAACCGGAAATACAGGATAGATATGACAATGCATATCGATCAGTCCCGGCGTCACGTAGCATCCTTCCACATTTACAACAGTGGCGCTTCCGGCTTCTGATGCACGTGCCGCAGGATCCTCCTGCATATGCTCTGAAATTTCCGCAATTTTCCCGTTTGAAATACGAATGTCCGCTTTTTTCTTCATGCTCTGCGATGGATCAAGCACGATCCCGCCCCGCAGAATAATATCTTTTGTCTGCTTACTCATCTGTCTCTCTCCATTCTCCTTCAGGCCGGCCGTTTTTTTATCTCTGTGACACATGCCGCCCGCACAAGCGGCAATGAATCCGCCGGGCATAATCTTCCTGACACATACGCTTCTTCTTTCGCGGACTGCACAGCTCTTAACCGGCTTTCCCTGTTATCCGGCAAATGCTCTTCTGTCCACAAAAAGCTGCAAATTTCATTGCTTCTCTCGCAGGCGGCAAATACAAGTCCCCCATCTGCACAGTGCAGGTGCCTCGGCCAGTGTCCCTGACAGTCCCATTCGCCAAGAAATTTCACTTCTTTTGAGACGTCGAATACCGCTATCGTATCTGCTCCGCGGTTTGCCACAAAGAGTTTTCCTTTTCTGTCAATGCAGGCTCCTCCCGGATAGTTCCCCGCTCCGCAGGCCTGTGTTGCCGGTAGGTAGACAAGATTCCGGTACCAGTTTGGTCCGCTCCCAAAGGCGACACTGTTTCCCCTCTCGTTAATCACAATCATCTTTCGTGAGCTTTCATCATAAAGTACCTGACGCGGACCGCTGCCCTCTCTTAATGCGATCTGCTCCGGCTGTCCCACAGGTTTTTCCCCCTGCAAACGAAATTTCAAAAGAGCGTCCCCACCAAGATCCACTGCAAGCAGCTCATGTCCGCCCATACAGATACTTCCATGAATGTGGATGCCGTCATGATAACAGCAGGATATCCGTTCCAATTCGTGATCTGTCACGTACAGCTCTCCGCTCTGATAGCATCCCGCATACAATACCTGCCGTCCCGCCGTCAGATGACAAAGCCCCCTGCCGGAAAACTCTATCCTTTTCTCCGGGATCAGCCTTCCATTTTCCACGCAAAAAGAGGTGATAGCCGCCTTATCACTTAACTCGCTTGCCACAAAAAGTTTTCCATCTGCTGCACATAAAAACGACGGACAATCCCCCTGTGAGGCAGCATCCCGTATTTCCATTTTTCCGTCCGCATCCGCGGTAAAAAGCAAAATATCCGCCGCTCTGCCATCTCCGTATCCGGATGCCGCATACCATTTTTGCTGCATATCACATAACCCTTTACGTATTATCCGGCGCTTCCTGGCACCCTAAAGCACCTGCGCGATCACTTCTATTTCCACAGGGATATTCCCGTTCGGCAAATTATGTGTTCCCATAACGGTCCTTGCGTGATATCCCCTTTCCTCCAGGACGTCTGCGATCGTATCCGAAAATCCATCAAACACCCCGTCCACATCGCAAAAACCCTCTGCGCAGTTTACAAGTCCAAAGGCCTTGATGATCCTCACATGATCCAGTGAGCCAAGCGTATCCTTTAACGCACCAAGAATAATGATCGCGCACTCGCGCGCTGCCGCATAGCCTTCCTCCGGCGTCAGATCTTTTCCGATCCTTCCCTGATACAGCGGCACTCCGGTGATCTGATCTTCCGGCCCGTGCCCGGAAACATAGATCATATCATCCACCCGTCTCAGCAGAACAATTCCCCGCTTCTTTTGATATTGCGGCTCTGTCTCTGCGCCATCTATGATAATTTTATTAATGCTGTCCACTTTACGCACCTCCTATATTTCACGCTCTATCGACAAATTCTATTTACGGATGCGCACAATCGCTTCCACCACGACCGGAACATTCTGAGGCAATGCGAAAGCTCCCATAGCCGAGCGTGCATGCTGCCCGCGTCTTCCGAAAACCTCTGTCATCAGATCAGAAAATCCGTTCATAACTGCAGGCTGACTGGAAAAATCTCCGGCGCTGTTTACAAGCCCAAGCGCTTTCACAAAATAGTCCACCCGATCCAGTTCTCCAATGTAATCCTTAATAGTGGCAAGCATGTTCAGCCCGCAGAGACGCGCCGCCTGATATGCCGTATCCACATCGACATCTGCTCCAACCTTTCCCGTATAAACCGGCTTTCCCTCTGCATCCACCGGCAGATGTGCCGACAAATACAGCATATCGTCCTTGAGTACCGCATCAACAGCTCCCTTTCCCTTTCGGTCGCGTACCGGCAGCGAGATTCCAAGCTGTTCTATTCTTTTTCCTGTTTCACCCATGTTTTTCTTCCTCCTGGTAAATTTAATAGCTTTCTGATAAATGTAACCTACCCCTTTACGGCCCCTGCCGCTAACCCCTCCACAAATTGCTTTTGTACCATCATAAATATCGCTATGATCGGAACGGTGATCACCATAGCCGCTGCCATTGTGCTGCCCCAGTCCACTTTAAAAAAAGATGAAAACTCATTTAAAGCTATCGGAACCGTAATGCTTTCCGTGCTTCGCGTCAGAACATTTGCAAGTGCAAATTCATTCCAGGAAGAGATAAAAGCATAAATCCCGGTTGCCGCCAATGCCGGTTTCAAAAGCGGAAGCACGACCCTGATAATTGTCTGCATTGTAGAACAGCCATCCATGATCGCCGCTTCCTCTATTTCTTTCGGGATGCCTTTAAAATATCCCTTCGCCATCCATGTGACCAGCGGAAGGCTGATCACCAGATGCGCGATCGCCAGACCCAGCTTTGTATCTACCAATCCCACTTCATTTTCCATGTAGTAAAGCGGTATCATCAGTACCGTCAGCGGCAGCATCTGACTGATCAGCATAAACAGGGAAAGCACTCTGTTTCCCCGAAAAGAAAACCTCGCAAATGCATAACCCGCACTGCCGCCCAGAAGCAAAGCGATAAAGGTTGTCATTACGCCCACCAGAACGCTGTTTTTAAACGCATTTGGAATAGAGCTGTCAAACAGTACATTATGATAATTTGACAGGGTTGGATCCAGCGGTATCCAGCGCGGCGGATTTGCAAAAATCTCCGTCGTCGGCTTTATAGATGTGGACAACACCCATCCGATCGGGAGGATCGTAAGCAGCAGCGCCAGGATCAATACAAGATATGCCAAAATATTCAGTACTTTTTCATAGAATCTTTTCCGGCTCATCCTCACTCCTCCTTTATCACAAACTTCACATATAATACGGCAAATATCATGGTGGTAAGCAGCTGCATCACCGCGCTGGCAGAAGCGCCGTTAAGGTTCAGTATCTTAAACTGGTTATAGACCAGCAGCGATAATGTCGTTGTATTCTGACCGCCCGACGTCATGATCCAGATCAGCGAAAATTCATTGATCGCCCACACCAGCAGCATCAGTATACAGATAAAACTGATATCCTTCAAAAGAGGCATCGTGATATACCGCATTTTCTGCCACCAGCTTGCCCCATCCAGGTCGGCGCTCTCATACAGATCCACCGGAAGCTGCTGCAGGCCAGCCGTCATCATCAGCATTACATAGGGCGAACACGCCCATATCTGAACGATGATCAGGGAAAGCAGCGCAAACTGCGGCGTCGTCAGCCATGGAATCGGTTCTTTGATCAAACCCAGACTCTGCAGAATATGATTTGCCATTCCGCCGTCTGTTGTCAGCAGCCATTTCCACGCCGTTGCCTTCACTACCCCCGGAATGATCCAGGCGATAAAGATCCCGCTTCTCCAGAAGCCTTTAAAACGGATCCCCTTTCTGTGAATCAGCATTGCGTACAATGTGCCAAGTCCAAATGAAAAGATCACGGTGCTCAGCGTCCACTTTACAGTATTCAAAACCGCTTTTATAAACTGTGGATTATGGAATAGCCGTTGATAATTATAGAAACCGGCAAATGCCCCTCCCGCGGATTGATCTGTAAAGCTCATCCGAAAAATATAAAACAATGGATAAGCGATCAGCAGCATTGTCACAATTACTCCCGGAAGAATAAAAGGAAGTGCTTTTTTCTCATCTCTGGTTAATATCTGTCTTTTCATCATATGCTCCTTTCTCTTCCGAGAGTAGTTCCGTGCTTCGTACACTTTACCGTCAGGGCAAATGCCGTGCAGCACTTTTTACCATGCAAGCAGCGCGTCGATATCCGCTGTCATAGCCTCGCATGCCTCATCCACTGTCATACTTCCTGAAACAGCGCTCTGAATATAGCCGTAAATGATCGGTTCCATTTCCGCCCAGTTCTCGTAAGTCGGTTCCGCCTTGGAATTATTCAGCTGCTCGGTAAACGGTTTTAATTCCTCGCTTGCGAACTGCTCATATTCCATTGCTGTCTTGCTTGCCGGGAACGAATCTGTCAGCCGCGCCTGGTTTTCCGGCGTTGTGATATAGGCAAGGAATTTTGCCGCCGCCTCTTTATTTTCGCTGTTCTTTGCCATGGATACGCACCATCCGTTTGCGGTCGTACAGCCCATGCCGCCGTCGCCCGGAATAACTGCCGTTTTAAAGTTAAGGTCCGGATAATCCGTCTTTAAGGTATCCACATCAAATGGTCCGGTAAAGTTAAACGCAAGCTGACCTGAGCCAAACATGTCTCTCATTTTTGTGTTGTCGATCTCTGCGCTGCTCGGCGAAGCGTATCCCTCCTGGATGGAGCTGACAATATTATTCAGCGCCTTTTTGGCTGCATCGCTGTCTAACAGACACTTTGTCTCATCTTCATTTAAAATATCGCCGCCATAAGTGTAAAGCTGCTGTACCAGTCTGGTTGCCGCATTTGCCTGATTGCCAAGCGGCCATGCAAACGCATACACACCATCCTGCGCAAGCGCTTTGCTCATCTCCACCATTTCCTCCCAGTCGGTCGGGAACTCCTCATACCCTGCTGCACTCAGCAGATCAACATTGTAATAGATACCGGATCCATCATAGCGGAACGGAACCCCGTATATCTCATCCTCCACCGACGTAATCTCCAGCGCAGGCTCCAGAATATCATCAAAGTTAATCCCCGCCGCGCTGCCGGACTCTTTCAGCGGCTCCAGCAGATCCTTCTTTGCAAACGGCGCCACATCCGTCAGCAGGATCGTAAACAGCTCCGGTGCATTCTTCGCACTGATCGCTGTTGTGATCTTGCTTTTATAGGTATCCCAATCTGTCACAACGATTTCCACTTTAATGTCCGGATTTTCGGCCTCAAACTCCGCTGCCATCTCCCGGCTCTCTGTCTCATCCCAGTTTGGCGTCCACCATTCAATCGTTGTCTGCTCTGCAGCTGCTCCGATCCCGATAAGTCCTGTCAGCATTGCCGCCGTAAACACGCCTGCCGCTGCTTTTTTTGCCGTCCATTTCCAGTTTTTCATCTGTTTTTCCTCCTTTTTACTCCGCTTCTTTTCTTCCGGAAATCTCTTACTGTGCCTGGGAAAGATAGTCCTTTAGCACTACCGTCAATTGCATCAGACACCTCGGTACATGATATGGTCCCTTTAATTCAAATCCCTTTTTGTCAGACCGTACTGCTCCATCTCTCTTCAAAATACTGTACCATTCCCCAAATTCCCGATCCCTGAAATAATTCTGCACATAATCATACAGCTTCAGGAAATATGTATAGTGTCTCTCGTTTTCATTATATAAAGCACTCATTGCAAGCGCATTCAGCCCCTCTGCCTGCACCCACCAGATCTTATCGTCCCATGCCGCCGGAATTCCTGCGTAATCATTTACCAGAAATCTCTGCTGCGGAATTGTCTTTTCCACATCCACATGCTGATAAAATCCTCCATACGTTTCATCGTAGCAGCGGGCAATTACCCAGTCCAGTATGGTTTCTGCGCGTTTTATATAAGTCATATGTCCGCACTCCCTGCCTGCTCTCATGGAAAACCACAGAGATTCCATCGTATGACCGGCATCAATCAACCTCCCTTCTCCCTCCGGTTTTGGTTTTCCATCCGCTCCTATATATTCAAATGGTGCTTTATATTCATCGCTCGCGAATTCATACAATGATTTTTTTACGCAATCCTGCAGGATATCATCGTACAGATTCCCAAAAACAGCCCGACTCTCAAGCGCTGCTAAAAGCGTCATAAAATTTATTGCATGCTTCTGCCATCCAGGCTCAATTCCTTCCGCCTGCAATACGTCCGGCCTGCGCACATTTCCAAATAATGTTTCACTCAGCAAACGGGCAAACGCGATGTCCTGCTCCGCCGCCTGTTCTTTGCAGGAGGCTATGTACTCATACAAACCCTTTACTGCAAAATGGTCAGTGAAAATGGACGTTGCTCCCTCCAGGACTTTACCGCTGCGCGACATCATATGCGCAAAGCGCCCGTCTCCGAGATAAAAACTGCCTTTCATAAAGTCCCGTCCGGCCTTTGCGATCTCCCGCCACTCCTCTTTTGGTTCAATATGGTTGTACAATGCCGCAAACAAATACATCGTCCTCCCGACAAACCATCCCGGCTTTCTGTCATCCTCCAGCCTTCCCCGACGATCAAAGCAATTCAGATATCCCGGATACGTTTCATCCAATATCCGCTCCTGCCAAAACGGGATATTTTCCTGCAGAAGCTCCTCCTGGATCTGCTTCAGAAGCTGCCGCAATTGTTTTTCATGCCTTCTGTAAAACTCTGACTTTTTCTCCATGTATCTCTCCATTCTGCCTATAATAACAAATTTATTTCAAAACACTTTCTTCCGGCATATTTTTCCGTGCAAACGTTTACATTTTCTGGTAAAAATTTTTATTCTGCCAATAGAATGACTCTGAGCATGTTTCCCACAATATCCGCTTCCTCATCCGTCAAATTCAGTGGACTGATATAAACCGCACCGCAGTTCTTTTCATAGCCGATATAAATTCCCTGCTCATACATTTTCTGCACGATATGTTCGCCTCTTTCCTTTTTCTCCGGATAGATAAACAAGCGCGGATACGTCTGGCCTACCGGTCCTTTTTCTACTGCCTCTATTTTTGCAATTCCAGGAACGTCCTTTACATACCCCGCAACAATTTCATTTCTGTGCCGGAGTGCAGCCGCATTTTTTTGCGGATCCAATTCCAGATAATTTTTTACTGCCACATACAATCCCGCCATACTCTCCCGCGATGTTTTACTGGAGCGGCAGATGCCATGAACCGGCGCCCCAAAGCGTCTGCAATCCTCTATCCATTCTTTCTTCCCGACGATCAACCCGCTGTCCGCCGGTCCGCAAAGTGTTTTGCCGCCGCTGAAAATCACAAGATCTGCGCCTGCTCCCGTAATCGTCCATAAATTCTCCACCGGAGGAAGCTGCGCCGCTGCATCCACCACCACAGGGATCTGATGCCTGTGCGCGATCGCGATCACTTTTGAAAGCTCCATGGAACCTCTCTCATACAGCGACGACAGGAAATAGAAAACGGCTGCCGTATTTTCGCTGATGCTTCCCTCCAGTTCAAACTCCAGAGTCTCATCCGCATCGCCGATCTCCACCATCTCTGCGCCCGTCCCCCAGATTGCTTCGTCATATGCATTTCTCTGCGCCCGCAGCACGATAATCTCCGACTTTATTCCCTTCGTATCCGGAAGCTTTCGGTAATGATACATGCTTCCGCGCACCATGCAGACGCTTGCCGCAAGCTGCAATGCTCCCGCCGCACCGTTCGTAATATAGGCCCCTTCATTTTTCGTCAGCTGCGCCAGCTCTTCCCCAAGTCTTTTTTGCAGCTGCTCCATATCTACGAAATGACGCGAAACCTGCCGCATTGCCTCCAGCGTGTTTTCTGCCATCCGGCTTCCGCCGTATACCGTATATGTATCGTGAGCATTGATGTACGGGGTAAGTCCGTGTTCTTCGAAAAAATCCATCCCTTTTGCCTCCCTTCAGTGTGCCTTAATACTTGCTCCGCCGTCTGCAAATATTGTTTGTCCGGTAATATAAGCAGACATATCGCTTGCCAGAAAAAGGGCGGCATTTGCAATATCCTCCATCTTTCCGGGCGGCAGCGGCTGCATGTTCCGCAGCATTTCCATAAAACGCTCGCGTTGTTCTCCCTCCGGATAGCCCAAAATCTCATCCTGCATATTGTCGCTCAGGATCAATCCCGGCGAAATATTATTTACCCGAATGCCTTTTTTCGCATAATCCAGCGCCATTGCCCGTGCCGTCGCATTGACCGCGCCCTTCGTTCCTGCATAAATGCCAAACCCTGGCATTGTCATGCTTCCATGGATCGAAGAAATATTGATAATATTTCCATATCCGCGTTCAACCATCCCCGGTAAAAATTTCTGCGCACAGATCAACCCGCTTTTGTAATTGGTGTTGAACATCGTATCGATCATTTCCATACTGTATTCCGTAATCTCGCCATGACGGTTTATCCCCACCGTATTTACCAGAATATCAATGCCGGCAAAATCCTCCAGAATCTGATCGCAGACAGCGGTAATTTCCTTTTCGTCCGACAGATTGCATGCGTATCCCTTCGACTGCGGGGAAACACTGCGGATTTCTTCCATTGTCTCTGCAAGCTTCGGCAGATTTTTTCCGCCGACGGCCACCGCAGCCCCCTGTCTTGCAAACAGCAGCGCGATCTCCCGCCCGATTCCCCGTGCCCCGGTAGTAATAAACGCCCGCTTTTGTTTCAGCATATTGTTGTAATCCATGTGCTACCCCACCTTACATTCACTGACCGTTTCCTTTTCTACAATTTCCGTCTGGTAAACTTTTCTCACCGGCTTCATCGGCTCCTCACTGTTCAAGCGCTCACTTAAAAGCTTCACACTATCCATACCGATTTTATACAGCGGCTGATTCACCGAAGTAATATCCGGGCCACGATAATGATCCGGTAAAATCGTCTGATTATCAAATCCCATCACAGAAATATCTTCCGGAACACGCAGGCCTCTGTCCAGCGCTGCGCGGACGGCAAAACTGGCAATCGCATCGTCCGAACAAAATACGGCAGTCGGAGGCTGCTGAAGATCCAAAAGCGCATTGGCACAGGCATACCCGCTCCGGTAATCCGTGGACGTATATTGGACATAACCCTCGCTTATTTCCAATCCGGCATTTCTCATCGCTTCCTGATAACCGTCCATACGTTCCTTGGTAACTTTTTTATTCGGACTTCCGCAAATATGCGCGATCCTCCGATGTCCCTTCTTCACAAGATACTCGACCGCTTTCTTTGCCCCGCCAAAGTTATCTATCAGGAGTTTGTTGCATTCCAGCTCCGGCACATCATCCTCTATCATCACATAATCAACATCCCGGATATCCTTCAGATAACGAATCACACTCTGGTCGCTGAGATAGGAGCCATAAAGGATCACCGCGTCCACCACGCCGTTTGTCAGATAGCGCACATACTGTTCCTTGCTCGCAACATCCCCGCCGAGAACACTGCAGAACATCACCGCATAGCTTGTCTGCTGTGCAGACATCTCGAAGCCCTTGATCAGATCATGGAAGAACGGGTCATGCAGATTATTTACAATAATGCCTATGCAGTTTGATTTCTTTTTCACAAGCGCCCTTGCTGCATGATTCGGACTGTATCCCATGTCGCGGATCGTATCCAGTACCTTCTGCCGTACCTCTGGTTTTACTTTGTCAATGTTATTTACTACTCTTGATACAGTGGCAGCAGAAACATTTGCCTCCCGCGCCACATCCACAATACTTACTCCCTTTCGGTTCTTCACTTTCCTCATTCCTCTCCAAAATGTAAACGTTTTCATTTTCTTTGAAAAAAGAAAGCGTTCGTAATCTCTGCAAACGTTTACACTATACTTATAACACATATCTGCAAGGTCTGTCAACCCTTTTGGTGAACATTTTGACTTTTTTTGACCCCCTTTCGACGAATAATTTGACTTTTTTACCAAAACTATCTATAATACTATGAAAGATACTAACCAGCTTTCATTCATGATAATGCAGAGGAATATACATGGATATTAACTACTTCAGAGAATTTATCGTATTGAGCGAAAACGGAAATTACATGGAAGCGGCAGACAAGCTTTTCATCTCGCAGTCCGCGCTCTCCCGCCACATCAAATCCATGGAGGAGGAGCTGGGCGTCCTGCTGTTCGACCGGACCACGCGAAAGATCCGGCTCACGCAGATCGGAGAGGGGTTTCTTCCATATGCCCGCAGGATCGCCGCAATGCAGGACGAATATCAGCATTTTCTCTACGAGGAGACGCACAATTCGCAGAGAAATCTCATCATTGGCACCATTCCGAGCATGACGCAGGGAGCGGTCGCCGAGGCTCTGGAGCTTTTCCGCCGCAAGCATCCTGCCTATCATATCAACGTGATCGAAGCGGATTCCCTGCAGCTTGATGAAATGCTGCGAAAAAAAGAATGTGACCTCGCATTTCTGCGAAATATTGAGGATGAAAAGGGAGAATTCTGCAAAATTCCGGTGCTGACCGACCGGCTTGCAGCTATTTTCTGTGCGGATCATCCCTCTGCAGAGAAGTCCTCCGTGACCATCGAGGAGCTTGCCGAGGAACCTCTGCTCTGGCTTTCCAAAAACACCTATCTGCACAGTCTCTGCCGGAAAGCATTCGAAAAAGCCGGTCTGGAGCCAAATGTCGTTTTCACCAGCCGCAATGGTGACAATATCGTCTATCACGCCGGCCGCGACCTCGGCGTTGCCATGCTGATGAAAAATCCGGCGCAGCGTCTGGTAAACTCCGATGTAAGGATCGTGGACATCGAACCGCCGATCACCTCCACCATCATGCTCGCCTACTTAAAAGAAAAACGGCTGAACAAAGCGGCACAGCAGTTTATCGAAATGATCTCTGCTTTCCCGCAGTCCACAGACGAAGCCTAGTCAAGCTGCGCAATTTCATGATACAGGTCGGCGTATCTTCCGCTTTGAGCAAGCAGCTCTTCGTGAGTTCCCCTCTCCAAGATCCGTCCCTTCTCCAGTACCATGATTGCGTTGGATTTGCGGACCGTAGAAAGCCGGTGCGCGATCACAAAGGTGGTGCGGTTTCTCATGATCGCATCCATGCCCTCCTCAATGTGGCGCTCCGTTCTGGTATCGACAGAGCTGGTCGCCTCGTCAAGAATCAGGATCGGCGCTTTTGAAATCGCAGCTCTGGCAATGTTCAGAAGCTGGCGCTGCCCCTGCGAGAGGTTGGCGCCGTCATGCTCCAGCAGCGTATCATATCCGTTTTCCAGATGCATAATAAAAGAATGCGCGGAGGCAACCTTCGCCGCCTGTTCCACCTCTTCATCCGTCGCATCCAGACGTCCATAACGAATATTTTCCCGTACCGTCCCCGTAAAAAGATGCGTATCCTGCAGCACCATTGCGATATTTTGCCGCAAAAAGGAGCGCTCGATTTTCTCGATCGGAATCCCGTCGATCGTAATGCTTCCATCCTCAATATCGTAAAACCGCGAAAGCAGGTTGGTGACGGTCGTCTTTCCCGCTCCGGTAGAACCGACAAACGCAATCTTCTGTCCCGGCTTTGCGTACAGTGAGATATCGTGCAGGATCGGCTCTCCCGGACGATAGCCAAAATTCACGTGCGAAAGCACCACATCTCCCCGTATGGATGCAAGCTGCACCGTCTCTGTTTCCTCTTTTTCCGGCTCCTCATCAAGCACCTGGAACACGCGCTCTGCGCCTGCAAGCGCAGAAAATACGTTATTCATCTGCATGGAAATCTCATTGATCGGGCGGTTAAAATGACGGGTGTAATTAACCGAAACCGTCAGTCCGCCAAGGTCGAAGCCCCGCTTTACCACCAGCACGGCGCCCACGCACGCCGTCACAGCATAGATGACGTTACAGAGCTGATGCGTCACCGGCCCCATGATGCCCGCCTGGAACTGTGCCCTTATCTGCGTCTTCATCAGCTGCTCATTCAGATATCCGAATTCCTCAACTGCTGTCTGCTCGTGATTAAACACCTTAATGATCTTCTGCCCGGTTATCATTTCCTGCGCATAGCCGTTCAGAACGCCGAGATTCTGCTGCTGTGCAACATAAGATTTTCTTCCTCTTTTGACGATCCACTTGCTTGCGAATACCAAAAGCGGCGTCAGAATAATCGTCAGCATCCCAAGGAGCACATTGGTGTACAGCATCAGCGCAACCGTTCCGATGATCGTAATGATCCCGGAAACGATCTGGATCAGCGTCGTGTTCAGCATTTCCCCGACCGCATCCACGTCATTTGTAAAGCGGCTCATCACATCTCCCGCCGCATGATTGTCAAAATAAGAAATCGGCAGCGTCTGCAGCTTTGCGTACAATTCTCCTCGCATACGGCGGAGCGAGCGCTGCGAAACATTGAGCATCAGCCGCTGCTGCGCCCACTGTGAGAAAACATTGATCGCATAGACCAGTCCCAGCACGGCAAGCGCGCCAAAAAGCCCGGAAAGCCGCATGGAAATGTCCGCGTCCGCCGGATCGTAATAAATGAACTGATTGATCGCCGGGCGCAGCAGATACGACGCCGCCAGCGACGAGACAGAGAAAACAACCGCCGTGACCATCGCGAGTATAAGCTGCCTGCGCTCCTTTCCGAGATAGCGGAACAGACGCACAACGGTGCTTTTCAGATTTTTCGGTTTGCCGACCGCTCCAAGCGCCTGCCCGCGGGCGGCATGCGGTCCTACGTTCAGTTCTTTTTTATTGCCCTCCGCCTGGGAATGACCATATTTCTTCTGTAAGCGCGCGGCTTTTTCTGCATCCATCCGTCACTCCTCCTTACTTACCTGTGAATAATAGATTTCCTGATACTCCCGACAGCGCGCAAGCAGTTCTTTGTGCGTGCCGGCGTCCACGATTTTTCCGTCGTCCATGACAATTAATTTATCTGCGTCCATCACAGATTGGATGCGCTGCGCAATGATGATCTTTGTCGTATCCCTCAGTTCTTCCCGGAAGGATCTGCGGATGCAGGCGTCCGTCGCCGTATCCACCGCGCTGGTGGAATCGTCCAGTATCAGTATTTTCGGATGCTTTAAGAGCGCACGTGCAATGCAGAGGCGCTGCCGCTGTCCGCCCGAAAGATTGCTGCCGCCCTGCTCCAGCATCGTCTCATATTGTTCCGGGAAGATTTTAATAAATTCCTCCGCATGAGCGGTTCTGCACGCCCACACAAGCTCCTCCTGGCTGGCGTCCTCGTTTCCCCAGCGCAGGTTTTCCGCAATGCTGCCGGAAAACAGCGTGTTTTTCTGCAGCACCACCGCTACGCCCGCGCGCAGCTTTTCCATCGACCATTCGCGCACGTCCGTGCCGTCCACCAGCACGCTTCCCCTGTCCGCATCGTATAGACGCGGAATTAACGAGATCAATGTAGTCTTTCCGCTGCCTGTGGAACCGATGATGCCGACCAGTTCCCCATGACGGATCTTCAGATTTATATTTTTCAGCACATTCTCACGGTTCTGTTTAAAATAGCGGAACGATACATCGCGAAACTCAATGTCTCCGCGCTGAAGCGTCTTCTCCTTCTGAGAAGCCTGAGCATCATTCAACGTGATTTCCGCCTCCAGCACCTCCGTGATACGCCGGTCAGACGCCGCCGCACGCGTTCCCTGCAGAATGATATTTGCCAGGAAATTCAGCGCCGTCAGAATCTGCGACAGATAGGTGATAAATGCCGTCAGCGTGCCGACCTGCATATTCCCGATCATAATCTGCCTGCCCGCGATCCATACCACAGCAAGCGTCGTCACATTAACCGCCAGTGCGGAAACCGGCTGCATCAGGATCATCATCTTCAGCGCGCGGATGCTCTTTTCCATCAGCTCTTCGTTCACGCCGGAGAATTTTTCTTTTTCATATTCCTCGCGGACAAACGATTTGATTACCCGCTCGTTTGTGATCGTCTCGTTGATCCGGTTGTTCATAGCGTCCAGCCGGTTCTGCATGACCGTGTAGCGCGGGGACGCCGTTTTGATGATTGCAAAAATAGCGATCGCCAGAAGCGGAATTACGACGCAGATCACGGCTGCCAGAAGCGGATTTAAGGCAAAGGACATGCAGACGCCGCCGATCAGCATGACCGGACTGCGGAAACAGCCGCGCATCAGCGTCTGAATGAAATTCTGGATCTGCGTAATATCGTTGGTGATGCGCGTGATCAGCGAACCGGTGGAAAAATCGTCAATGTTGGCAAACGAAAATTTCTGGATGCGCACAAACGTCTGCATCCGCACATCCGCGGCGACGCGCGCCGCCCCCTTGATCGCAAAATGAGCGCCCAGCACGCCAGCCGCCAGCATCACAAGCGCCAGCAGGATCATATAGCCGCCATTGCGCAAAATATACGGAATGTCTCCGTTCGCCGCTCCCTTATCAATGATATTTGCATTCAGATACGGCAGAATAAACTCGCCGCACGCCTCGATAATCATAAAAAAAGGACCTAAAATAAAACAATATAAATTCTTTCGGATTGCATTTCCATACTTCTTCATGTACTACCTCTGCCACTTAAAATCTCCGTCTGTTTTTCCTTATCATACCATTTTGTTTTTTATTTGTCAAGGTACCTAATGTTTTGCATTAAGGAAGAGGCTGAAAATTCATGAATTTCCAGCCTCTTCCTTTTTTACAGTTTCTACTCTGTTTTTTATAAGCGTGCTTACTGAAAAGCCTCAGCAAAATTAGTCAGTGCTCTAACTTCTTCTGCTAATGGAATACTCGGCGAAGCCCCATGCCTGCTTACTGCAAGTGCACTCGCTTTTGCCGCCATATAAAGAGCTTCCCCAGGTGTTTTTCCTTCAGCGTATGCCCGTATAAAGTACCCGCAAAAGGTATCTCCGGCCGCTGTAGTGTCAACCGTCTTCGTTATAAAAGCGGACTGATAACAAATATCCGGGCAGGTATCTTTTCCCAAATAGCAGGCTCCCTGTTCTCCCAGAGTGAGTACGAACTCTGCGTTCTGATATTTTTCCCGCAGTCTTCGCAAAATATCTTCTGGTGTACCCGTCTGCATACCAGCAAGCGCCAATCCTTCCGTTTCGTTTAAGACAAATATATCTACTTTATCCAGCGGATAAGTAAACAAGGCCTCATTCACTGGCGAAGGATTTAAAATAATCTTCATTCCTTTTTCACAGGCATGTTCCATAATACTTGCCATGCCCGATATTTCATTTTGTATCAATAAAATATCGTCTCTGCAAAAAAGCGCTAATACCTGTAAAATATAGTCCTCGTCTATCCTCGCATTTGTCCCGGAGTTTACAATAATCCGGTTCTGCCCTTCTTCATTAATTTCAATGATTGCATGTCCGCTTGGCTCCGGTAATTCCTTCAGCAATTCCGTATGTACACCTGCCGCATCAAGCGCTGCTTTTAACCCCGCGCCATCGCATCCAATGATTCCCGCATGATAAGTTTCTGCCCCTGCTTTTGCTAATGCAACAGACTGATTCAACCCTTTTCCTCCAGGGAACTCCTGATATTCCAATGCAAGCACCGTTTCTCCCGGCCGCACAAAATCTTTTACATTATATACCTTATCTATATTCAGCGACCCGAAATTAAGTATCCTCATCCTTTTTCCTCCCAGACTTTTTGCATTTCAAACTTCCATATCCCTCCCTTCATTTTCCGATGTAAAAATTTACCTTCCGGGAGAAACTCCTCCTGATATTCTTTCATAACGCCTTTCTGCCCATTGCACCAGACACTGGTTTCATTCTCCCAAATAACCGGCAGATATACATCTGCTGTGCAATTAAAAGGAATCTGAACCGTCATATCAAGCTTTTCTTCTGCTACATGCCACGCACATAACAGCTTACCATAAATTGTCTCTATGCTTCCCTCTGCACTATTAAGACCTTTCGGAATAAGAGGCCGGACAATCGCATTTTGAAATCCCGGCCGCCGTTCATCCACCCGCAGGCCTGCCAGATACTTATGAAAACAAACTGCGGCCGCTCCGGACATCGGATGATTATGAGATGCCATCCGTGATATCCCCCGATAATCTTCTACTTTTTCCCATCGTTCCCACAATGTGGTTGCGCCATTTTTCAACATATAGCCCCAGCTTGGATATGTTTCCTGCGTCAAAAGGGAATATGCTTCCTGTACAAAGCCATTCTGAAACAGCACTTCTAATACATATTTACTTCCCAGATTTCCGGTAGTCAGATGATATTCTTTTTTTTCAATATCTTCCTTCAAATTTCTAAGAACATCTGCCTTTTCTTTCCCGTCAAGCATTCCCAGATAAATCGGAAACGCATTACACGCCTGACTGTTTTCACAAAAATATCCGTTTTCTTTATTAAAATACCGGGTTAGAAAAGCCTCTTTAATCTTTTCAGCCTTCCTTTCAAAACATATCCTGTCCTCTTCCTTTTCCAGGACATGTGCCATCTTTTCTAAAAGACGATAATTATAATACTGATATCCGGTCGCCATAAATACCGTTGGTGTAATAGCCGAAACCGCCCCGGATCCAATGCTGGAATGGTCACACCATTGCGAAGGGCTCGCCCAGTCTCCCATGGGGGAATACCGGACGATTCCGCCTTCCGAATGCCGTTCAAGATATTCCGCCCAGCGCCTGCAGCTATCATAGTTTTCCTCTAAAATCTTTGTATCCCCGTAAAAACAATATACATTCCACGGCACCAACAAAAAACTGCTGCTGACCGGATCTGCCGGTTTCTGCCCCATCCGCAGAAACGGAGCTGTATCACTGATTGCTCCGGTAGTTTTCCCCTGCGTGTCCCGGATATCGCCCATCCACTTCCGATACAGCATCGGCAGGCGATAATTGTAGAGTGCGCACTCATTCCGAACAGTCATGTCATTCAACCACCCCACCCGCTCAGCTCTCTGCGGACAGTCTGTGGGCAAACCATATAAATTACTTCGCTCTGTCCATAACATACACTGATAAAATCGGTTCAGCAGTTCGTTATCTGTCTGAAAACTGCTGATCTGCTTAACAGAGCTATGTACCACGCAGCCAATGACATCCTTCTTTTCCGGTTTCGTTTCCATTCCCTCAATCTGTACATAGCGGAATCCATGATAAGTAAACCGGGGTTCAAACACCTCTGTGCCATTCCCTTTTAAAATAAAAGTATCCGTTGCATGAAGACCGTTTAAAGAACTGTCATTAATTGTATGATCTTCATTTATCAGCTCCGCAAATCGCATAGTAATCTTCTGTCCAATGTGCCCGCATACGCATAGTCGAACCCAGCCTGCAAAGTTTTGTCCAAAGTCCACTGTAAAACTTCCGTCTGCACACTGCCAGATGGATACCGGCTCCCGTTCCTCCATGACCCGGATCGGCTCCATCATCTGCGCACGGACATCTCCGCCCGGAGAATCCTGCCAGAAGACTTTTTTCCAGTCCTTATCAGTGCGCATGATAAAGTCTGCCGTATCAAATCCTGGTTGTTCCAGACGGGCGTCGTATGTCTCTCCGTGATAAATGCTGTTCCGGACAGAAGGTGCAAGTGCGGAGCAAAAACAATTATCACAATTTCCCAACAGCCATTCCTCTTCCCCATCCAGATACTCTATACGGATCTGAAATGCTATAAGATGCTCATTTTTTGCAATCCCACGTTCTCCCAGCTCCATGGCAAACCAGCCATTTCCGATTTCCATTCCCAGAACATGCTCTCCTTCAGAAAGCTTCAGCGGATAAGTCTCATACAATATGGTTTTCGTATAATCTGTGCAGGCATTATTCAGCCTCGTGTCCCTGACTGCATTTCCATCCAGGGTAAGCTGGTAATAATTCGGACTCGCCACAAATACTGCCGCAGTTTTTATATCTTTTTTTACCTGAAACGGAAAACGAATCAGATAAGAATGGTTACGGATTCCTGCTCCGCCTATCCAGCTCTCCTCCCACTCTCGCGTTCTATCTTCCAGTATTCCAGTAAAAAACGTAAACACGGAACTCCTATATTGCCTGTTTTCACAAAATACCTCTACATAATAATAATATTTTGTCCCACTTTTTAATTTCTGTCCGTCATAATACACCAGATTACTTTCTTCCGATGCTACATAACCGCTATCCCAGACCGGAGAGCAAAAGCATTCCGAATCACAGACCACGATCCGATACCCCTGCTGTGTTCCCCGGATTACATTTGACCCCCAGGAAAACCTTGGCGCCACACAGTCTATCCCCACCGGATTTTCCATCAATTCACACAAGCATAAAATCTCTGTCTGACTGTTCATGCATTGCCCCCTATGCTTTCTGTGATTGGAACACACGATCCGTCACAGAATCCAGAATAATTGCAATAATGATGATAACGCCTTTGCATACCCACTGCCAATAAGAAGAAACATTCAGCAAATTCAGCATATTATTAATGACTCCAATAAGCGCCACGCCAAACAAAGTCCCTACTACCTTTGCCTTGCCTCCATGCATCGGCGTACCGCCAATTACCACCGCTGCAATAGAATCCATCAAATAATTATCTCCTGCCCCCGGA
The DNA here is from genome assembly GCF_905201705.1 of uncultured Marvinbryantia sp. Lineage (GTDB taxonomy): Bacteria > Bacillota > Clostridia > Lachnospirales > Lachnospiraceae > Marvinbryantia. Next base: position 61,195 of record NZ_CAJKOX010000003.1, read on the forward strand.
ATTGCCGATGCCACTCTTCCGGTCAGTACTGCCGCGCCAAGACCAAAACACAAGCCGCCAATCATCATTGTACTGATCTTAGTGAACCCAACACGGATTCCGGATATTTCTGCCGCTGCCGCATTTCCTCCCACTGCAAGTACATGTCTGCCATAGGTGGTCTTTCCAAGAAGAATCGCCATCAATATTACCACAATAATCATAATAAAAAACGGCATTGGCAAAAACCCGAAAATTCTTCCCTGGCCAAGGAATTTTACGCTGTCACTTAAGCCTCCGACAGATTTTCCATCTGTGATAATATAAGCAATTCCTTTAAATATCTCACCAGAAGCCAGTGTCAGTACAAAATTGGGAAGAGAAAATATACGCCCCATCGCCCCGTTAAACAACTCGCATATACATCCAATAAGCAGCGACAACAGCAATGCCGCCCAGAGCGGCATCACCCTGGATGCCAGCCCATAGCAGATTCCGCATAACCCGACAATGCTTCCAACAGACAAATCCATCATACCGCCCGCCAGAATTATGGTATAGCCAATACTGATAATAGCAAGTACAGAAATCTGTCTCATTACGCCAGTAATATTATGGCTGCCAAGCGCCGTTCCAGATGTCAGGATAACAGATACCATCAGCATGATTATTGTTAAAATGACCGCTTTATTATTTAGTACCCACATCATTGTATTTCTATATGTTTTCTTTTTCATGTCATCCTCCTGCTATTTAACTCCAAATGCGCATTTCATAATATCATCTGAATTAAAATCCTCTCTCTGAAATTCCCCTGCAATAGCTCCCTGTCTCACTACCATAATCCGGTCTGAAATACCACACACCTCCGGAAGCTCAGATGAAATCAGCAGAATGGCCTTACCCTGTTTTGCAAGCTCTCCGATCAATTTATATATCTCTGCCTTTGCACCGACATCAATTCCGCGTGTAGGTTCATCCAGGATCAAAACATCCGGTTCTGTCAGAAGACATCTTGCTATAATCACTTTCTGCTGATTTCCTCCCGACAATAGCGCAATTTCACTGTTCATGGAAGGAAACTTAATAGACAGCCGTTTCGCATAATCATCTGTATCATTTACTTCTTTTTTGCGGTTATAAAAACCATATTTTGTTATTTTCTGTAAATAAGCAAGTGATTCATTCGCACGCACAGACTGCATGGGGATAAGTCCTGTATGTCTTCTGTCCTCTGTAATCATAACCATCTTTTGCTCAATTGCCTGCTTTGCATTTGCAATATTGATCTCTTTTCCGTGCAGTTTAACAGTCCCCGATTCTTTCGGCGTAATCCCAAATAACGTTTCCATAATTTCTGTTCTTCCTGCTCCAAGAAGCCCGGCAAAGCCCAGAATTTCTCCTCTCCGCACAGTAAAACTGACATCATTTACAATATTTCCTCTCTGCAAATGACTTACTTCTAAAACGGGTTCCCCGATTTCAACCTTTGCTTTTGGAAACATATCATTCATTTCCCGGCCAACCATCTGATTTACCAACATCTCTTCCGTGACATCTGCTATCATTTTTTCACTAATGAACTCTCCGTCACGGAAGACTGTTGCCCGATCACATATGTGAAAAACCTCATCAAATTTATGAGAAATATAGATAACCGCTTTCCCCGACTTTGAGAGCGACGAAATAATATCATATAGCTTGTCCACTTCCTCATCAGTAAGCGCACTGGTCGGTTCATCCATAATGATAATATCAGAATCATACGATACTGCTCTTGCAATCTCTACCAGCTGCATCTCTGCAATGCTAAGACTTGAAACCACAGAAGACGGCTTTATATTCAAACCAAGCCTTGTCAAAATTGCTTCGGTCGCCTCCTCCTGTTTTTTCCTGTTATAGAATATTTTGTTTCCAAATTTCGCTTCCCGCCCGATCCAGATATTTTCCGAAACTGTTGTTGTAGGAACCAGACTGATTTCCTGATGAATCATTGAAATACCGTTTGCAAGCGCTTCCGCAGGTGATTTTGGCGCATACTTTCTCCCTTTATATTCCATTTCACCGGAAGATGGCTGATATATGCCAAGAATGATTTTCATAAGTGTAGATTTACCAGCCCCATTTTCTCCAAGCAGCGCATGTACTTCTCCGGGATATATTGTCAGATTCACGCCCTTTAACGCCTGCACACCCGGAAAGCTTTTCGTCACATTTTTCACACATAAAACCGGTTTCTTTTTTTCCATATCCTATCTCCATTTTATAACCAGACAGTTATATACATGCTTTCTGCCTTCTATTTACCAGCAAGTACTTCTTCCATATTATCCTTTGTCATAAGCTGATAGCACTGCGGATCATAGATCTTATTTTCATACTCTTTGCCGTTTGCCACATCTCTGGAGACCGAAATAATTGCATCTGCCACCTTTGCAACACTCTGCCGAACAGTCGCATCTAATTCGCCGCTTTCCAGATATTGCTGTCCGATCGTACCGCCGTCACATCCGAATACAAGAAAATTATCAAAGTCAACACCCGCTGCCGACAACGCCTGTATGCAGGCTGCCGCCATTTCATCATTTGCGCAGGCAATGCAGTTCATATCAGGCTGTGACTGCAGCCAGTCCTCTGCAAAAGCCATTGCGTCCTCTGCCGAAAATCCCGTTGCGATCTGCGTGGAAAAAGTGTTAATACGCTGCGGATCTACCACATCATAAATGCCGGTCTCTCTCTTTTTAATGGTATCACTTGCTGCTCCGTTTATATAACCCATATTAATCATACGGTCTTCATCTTCATCCAGCCATTCCTGCATATAGCCTCCTATTAATTGTCCTACTAAAGACTGATCTCCTGCAATTCTGCAGTCATATATATCAGTATTTACTGTCGTATCCTGAATTACGCAGGCAATTCCCGCATCCTTCACAGCCTCTACGCAAGAAACACCTGCATCAGAATCCACGATCCTCATCACGATTACATCCGGATTCTGGGCAATCAAAGAATCGATATCAGATAACTGTTTTTCTGCATCTCCATTTGCATTCGTAAAAATGATTTCCACATCTCCGGCTTCCTCTGCCTGCTCTTTCAGCGCATTCTGCAATTCATTCACAAAATCGATTTCTTCATTCATCGCCATGCCGATTACCAGTTTTTCTTCTTCCGCAGATACACCCACTGTACACATACCTGCCATCGCTGCCATCGATACGCCAAATACCATTGCCATTCTTCTTTTCTTTCCTCTTGTCATAGTTCATTCTCCTTTTCTTTTTGTATTGGGAAATTATTTTCCTAAAACGGTTTCCTGTTGCTTTATAATATACCATCTTCATTGTTTTGTCAATATGTTTTTGTATTATGTTTGATAAATTTATTTCGGAAACAGTTTTTTTATGCATTTTGTACACCTCGTATTTTCCTTTGTTATTGACAAGTCTGTTCTTTTGATTCATAATAAAGAAAAAACATAGGAGTCTGTTTATGACGATCAAAGAAATTGCAGCTCTTGCCGGAGTTTCGACTTCAACAGTATCAAAAATTATGAATGGCAAGGATCAGAATATTCACCCGGATACCCGCAGCAGAGTTTTAAAAGTAGTCAAAGAACATCATTACGAACCATACAGTACTGTAAAAAATAATGTCATGCCCAAAAAGTTTTTAATCGGACTGCTGTTAAGCTCTTTTTCAAATGTCAGTTCGCTCATGACCGGCATCATAAAAGCTGCCCAGGAGCACGGCTATCAGGTATTGCTTTTTCACAGTAATACTTCCATGGAACAGGAGCTAAAGAATATTACCGCTCTGTGCAGTGCCAGAGTAGACGGAGTAATATGGGAACCCGTCTGCAGCCAGAGTGCAGAATATTCTCATTTGTTTTCCCGACAGAATATTCCCATCCACTATATAAATGCGGCGGATGGATTTTCCTCATTTTCTATCGATTTCGGGAAAGCCGGATATGAACTCACACAAAAGCTGATCCAGAACAGGCATTCAAATATTGCCTGCGTTCTTCGAAAGAATGATTCACGTTCCGAGAGCTTTCAGAAAGGTTTTCAGAAATGTCTGTACGACCACGAAATATCTTTTCAGCCACAGCAGATTTTATACGATCTTTCAGAAAACCCATATGCATTTATCACAGCTCACAACATTACCGGCATTGTAAGTGCATATTATACAGATGCTCTGATGGTTTATAAGCACATGGAGGATATGCTGTATCATGTTCCCGCCGCGCTCTCTATTGTCAGTCTGCGGGATGATTCTGAAGAAGATTACGCCTATCCGCATATTTCCTGTATCCGTATTCCATACCATGATTTCGGTTACTATGTATGCCAGTCGTTAATCCGGGTATGTGAAAAAACGGCCGCAGATGATGTGACTTTTGTTTATTCTCCGGAGTACACTTTTACAGATACAAAAAGTATCAGCGTCCCATCCTCACTTCGTGAAAAAAAACTGGTAGTTGTCGGAAGTATTCACATGGATATGACATTTCTTGTCGATCGGCTTCCGCAGGCCGGAAAAACTACGGAAATCTATACTGCCATTACATCAGTGGGCGGAAAGGGCGCAAATCAATCTGTGGGCGCGGCCAAACTTGGTTGTGAAGTATCATTAATCGGAAAGCTCGGCAACGATCTCGACTCTGCTGCCATTTTAAATGCCCTGGAAAAAGAGCATGTAGATGCGCATGGCATATCACGTGAGCAGGATGCCCCTACCGGGAAAGCATATATCTATACCGGAAACGACGGTGAAAGCACTATTACTATACTTTCTGGTGCAAATCGTCTTCTCCGTCCGGAAGATATACGCAAACAACGGCATCTCTTCAAAAGTGCTGTTTTTTGCCTGCTTTCTACAGAGATTCCAACTGACACCATTATAGAAGCTGCAAAAGCTGCCCGGGCTGCCGGGGCAAAGGTTGTTTTAAAGCCGTCTGTTTTAAAAACTGTCCCAGACGAATTGTTTTTGCTAACAGATATTTTTATCCCAAATCAAAAGGAGGCTTTCAGTCTCTGCCCGCAAAAATCTTCTGTCAGCGAGCAGGCTGCTTATTTTATTCAAAAAGGTGTGTCTACAGTTATCATTACTCTGGGAGACAAGGGATGCTATCTCAAAACATCCGACATTGAACGCAAATTCCCGGCAGCAGAATTTTATCCAGTCGACACGACTGGTGGAGCTGATGCCTTCATCAGCGCACTTGTTTCTTATCTTGCGGAAGGCTACGACATAGAAAAAGCAATCCAGATCGCAACCTGCGCTGCCGGATTTTGTGTATCACGCCAGGGGGTCGTGTCTGCACTAACAGACCGTAGTACTCTGGAAACATATATCGCACAAAACAATATGAATTTACTTCTCAAAAATTGAACTAACAACAGATTTCCCGATAGCTCCACATGACAAGCGGGGCGTAACCAGGCTTTTTCGCCTGTTACGCCCCGCTTCCCGGACAGTGTCACTCTGACGGACAACTCGTCCCTCCTGAACCAGTCCTCCGATAATTACATCTGGCTCTGTTCAGGACGCTATGTATGTCATCAGTTCCGGATACATGTCCTTATTATCCCTGATCAGCCATCGTTTAAAAGCCGCAAACGGTGAGCTATTTTCTAATTGCTGCTTTATCAGGTATTTCAAATCCTCTTTTTCGTCATCTTCCGCTTCCCGGTATTCCCGAACATATTCCTTAAATTCTGAAAGCTCTTTTCTCAAAATCCTTCTGAGAATTTTCGCTTCCATTCTTTTCTGCGGCGTAGAACCATAATATACTTCCTGCAGCAGCTTAATTGTATTCATAATTTCTTCATTAAAAATCAGCGGTTCAAAAAGCAGTTGCTCTTCTGTTCCAAAATAACCCTTTTTCCGAAATGCTATCATTTCCTCTACATTTTCTTTTGTACAGTCTACAATCGGCTCATACTTTCCAAGTTTCGTATTGTTGCAATGCGCACACGCTAAAAAAAGATTATTCCAATCGTATTTCAAATCCCGGTCTCCCCGATGTGCATGCAGATGTTCTATCTGGTAAGAAGTAACCTGCTTATTTTCACAGATATAACATTTTCCATGAAACATTTCCCGCAACGCCCGGTTCACCTCCGGTGTATTATACGTATCATTTTTCTCTTTCGCTCTTTGCAGGGATTCCATCGCCTTCTGCGCTTTCTCTGTTACTTTCCGTTCTACTCTTATCATAAGCGCCCGCCTTCTATCTCCTCAAATTTCTCCCACGCTTCCTGCGATAATCCTCTGGGAATATTTTTAAGTTCTATGCGGAGTTTTGCCCGCTCTGCCCGCTCCTCTTCCGTTAAATCTACCTTTTTTGCCAGATATCCATAACGGTCAATCTTGCTCTTCAATTCCTCTCCGTACTCGTCAGCTTCAAAATATCCATCTGCAAGTCCTTCTGAAGAATACATAAATAAATCTTCCAATTCCACACAGCGCTCCAGATCATAAGCCTTCGCATTAGAAACCGAATTAAGGATATACGGTGAATGTGTTGTAACAATAAACTGGATTCTCGGGAAAAACTCCGTCAGAAACGGCAGGATTTTCTTCTGCAGTTCAATATGCAGATGCGTTTCAAGCTCATCAATCAACACAATTCCTTCCGCATCATATTCGCTCAATCCGTCTCCAAGCAGCCAGTTTCTGTCCATCCTCAGAATCAGATCTGAAACAATATGAATCACTGAAGAATACCCATCCGAAAGCTCGTCAAAGCCAAACGGATTTCTGCCGTCTTCATGAATCTTGAAATCATATTCCTTATAATCATATTCCAGAGTAAGCGTATCATCATCAAGCAAAACACGCAATGCTTTTACAAACCGGTCAAACCATTTCTGAATCCTGTCCGCATTTGTCATATCTCCTTCGTTTCTCGCGTACGCCTGCTGCGTCTTCAGGTGAACCATATATTTATGCAGAAACTGTCCTGGCTGCGAATAGATATCATAAGCATCACTCAGTCTGATATCCTCCACGCCGCGCGCACGGATAATCTGTGTTTTTCTGTTCGCCGGAAAGAAAGCAGTTATAAATCGTCCCTGCGCATATAACGCATCCAGTGCCTCTGCGTTATTAAATGTAACCTCTATTCCATCCTTAAATTTTTTAACCCATTCAAACCAACGCTGATACTCTTTTTCAGCCTCAAACCGCTCTGCTTCTGTCTTAGCCTGCCTCAGCTTTTTCTCCGAGTCCCGAAGCCATTTTACATACTCACTTTCCAGCTTCGTCAATTCCCCCTTATTAATTGCATTTAGATATTTTTGCAGCGCCAGAAGCAGCGATGTTTTCCCGGAACCGTTTTTACCGGTTATCATTAAATGCTGCCGCTTCTCTGGATCCAGGGGTATCGTTATATCTGATAAATGCCTTAATTTCTCAATCTTAATTTCTGTAATATAATGCTCCATTTTGCATCTCCTTCCGAAAAGGTATGATTTCATTATATTTCACATTCCAGAGCAATTCAATACCCGGTCAAAAAAAAGGGCCGAAAGCTCCGCGCTCTCTGGTTACTGTTCACTCCGTTCGCAGTAACCTTCGCAAATCCATTTAAAATTCGCTTCGCGAATAGGATTTGCTCTCACTTGAATCACGTTCTCACGTCTCAAACAGCAAGTGTTTGAGGCTGGCGTGAACAGTAACGCTCTCTGCCCTTTCTACCCTCCTGCAAATTGTTCGCACAGGCTGCTGCCCGCTTATACCAGCTCCATCAGCTCACTGAAGCACCCGATTTTTACATCCGCCCTCTCATACCCGGCTGCTTCCCCGATTCCCACAGCCGTCATACCTGCTGCTTTTGCCGCGTCTATTCCGGCATGCGCATCCTCCACTACATAACATTCCAGCGGACTTATGCCGAGAAATTCTGCTGCTTTCACAAATACCTCCGGGTCGGGCTTGGAATGCGTGATGTTATTTCCATCAGAAATTGCATCAAATGCTTCCATCAGATTTACCCTCTCCAAAATAAAGCGCGCATTTTTGCTGGAGGATCCGAGCGCCAGCTTATATCCTTTTTCGTGAAGCTTTGCCAGCGTCTCCCGCACCTCTGACGAAACATCCTCCGGAGTCATCTGTGCGAGCAGCTTTCGGTAGCTGTTATTTTTCTGCTCCATCAGTTCGGTTTTTTTCTGTTTTGAGAGCGCTGGTCCCGTGTAGCGCTCCAGAATAATTTCCAAGCTATCCGCCCGGCTCACCCCACGCAAGCGGTTGTTAATTTCCTTATCAAAATAAACGCGCAGTCCGTCCGCAAGCTCCTTCCATGCAGCATAGTGAAATTTGTCCGTAAACACAAGTACACCGTCCAGGTCAAATATAAATGCTTTCATAATTCTTCCTTTCATAACCATTTCGGTTCTTTCGTCACTTCATCGTTACATTCCTTCCCAGCGCCGGAAGCCTTCCGCTGCTATATCAAACTGCTGCAAAATCTTCCCCACAATATGACCCGTACAGTCTTCCACGCTCTGCGGCTGATTATAGTACGCCATCATTGGCGGCAGGATCATCGCCCCCATCTGGCTTAATTCATACATATTGCGCAGATGGATCGTGCTGAGAGGACACTCACGCGCCACCAGAACCAGCTTCCGCCGCTCCTTTAAAGTGACGTCCGCCGCACGCAGAAGCAGATTGTCGCTGTAGCCGCTGTGAATACCGGCTACCGTTTTCATGCTGCAGGGTACCACAACCATGCCTGCACTCTCCCAGCTTCCGCTTGCTGGTGCAGCGCCGATATTCTCATTATCATAAACCTCATCTGCCAGCGCACAAAGCTCCTCCTCTGCCAGAGCGCTCTCTGTCTGCAAAGTCAGCTTTGCACCGCGCGTGTAAATAAGATGTGTCTCAATGTCCGGTATTTTACGAAGCTGCTGCAGCAACTCAATCGCGATCGGAATGCCCGTCGCCCCACTGATTCCTATAATTAAACGTTTCATATTGTTACTCCTTTTTCCGTCACCGCAGTATAGACGGTTCACTGCCTCACACAAAATCCGGCAGCCACCGCTTTGGATCAACCTCCATAAACTTCGCCCGCTCGAAACGCTCCTTCTGGTCGAACGGCACCGTACAGTCAAAGATTGCCTTACACGCCACGCCGACGCCCCGGATATGTCCGGAGTACGCCGGATTGTTGGACGGATCGAGCGGGTGACACTGCACGCCCGGTATGGTAATCAGATCGGTATCCGCCTGAAAGCGCGTCGTCATCGCCCACAAAACATCGTTCATATCAAAGCAATCCACATCTTCATCCACGAGAAATACATGCTTCAGCTCCGCAAAAGCAGAGAATGCAAGCAGCGCTGCCTGCCGCTGCCGTCCCTCATCCGAGGGAATAGACTTCTTAAACTGCAGAACCGCAATATATTTTCCGCCGCCGCTCGATGCGCAATAAACATTCTGCACCTTTCCCGGCATTGCCTTCTCAATCATCTGCAGAATACTCGCCTCTGTCGGGATTCCCGCCATGGAAACGTGTTCCTCACTTGGTCCGATGCAGGTCTGCATGATCGGATTTCTGCGTGTCGTCACAGCTTTTACCTTAATGACCGGCAGTTCCGGATTTGCCGGGCCGCAGTACCCCGGAAACTCCGGCATCGCCTTGCCGGTATTGGAATTCTGGTCCTCCCGCACGCGCACATATGGGAGAATCTCTCCCTCAATAACATACTCCGCATTCGCAATTGCCTTTTCCGGAACGGTCAGACACTGCACCATCTCTACCGGCGCTTTACGGATCGCACCCGCCGCCTGCAGCTCGTCATAACCGAGCGGCGTTGTGGGCGGTTCAAAGCAGGAAGCGATCTCAATTGCCGGATCGACGCCAATGCTCACAGAGATCGGCAGCGGCTGTCCCGCTGCCTCCGCCAGCTCGCGAAAATAGCCGATATGCCGCGCACCCGGCTGCAGAAAAATAGAGATCTCATCCTTCGACTGCAGGCACATCCGATGAATCGTCACATCGGATTCTCCCGTCTGCGGATTGGAAGCATAGCACATACCAAGTGTGATGTAGGGACCTGCATCCTCCGGCGTGTTCGTCGGCGCCGGTATCAGCTTTCGGATATCGAAGCCGTCCTCCGTCGCGTAATGTACAACCTCCTGGCACTTCGCCTGCTCATTTGGGATCACCACCGGCTTCACCGGATTCGCCACGCTATCCTTTAAAAGAAAGCCCAGCTTTTTCGGATCACAATCCAGCAGATAGCCCACGCGCTCCCGGCTTGCCAGCAGCCCGATCGCCACGCGCGCCCCCGGATGCCCTTTTATATTGTTAAAAATCATTGCCGGTCCTTCCTTTGTCGGACGCTGCACCGTACCGCCCGCCCCGACGTGTCGGTACACGCCGGATAATTCTCCCATCGGGTCTACCTCTGTATCCGTCTGCACAAGCTGTCCCGGCATCTTCTCAAGCAGCTCCAGTGCAGAGCGCAAATCATTTATTTTTGCCACTGCGGCTCTCTCCCTTCTTTCCTCCAATATCACAATATCATCTTTCTTTGCAGCCACGATCAGATTCCCCTGTCTGCATCATCTTTTTCGCGTTTGCGGTCAGATCCTCGTATCCGGAAGGCCGCAAAATGCGTCTGCCGGGCTGATGCCCTTAAATTCGCTCTCACCCGTCAGCTTCTCTATCACCGTCTCAATAGTCGTTTTCGTCGCCGTATAGGCATTAATATATGTTTTTACACGCGGTACGTCCTGCAGTAAATACGGATTTGCCAGCGACACAAAAATGCAGTCCTCCTCGTTCAGAAAACGTGGAGAATCCAGCGCATGCTTCGGGCACCAGTTGATGCGCACCGTCGTCTGGTTGCTCGCCTGCTCGTAGTTTGCCAGATAGAGCGTCAGACGGTTCTTCGGCAGGTCAGCGCAGCCATGCAGATCATCCGCAAACGGCTGATAATGTTCCACCGCGAAGCCCCGCTGCCGCAGAAGCTCTATCGCCGTCTCCGCCATGCTTCCGCCCGGAATCTCGTCTTTGCCGAGCGTGATCAGACGTATCTGCGGATATTTTTCTTTTGTGACTGGCAGCACCCGCGGCGCAAGACTTTTCACAAGCGTGACCGATTTATCGGCGCATTCCCGATGCCAGCCGGCAGCCTGCGCCAGGCTCATGTCCTGCGCGCCCGCACTGTGCTCCTGTGCGTTTCCGATGCACGCTCCGTTTCCATCTATGCTCAGTCCGGTGTATGTCCTGTCTTTTCCCGCACCGCATACCTTCGCTTTTAACGCCAGAATCCTTGTTACCGCATCGTCCAGACGTTCCTCCGTGAGCAGTCCGGTTTTCAGTCCTTCCAGAATGTAGGAATAATCCTCATAAAGATTTGTGTTGAACACGATCATATCGCAGCCGGCCATAACGGAAGCCGGAATCGCCTTTCTGCGCTCCATCGCCATGCAGTAGCCGCCCATGATAGTCGCGTCTGTTGTAATAACACCGTTAAATCCGAATTTTTCGCGCAGCACGCCGGTGAGCAGCTCGCGGCTCTGCGATGCCGGGAGGCAGTCTGCAAAGGAAAGCTTTGGATTGATCTCCATCTGCACCGCCGGCTGTACAATATGTCCCACCATAATACTCAGCAGGTCATGCTCAATCAGATTCTGATAAACTGCTCCATAGGAGCCATACCACTCTTCTGCCGACAGGCTGTTATAGGTGGGATGCAGATGGTGATCGCGGTAATCCACGCCGTCGCCCGGAAAATGCTTTGCACACGCCGCAACGCCGCATTTCTGCACCGCCTCCACATATATCTGCGTATTCTTTTTTACTTTTTCCTTATCGCTCCCATAAGTGCGGACATTGGTGATCGGATTTCTGTAGTTCATGTCGATATCGCAGACCGGAGAAAAGGTCCAGTTGACACCAACGCTCTGCCCTTCTGCCGCGCAGACCTTTCCAAATTTCTCCACCATACCATCATCGTTCGCCGCACCCACCATCATCGGCCAGCCAAACAGCGTCCCGTCCGTCGTTGCTCCCGCGCCGCCTTCCTCCAGATTCGCCGCTTTCAGGAGCGGAACCGGAGCGACCTCATCCAGCAGGCGGTAATTTTCGCAGATTTCCTCTGCCGGAGCCGGGCGGAATAAAATTCCCCCTACTCTGCTTTTTTTCACCAGCTCCTTCAGCTCATCCTTTTCATAATCCCCGCCCATCACACAAAAAAGCTGTCCTGCTTTCTGCTCTGTCGTCAAATGTGCCAGCGTATCCTTCACCCAGTGAATCTGCTCTGCATTTAAATAAAACGGTCTCTTTGCCAAATCCAGCATACTGTCTTTCTCCTATCATCTCATAATTCCGGGATTGCCTGCGCTCCCTTTTACTGCGCCGTCTGACGCCTTACTCCTGCGGTCTGCAGATACGGTCGATCCAGTCGCACACCTCGCCCGGATAGTCTGCCTCACAGTGCGGCTTATCCCACACCAGCGCGTAATCCGTATCCTTTCCTGCCTGCAAGAGCTTTAATGCAAGCGTCATGCTGACCGTCAGCGATGTGTCGGCGTCGCAGGCTCCCACACGGATGCGATAATGCTCCGCGGCGTCCGCCTTCTTTCCCGTTCCAATATAATTCAGCGGATTTATCAGCGCAACTCGCTCATCAAGCTTATCGTCGCCCTTCGCCTGTGCAAAGGCTGCATAGTACTTTTCAAATTCCTCCGGGAATTGCTCCCGAAGCGCCAGGATCGCATCAGATATTTCTTTATTGAAATGCATAAACGGATGCTCATTCGTTCCGAACACCTCGTTTTCGCCGCTGTCCATGCCAAGCGTATCGAACGATGTGCACGGCTTCATCCTTCTGCGATATTTCAGTACGTAGGTATCCAGATCGTGAATATACGCGCGCTCCCCGTCCCACGCAAGCCAGTCCGATTTGTCCGCGCCTTTTGCGGTGATCACCGCCGGTTTCCCGTCACGAAATGATACGCCCATCGGCGCTTCCTTCTCATATTCATAATTTCCGGCAAGATAATCCGCCGGAGAATATGTTTCCTTTAGCTCGCCCTTCTGCAATCTTGTCAGATAATCCGTCGCTGCATCCTGCAGGCGCTGCATCAGATAGTCGTAGCCGCTCCCGCTTCTGCCGTCCTCTCCGATAAAAAGCGTCTCCCCCGTCTGCGGATCTTCCAGTTTCAGACCGTTAAAATAGGAAATATACTGCTTCTGAAGCTCTTTCGAAAGCGCCTCCTGAAACGGTGTCATCACGCCGGCAGGTCCCGCCGGTGAATCCTCATTCTCATGGTCCGCGGCAAACATCCACTCATAAGCAAGATCCGCATGCTCCAGATCAATAATCGGACAGTAGATCTGCGCCGCAAAAACATCGTCGCGTTCATCCAGAAACGCACCGTTTTCCGCAAGAAACGGCAGATAGTCCTCACTGTTGCCTGTCACCGACAGAAGAGTGGACATCGCGCCGCCCGCGCTCCACCCCACCGATACAATATGGTCAAAATTGCCTGGCAGCGCCGCACTGTTATGACGGAGGAAGCGGACTGCTGTCTTTAAATCCACCAGATTAACCGGTGATTTTCCGCAGAGCTTCCCGTTTTCATCTCTTGTCTCTCTGCCGCGGTTTCCGCAGGATACGTATACAAAGCCTCTCTCCAGATACTGATGCGCATAGCACCGCGGACCCTCCAGCCACACGTGCGGCATCTGCATGTAGCCTGCTGAATTATTTTCAAAAATCACCGGCACGGTCTTTGCCGAATAGCCATTCATTCTGCCCTGCAGATTGATTTTTCCGCCCTCACTCATGTACGGCTCCGGCACAAAAATGCTGAGGCGCTGGAATTTCGGTGTTGTTGCCTTCTCTGTATAAAGCACATCCTCCAGACACCAGCACCGGTATTTTTCATCAAAGGACCATTCGGAAGCGCACTCTGCAAGCTCCATCGTTTTATTCGTAATATTCACCTGTTCCATGATCGTCTCTCCTTTTTCGCTGATAAATGATAAACAGACTACTTCCGTAGTTACTGCAGATGATTAAAAATAAACGTAAATACCAAATCCATATTTTCCTTTGCAAAAAACATCTTATCCTCATGATCCGCCCCTTCCAGCGGCACGAAAGAAACCCGGTCATGATCCAGCTTTGCACGTATCGCTTTGACAAATTCCACCGACTGCTCACAGGGAACCAGCCGGTCCGCCGTACCGTGCTGCACAAGCATCGGTGCCATTGCATCGCTGATATAGGTCGCCGGATTTGCCTGTGCGCACAGCGCATCGGGGGCATCCGGCAGCGCACAGCCAAGATACTGCGATTCTGGTGAGAACGGCTCGTCGTGATCTGCGCAGCTGACGCCGTTTGCGCGCGCCTGCTCATCCATCGTTCTAAAATTCATCGGTCCGAACTGATCGATCGCCACCTTCACAAACGGCGTCTCCTCCCATAGAAGCTCCTCTTTCTCTCCCGGAAATTTTCCGTTTGGAATGTTCATGCCAAGCATCGCCGCCAGGTTTCCGCCCGCGGAACCGCCGATTGCCACAATTTTTTCAACATCAATCTGATGTTCCTTCGCATGCACCTTCAAAAAACGAACCGCTTCCCGGCAATCCAGTACCGCCGCCGGAAAAATTGACTCTTTGCTCAGGCGATATTCTATCGAAGCTACCGCCATACCTCTCTTAATGCCTTCCAGATAAGCATCCATGTGATGGTCGCGCTTATCTCCCATCGCAAATCCGCCTCCATGGATATATACCAGCACCGGGAAGGGTCCGTCGCCCTCCTCCGGCAAATAAATATCCAGGCACTGTGCCCTGCTCTTTGCTGCATACGGAACATCCAGATACTTTCTCTTTACCCAACTGATATCCGCCATCGACGGCTGCCATCCCGCAGGCGGTCCACCCGGCTTTTTCCCCATCGATGGTATCCTGCCCGCTGTCTTTTTCCCGTCCATAATTTGCTTCCCCTCTCTGTATTTTTACCTTTGTATTTTATTTTAAAGCAATTCTCCTTTCTTTGTTATTCTGTTTCTTTATATCATATATTTTATTGACATTTTTTCTGCTTATTTTTATAATTTTATTATTCTATTTTTTTGTTTGGAAAACCAACGGGAGAATATATGGATTTAGAAAGACTGAATGAATTTATCGTAATTGCCGAAAAGAAAAGTATAAAGAAAGCAGCCGGAGAATTGCTGCTTTCTCCTGCCGCATTAAGTGCACGGCTTTGCGCCTTTGAGCGTTCCCTGGGAATCACACTTTTTAACCGCAGCGTTTCCCCGCTTGCGCTTACCAGCGACGGCAGCCGTTTTTATGAAGATGCCAGAGAAATTATCCGCCGCTTCAATGCCTTAAAGCAGGAGCTGCAGCAGACTGCACCCCATCTCCTTGTTCCGGGCAAAACTGCCCGCCTCAGTACCGAAAAGCTTTATGAATTCCTGGTTCTCTCCAAAGCGCTGAACTACAGCCGCGCCGCCGCCAACCTCTATATCTCCCAGTCCGTGCTCTCCAAACATATTCAGGATATGGAGCAGGAATTAGGCGTAAAACTGTTTTTCCGCACCACGCACGGTGTCTCTCTGACAAATTCCGGCAAGCTGCTCGCTCAGAGAGCGGAAAGTCTGATCGACCAGTGCAACCGGGCCGTCAGCCTGTTACAGATCTCGAACCTCCCGATCCAGGGCAATATCCGCATTGCCTGCGCACTGGAGCTTGCCCAGTCCGCCCATATGCAGATCTTCGTCAAACGTTTTCTGGAGCGCTATCCGGATATCTTTATTGATTTTGATGTAAAATCCGGCGGGATGCCGGAAAGGCTTCTGCAGACACAGGTCTACGACTTTGTCTTTTCTCCGTGTGAATACCAGAATATCCCGCCAGATATTCAGGCACATCTGGTCGCAAGCCACGGCACCTATGCCGCCCTCTATCCGGGGCACCCGCTGATCTCAAAATCTCTGATCCAGCTTCGCGAGCTGGAGGGGGAAAATATCATCGTTCCGTTTTCCCACGAGTATTTTGGTCCCTATGCAAAAAACTGGCTTCTCGCAAAAAAATACACCCATGACAGGGTGACCTGCATCCCGGCGCCTAACCTCTCCTCCGCCCTTTTTCAGGTGGCGATCGGCAGAGGCATCGCGATTATTCCACGCTATGCAAAAAAATTTGCCTCAGATAATATTTTCACCATCGGTATCGCAAACGCCGCCTGCCGTTTCAACGAATACCTCTACTACAACGAAAGCATAAAAAACGGTGCCGCAAAACTCTTTTTCGCAGAATTCTGCAGCACCTATCCGGCTGATATTTAGATATAGAACTTTGTAAATCGGCTTATTCCTCCGTGTCCCAGAACGGCTTCATAAAATCAATCTGCACATAATCGATCACGGCTGTCTTATAGGGTGTCTGCAGCCAGCACTCTGTCTGCTCTTTGCCCGGATATACATTCGTGGTGATACAGTGCCTGCCGTGATCGATGTACACCTCCACGCAGCTCCGGTCCACCAGAATACAGATATCAAGCTTTGTGCCCTCCATCCGGATTGGACAATTCATTCTCCCCTTCTCGTAACAGTCTCCCGCGCTCTTATCTACCGACACGATCTGTCCGATCATATCCACCGAAATCATAGTATATTGATGACCCTTCCCCAACACACAGATTTCCAGATCTCTGGATTCCACTTTCTCCACATCCAGCATCAGGCGCAGCCGGTAGCTGCGGTTTTCTGCCACCGGAAGGTATTTTCTGTTTGTGCCTACCTCCAGCATCTGATAAGCTATTTTCCGGCATACAAGTTCATCAATTTCCTCCACCGGATACATACAGAGATTCCAGTCTTTGTCCAGAGAAACCTTTCTCGGAATACTCAGGGTCCCTCTCCAGTTTTCGCTGCTGGTGGGACCCCAGTCCCTGCACCACGGCATCCAGAGCCAGCCATTCTGCCATGCCATCAAAATACGGTTTCCTTTTGCGTCAAGAAAGGACTGCGGAGCATAATAGTCAAATCCCACATCCATATTTCCGATTTTTTCTATCGTATAACGGCAGTTGTCAAAATCCATTTCGCCCACACAGTAAAGCGCCTTGTTATACTCAGGATGATTCATAGGCGAGCAGGTCAAAACCCATTTGCCATCCAGAAAAAACAGATCCGGGCATTCAAACATAGTCCCCAGCTTTCCGTTGGATTTCAGCACTGCGCCGCGGTATTTCCAGTGATACAGATCCTCCGATTCATACAGAAAGACTCTTCCGTCGCCATCCTTCGCAGTACCATTTACCGTTCCGCCTACGACCATATACCATTTTCCGTTCCAGCAGAAAACTTTCGGATCTCTGAAATCTGCCGAAGCTCCCTCGGGCGGTCCGCCGATTACCGGATTGCCCTCAAATTTCTCAAAATGACTGCCGTCACAGGAGGTTACCAGGCACTGGCTTTGTCTCACTTCCCCATCAATGATCGTTGTTGCCGTGTAAAACAGATATAAGATCCCATCTTTCTCCACCGCACTTCCGGAAAAGCATCCTCCCTCCGGGTGACAGTCATAGTCTTTGTCAGGGGTCAGTGCGATCGGCATATCCTTCCAGTGAACCATATCCTCACTTACCGCATGACCCCAATGCATAGACGCCCAGTCACAGTTGTTGGGATTATACTGATAGAATAAGTGATACCATCCCTTATAATAAATGAGGCCGTTTGGATCATTCATCCATGCAGTCGGCGGTGTAAAGTGATACAGGGGGCGCCATATCTTTTCCTCTTCCGTGCGTGGTTGTATACCAGTTAATCTGTCTTTCCCCATACTATTCTACCTTTATGCCATCAATATTTCCATAGAGTACCTTCAGTTCCTTTTTCACCTGGCCGTCATTGCCCACTGTCTGATGATAAGTGCCCCAGCCCTTTCCGTTAATCCAGAAAGTTCTGTAATCCTTCTGATTGATCACCGGTGCAAAGGACATTGTCTTATGGACCATATCACACTGATACCCTGCCAGCTCCGGAATCAGAGAAAAGCTTGACATTGGGCGGATATAGTGATGGCCTGCTT
Organism: uncultured Marvinbryantia sp.; assembly: GCF_905201705.1. Lineage (GTDB taxonomy): Bacteria > Bacillota > Clostridia > Lachnospirales > Lachnospiraceae > Marvinbryantia. Next base: position 79,259 of record NZ_CAJKOX010000003.1, read on the forward strand.
CTGTCTCGCTCCATGGGCATCTCTTGTATCCGTCATAGCGGTCGCGAATTGCCTTAATGATCGTAAAGGCTTCTTCAATCATACCCTCTTTCACCATAGTAACCGCAACCTGATACTCTACGCCTGTCCACACCTCATCACAATATGCAAATGGGAAGCGCGGTCTGCCGCCCTTTGGCCAGGAGCAGAGAACCAGTCCCGCCTCATCGTTCAGCGCATACGTCCGCTGCACATTCGGGACATCCTCCATGCACTCCTTGAAATTATATTTATATATAGATTCCAGCGCCTTCTTCACATGCTCCTTCGGAAGCACATAGCCAAGACCTGCCGTCTGTGCCATAAACTGTCCCAGAAGCTGATCGGTCAGGCAGCCTTGTCCGTACTGATAGCGATACGCATCCACATCCTCCAGTTCCTGAATGTAATACTCTCCATTGAAAAGCTTTTCATCCACCAGCGGGGCCGCTTTCTCATACAGTGCGCGGTATTTTTCAGCCGTCTCTGTTTTCCCCAGATATTCTGCCATTTCTGCCACGCCCTTGATCGCCCCCAGGTAAATGGTATTGGTCATGGTATTCGGACCATAAAACTCAATATCATATGTTACATGCATCTTCCCGTCCAGCACGCCGTCTCCGTCCGTATCCCATTCCTTAATGGAATATTCAAGCGCCTTCATCATATTATCCCAGATCCCTCTGAGGAATTCGTCATCGCCGGTATACTTCCACTCGCGGTAAACTCTCAGAATGGAACCAAATTCCCCGTCGCACGCCGGAATCATATCCCATCTGCTCTCGCCCAGGCACTTTCTTGCGCGGAACGGCATGCAGCCGTCTTCATCCAGCTCCACATTGAATTCCACATTGCGCATGGTAATCTCCAGCTCCGGAAACAGATTTGCTACCGCAGTCGCATAATTCCACACATGGTTTACATTTCCCTGTCCGCATCCAACATAATCACGGATACCCTCCCAGCCAAGGAAATTGCCGTTTTCAATGCGGAAGCAGCAGTGACTCTTCATAGACATGATATTGGAAGCCACAGCATCGATCACATACATCGGGAGCGTCGTATCAAACAGCGCATTCTCAAATGCCTTCGACATGCCCTCCAGATAGTCTTTCTTTTCCACCACATAGCGGCTGACATCCCACGCATCCTTAAACAGGGTTGCGTAATAGTTGCGGATGCTGTCATATCCGCCCTTTGCATACCGCTCCAGATCGGCGTCGTACTCGATCCAGCCCTTTGGACGGTTCGGAAAATACCAGGAAATCAAAAACTCAAACTCCTTCTCCTCATTTGGCCCGATCGTCTCATAACTGCTGACAGAACTGATTCTCTCTTTCAGATTGAGGAAGCTGAAATCGTAATGTGACAAAAGATCACAGCCCTTTGCCTCAATTTCTTCCTCTTCCGTAAGTTTTCCGTCCTCCGTAAAGTCATCCCAGAAGTCCTGCGCATTGTCCGTCCACTGTCCATGCAGCCATTTTTTATGCGTGATCCCATTCTTATTGGTAGTCGCGATCGACATGGACCCAAACTTCATATCCGTTTCTTTCAGATTTTTTGCAGTATAATACCAGCCCTTCAGCTCTCCTTCTTCCCGGTACTCATTTTCCACCTGGTCAACCAGCTTGACATTGTTAAATACATCATATCCGTCAAATCCAACCACATTTGCCAGCGTTCCCACTACAGAAACATCGATCGGCCGGTTTGTCGGATTACTGATTTTATATTTGATAATAGCCGTCGGTATACCGGAATTGTCCGCATCAAGCGGAATAAAAGGCGTATACGCTTCCATGCGCACCTTCAGCGGCACCTTGCTGTCCTCCAGATCTACATATACAAAGGGCTGTTTTCCTACCATTTTCGATTTTTCAAATCTCGGGATTCCCGCCAGCTCACCGTTTAAAAAACCGTGTGATTTGTAATATGGCGGTTTAATTTTCGATTCCAGAATTCTGGCAACCGGTTCTTTTCCCTCTTCCTTCGCCCAGATTGCAAAGAAAGAAAACGGCACAAACTGTCCCTTGCCCGGCCAGTTAAAAATTTCCCAGTCTCTCAGCTCACCTCTCGGACCCACCGCAATATTTCCGGTTCCCAGACCGCCCAGAAGAAATTTTGCCACTGACGCATCTCCCTGATAAGAGATCTCGCCTCCTGTCTCAAACAATTCCACCTTCGAATGCAATGCTTCTTTATTCATTTCATAATCCTCCTACTGATATCATTATCCTTTGACACCTACATGGGTCATACTCTTCACAATCCACTTCTGCCCGATAATAAATACGATCAGCACCGGCAGTATCGACAGTACGACTGCTGCAAACTCTACATTATCTCCCGTTGCATACGGCTGACGAATGGACAGAATTCCTACCGGCAATGACAATTTTTCTGTATCGTTAATCATGATAAACGTTGTAAAATAATCATTCCAGGAAAACGTAAATACAATGATCGCCAGCGATGCCAGCGTGGACTTTGCCATCGGTACCATAATTTCCACAAACGTGCGGATGGGTCCTGCTCCGTCAATAGCAGCTGCCTCATTCAGTTCTCTTGGAACCGACAGAAAAAACTGCCTCATCATAAATACACCAAAGGCACCGGCAAGTCCCGGGCAGCTTGCCCCCAGGATAGAAGGCAGTGTAACGGCAAGCGACGTGTTAATAACTCCCAGAAGATTCATGATTTTATATAGCGCAACAATCGTCACCTGTACCGGAACCATCATCGCTACCATCATCATGCCAAACATCAGGTTTTTTCCCGGAAAATTAAATTTCGCATATGCATATCCCGCAATCGCTCCGTGAAATACCATGCCAAGTGTAATTACAGTACTCATCTTCAGGCTGTTTCCCATAAATGTAAAAAACGGAATGGTGCCGGAAAACAGCTTTGCATAATACTTCAGCCTCATCTCTGAAAAGGACGGCGGCAGCCACTTTGGCGGCAGCGCAGTCGCCTCACTATAAGGCCGCAAAGATGCGGAAAACACCCACAAAAATGGTGCGATCATGATAAATGCGATCATCAGCATAATAATCGTAAGCAGGATATGGCTCACCTTTATTTTTTTACCGAATACTGTAATTTTCCTATTCATAATGCACCCACCATTTACTTTCTGCAAACTGAATGACGGTTACAACAGCAATTAATGCCAGCAGCATGACCGACAGCGCCGATGCCGTTCCATAATCAAAGGATGTAAAGCCTTTCTCCGCAATCAGCATGACCAGGCTTCGCGAGGAATCTCCCGGTCCGCCGCCGGTCAGTACATAAACCGATTCATAGATTCTCAGGGCTCCTGTCACATTCATGATCAGCACAAAGAAAATCTGCGGAGATGCCACCGGAATAATTACCCGAAAAAATCTCTGGAAGGCATTTGCTCCGTCAATACTTGCAGCCTCCAGTAATCCGCGATCCACGTTCTGCAGTCCCGCCAAAATCAGCAGCATCGACATTCCGGCATTTTTCCAGCAGTCCAGGATCAATACGGATATCTTGGAAAAGCTCTGATTGCTCAGCCAACCAATTTTTGAAATCCCGATCTTTCCCAGATAATAATTGATCACGCCGGCATCCGTCTGAAAAAATGCCTGCCAGATAATTGCCACAAAAGTCAGTCCGACCAGCGATGGAAAGAAATAGACGGACCGGAAAAATACGCTGAGCTTTTTCGGTAAGATATCATCCACCAGGACAGCCAGGATCAGACCGGCTGCTGTATTGCCAACCGCACAGCAGACTGTATACCAAAGCGTATTCTTCAGTGCCGTAAGCGAACGGGTATCTGAAAAGATTTTCTGGTAGTTTTTAAGTCCCACCCAGGTACTCGCGGTAGTAAACACGTTATACTTCTGAAAAGAAATAATGATGACCCAAATAATGGGGATCAGCACAAAACACAGGAACCCTATAAACGACGGCAATGTGAACAAATATGCCGCTCTGAGTTCTTTTTTATTCCATTTTCTTTTATACCTCTTTTTGTTCAATACTATATTCCCCCTTATTTCCAGGAAAAATCAAAGGGCGCCCCGAGAGCGCCCTCCATGTATTACTGAATTGCACTTTCAATTTCAGCCTGTGCGTCATCCAACGCTGCCTGCGGCTCTTTTGCACCTGAGAATACTTCTTCGAGAGCGCGAAGTGTCGTCTGCTCCAGATCACCAAAATAAGTCGGCGCGGAGATGGGAGAGGCAATGGTAACCGCCTTCCAGATGCCCAGAATGTTATCCGGAGTTGTCCCCATAATCGCCGTATCCGTAGCCAGTCCCTCTGTCGGCGGTACCTGCTGGCCTCCCGCTGCCACTGCAGTCAGTGTTTCATCAGAAACCATTTCTTTCAGAAGTGCAACTGCAAGATCCTGGTGCTCCGTCGCAGAGCTGATGCACCACGCAGACCCTCCATATACAGATCCTTCTTTCTTGTTCACCGGCCACTGTACGCAATCAAACGTATCATTCGTCAGTCCTGCATCTATCCATGTATTCAGTACCCAGCGTCCCGCACCAACCATAGCGAGCTTTTTCGCGGAGAACATCGTATATACATCAGAGCTGATCGGATCCGGTGTAACCCCTTCTTTCACCATATCATTTAAGAAAGTTACTGCTTCTACGATACCCTCACTGTTGATCGTCGGTGTAACACCATCATCAGCCACCAGAGAAGCATCATTTGTCGCCCACCACGGTGTCAGCTGGAAGTAGGAACTGGACAGCCCAAAACCATATACCTCATCTGTGGTCAGCGCTCTTGCCGTCTCCATAAATTCATCCCATGTCCAGCCATCCTGCGGATAAGCAATACCTGCTGCGTCAAACATCTCTTTGTTATAATAGACCACCATTGTCTGTGTGCCATTCGGCAGACCGTAAATATTTCCATCCACGCTGAAACCGTCAAGAAGCACTTCCGCATACTCACTCTTCTTTGCGGTCAGGTCTTCATCCGCATCAATGATATCATTCAGCGGAAGGAGCAGATCGTTGCTCACCGCCATCTGTGCAGCTTCCAGACCGATACTGATTACATCCGGGGTCTCGCCGGAGGTACACATCGTGATCCATTTCTGAACAAAATCAGACCAGGATTCTACCGGCACACAGGTCTGCTCCACCGTCACATCCGGATAAGCTTCATTAAAGCGCGCAATTGCATCGTTCGCAATCTGCTCTTCTTCCGTATTGCCCCAGTTTAATACACGCAGTGTTTCTCCTTCTGCACTTGCGAGCATAGATGCGGAAAGTGCCATAGCAGCCGTGATACCCAATGCGGCAATTTTTTTGATCTGTTTTTTCATTTACTAACCCTCCATTCTTTCTTGTGGAAACCTTTCCACATTTGGTTTTTTTAAAGAATTTCCCGCAGGAAATTCTTTATTAAATAACTGTTACAAAACTCTGATTACTCATTGAAATATGCGCCTATTTCTAAGTTATTACTAATATACCATTATTCCTTTTCCCTGTCAAGCACTATTTGACTTTTTATCTATATGGAATCCGTTTCACTTTTCTAATTTTTGTATATTTTTACCAACGTTATTTATCACGGTTTCCTTCAATTTTTATTTCTGCCCATTCTTGGTGCTCTCGCCTATTCTCATCTGCGGCTCCAGAAGTACCAGCTTATTTTTATACCGTTTGCCTTCAATCATACCGATCACCATTTTTACGGCGCGTCTGGACAGCTCCGGAATCGGCTGTTCGACAACCGTCAGCTCCGGGACCGACACCTTGGAAATATATGTGCCGTCGTAGCCTACCACCTGAACATCCTCCGGAACATTTTTCTTCATCCGGCTAAGCTGCTTTAAAAATGCCATGGCAATGACATCCACTGCAAATATCCCATCAATATCCGGATACTTTTTTATAATATCCCGCGCGGTCTCCTCATAACGGCCGTAATCAAAATCGTTCCATTCCATCTCATAAGAATATACCTTGACCCCATGCTTTTTCATAACGCGCTCAAACTCATAATGCCGCTCATGAGACGGTGAATCAACCACCAGCGCTCCCTGTACCTGAACCACACATTTGCAGCCGCACTCTATCATTTTCTCCGCTGCCAGACGGCCGCCGATCCTGTGATCGGATGCAACCGTCGGAATATGTTCCCCGAGAAAACGATCCAGGGCCACGACAGGTCTGCTGACACTCGCATAATCCTCCAGCGCCAGCGTATGCCCGCCCGCGATAATGCCGTCTACAATGTGCCGATTGAGCATATTTAAATATTCCTTCTCATAATTCTGTTCGCTGTAGGTACTGCATATCATTGTCTTGTAACCATTTTTCAGCAATTCTTCCTCTGCATACAATACAAATTCTGCAAAAAACGGATGAGAGATCTTAGGTATAATAATCGCCACAATTCCGCTTTTTTTGTGAAGAAGGTTCCTCGCCAATTCGTTCGGAATATAATTCAGCTCTTCCATCGCATCCTGTACTTTCTTTCGCGTTTCCGCCGATACATATCCGGTCTCATTCAAGACTCTCGACACGGTTGCCACGCCCACACCTGCCCGCTGAGCAACATCCTTTATACTGGTCATACTCATTGACCCCCATTTCATTAAACTAAAAATCATATGATATTTTCGCAGATTTCTCTGACTGCCGCAAGTACTTCCTGTATCTGCGCAGAAGATATGTTATCATAGTGAAATCCGCCCGTGCAGACCACGACTGCCCGTTTTTTTCTGGCAATTTCCTCCGCCAGATAACGGCAGAGCTGCTCATCCTTGTGCCCGGTCACATTCAGCACCGAGGATGTGACAGAAATACTTCCGTCCCCGGTCAGCGACGGCCGCGGAACGGCCAGCACCGTGCAGCCAATATGCGGCTTATCTCCGCCCCGGAGCATGATGTGATAATCTTCTCCCAGCTCTGTAATCTGCACCGTGATCTCAGAAAACGTCAGTTGTTTCTGATATTTTAGGTTTCCACTCATTTCCATGTCTCCCCGCTATTTCTAAAATCATCTGCCTGATCTTTATATTCCCCGCCGCTCCCGGTATTCCGCGATCTCTATCGCATCCTCGATCTCCAGATCACGCTCCCCGGCGAGCGATTCCAGATGATGCCGGAATTCATGCAGCAGCACTTTGCGCAGCCGTTTCGCCAGATCCTCCTTCGGCAAATGCCCGTACACCTGCGCAAAAGAACCATAATAAATCACAATAAAGCGCCCAAGATGGTGCTGCCTGCAGTATTCGCCCATGATAAAAAGCTCATGGCCAACGCCTTCCGGGTGGTATTTCGGATGTTTGCGCGCAAAAACTCCGCCGTTCAGCTCCCGGAAGAACTCCTCCGGAAAGGTCTGAACAATTTCCTCTATCATATCCTGAAATTCCTCAAAAGAAACCATACTGCCGCCTTTCCTTTTCTTCCAATGTACATAAAAATGCCCTCCGGCTTTTTATTTATATAATCACGATTATTATAATCACAATTATATAAACGTTGTACGCACACAGGACATTTTTTACAAGACTTTTTATGTAAATGACCGTACGATTCGTTTCTGCTTATAGAAATAATAAATGATCATCGCCGCTGCAGTCACTACCCAGGTGATCGGGTAGCAGGCAATAAGCTGCTCCAGTTTTCCGTTTGGCACAATAAACATCACCCAGATCACACGCAGAAGGCAAACGCCAACCAGCGTCATAATGGTCGTCACCAGCACGCTGCCCTGTGCGCGCAAAGAGCCGGAATAAATCTCGATAAACGCGAACAGCCAGTAGGTAGGCGAAATGATCCGTACCATACGCATTCCGATCTGCACAACACCGGCATCCGATGTAAAAACGCCGAACAGGTACTGCCCGACAAATACGATCAGCGCGCTGAGCGCCATCTCAGTTCCCACTGTCATCAGCAGGCAGTCCCGCGTTCCCTTGCGCACACGATCCCACTTTCCGGCGCCGAAATTTTGTCCGACAAAGGTCGTCACCGAAATACCGAATGCTCCATTGATCATCCATACAATGCTGTCGATTTTTCCAAAAGCAGCCCATGCCGCCATTGTATCTACGCCAAGATTATTCAGGGATGCCTGCAGCAGCACATTCGAAATACTGTACATGCTCGACTGAATACCGGTGGGAAGTCCGATGCGCAGCATCTTGCCCAGCATATCCCTCTGTATCCGGATCTCGCCCAGCCGCAGTTCCATCTCCTCTGTATGGTACATCAGTGCGCGCGTAACCAGCATAGCGCTGACCGCCTGCGAAAACAGGGTTGCAGCCGCCACGCCGAGCACGCCAAGGCGCAGTCCAAGCACCAGCGCAAGGTCGAGCACGATATTGATAATGCAGCAGATGATCAGATAATACAGCGGCCTCCTGGAATCGCCGATCGCACGCAAAATTGCGGAACCCATATTGTAAACCAGCACAAACGCCAGCCCGGCAAAATAAATCCGCACATACATCACAGAATCGTGCATCAGCTCCTCCGGCGTGTTCATCTGCGCAAGCAGCATCGGCGTCAGCACCACGCCAGCCAGTCCGATCAGTATGCCGAACAAAATGGAAAACGCATAAGCGGTATGCAGCGCCTTCTGCAGCTCCTCCCGCTTCTTCGCTCCAAAATACTGCGAAATAATAACCGATGCCCCGGAAGTCAGTCCGGTAAAAAACCCGACCACCAGATTGATGATCTGGCTGGAGGAACCGCCCACGCTGGACAGTGCTTCTTTTCCCGCAAACCTGCCCACCACAACGGCATCCACCGTGTTATATAATTGCTGAAAAAAAGTGCCGATCAAAATCGGGAAGAAAAAGATCAGAAGCTGCTTCCAGATAACGCCTTCCGTAATCTTCTCCCCCATTCCGCTTCCGAGCGGTCTTTCGTGCACATCCTTGTGCTTCTCCTGTATTCCGTTCTGCAAATCAGACTGTCACATCTCCTTTCAACCGGCTGTGCCGGTCTCATGTAAGTTATATTTTTCTGCATTATACCACTTTTCCATGCAAAATCACAGTCTCTTTTGAAAAACGGATTATTTTTGAGCCATTCTCCTGTAAAACTCCTGCAATACAAAGAATGCCGGCTTTTTATAACTTTTATCGGCGGAGCACAACCCCTTCAGATTGTAGTAATCCTGAATGGCGGAAAGCCGTCTGGGGCAGCGGAAATCGTAAAGGATCCAGGGGGTCATGCCCTTAATATAATCGCTCTTTTCCAGCGTCTCCACCTGTCTTTCATACACATATGCCTGACAATCCTCTGAGAACTTGTCCGCAATGGTTCCCCGTTGTCCCGGTCTGGCATCCGCGCCAAACTCCGTAATGACCACCGGTTTGGCGGGATGACTGTTCTTTAGCATTTCGGGAAGCTTTTCAAAATCCGGGGTATACCAGCCGCAATATTCGTTGATGCCGATAACGTCCAGGTAATCGCACAGGCGGTCACAGATCTGGTTTTTCTCCCCGTCCACCAGGCAGGCGGCGGACACCATTCTGGTATGGTCATAATCACGAGCCGTATTTGCCAGCTCTCCCATAAACGCCAGACGCGCATCCGTATCCGCATTCTCATTTCCCACAGACCAGATGATTACGCTGGCGCGATTGTAATCACGGCGCATCAGCTCCAGAAGCTGATTTTTTGCGTCAGCCAGCGTTTCCTTATTGTGGAATGCGATAGCCCAGTACACCGGAATCTCCTCCCACAGAAGAATGCCCAGCTCATCCGCCAGACGTGCGGTTTGCTCATTGTGAGGATAATGGGCCAGACGCATATAGTTGCAGCCCAGCTCCTTCGCAAGCTTCAGATTCTCCAGCCGCTCCTTGTCAGTCAATGCTTTTCCGTTTTCCACACTCTCCTCATGACAGCTGATGCCCCGCAGGAAAACAGGCTCTCCATTCAGATAAATCGTATTTCCTTCCGCCTTTATGGTACGGAAACCCATGCGGTCACTGACCAGATCCGCTCCAAAGCTGACCCGGATATCATACAGGACCGGATTTTCCGGTGTCCACAGTGTTGGCTTCGCCTCGATCCTGCACTGCCCCCTGCCATCCTTAACCGGGATTTCCTGCCGGATGCCAAGCCCCGGAATTTCCAGCTCTGCCGTTCCGCTCGTCATGTCTGAAAGCTTTAGCTCTGCTTCAATCACATTATAATCGGTATTGTCCGGTTCCAGATTGATCCGCAGATCCCGGATAAATATTTCCGGCACCCGGATCAGCTCAATATCACGATAAACACCGCCATAATTAAACCAATCCGTATTTTCCATAGGCACCTGCGTGCTCTTTCTCGTATTGTCACAGGTCAGCAGGATCCTGTTCTCCGTCTGTAAAAAATCCGTGATCTCCAGATAAAAGGGAGTAGATCCGCCCCGGTGCATTCCCACATACTGTTTGTTCAGAAACACCCGGCATACGTAGTTGGCCGCGCCGATTTTCAGAAACACCCGCTCCACCCCCTGCTTCTCATAGCGGAATCTTCTGGTAAACACGAAGCTGCCTTCATAAAGCTTATACGCTTCCTGCTGCATATTCCAGCAGCAGGGCAGCTTCATCACCGGCCACTCATCAAAGGAAAAATCCACGGGCAGCGTTCTTCCTTCCTCATCATAATACTGCTCCTTATACCAGTTGGCACGCAGACAGGTATCGTATTGATCCACGCCATAATGCCAGTATCCGTTCAGCGATTCCTTTTTCCTTCCGCCCTCATAGAGCATGGTTTCCCAGCCGGCCTTTTTTTCTTCATACTTTGCCGTATAATTTTCCAGATGAAGATCCTCCTGATAATTTCCGCTCTTTTCCTGTTCCATGGCACATATCCTCCTACCGCAAAATTTTCATCTCCGGTCAGCTTCCGGAGCACTTTGACCCACAATCATTCTGCTATTTTCTGATTAATTCCAGCCATTCCATCTGAATGCCAGGTTTCAGGATTTCTATGCCTGCCCGGTAGCAGCCCGGCTCCAGCTTCACTTTCACAAGCTTCAAAACGCAGAGCTTTCCGTGTGTTCCGTTGATCTGCACGATGCTGACCTCCTGTCCATTCAGAAGGATCCTGCACGTGGTCTGCATCTGTTCATTTCCCGGACACACGCAGCCCATCGTCACCCGAAAACTTCCGCCCTCCCGTACCCGGAAGCAGCCGCCTGCCGGAATGCGGATCCCATCTTCCAGAATTTCTTCTGAATCAGCTTCCTCCCGCGGAATTATGGTGCGTTCTATATATCCTGCCGTTCTTCCCTCCCGGAAGGCTGGCGTTTTCATCAGGAAACGGCAGATATTCTTTCCGCACTGCTGCAGCTCTCCCATCGTCAGTTCTCCGCCCTGCAGTTTCTCCAGCGTATCGTCTTCATGAACGTTGCTCTCAGCTCCGCTGTTGCGCACCACCATATACAGATCATTCCCGGCCCGTACCATACTTCCGGTCTGCTGGATCGTAGCCGTTCCTCCCGTTATAACATGATTCATCTTTGCCCACCAGTCGGTCATAAAGATGCCATTATATCCCCATTCCCTGCGGGCAATCGTTGTCAGCAGATCATAATTAGACGCGCTCCAGTGACCGTTGACAGGATTATAGGAGGTCATGATGGACTGTGCCTCTCCTTCCTTCACCGCAATTTCAAATCCTTTCAAATAAATCTCCCGCAGCGCGCGCTCCGATACCACTGCATCCACCATAGAACGGTCTTTTTCCTGGCTGTTGCAGGCAAAGTGCTTTACTGTGGCATGAACGCCGCTCTTCGCGATACCCCTTACGACGGCGGCTGCCATAGCTCCCGTCATCAGAGGGTCTTCTGAAAAATATTCAAAATTTCTGCCGTTGAGAGGATTTCTCCGAATATTTATACCCGGTCCCAGTAATGTATCGATCTGGTTAAGCACCATTTCCTGTCCTTCCAGAGCATACAGCTCCTCCATCAGCGGGACATTCCAGGTAGCCGCCAGAAGCGTTCCGATGGGAAGCTGGGTAGCTTTTCTGCCTCCTTCCATGCGAATGCCGGAAGGTCCGTCTGCCGCACACGCAACGGGGATGCCCCACTCCTGCAGTCTGTCCCCTACGCCGCCAAATGCAGATGCTGTTCCGGGCGTTACCATAGGACTGCTCATGCCCTCTGCACGCACCATCACTGCCAGATCCTCCGGACTCATCTGGCCGATAAATTCATCCAGAGAAGCGATTCCCTCACTGACCTGCTGCAAAGTAATACCACGGTCACCCGTGAAGGGGATCTCCTTCGGAAGACGTTCCAGAATCCTTTTTTTCAGATCCGCCTGTGCCAGCGGCACATCCTCAAAGGCCATTGCAAAACTGCCGTTTTTGCCCTCCGCACCCGGAACAATTCTCTGAAAAGGCTGCACCGGCGCCAACGCTTCCTCTAACTGTTCCAGTATCAGCGTCTCCTTTAACAGGAAGCATGGCGCGCCGTCAAAAAACACCTGCTGGTCCGTTCTGCAGCTATTGCCTGCATAAACATGATATTCCCCGCCTTCCAGCACCCAGCAGCTCCTGTTTCCCGTTACACCGCCATCATCATAGGACGCGAAATTCACGAACGGCACAGACAGACGCACCGTTTCCTGTCCGCCCGGTTCCAGTGTCCCGGTCTTAGCAAAACACGCCAGCACTCTGACCGGCTTTCCAAGCCTTCCCTGCGGCGCCTGCACATAAACCTGCACAGTCTCCTTGCCCCTCCGGTCTCCTGTATTTTTTACTGTCACTTCCAGTTCCAGTTTTTTTCCTTTTTCATCACAAATACCGTTTCCCGGCTCCAGAACAAAATCTGTGTAGGATAGTCCGTAGCCAAAAGGAAACATCACCCGTTCCGGGGCAAATGTTTCAAAGTAACGGTACCCCACGTAAATATCTTCCTCATAAATATTGCGGGTATCGCCCCCGTAGTTCTTTGTAGAAGGGTAATCTGCCAGATCTCTGGCAATCGTGTCTGTCAGCTTCCCGGAAGGAGTGACCGCGCCGCTCAGCACATCCGCCACAGCATTTCCACCCTCCATGCCTCCCTGCCAGATATACATCACCGTCTTCACAGAAGAAGCTATGCCGGATTCTTCCATCCATTTCATATCTATAATATTGGAGACATTCAGCAGCACCGCTACCTGATCAAAATGCGCGCAGACATCCCGCAGCATTCCCATTTCCTTTTTCGTGAGACGATAGCTGCCCTCCACATCACTGTTGTCCTTATCCTCCCCGGCGGTGCGTCCGATCACAATGACCGCCTTATTATTCGCGGCAGCGGCAGCTTCCAGCACCTGACGGCTCAGCTCCATTTCTTCCTGATGCCAGGGTTCCGCCGCCCAGCCTCCGCCGCCGTCATCAAAGGGGTGCTCCGCTATCCAGTCCTCATAGACCCCCGCCAGTTTTTCATCAATCGCAAAAACCTTCTGCGCCCGCAGTCCATCCAGAATGCTGACCGCATACGCCACATTTACCGCTCCGCCCGATCCCGTGCCGCTGCGGTAGGAAGCAATCTGCATTCTTCCAAACACTGCGACCCGGTCTTCTCCGGAAAACGGCAGCATATGATCATCATTTTTCAGAAGAACGATTCCCTCCGCCGCTGCTTTTCTGGCAAAAGCTGCGAGACCCTTCTTGGGAACCGCTGTCTTATTTATATTGTCCATCATCTCTCTCCTCCGTCAAAAAGGAGCTATTGCAAAATACCGTTTAAACATATTTTGCAACAGCCCCATCTTTTTATTTCCAACAGACTGTTATAATAGAATGTGCCTCTAATTGCATCCGGCAGGTCTTTCCCTCTACCATAAGTTCAAATTTCTGTTCCTGATCTGTGGCGTTCATCACGATCAGTACCATTTCCCCGTCCGGGTTGCGGAAGGCGCAGCACTCCAGATTATTGGTATATCTGGTTGTAAGCAGCCGCCTTGCACCACGTCGGATAAATCTGCTGAAATGACCTATATAATAATAGGACATCTTCACTTCCACCGTATCATTTTCCAAATCGCACATAACAGGCGCATCGCAGAAATTCTTCACATGGTTCGGTCCGCCCTGCTGATCCAGATATACATTCCAGTCAATAAATCCATTCATCCCCGCATTCAGGTCACCGATCAACCCGTGCGCATAGGATTCCGCAAAATCATGCTCCGTTCTTTTGGAAAATCCATTGTACTCCACGCAGCCTTCCGTAAAAATAATCTCCTTATCGGGATATCTGTCACGGACAGCCCGCAGCGCTTCAAAGTGATCCCCGGAATACCAATGGAATGCAATGCCCTGAATAGCCTGATATGCTTCTTCTGTGGAAAAGGTCTCCTTCGTCCGCTCAATGATCAGATCCTTGTTTTGATCCCAGATGTTCAGCTTTACCTGCTGATAACCGGCTTCATCCAATCGCTTTCTCAGATATCCGCAGGCAAACTCCCGCTCCTCCTCGCCGGAGAAAATACAGGATTCCCAGCGCTGAACAGCCACAGGCTCATTCTGCAGCGTCAGACGCGAAACGACAATGCCTTCCTTTTCATACGCCTGTACAAACTTCACGATCAGCCTGGCCCAGGAATCATAATATTCTTCCTTCAGCTTTCCGCCGTGATTCATCTCACCATTGGTCTTCATAAAGCCCGGAGGACTCCAGGGAGATGCCAGAAATGAAATCTCTTCGTTTTTCTCCTGCGCCGCCTTTATGAAAGGAAGGATATACGTCCGGTCTCCCTCTATGGAAAACGTGGTCAGTTCCCCATCCCCATCTTCCACATAGCTGCGGTTTCCCAAAGAAAAATCGCAGCTCTGGATATGGATCCGGCAAAGATTATAGTCGTTGCTGCCGGGGCCAAAATACAGCCCCAGCAGTTTTTCTTTATTCTCCGCCCCCATTCTGCTCCACACGTATGCGGAGGATTCTGTGAGCGCGCCGCCAAATCCCAGGATCTCCTGATATACTTCATCGGGATAGATTTTGATCAGATTCATCTCCGCTCTGGGACGATCCACAAATTCCATGACGGTTTTCTCAAAGCGTTTCGATGAACTTGTTGTGTAAACATCCATATACATGTTTTACTTACCTTCAAGTTTTTCTCTGTTCTTTGCCATCTTTTCATTGTAAATCTTCACAATGGCATCAAAGTTATTGTCCTCCCGGAATTTCTTGTGATCTTCCAGAATCTGGTTAAACTCTGTATCATCCTTGGAGCGAATCAGGCTGGTCAGAGTAGTATACCAGTTAGTCGTAATAGCGCTCAGGCTTCTGGCTTCCGCAGTACCCTGATCCGGTTTAATATTCTCAATAACAAACTGGGATTTCAGTTTTCCTTCGCCCCATTCCTGCATCTGCAGGGTAGCCTCCGGCTTATCGGCCGACAGATAATCATAACGGTCATGACCGAATACGATGAACTCAGACAGACGGTAGGTCTTCTTGAAGGCATCGTTGTCATTCAACTGCATCTCCTTTACTTCCGGAAGCAGCTCATAGAGACCCTCGCTGTTAATTTCATAGGTTTCTCCCTCAACACCGTATTTGCAAAGGATACCGCCCTCCGGAGAGATCAGGTAAGTAAAGAGTTCGATTGCCTTGATGGGATCCTTACAATCCTTAGTAATGTAGTTGATCATCCAGCCGGACAGTCCTGCCTGGTTCAGTGTCGGTTTGCGTCCCAATGTGCTCTGAGGTCCGTCAATCGCAATGTACTCGGCATCCGGATGTCCGCTTCTCCAAACCTGAAGCGGACCGGAACGCTGCGGTGTGCCGCCGATGAACACGCAGGCATATTTGCCGGCTTTGATCTTATCCTCATGGGAAGTTCCGTCATCAGAGAAATTATCGTCGCTGATATACCCCTTACGGTAAGCCTGGCTCAGAACATTGATCCATGTCAGATAATCCTCATCCATGTCCCTATCATACCAGGTTCCATCCTCATTTTCAACAGGTACGCCAAGGAAGTTCTGAAGATCCGCTTCCAGCGAACCGGCGCTGTCTGTCATGGAGTTGGAACCAAACGGTATCAGATCCGGATATTTTTCCTTAATCTGTCCCAGTACATCCAGAAACTGTTCCGGTGTTCCCATCTCCGGCTCACCCAGCTCTTCATAGACATCCTTACGGATAGCAAATGCTGTGGAAGCCTTCAGTGCGCCGCTGTCGTAATCAGCCTGACCATTGGAATAATCCGGATATCCATAGGTATTTCCGTCATCCAGCCTGAACCAGTTCAGTGTATCCGGCGCCGCTACCTCGAAGAAATACGGATCATATTTCTCGGCCAGCTCATTCAGCGGAAGCGCCCATTTCGCCGCGGAATTTGCCGCAGAGGAGCTTGCATCCAGAATCGTGATAATATCCGGCATTTCGCCGCCCGCAAAGAAGGTGTTCAGCTTGGTGTCATCACCTGTAATAAATTTTACATCCAGTTTCAGATCCTCTTTGATCTTCCTGGTAACTACGTCATTGCCCCAGTCGGTGTTCCACCAGTCTGCATTCACATACCAGGTCAGCTCGGTATTCTCCTTCTTGTCGAGCTGCCATGCCGGCGTGTTTTCATCCAGAGTATAACGATCCTCTGTCAGCTCCGGAATTTCACCAGACTTCTGGCTTGGCGACCCGCCACCGCCGCATCCGGTCAGAACGGCTGCTGCCGCCAGCGTTCCCGCCAGCATTGCTGCATATTTTTTGTTTTTTCTCATATTTATTTTCCTTCCTTTCATAAAAATTGCTTGTTTATTCTTTTACTGCACCCAGCATCATGCCAGATACAAAATGCTTCTGAAGCAGAGGATAGATAATCAAAATCGGTACAGTGGTAACCACGATGGTGGCAAGCTGCACGCCTCTGGCCGTAGAGTCGACCACCAC
The DNA here is from genome assembly GCF_905201705.1 of uncultured Marvinbryantia sp. Lineage (GTDB taxonomy): Bacteria > Bacillota > Clostridia > Lachnospirales > Lachnospiraceae > Marvinbryantia. Next base: position 96,134 of record NZ_CAJKOX010000003.1, read on the forward strand.
GCCGGTGGGATTTCTCATGGTAGAGAGCTGCTGCTGAACGATGATCTCATACAGTTTCATCTGCAGCGGATACAGTGCCTGATTTGTGACATACAGCTTCGCAGTCATGAAGTCATTCCACTGGGATACGCCGTGGAACAGAGCGATGGTTGCCAGCGAGGGCTTGGACAGCGGAAGGATGATCGTCAGGAAGATCCTCCATGTTCCCGCTCCGTCAATCTTTGCTGACTCTTCCAGAGAGGCCGGAACCTGACGGAAGAAGTTCATCAGAATAACCATATCATAGTAACTGAACAGCGCCGGCAGAATATATACCAGGAAATTATCCAGCAGTCCCAGCGACTTAATCAATAAATAGGTAGGGATCATACCGCCTGAGAAAAACATGGTGATAACGCCCATCACCGTATACAATTTTCTTCCCCTCAGATCCGGTTTACTCATCCCATAGGCTACCATTGCGCAGAAAAGCACATGGCAGACAACGCCGATCACGGTTTTCAGTACAGAAATCACGAAAGCGCTCCAGATGCTTGCATCCTGAAATACGGCGCGGTAGTTATCTACAGAAAATTCCTGGGGCCAGAACACGCTCTTTCCGCTGGCTACTGCCGCAGAACTGCTGAAAGAGTTTACCACAACGTTCCACAGCGGCAGAACGACGATCGCGGTAACCAACACCAGCAATATCACATTAATTACGTCAAAAACCTTATCTCCGCTAAAAATTTTCTTTTTCACCATAATGATCCCCCTACAGTACTGACTGATCATTCAACTTGCTGGTCAGCTTGTTGGCGATCACCAGAAGAATAACCGAAACGATAGAAACACCAAGACCGGCAGCCGTTGCATAGGAGAAATCACCCTGTGAAAGACCCATACGGTATACATAGGAGTTGATAACCTCTGCTCTTGCCTGGTTCTGCGTATTCATCAATACCAACGTCTGATCCAGGTTGGAGTTTAAAAGACCACTGACAGTCAGAATAAAATTCAGGCTGATGATCGTCTTCATCAGAGGAATAGTAATGCTCCAGATCTGTCTTAATCTGCTGGCTCCGTCGATACGGGCCGCCTCATAGTAGGTAGTATCAATGCCTGCCATAGAGGCCAGATAAAGGATCGTCCCCCATCCTGTACTCTTCCACACATCCGACAGCACTGCGATCCACCAATACTTATCCGCATCCAGCAGGATGTTCTTTCCTTCCGATATAATTCCCAGCCCCATCAGAATCTGGTTAAACATACCGGTGGTAGACAGCCAGGTGATCAACATACCGCCAAGCACAATCCATGAAAGGAAATGCGGCATATAAGAAATCGTCTGCACGATTCTCTTGAAGGGGCCGTCCTTCAATTCATAAATCATAATAGCCAGAATAATAGGTGTCACAAATCCGATTAACAGCTTCAGAAGACTGATACCCAGCGTATTCACAACGGAATCCCAGAAATATTTATCCGTCAGGATGATTCTGAAATTTTCCAGGCCAACCCACCGCGCGCTGTCCAGCGTGTCCACTACCGTATAATTCTGGAACGCGATTTTCAGCCCGTAGATCGGTATGTAGTTGAATACGATCATAAAAATGATCCCCGGCAGTACCATCATCTGAAGCGGCATCTGATGCTTAAAATCAATACACCACTGTTTAATGCGGATACCCAAAGGTTGCTTTTGAACTTTTGATCCTTTTTCCCTCATTTTTTACCTTTCCTGCAGCAGTTACTACACCGCATCATTTAAAATTTGTTCACACTCCGCGCTCCGCACCGGTATCGAAACGTTTTTATATGATATTTCAATACTACCACATAAAAACGTTTTTATCAAGAACTTTTTTACAATTATTTATATAATTTTTATTTTTTGCTGTATATTTTTATAAAAACCTATTTATTTCATCCCAATTTTTCTTTTTTGCTTTGTGCATATCGCTTAAAAAACCTCATTTTCCATCTTTTTTTCGTCATTAAATTGTTAGGTTTTCACAAAATTGACCATTGAAAACAATTATCCAAGCCTCCGCCGCTCCTTCCATCTGCATATCGTAACATCGTACATTTTTTACAAAAGTACTGGATTTTTCTATTCCCTTATTGTATGATGTAGATAGGCGAAAAAACGTTTACAAGACAGTATAAAATTTTCATGGAGTAATAAAACGATTATGGTAAAGGTAACGATCAAAGACGTGGCAAAAGAAGCCGGTGTAGCAATTTCCACGGTATCCAACGCACTTAATAATTCCGATCTGGTAAGTGAAGAGACAAAGGCACGGGTTCTGGAGGCCGCAGAACGGCTGAATTACGTTCCCAATTTAAGCGGACGCTATCTGAAATCCGGAAAAAGCTATATGCTTGGTTTTCTCACCTCCAGTATTGGCGGCGATTATTTTACAGTCCTGCTCGAAGCCATGAGCGGCCAGTGCACCGATCTGGGCTACACGCTCAACATTCTGACCACCAGAAACAGCTCCGTCATCAAAAGTCAGATTTTAGGAAAACGTTTCGACGGCATTTTTGTCTTTCAGGGAGAGCGGATACAGGCTCCGGAGCTGGAGCTTCTGGAAAAGCACCATATCAAAACCGTATTTCTGGATCGCGCTTATAAAAGCGACTGCATTGGGAGCGTGGTTTTTGACTCTTACCATGCCGGTTATACCACGACAAAACACCTCATCAATCTGGGACATAAAAAAATCGGTTTTATCGAGGGCGCCAGGGATGTCTACGACAGCCAGGAACGAAAACGCGGTTATATGGATGCCATGAAGGAATGCCATCTTCCGCTGAACGAGAAATACATTCTGAAAGGGTACTTTGATGAGCTGCTGACATATAACGCAGTCAGTGTTTTTGTCAGAAACCGCGAATGCGAAATGCCGGATGCTTTTATCGGAGGAAATGACCTCAGCGCCATCGGCTGCATGAAAGCCCTGATCGATATGGGATATCATGTGCCTGAGGATATAAGCGTTATTGGATTTGATGATATCAGCATTGCCTCCTATTTTAATCCAAAACTATCCACCTTTAAAAACCCCATCAGCCTGCAGGGAATCACGGCTGCGAAAATGCTGATCGACATGATCGAACATAACAGCAGCGGAAGAACGGAACAGCTTCAGGGAAAGCTGATCTCCAGAGAATCTGCTGCCATCCTGTTAAAATAAGCTTCTCCGCCAGAGAGGAACATTTCTTTTCCAAAAGGGACCGCTGGTCAGATGCTGTATTTTTCTTATTAAAAAAACGCCCACCGGACGTTTTTGTCGTATGCATGGCAATTAAAAAACGCCGCCAGATTGTCAGAAACAGTCTGGTGGCGTTTGTGCATACAAAAGCATGCGCCGTTTTTATACCCGCGGGCAATGAGCCAGGCGCCGTGCTTGCGACACCCTGCAAGGGCTAGTCCTTTCGGGCACGGGCATTTGACCAATGCCGCGGGGAAATAAGATTTTTATCTCTGTACACGTGCGCCTGCGCCGCCCATGATCGCTTCTACTTCCTTCTTGCTTGCCATCGTGGTGTCGCCCGGTGTGGTCATCGCCAGTGCACCGTGCGCTGCGCCGTAGTTTACTGCCAGCTCTGCATCGCCGGTAGTCATCAGGCCATATACAAGACCGGATGCGAAGGAATCGCCGCCGCCTACACGGTCCATGATCTCCAGTCCCTTGTAGTCCTTTGCCTTGTAGATCTCGCCGTCTGCCCAGCAGATCGCGCTCCAGTCGTTTACAGTAGCCGTCTTAACCTCACGAAGCGTGGTAGCAACCGCCTTGAAGTTCGGGTAGGTCTTTGCAGCCTCGTTGATCATCTTCTTGTAGCCGTCCAGATTCAGCTCCTTCAGATTCTCGTCGTTGCCCTCGATCTCAAAGCCAAGGCAAGCGGTAAAGTCTTCCTCATTTCCGATCATAACGTCCACGTATTTCGCGATTTCTTTATTTACTTCCTGCGCCTTTGCCTGTCCGCCGATCGCGCTCCACATGGACGGACGATAGTTCAGATCATAAGAGATTACGGTACCGTATTTCTTCGCTGTCTTGATCGCTGCCAGAACAGTCTCGCAGGACTGCTCGGAAAGTGCCGCGTAGATACCGCCGGTGTGCAGCCAGCGCACGCCCAGCTCGCCGAAGATATAGTCAAAGTCGAAATCCTCCGGTGTGGCTTTGGAAATCGCTGTGTTTGCACGGTCAGAGCATCCAACCGCGCCGCGGATACCAAAGCCTCTCTCTGTGAAGTTCAGACCATTTCTGCAGATTCTGCCGATACCGTCGGTCTTCATCCATTTGATAAGAGAAGTGTCAACGCCGCCCTGCAGGATGAAATCCTCCATCAGCTTACCAACCTCGTTGTCTGCAAACGCCGTGATAACAGCCGTTTTCATGCCGAAGCATCTGCGCAGACCACGTACTACATTATATTCTCCGCCGCCTTCCCATGCACGGAACGAACGTGCGGTGCGGATTCTTCCCTCACCGGGGTCAAGACGAAGCATAACCTCGCCCAGAGATACTGCATCAAATTTGCACTCATTTGCCGGTCTTAAATTTAAATTCATTTTTTCCTCCCTGATATGGCATTGCCGTTTCTATTTTTTATCATATAATGCAGGGGCAAAAGCCCCCGGATATGATGCCTGCAGATTGCGGCGCATCCAGCGCCCTGGCATCATGCTATGCGTTTACGTATTTCTCCAGTGTTGCAGCTACAGCTCCCGGTCCTGCGATCAGTTCCTTGAAGTAAGAAACTACCAACGGAGCGATGCCAAGTGCATACAGATCTACGCCGAAGATTGCCTGGTTCTCCAGGATCGGACGGATCTTTTCTTCCACGCCCTCTGTCTCGCCAAGCTTAATGCCCTCTACATGCGGGCAAACGGTAGCCAGAAGCGGATCCGGGCTGAGTGTGAACGCATTTCCTTTATCGTCGATTGCCATCAGATAGCGAACCCATCCTGCAAGCACGAGCGGGATCAGCTTCAGATCCGCCACGTCAAGCTTGTCGGAAGCTGCGTATGCCTTGATGGTCTCACCAAAGCGGATCGCCAGCTTCTGTGAGGTATCAGTCGCGATACGCTGCGGCGTATCCGGCATAAACGGATTCGGCAGTCTGGTGTTAATAACCTCGCCAATGAATTTTTCCGGATCAAGAATGCCCGGATTTACAACTACCGGAAGACCTTCCTTGTAACCGATGGTCTCAACCATTTTCTTAAGAACCGGATTCTTCATTTCCTCTGAAATCAGCTCATAGCCAAGCAGACAACCGTAAACAGCCAGTGAGGTATGCAGCGGGTTTAAGCAGGTGCAGACTTTCATCTTCTCTACTTTATCCACGGTTTCTCTCTCGGTGAAGATGATGCCGCCCTCTTCCAGGTTCGGTCTGCCGTTCGGGAAAGAATCTTCAATTACAAGGTACTGGCACTCTTCTGCGTTTACAAACGGTGCGATATAGGTATTCTTGGAGGTGATGACCGGCTCAAGCTCTTCCAGTCCGTCCGCTCTCAGGATCTCTTCTACCTTTGCATTCGGGCGCGGTGTGATCTTATCGATCATGGTCCACGGGAAGCTTACCTTGGATTTGTCGTTTACATAATCTACAAAGCCTGCCTCTGCAACGCCGTTCTCCGCCCATACTCTTGCCAGCTTGTCGATCGCCGCGTACAGCTTGTCTCCATTGTGGGAGCAGTTGTCCATGCTTACCATAGCGATCGGCTTCTGTCCGTCAAGATATCTCTCATAGAGAAGCGCAGCCACTTTTCCGATATAGCTGTCCGCCTGCTTCGGTCCTTTTTCCATGTCTGCCTTCACTGCCGGAAGCAACTCGCCTGCTCCGTTCACCAGGCTGTAGCCCTTCTCTGTGATGGTGAAGCTGACCATCTGCAGAGAATCTGCACGGAAGATTTCTTTCAGTCTGTCAAAATCCGCCGTATTCTGCGGATTTACCGTAAGAGATTCCACAACGCTGCCTACTACGGTCTTTTCCACGGTACCGTCTACCTTCAGCGTAACCAGTACGGTATAGCCGTCATGCGGAATGTTCATTTTCTCCACGATCTCATAATCAAACCCCTCTGCAACTACCAGACCGCTGTCCCAGATCCCTTTGTTTAAAAGTCCCTGAAGCACATTTGCCTGGAACGCACGGAAAATGTTGCCTGCGCCAAAATGGATCCAGCGCGGTGCCTCTTTTGTTTTTGCCTTGACTGCCTCGCGGTCGAACTCCGGAAGGCTGTACCCCTTACTCAGCCATTCCTGTCTGTTTGCTAAGCCCTGTTCGTTTAACTGCATACCTTTCTCCTTTCGATTTCTGGATGAAATCCATTGACATCTGCCTTAATTTTTCGCTTATGTAAGCGCTTACAATTATTATAATTCCGCAGAGTGTAAACGTCAAGCATTATTTCCGTTTTAAAAGGAATTTTCTAAAATCTGCAGAAACGCATTGCTATTTTATTTTTTCTATTGTATAATATAGACTAATCAGGAATTGCAATTGTTGTGTAAGCGCTTACATTTTCTTTTCAGGTATGCTGCACAAATCACCGGAGTGCATTTTGAAGCCGGAGGTCGCTTATGAACATTTACGATATCTCAAAGAAAGCCGGCGTTTCCATCGCCACCGTATCGCGTGTCATGAACGGAAATGCCCGCGTCAGCGAAAAAACGAGACAAAAAATCCTGGCTATCATGGCAGAAAATGATTATACGCCAAATGCCTTTGCGCGCGGACTCGGCTTAAATACCATGAAAACCATCGGACTTCTGTGCGCGGATTCCTCGGACCAGTTTTTCTCACGCGCCGTATATTATCTGGAACGCGCGCTGCGCTCTAACCATTACGACGCCATTTTAAGCTGTACCGGCGCCGACTATGACACCCGCACAGAATATTTAAAGCGATTGCTCGCTAAGAAAGTAGACGCCGTCATTTTAGTCGGCTCCAGTTTTATCGAAGCTGTGCCGGAGCGCAACCGCTATATCATCGACGCCGCCGAAGAAGTGCCTGTCATTATTTTAAACGGCTATCTGAGAGCGCCGAACGTATACTGCTCGCTCTGCGACGATCAGGAAATCGTCCAGCAGGCCGCGTCCGTCTGCCTGGAGCACGGCAGAAGGGACCTTCTATTCCTTTACCGTGCGGATTCCTACAGCGGCAGGCGCAAGCTGAAGGGCTTTAAGGAGGCGTTCGCCGCCGCAGAGCTGACGCTCGATCCAAAGCGCATCGTTCTTTTTAACGGCAGCATCCCGGAGACAAAGGAAAAGCTTCTCTCCCTTGCTTCCGAGGGGCTCACGTTCGACACGGTCATCGCCGGGGATGATGAACTGGCAATCGGCGCGCTGAAATACGCCAAGGCTATGAATTTTGACATTCCGTCGCAGTTTGCTATTATCGGCTACAACAATTCTCAGCTCGGCATCTGCTGCGAACCGGAGCTTACTTCGATAGATAATCAGCTTGAATTCTGCTGCAACAACGCAGTCGCCGCGCTGATGAGCGTGCTGGACGGCAAGCCCGCGCCCGGCAAGACCATGCTCTCCGCCAATATCCTGCAGCGGGGAACAACAGATTTCTTTGAAATCAGTTAACAAGAACCCACCGGGTTCTTCGCGCAGGCGGAAGCTTACCACGCTTTTTCGCCGAACGCATATAAATATTCTCAAGGAGGGTTTTACAATGAAACCATTTATGGACAAGGATTTTCTGCTTTCCACAGAAACCGCAAAGAAACTGTATCACAACTACGCTGAGGTTATGCCGATCCTCGACTACCACTGCCACCTCAATCCGCAGGAGATCGCGGAGGACAAGCATTTCGAAAACATCACTGAGGTGTGGCTTGGCGGCGACCATTATAAGTGGCGTCAGATGCGCTCCAACGGCGTAGAGGAATATTACATCACCGGCGACGCTCCGGCGCGCGAGAAATTTCAGAAATGGGCGGAGACGCTGGAAAAGCTGATCGGCAATCCGCTGTATCACTGGTCCCATCTGGAGCTGCAGAGATATTTCGGCTACACCGGACATCTCTGCGCAGACACCGCGGAAGAAGTATGGAACCTCTGCAATGAAAAGCTGGCACAGCCGGATATGAGCGCACGCGAGCTGATCAAACGCTCCGGCGTCACACTCGTATGCACCACCGACGATCCGGTAGATTCTCTGGAATGGCACGAAAAGATCAAGGCAGATGAGACCTTCGACGTGCAGGTACTGCCGGCATGGCGCCCGGACAAGGCTGCCAATATCGAAAAGCCGACCTTCCTGGATTACGTTGCAAAGCTCTCCGAAGTGAGCGGCGTTTCCATTAAGAGCTTCGCTGATCTCAAAAAAGCGATCGTAAACCGCATGGAATACTTCAATGAGAGAGGCTGCAGCGTTTCCGACCACGGTCTTGATTATGTAATGTATGCTCCGGCATCCGATGAAGAAATCGAAGAAATCTTCGCAAAACGTCTGGCAGGCGGCGAGCTTTCCGCTTGTGAAACGGCAAAGTATAAGACAGCCTTCATGATCTTTGTCGGCAAGGAATATCATCGTCTGAACTGGGTAATGCAGCTCCATTACGGCTGCAAACGCGACAACAACGGTCTGATGTTCAAAAAGCTCGGTCCGGATACCGGCTTCGACTGCATCAGCAACTACACACCGGCAGACCAGCTCGCTGATTTCTTAAATGCGCTTGTATCTACCGATGAGCTTCCGAAAACGATCCTGTACTCTCTGAATCCGGTGGACAACGCGGCGATCGGCACCATCATCGGCTGCTTCCAGGATTCCGCGGCGATCGGCAAGATCCAGCAGGGCAGCGCATGGTGGTTCAACGACAATAAGACCGGCATGATCGAGCAGATGACCTCTCTGGCAAACCTCGGCATTCTCAGCAACTTCGTAGGAATGCTGACCGACTCCAGAAGCTTCCTGTCCTATCCGCGCCATGAATACTTCCGTCGCATCCTCTGCGAGCTCATCGGCGGCTGGGTAGAAAACGGCGAATACCCGGATGACGAAAAAGCACTGGAAAAGATCATCAAGGGCATCAGCTACAACAATGCTGTGAGATATTTTGGATTTGATCTGTAACCTGCAGGACCTGCCACCGGCAGCTTCCTTCAGATGCGTGACAGCCAAAATCCCCTGTGCAGATGTTTTTGCACAGGGGATTTTATAATTCCGCGTTTATAAAGATCAGTTTCTATCTGCCGTCATGCCTGCCCGGCGTTTTTCCAGCTCAACTGTCATCTCACCGCGAATTCCATCCAGTTTATAGAAATAGGTGAGCACTGCGATCAGCAGGCACAAAACAACAGGAATCCAGATAAAGCATATTTCTATGTAGGAAAGCGCTTTTTCCGTCTGGACCGCATTCGCCACGTAGCCGCCGTTCTTCAGAAAAGCTCCGATAATAAAGCTTGTCAGACCCATTCCTCCTTTTACAAAGAATCCCTGGATCGCGGCAATCAGCCCGGACACACTGGCGTTCTTTTTATATTCGGAATAATCAATAACATCCGGCTGCATAGCAAACGTGATTCCAAATATACCGTAAATTCCCAGCCCGGTAATCACCAGACCTATGAGCAGACATGCCGCAGAATTCCTTCCGATAAAGATCAGCAGATCTCCCACAATATACAGCGCCACGCTGAAAAACATCAGGCTTCTTTTGCTGAACTTCTTTTCCAGCGACGGAAGCAACAGCAGCATCGGAAGTCCAGACAGAATACCAAGGATGCCAACCAATGACAGCCAGTCCGTTCTTCCCAGATTATACTTGAAATAGTAAATAACGGTGGTGCTTCTGACTACATAAAGTGAAAAGTAAAACAGGTTCAGCAGAAACAATATCCATGCCTGCCCTGTAAGTCCCTTAAAGTCGCTCAGAATAGAATGCTTCTGATTAACCGTTGTCGGAACGACCTCCTTGGTGCTCGCAAAGGTCACAAAGAAGATCAGCATTGCCACGATCCCATAAATGGTCATGGTTACGAGATAGCCCCGCGCCTCGTTGCCCTTTCCAAAAAACTCTACCAGCGGCGCCGTGATCGACATTACGATTGCAGTCCCCGCCATCGCGCAAACCATTCGCGTGGATACCAGAATATCCCTTTCATGAATATCGGAAGTAAGTCTCGGTACAATCGTGTTCAGCGGAATATTTACCACTGTGTATGCCGTGCAGAGCAGACAGTACGTCACATAAGCCCACACCAGCTTCCCGCCGCTTCCAAAATCCGGAATGTAGAATGTCAGGAACGTAAATACCGCAAACGGCACCGCTCCTATAAGGAAATACGGTCTGCCCTGTCCCCATTTTGTATGCGTGCGATCAACGATCAGACCCATTCCGGTATCTGTCAGAGCATCAATAAATTTTGTTACCAGCATCATTGTACCGGCCGCTGCCGCCGTAATTCCAAATACGTCTGTATAGAATACCATGAGATAGGATGCCATTGTACTAAAAACAAGATTACACCCAAGATCCCCAATACCATACCCTATTCGTTTTCCCCACTTTTTCATATCGTCTCCTTACCAGTTCATCACTTCTATTGCACACTTTTCAATATCCAATCCTCTTTTATATCGATCCATAAATACCTTAAATCCTTCGACTTCTGCCTCATCCGGACATACCGTTTCTCCGGACAGTCCCTTGAAAATTTTGTTCTCCAGATAATCCTCCAGCTTTTCCTGCGGCTCTTTGTCGATCAGATATGCCGCAAGAAGGGCAATTCCCCATGCGCCGCCTTCGCTGGCCGTATCCATGACCGTCACCGGTGTATTAACCGCAGCCGCAAGGTATCTTTGTCCGACGCCCTTCGTCTTGAAAAATCCTCCGTGTCCTGTGATCCGGTCGATCTTCACATTTTCCTCTTCCATAAGGATATCCATTCCCATTTTCACCGCACCCAGGGACGTATAAAGATGCGACTTCATAAAGTTCGCAAGATTAAATCTGCTCTCGGCAGTGCGCAGGAACGCCAGCCGTCCTTCGTTGATCATCGTGATATTTTCTCCCGAATAATATCCGTATGCGAGAAGTCCTCCACAATCTGCATCTCCTTTTAATGAATGCGTATAAAGCTTCTCAAATAATGTGCCTGCGTCCGCCTGGATACCCATTAATTTGCAAAATTCTCCGAAAATTCCTACCCATGCATTCAGATCTGAGGTTCCATTATTGGCATGTGACATCGCACATGGAAATCCCGTCGGCGTTGTCACCATATCGATCTCACGGTAAACTTTGCTGAGCTGTTTTTCCAGCACGATCATAGCAAACGTGCTGGTGCCGGCAGATATATTGCCGGTCGCCGGGGCTACCGAATTTGTTGCTGTCATTCCGGTTCCGGCGTCTCCCTCCGGCGGGCACAACGGGATTCCCGCTCTGAGATTGCCGCTTTCATCCAGAAATGCAGCGCCCTCCTCTGTCAGGCTTCCGGCATTTTCTCCCGCTATAAGCACTGCCGGGAAAATATCTCTGAGCTTCCAGGAATAGTGGTACGGCTCTATCAGCTCATCAAATTTCTTCACCATGACTTCATTATAATCATGTGTCTCCGAATCAATCGGGAACATTCCTGCCGCGTCACCGATTCCAAGAACCCGCTGCCCGGTGAGCTTCCAGTGGATATATCCGCTCAGAGTGGAAACATAGTCGAGATTTTTCGTGTGTTCTTCCCCGTCCAGGATCCGCTGGTATAAATGTGCCACCGACCAGCGGAGCGGAATATTAAACTGAAAGAGGTCTGTCAGCTCATCCGCCGCTTTCTGTGTGTTGGTATTTCTCCAGGTCTGGAATGGGGCGAGCTGATTGCCCGCCTTATCCAGTGCCATATATCCATGCATCATCGCGCTGATGCCGATCGCTCCGATCGTGTGCAGCGTGACACCGTATTTCTGCTCTGTCTCTTCTCTCAAAGAGCTGTAGCAGTGCCGGATCCCAGCGTGGATATCCTCCAGACTATATGTCCAGATATTGTCAATAAAGGAGTTTTCCCAGTCATGGATGCCGACCGCAAGTACATTTCCCCGAAGATCTGTCAATACACCTTTGATCCTGGTAGATCCCAGCTCAATCCCAAGCGCCGTCTTTCCGTTTATGATCAGTTCTTTCTTATCCATATTTTCCTGCCTTATCTCCCTTGCCATTTACTTTAGAAGCAGGTGAACGCTCCGTCAATGATGAAATCAGATCCTGTTGTAAACGTGCTTGTATCTCCGGCAAGGTATACGCAGATAGACTCCAGTTCCTCCGGTTTTCCCATTCTTCCCAGCGGTGCCATTGCATTCCACTGCTCAATGAGCGGGATCAGTGTCGGGGAGTTCAGTGTCAGTTCCGTTCCGATGTATCCCGGGCTGATGCTGTTTACACGCACGCCGCGTTTTGCCCATTCAATGGCGAGCGATTTTGTAAGCTGGATCACGCCCGCCTTGGAAGCATTGTATGCGCACTGCGGCTGCGGAACATTTACAATATGTGCGGACATGGAAGCGGTGTTGATGATGGAGCCGCCGCCGTTTGCCAGCATGTATTTTCCGGCTGCAATATCCGTGAGGAAGATGCCGTTCAGATTGATGTTGATGACTTTGCTCCACTGCTCCCAGGTCATTTCTTCCGCCGGGGCGTTGATGCAGATGCCTGCGTTGTTGTGGCAGAAATCAAGTCCGCCGAGCTCCTGCACGACCTGTGCAACCATCGCGTCTACCTGGTCTTTGTCTGTGCAGTCGGTTTTGATGGCGATTACCTTTCTGCCTGTTTTTTCTGCGATTTCTGCGGCGGTTTTCTTTGCCTCTTCGATGTCAAGGTCTACGATTGCCACATCCGCGCCTGCTTCAGCGAAGGCGGTTGCCGTACATTTTCCGATACCTCTGGCAGCGCCGGTAACAAAGCCTTTTTTTCCGTCCAATCTCATTTTCTCAATAATGCCCATGTTTTTCTCTCCTTTTCTTTTTTGGGATAGTCATTTTATATTTTTATTTTGTAAAATGACTTTATTTATTGTATAATTATATTAACTCATTTTATAAAATTGGTCAATACTGCATGATTCACAAATATAGGACTCCTTTTTTGTCGAAATTAAACAAAGGCAATCTTTTTTGGGGGATTGAAATACCGAAAAAGAAATTATATAATAGTTTTATCAAATAACTTTATAATATCGGAAGTGAGGAAGTTTACTATGGATGCATTTTCTCTTACAGATATTAAGAAAAAAAACCTGTCAGACGTCTATCACTATATATACCACAATCCGGGATGTCCCAAGCAGGCGATCGCCAACGCGCTTTCCATCAGCCTGCCCACGGTTTCGCAGCATCTTTCTACATTGACTGATCATAATCTGATCAAAAAATCCGGACAGCTCACCTCAGCGGTCGGTCGGCGCGCAGCCGCCTACCAGATCATCCCCACCGCTAAAATCGCAGTAGGAATCGAGATTCTTGCCCGGAATGTTTACATTACCGCTTTAAATCTATATGGAAAAAAAGAAGCAAAAGAAAAATATCAGATCACTTTCCGGCCGGATCCGGATTATTTTGAGAAATTACAAAGAACTGTAAAAGAATTTCTTCAGAAGTACCAGTACACAGAAAAGCAGCTTCTGGGAATCGGTCTCGGCATGCAGGGACTTACTTCCCCGGACGGCACCCACATGACATACGGGGAGATCCTGCACTGCACCGGATTGTCCATCCGGCCGTTTGCCGACTGTTTTTCCATCCCCTGCAGATTTATCCACGATGCCGAATGCGCCTCTGTCAGCGAGCTGTGGGAAAATCCCCAGATCAGCGATGCCATCTATCTGTCGCTCGGTCAGCATCTCGGCGGCTCCGTCATCATCGGCGGTGAATTCCAGAACGGTCTTACCGGAAAGTCCGGCACCTTTGAGCACATGACGCTGGTCCCGGACGGCGCCGAATGCTACTGCGGAAAGCATGGCTGCGCCGAATGCTATTGCTCCGGCAGCTTCCTCATGGGCTCTTCCCTGGAACCGGACGAATTTTTTGCCCGAAAAAAACAGGGTGATCCCGATTGTCTTGAAAAATGGAACAAATACCTGCGCTATCTGTCCATGCTGATCAATAATCTTCATATGGTAATGGAAAATACAGTCATCCTTGGCGGAAATATTGCGTCCTTCTTCACAGAGGAGGATATCCTCGCTGTAAAACAGTATGTGGCGGAGCGCTCCACCTTCTCCGACGATACCTCCTACATCATTCTCGGAGAATGCCGCAGCGACGCCGTTTCCATGGGCGCGGCACTGCCCTTTATCAAAGAATTTCTGAGGGATATCGCACAAAATCATTAAGCGCAGGGATTTCATGCGCCTGTCACCTCTTCGATTCCCCCGGCCGCACCGGAATCTGTATTTCTGTCACAAACTTATCTGCGTCGCCGGTAAATCCATCGTCGATCATTGTGATCTCCTTGGAAAAGCCGTCAACGCACAGCCCGTTTTCTTCCATGTACTCGTCAAGCTTTTGATAATATGCGGGAGCGTCTTTGTGGCTCCCGCAAAAACGCACCGTCACACATTTTTCCGCAGGCAGCTCCTCCGTCGCACCGCTGTAGACATCCTCCGCATCCAGCAGCAAAAAGACCATATCATAGCGTTCATATGCTTTCTCCAAAAGCCGCTCTCTGCCGATGCCTACGCCAACTTTCCCCAGAAAAACCACCGCATCCTTCTGATCCTGCTCCAGCTCGCGGATCGAAGTCTCCAGATCGAGATAGGTCTTTGGGGAAAGCTGATTGCGTATCCATGCGATGCGCCGCGGCGGAATCTCTGTCATACGAATGACATCCAACTCCGAGGAAAGCGCATCCGCAAGCTGCTGCAGGCGATTATCAATCTTCCGCTCGATAATCTGCAGCTTGCGCTGCTTCTGGATCACCGTCTCTTTTTGCTGCTGAAGCAGCTCCTGGATGCGCTCCACATCGCGGTTTCCAAGAAAGTCGGCGATCTGCTCCAACGGCATATCTAGGACGCGCAGGTAACGGATCGTATTGAGGCACTCAAACTGACGTGTACTGTAGTATCGGTAGCCTGTCTCCTGATCCACGTACTCCGGTGTCAGCATACCGATTTTTTCATAATGGCGCAGCGTCCCGACGCTTAAATGAAACATTCGCGCCACATCTCCGATTTTGAATAGACCTTCGCGCTCCAAATCCGTCCCCTATCCTTTCTGTTCCCGTGAATAATCATCCTTTTCTACAGGAAATCCTTCCGCATCGGTGTGAAAATGTCCACCAGAATTCCTTCCTCCAGTGCGTGAACCCCGTGCAGCATATCGCCGGGGATCAGAATACTGTCGCCCTGTCTGACTACATGAACTTCCCCGTCCATGTTGAATTCAAATTCGCCCTTTGCAACATAAGTGATCTGTCGGTGCGGGTGTTTATGCTCATTTCCGCGCGCTCCCTTTTCAAAAGAGACCTCTGTCATCATCAGCTCTTCGGAGTAGCTCAGAATCTTTCTGGTGACTCCCGGCTCACAATTCACTGCCTGTACTTCTTCATTATGTACGATCATTTTTCTTTCTCCTTTTTCATAACTATAATAAATGGAACTGCCGAAGCAGTCCCACTTAACATATCTCATTTAAAATACTTTGCATCGTATTTCCGGCGGATCGCTTCCTCGTCAATCTTATACCGCGACAGATGAATTTCCATCAGCTCGCCGGCTCTTTCAGCGTCATGCTGCCGGATCGCCTCCACGATGGCCTGGTGATCCTGCACGATCTTCAGCTCCTTCACCGCCGAGAGAGCCATGTTGCGCACGCGGTCGAAATGCAGCGTCAGGTTCTGCATCAGCAGATAGCTCTGGCTTTTCTGCGCGATATCAAACAGGAGCTTATGAAAGTCGTCATCCAACTCCATCAGACGCCCGGCGTCCGTGCTGTCCAGATAAAACTCCTGCAATTTCAGATTTTCTCCAAGCTTTAAGATATCCTCCGGCTTCGCCATCTCACAGACAAGACGCACCACAGCGTTTTCCATGACGCTTCGCATGAAACGCGCTTCCTCCACCAGCGAGTAGTCGATCAGCGCCACCATACTGCCTCTCTGCGGATAGATTTCCACAATTCCTCCCCTGGCAAGCTCGATCAGCGCCTCCCGCACCGGCGTCCGGGAAAGCCCCATCTCATCGGCAAGATTTTTCTCGCTGACGCGGCTTCCCGGCGCAAGCTCCAGCCGGATGATATTATTTTTGATCACGCGAAGCGCGTATTCCCTTCCGTTCTCCCTTGGATATCGTTCCAGCAAACGCATTTATTTGTTCTTGTTTTCCTTGCAGATCGCTTCCCACAGACCGTTGATGTAGGTTGCACCGAGCGCACGGTCATACAGACCATATCCCGGACGTCCAACCTCATCCCAGATCATTCTGCCGTGGTCCGGACGGATGTAGGTATCCGGGCAGGTGTCGTATACCGCCTTCATGATCTCGTAAAGGTCAAGATCGCCGTCGCTGGACAGATGTGCAGCCTCGCGGAATTTGTGGTAGCCAAGGTATTTTACGTTGCGCACGTGCAGACAGCCGATGCGGTTCATCTCGCCGAAGTGACGGATGATCGCCGGAATGTCGTTGTCCGGGTTGGAACCCAGAGAACCGGTGCACAGGCAGAGCGTGTTGCACGGTGAATCATGCAGGGCAACGATCTTGTCGTAGTCCTCCTGGCTGTGAGCGATTCTCGGAAGTCCGAAGATCGGCCAGCCCGGATCGTCCGGATGACATGCCATTACTACGCCGCACTCCTCGCAGGTCGGAATAATGCCGTCCAGGAAATACTTGTAATTTGCTCTCAAATCATCCGGCGTGATGGACTCGTAACGCTTCAGCGTAGTTTCCAGCTCTGCCAGACGCTCCGGCTCCCAGCCCGGAAGCGAGAATCCGTTGCAGTCCTCGATCGTCTTGCGAACGATGTCAACCGGTGTCATATCACCAAGCTCTTTTTCATCGAAGTAAAGGCTGTTGGAACCATCCTCCGGAATCTCACGCGCAAGGTCTGTGCGCAGCCAGTCGAATACCGGCATGAAATTATAAACGATTACCTTTACGCCGTATTTTGCAAGATTGCGAATGGTCGTGCAGTAGTTTTCAATATACTTGTCTCTTGTCGGAAGTCCCATCTTGATATCTTCGTGTACGTTTACGCTCTCGATAACCTCACACTCAAGACCTGCTTCGTGTACATGATCGATATAAGCCTTGATCTCGTCCTCTTCCCAGACCTCTCCGGCAGCCTTCTCATCCAGAACTCCCATGAGACCGGACATACCCGGAATCTGTCTGATCTGTTTCAGCGTGATGTTGTCACGTCCCTCACCGTACCAGCGAAATGTCATTTTCATAGCATTGTTCTCCTTCTCCATTTATATTTACTGCTTTTGGATAATATAAGTGTAACATATCTCTTCCCTGTCTGTCCACAACTGTCTACTAGTATACCAGTAGAAATTTACCTTTTGTTTTTGTCTATTTTTTACAAACCTTTACAAACATTTTTCTCCGGAAGCCCTTGCAAAAATATACGTTTCTTATTATAATGAACAAGATATTCCTGCGGTCTGTCCATTTCAGAGCCGCAGGCAATTTTATCAAAAAAAGAAAAGAGGAATCCACTATGCTTATTCCCGTTATACTGTTTATTCTTGGACTTGTCATTATCTGCATCGGCGGTGACAAATTTGTGGATAATGCCGTCATTGTTGCAAAAAAGCTCGGCATGTCCGAGATTATGGTCGGAGCTACCATTGTCAGCATCGGCACCACACTGCCGGAGGTACTCGTGTCCACCACCGCCGCATTTAACGGCTCCGCCGCAATCTGCGCCGGAAACGCCTATGGCTCCATCATCTGCAACACCGCGCTGATCGCGGGCATCAGCCAGCTCTGCCGTCCGTCGAAGGGCGTGGACAAAAAATCCTTCAACTGGAACGTCGGGCTGTTTTTCCTGTTCAGCATATTTTTATTTGCCGTTCAGTATTTCACCGGCACGATCTCCCGTCTGACCGGGCTTGTTCTGCTGGCCGGCTTCGTCATCTACACCCTCGGCTACATAAAGCTTGCCGGAGCCGGTTCCGCCGAAGCGCAGGAGCCGGAGACGGAAGAAACCTCTCTTCCGACCGCTCTGCTCATGCTGGTCTTTTTCGCCCTTGCACTGTTTATCGGCGCAAGACTGCTGGTCGACAACGGCACCATCATTGCAGAAGGGCTTGGCGTACCGGAGCGTGTGATCGCCGTCACCTTCATCGCACTCGGCACCTCGCTGCCGGAGCTTGTCACCACCATCACCTCCCTGCTCAAGGGCTATGCCAGCCTGGGGCTTGGAAATGTGCTCGGCGCAAACCTTTTAAACCTGCTGCTCGTGATCGGTATTCCGTCTGCGATCTCCAGCTTCCCGGTTGAGCGTCAGACAACCTTCATCGACGTGCCCGTATCCATGGCAGTCATGCTGGTACTTACCGTGCCGTTCTTTATCAAGAAGCGCGGCTACCGTCTGCAGGGGCTGGCGCTGCTGCTGATCTACGCCGGATACTGTCTCTACAGCTTTCTCTGAATTCTGTCACGCTTTCCCTCTACGCTGGAAGCGCGGACCACGAATAACAACATAAAAATTGCCTGGCATCAGAAATTCACTGCCCGGCAATTTTTATGTACAAAATAAATTTTTTCTTGCAATTCATCGAAGTCTTTCTGTCTCCTCATAAATGGAAAGGGCTCCTGAGATATTGATATTCTTTATATCCTCCTGTTCCGTAACCAGCACTGTTTCAATTTCTTCTTTTACATGCTTCTTTAGAATTTTTTCGAATAACCGCACACGCTCCTGCTGTCCAATAATAACGAACTTATCGCTTTCTGCAGGATTCACCCGGCGTGACAGGTCTATCATATTCATGTCCTCCCAGATCAGCAGTGCCTGGATAAAAATATCTCTGTCCCTTGCGGAATATCCGCCCAGCACGTCCATGAAGCGCACAAGCATCGTACTTCTTGTATAGCCGCCTGCCGTCCAGGAAGCTTCCGCGAGGCAAATCAGATCATCCTCCGTATGCTGCATCGGTTTTTCATCGGCAATTAATGATTTCCCAATAGAAGAATTTTCTTTTATCATCTGATAATATTGCCCGCTCATCGTCGTATAGCTTGCAGCTATCTGTGCCCGCTCATTGATTTTAATCAGTTTCGAATGCGAACTTAAAATGATGATATTAAAGGGCGGTTCAAAATAATTTTGATTTAAAACACCAATTGCCTGTGTCTCCTCTCCGCGCATAAAATCAAAATAAAAAAGCCGGTCTTTTGCGTTATCAAAAACAGAAATATCGTTTTTCAGTCCCCGGATATAGGTAACCGGTATTTTCGTGCCAGCCAGATCATCGTACACCGTCAATGCATTCCGCGCAAGCTCCCTGCAGTCTGCCGGAACAGGAGCATGCGGCAGCTCCTCAAAACCCATTTCTGATGTAAGCATCCCGTACGCAATAATCCGCTCTATATTATCTTCCGTGCGGTCAATTTCCGATAAGATCTGCCGGATGCTTCCCCATATGTCCATTTTAAGCTTTGTTTTATCATTTGACCTGGCGACGTCCTTAATGCCCATGTGAAGATATCGTTCGGCTATGCTTTTTTTGTCCTCAATAAAATAAATTTTTGTATTGGTCGTTCCACAATCCAGAATAATCTGCATGAGTTCCCTCCAAAATAACTCCTATATTGCGCCAACAGCAGCATATACCTGTGCCAGACTTTCCCCTGCCTGCAGACCGGCGCGCACTTCATCCTCTTTTTTTACCGTTGCCAGCGCCTGTTCTAAAACCTCTTCCACAATATCTTTGGGGATAATTACTACACCGTCAATGTCACCAAAAATATAATCGCCGGGATTTATGCTTACCCCGTCAAACAATACCGGTATCTGACACTCATTAATCTCACATCTGCCTTTTGAGGTTCTTGGATCCCTTCCCTTGTAAAATAACGGAAAATTCATTTTCTTTAGCTGTTTTATATCTCTGGCAAAACCATCAAGCAGCACGCCCGCTCCTTTTCTTCCAAGAACACCATTTGCAAACAACTCCCCAAATACAGCGCACGTATATTCTCCCCTGTTTACCAGTACATATATCTCGTCTTCCCCCAACTGATCTACCACTTTACACTGTGCCGTCAGCGGTTCCTCCGGCATCGAATACACCTGTGTGCCAATACTGGTAAATGCCGGCCCAAATATAACCGAATCATCCGTTAAAGGCATAATATCCCCAGAAATCGCCTGATTGCGGTATCCCATATGATCTAAAACATCGCAGATTACCCCGCTGTAAAGAATACTTTTAATATCTTCCACCGTATATTTCATGATCTTCTCCTGTATGATTTGCTTATCATTATTATTACTTGTGCTTGTAAACCTATTTTCCCCAATATATCGTTGACGGCGCCGTTGTAAACTGAATACAGCCAGTCTCCGTAATAACATAGCAGTCTTCTATATTATATCCTGCGTTTACCGGAGCGTCTTTCCACCCCGAATAAGGTGTTTCCAGCGTCAGCACCATGCCAGGCTCCAGTATCTCGTCATTGTTCTTCGTAAACATGGGTGTTTCACATATCTGCGTGGAAACACCTATCGCATGTCCTACATTTCCGCGCGGATAGTAAGGAATAAGCTCCGACTGTTCCACCTGGTTTCTCACCGCCTGATAAACCTCCGAGAATTTCACACCCGGCTTTAGCATGGAAGCGCCTGTCCGATTAGCCCGGTACAATATGTCGTAAATTCTTTCTGCTTTATCAGACACTCTTCCTATTCCCAGAGTCCTTGCTATGTCAGAGGTGTAACCGCAATACCGGAAGCCGGCGTCAAACTTAATTACATCGCCATTTTGTAATTTATAATCTCTCGGTATCGTTCCAAGTCCTATAAATTTTCCGACAGCCGGAATAAACTGATCATCTGAAACTGCGCAGTCCGGATCATTTTCCCAGGTATACTTTTTAAAACGGCGGTTAATTTCAATGGCATTCATTCCCTCTTTTAAATCCGCCGCAACCAGATTCCATGCCTTTTCGGTCAGACGTACCGCAGATGCCAGTGTTTCTATTTCCCATGAGGTTTTTATTCTTCTGGCACTCATTATAATGCTTTCCGCATTTATCAGCTCTGCATCATACTGCTGCAGCTCTGTCCATAATCCATGCGAAAGAAACATCATTTCCGTTGCTATGACAGGATGCTTCTCCGAACGGAAAATCATGCCCATTGCCAGCTTCAGCGCGGCATATATGTCAGTTGTTTTATCGCTTCTGGACAGTACACTGCCATCATCAATGAACGCGCCGGACAAATATGCCTTTACCGCAATTCCTTCTGTCGTTGTCTGTGCATTATCCTCTTCCAGATTATTGACAATCAGAGTAATCCTGCCCTGCCGCGGCACAACCGCAATCGTATCCCCGACCATATTACCATACTGGTATGCAAAATTACTGCGAAATCCCGTGGCATAAAATATATTATCACAGCGTACGAGAAGCAAATAGTCAGCACCTTCTTTTGCCATTGCACGTTGTATTTTCTGCTGAATTAATTCCTGTTCACGGCCTTTCAGGAGCCGGTGAATACATTTCATAAATCATCATCCTCCCAGATAGCTCTTTTTTATCTCATCACTGGCCTGTAACTCTTTACTGGTTCCACTTAAAACAATATGACCGTTTTCCAGAACATAACATTTTCTGGAGATTTCCAGTGCTACAAATGCATTTTGTTCTACTAATAATATCGGCAGATGCTTTTCATCACTTATCTTCTTAATAATAGCAAACATCTCATCTACAATAATCGGTGCCAGCCCCATAGAAGGTTCATCCAGCATCAGAAGCTTCGGATCTGCCATCAGTCCCCGTCCTATCGCAAGCATCTGCTGCTCTCCGCCAGACAATGTTCCGCCCGGCTGCTTTCTTCTTTCCCTTAATCTCGGAAAGATATCAAAAACCTCTTCCATATCATCCAGCAATTGCTTCCGGCTTATTTTTCTGGAATAAGCTCCCATTTCGAGATTATCCTGCACAGTCATTTTAGCAAGAATTTTTCTGCCTTCCGGTACATATACCACTCCTTCATGCACAATTTTATGGGAAGGCAGCTTCTCCAGGTGTACTCCGTTAAAAATCACTTCTCCGCTCTGCGGATGGCATAAACCTATGATAGATTTCATAAGAGAGGATTTCCCGGCTCCGTTTGCTCCAATAATGGATACTATTTCCTCTTCTCCAATTTCAATGTAAACATCGTATAAAGCCTGAATCGGTCCATAAAATGTATTTATCTTATTTACGCTAAGCATTACTTATCCTCCAGATTTATCTTTTTATAGTTTGCACCAAGATACGCCTCTATTACGTGAGGATTATTTTGAATTTCGTCCGGTGAGCCTTCCGCTATTTTGGATCCAAAATTAATTACAGTAATCCAGTCGCATGTATGCATAATAACATCCATGTTATGTTCGATAATCAATATTATGACGCCGTCACTCTGTATTTTCAAAAGCAGCTTAACCAGTTCCTGACGCTCGTTCGGGTTTAATCCGGTAGCCGGTTCATCCAGCAAAAGCAATTTCGGCTCACCCATTAAAGCTCTGGCTATCTCTATCAACTTCTGCTGTCCATACGGCAGATCTCTTACCGATTTATCTGCAAGATGAGCTAATCCGATATACTCCAGCTTGCTATAAGCCTTTTCAGCCAGAAGAGCCTCTTCTCGTCTTGCTGCAAATGGATTCGCCAGATACCGCATAATTCCCTGGTCGTCTCCTTCACCGCCCATCATTACGTTTTCCAGTACAGTAGATCTCCAAAACAACTTCAGATTCTGAAAGGTTCTGCGTATTCCGGTACGTGCCACCTGAAATTCCTTTAAGGGAGTAATATCCTGACCCTTCAAAACAATTCTTCCGGAGGTTGGCTGTAATGCCCCGCTTATAAGATTCAAGGTCGTCGTCTTTCCCGATCCATTTGGTCCGATCAATGCATTAATACAATTATCTTTTACGATCAGATCAAGATTATTAACCGCAACAAGACCGCCGAATCTTTTTTCCAGATGTTCTGTCTGCAAAATCACACCCATGTCATTGTCCTCCACAAGAATTATTCCTTTTTACTATTTTCCCAATGACCCTGTCTTTAAGGGAGACAATTCCATTCGGTACGAAAATAATAAAAAGAAGCATACCGGTACTAAAAACAAGCCAGTAATAATCGCCCAGAAAGCGCAGCGCTTCCGGAACGATCACAACGATCACCGCTCCAAAAACCGAGCCTGAAACTGTTCCAATTCCGCCAAGCATCAGCATCATAAAAAATTTAACCATGAAATCAAAGTCAAACATATCCGGGCTGATGTATCCCATCAGATGTGCAAACATCGCTCCTGCCACCGAGCCAAATACAGCGCATAGCGTAAATGCAGTTATTTTAGTCTTTGCAATATCAATTCCGCAGGAAGGCACGCCATCTTCATTATCCCGTATTGCTTTAAATGCTCTTCCCCATCTGCCGCTGAATATAATGTTTGACAGAAATATGGCAAATAAACATATTGCAAAATACAGATAAAAAACTTGTCCCTCATTTGTAAGCGTATATCCGAAAACTGAAAAATGTGGAATATTCCGCAGCCCGGTAGAGCCATTTGTCAGCCCGACCATATTGTTTGCAAGCAGCCGCACAATTTCCCCAAACATCATTGTTGACAATGCCAGATAAATACCTTTCACGCGAAGACTCGGACGTCCGAGAAGATTTCCGATAAAAATTCCCATTGGTATAGCTGCAAGAATGCCCACAAACGGTGAAACCCCGGTTCTCAGCGTAAGGATCGCAGAAGTATAGGCACCCAGAGAAAATATTCCTGCCATTCCCATATTGCTTTCGCCGGTGAGACCCGTAATATAATTCAGACCCAGAATTGCAATGATAAAAACAAGGATTTCGTCAACCAGCGTAATCATATAACGATTCTTGATTACTACCGGGATAAATAATAAAGCAACAATTAATAAAATATACAGTAACATACTTTTCTTACTTGTTTTTCTCATTATTTTTCTCCTTTCCCAGACAGTAATCTTTGACAATCGCTATGACATTCCGCTTTTTCTTTTTACTGACAAGACCGGCAATTCCACCCGGATTGATGATCAGAAAACAAATTAATATAACAAACGATACCACGTCCTTGTATGTGGACGGTCCGATCAATACATACAGGTTTTCAATGATACCGATAAGCAGTCCGCCGACAACTGCACCGCCCATTGTACCGAACCCGCCAACGACACCGGCGCTGAATCCCTTCATGGCAATGGTCCCGGACATAGACGCATTGATAGAAAACAGCGGAATGACCAGCATACCGATCCAGCCGCAGAGCATAGAGCTGATACCTACTGAAATAGCGATATTTTTGTTTACATCAATTCCCATTAAAGCCGCTACTTCCTTATCCTGAGAAACACAGGTCAGTCCCTTTCCCAGCTTCGTCTTTTTAAAGAAGAGGTTCTGGACAATCAGCAAAATGACAGAAATTATAATAATGATGATATTTACTCTCGGTATAATAATTGTTCCCATTGAAAACGTTCCAACCAACCACTTCGGAACGGTAAACGGTGCGGGACCCCAGATAATACGAATAGATTCTCTCATGATAATGGAAAGCATCAGGGTTCCGGTAACAGCATATATCCTTGTAGGCATTTTGCTTAAAGGCATAAATATCACCTTTGAAACAACCACTCCATATAAAAACATAGCAACTGTTGTTCCGATCACGCACAGTACAAAATTATTGCCAAATAAAACATACATCGTTCCGCCGAAGAAATATGCCCCTAATGTAATAAATTTATCATGTGCAAAATTTACAAGTCCTGTAGAATTCCATATTAAGGTATATTCAATAGCAACCAGGCAATAGATAAAACCCATTGCGATTCCCGTAACTAATAATTGTGCCAATGTACTTATCATTCATTTGTACCCCGATTTCTTAAATGCAGGCGGGCAATCCCACCTGCACCCTATTTTGATCAATATTCAGTAATAACTGTAATTGCCTGCGCTTCCTTTCCGTTGTTCTGTGCAACGATTACTTTGTGAACCATGTCATTGTACTCATCCGCATATAACTTTCCCTGGTTTCCTTCAATTGAAATATTGGGAATTGCATCAGCAATAGCCTGCCTGTCAGCGCTCCCTGCTTCTTCAATCGCCGCTGCGAGCATATATACCGCATCATAGTACTCGAAGGAGCTATTTTCCGGCTCGTCGCCATTGTAGCGTTCTTTAAACCTGTTCACAAATTCTGCATTATTTTCATCGGTAATAACGAAATCTGTTACCGCATAGGTTCCGTCACATATACTCTCATCCAGTGCCTCATAATAAGCTATACTCGTAAAAGTAGCTCCTCCGATAACCGGCAGGTCAATGCCAAGCTCGCGGATCTGTCTTGTAATAATTGCGGCTTCCGCCGGATAGCACCAGATGATGATCGCATCCGCCCCCGAATTCTTAACATTCAGGATCTGGCCGGTCATATCAACATCTCCAGGGCTATGCGCTTCCGCAGCCGCAAGCTTCATACCCTGTTCTGCAAGATACTCTTCTATAATTCCTTTTGCACCTATACCAAGATCCACGTTATTGTAAAGCAATGCTATATTCGTCGCTCCCAGATCTTCCACCAGATATCTGGCTGCAGCAGCGGCATTCAGGCGGTCAGATGAACGTGTTCTGTAAATATAGGGATTATCTAATTCACTGATGCTCAGCGCCGTACCGCCGACAAATGCCGGCATTGTATAATCCCTCATTGTCTGATCAACTGCAAGCACACTATTGGTCATATGCGGCCCAAGCATGGCCACAACGTCCTTGTTTTCGCCCATCTTTTTCGCAACAACTAACGACATGTCTGCATCACCCTGGTCATCCTCAACAACAACCTCCAGGTTCCGTCCAAGAACGCCGCCCGCACTGTTAATCTCGTCAATCGCCATATTAACGCTCTTGACCACACGGTCTCCCTCCAGAGCAAGGCTGCCAGTCAGACCAATAGACAGACCAAAGACAATGTTGCCATCACCTGCCTCTTCCGCTGCAGCTGCCATGCCCGTGCCCAGGATTCCAATCGCCAGACTTCCCGCCAGTAACTTTGCTAATGCTTTCTTCATTTTCATTTCCTCCCTTTTGGTTATTATTTAATGCGTGTTACTTCACACACAATAATCATTTTTTACTGCCGCCCTTTTCAGCCTTTCCATTGCTTCAATAATCTGAGTTTTCGCGCAGGCAATATTTATACGGATAAATCCTCTTCCGGCTTCCCCAAACAGCTCTCCCTCGTCAAAATAAACTCCCGCTTCTTTTGTTAAAAATTCATGCAGCTTATCATCCGGGATTTTAAGCTTTTTTATATCAATCCACGCAAGATATGTGCCCTCCAGCGGATACACTGTAACATTTGGGAATTCCTTTTCGGTAAACTCTTTTAATGCACAGTAATTGCTCTTTATTACCCGGCAGAGACTCTCCACATAATCATCCCCATATCGGTATGCCGTCTCACATGCGATGTAAGAAAACAGATTCTGTGAATACATGCCGCAGGCATCCAGATGATCCAGATATTTTCCCCGCATTTCCTCATTTTTTATAATTACATTCGCACATTTTAATCCCGCAAGATTAAATGTCTTATTCGGTCCGGTAAGAACAATGCTGTTTTCTGCGCACTCTGGCGCCGCTGCAACAAACGGCGTATGCTTTCCCTCCAGAATAAAATCGCTGTGTACTTCATCACAGATAACCAGTACGTGGTGTTTCGCACAGATAGCCCCCAGCTTTTTCAGTTCCTGTTCTGTAAACACTCTTCCCACAGGATTATGAGGATTGCATAGTATAAATGTTTTTATATTATTTTCTGTGATCGTCCTCTCAAAATCCTCATAATCGATCATATAATGTCCGCCGTGATCAACCAGATCACTGCTGACCACAACCCGTTTATTTTCTTCTATCGCCTCTCTGAAAACATAATACACCGGTTCCTGAATCAATATCTTATCACCGGGGCTGGTAAATGTCTGAATAGCCATTTTTGCTGCCGCAACATTTCCAGGAGCCTGTACAATCCATTCCTCATTTATCTGCCAGCCAAACCGGCGCAGCATCCACCCGCAAACGGTTTTTCTATATTCCTTCCCTTCTATACTATACCCATAGGCTCCATGTCCCGCCCGTTTCTGAAGCGCCATTATTATTTCGGGAAGTGTTTCAAATTCCATGTCTGCTACCCACATAGGCAGAACACGCTCATCATCCAATCCATCCCACTTCAGGCAGTCTGTGTTTCTTCGGTCTAAAACATTGATCTCCATTTAAAGAACCCCAATCTCTTTCAGTTTTTTCCTAATATCCTCTTTCTGCTCCAGGGTCGAAGCATTAAATGGTTTTCTCGGATACGCTCTCATAATGCCTCTCAATTCCAGGAAAGCATATATTGCTAACTGTGTTGAACCAGCCAGATACATGATATCCCGTATCTTGTTAATCTCCATCTGTATCTCAAGGCATTTTTCATACTCTCCGTTTTGTGATGTTTCAAACATCTCCATACACAATTCCGGAAAGGCATTCCCAAGTCCCGGAATAAAAGCTTTCGCTCCATACATACTTGCCGGAAGCCACAACGCTTCTGTACCCAGAGCCAGGTCAAAATCCGTATTCCGGAATGCTCTCATTAAATCTGCAAACTCCATAAGGTCGAAGGATGCCGCCTTACACCCTGCCACACCAATTTTCTGCAATTTCTGCATGGTATTAATCGAGACAGAATACCCGCTGAATTTCGGATTATTATAAATGTAAAACGGGAAATCTCTCCCGACCGCATCTATAACGTCCTTATAATATGTAACAACATCATCCTCTCCATAATGATAGTAAAAAGGCGCTACCGCAGAAGCTGCATTTACCCCTGCATCCTTCGCATAGTTTGTGAGTTCTATGGTATCTTTAGTCGTGATGCATCCTGTCTGTGCAACAATCTGCAGCTCTTTTTTCTCCTCCATTACAATATCAATGACTTTCTTTTTCTCCTCAACCGACATCAGCGGCCCTGATCCATACGATCCGCAGATAAAGACGCCATTCACCTTCCCATTCAAAAAGCGAACTAACGTTCTGATACCCTCTTCATCCAGATTTCCGTCCTTTTTAAACGGCGTGAGCATTGGCGGAATAACACCATACATTCTGTATTTCATCCCTCATATCCCTTTCCATCATTTGTTAATGTGCTTAATTATTAAGTTGGTTATATATTACCATGCATTTATTCTTTTGTCAATAAGCATCTTGATATTTTAAACAATAAATATTTAAGCTCGTTAAATAAAATTGGTATTTTTTACATTCCATCTTGAAAAATATGAAAAAATAATGCAAAATAAACACGAATTATGCAAAACTCCATTTCGGAAACGCACTTATATGTGTTACTATAAAAATAAGAATCATAATAACAAAAGGATGGTATATCATGGATAAAAAAAGAACTCTATTGATGGAAGAGATATGGGAATCTCAAAATGAAGCATGGGCGTTGATGAACGAATACGATTCTCTGCCTCATCAGTATGGAGACTTTGTTTTGCACCAGGCCGAAGCAGAGATGATTGATCTAATCGCGCTGCACCCTGATATCACGGTCACAGATCTGTCTCATATTCTTCGCAAAACACCAAGCGCCTGCTCACAGATTGTAAAAAAACTGAGAACAAAAAAGTGGGTAGATCAGACCCGTGACGAAAATAATAACAGACAATATAAATTAAAACTGACAGATGAGGGATACCTTCTTTTTAAAGAACATACCAAATTCGAAAATAATTGTAAGGCAAACACCTTTGATAAATTAAGCATTTTCAATGCAGATGAATTACAAACATTTCTCAAAATACAACATAAGCTCAACGAAGCATACGCCGAAGATGTAGAAAACAGTAAACAATAATTCTGCATTTGGCAAATGAACCCTTCTGTACATAGCAGGAAAGCAGATCAGCTACGCTTAGAACAAAGCCTGATCGCTTTCCTGTTATTAAGTTTTTCCGTTTAACTTCGTTCTGCTCTGTTTTTAAATATTTTTTGTATTTTGTGAATTCTTTATTATTTTCTGATAATTTTGCACTTTTTCAGTTCATATCTGCTTAATAGAAAAATATTTAATTTTTTTCAATTTTCCTGTTGACAAACCTTTATTTATCTGTTATTATAATCTCAACAAAAACAAATATAAATACTACAGAAAAGGAGGACGGACCACCGAAGAATTAAAGTAACACCCTCAAAAAGGAAATCGACCTTTTTAAAAAACGAAGCAGAGAAGGAAACAAACCTTTTAAAAAAATAAAAGACAAAGGATGAACACCTTTTAAAAAAAGAAAATTAAAGAAGGAAATCCTTTCAAAAAGAAAAAGAGATTTCAGAAGAACAAAACCAGAAAGTTTTTCAGAATGAAATCAAATCCTAAAAGGATCGGTTATCAAAAAGAATAAGCAGATTTTAAATCGGCTGGTAGTTTTTCAAAAAAAGGAATTGAATTTTCAATAAGAAGGATGAATTCTTTAAAAAAGGAACAAAACCTTTTAAAAAAATAACATATAAAAAGATTTTATCTGAAGTACGATAATCCTAAAAAGATAAGCATTTTTGAAAAGACAAGCGATTTTGGGAAGGGCAAATGATCTTGAAAAGATAAGCCATCTTGAAAGAATACGTGATTTCGAAAAGATAAGCCATCTTGAAAGAATGCAGATCAGAAAAGGATAAAATCAAAAAGCCAAAGGAAAAATCTCAGAAAGAGAAGGTACAGTCCAATGGAAGTCACAAATTCATAAAGAGCCACTCGATGAAAAAAGCAGTAATCGGGTGGCTCTTTATCATACCTGTATATTTTCTTTTCTCAAATATTCCCGCGCCAGGCGCACTAAAAAACGTCCACCGGATGTTTTTGTCGTATGCATGGCAATAAAAAACACGGCGTCCGCATATATGCAGAGCACCGTGCCATTTTCTTTTTAATCTACCAGCTTCTCCAACTCTTTCACCGCTTCCGTCTCACTAGACGTCTTGTGGTTCGCCTTGGCAGCATAGAGATTTACCGCCGTCTGCGATTTCTTGATCGGCTGCATGGTTCCCGCTCCGGCAACGCATCCGCCCGGACACGCCATGCCCTCCAGCAGATAGCCATTGTATTTGCCCTTCGTCGCCATCGTCAGCAGCTTGCGGCATTCCTTCAGCCCTTCCGCGTTGGCAATCTTGATCTCCTTATCCGGATACTTTTCTTTGATCACATTGACAACCGACTGCGCCACACCGCCGGATACCGCAAAGTTACGTCCGTCCGTGGAAGCGTCGTTTACGCCATCCGGATCCTCCGGCAGGTTTTGAATGTCGATATGCTTCGCATCAAAAATACCCGCCATCTCCTCAAAGGTCAGCACAAAATCCACGTCGCTGCGGATATCGCTGCGCATTGCCTCCAGCTTCTTCGCCGCGCACGGTCCGATAAATACGACCTTCGCGCGCTCGTTCTGGTTCTTGATCAGACGCGCCGTCAACGTCATCGGGGTGAGCGCCATGGATACGCAGTTTGCGTGCTTCGGGAACAGCTTCTTCGCCATCGTGGACCATGCCGGGCAGCAGGAGGTCGCCATAAACGGAAGCTTCTCCGGAACCTCATTCACAAAATCTTCCGCCTCCTGTACCGCGCAGATATCCGCGCCGATCGCCACCTCAAAGACGTCGGCAAAGCCCAGCTCCTTCATCGCCGCACGCAGCTTGCCCGGCGTCACCTTCGGTCCGAACTGTCCGACAAACGCGGGCGCCACCGCCGCGTAAACGCGCTCTCCGGTCTGGATCGCACGGATTACCTGGAAGATCTGAGACTTATCCGCGATTGCTCCGAACGGGCAGTTTACCAGACACATGCCGCAGGACACACACTTTTCATAGTCAATATCCGCCTTGCCGTTCGCATCGGTGTGGATCGCGTCCATACCGCACGCCGCCGCACACGGGCGCTCCTGCACGATGATCGCATGATAGGAGCAGACCTCCGCGCACTTTCCGCACTTGATACACTTATCCTGATCGATCACCGAGCGACCATTTGTGCGCTCCAGGGTCACAGCCCCCTTCGGGCAGACCTCCACGCACGGATGCGCAAGGCAGCCGCGGCAGCCGTCCGTCACAAACACCCGCTTCTCGTGACAGGCATTGCAGGCAAATTTGATAATGTTGATCAGAGGCGGCGTATAATATGTCTCCGCCTTGTCCGCCGCCGCAATGTTATCAGAAATCGGCGCATGCTCCGACGCGCTGCGGTACGGAAGTCCCATCGCGAGACGCAGGCGCTCGCCGACGATCGCACGCTCCAGGAAAACATCGTTTCGGAAATTCCCGACCTCCCCCGGAATGATCTCATACGGCAGCTCCTCGATCCTCTTCTCCACCGACCACTCGGTATGGTATGCCATACGCGCTACCTCGCGGAAAATCCGGTGACGGATCTCCCTGATTCGTGTTTCAACACCTCTCATAAAATATCCTCCCTTTATTCTTTACCGCGTCCTTCCTGTAAACACCGCTACAGAACGCGGACGCATAATAAACTCATGCTCGATTCTGACCTCTTCCTCTTTCCGATAGAAATAACGCCCTCTCTCATCGCCGGCCGTATTGACCGTCAGGTACCAGAAGCCGCGGTTCCTTCCGATCTCCGGAAGCGTGATCGTTACATCCTCCCAGTACGTATTGATCGCCACATAGACAAGGTCGTCCCTGCCCTTTTTGCGGTCGTATCCTGCAAAACAGACACCAAATGCCCTGTCATTGTCCAGAACCGTCTCCTTATTCGCATCCGTCTCATGCGTGTGCATCGCCATCATCCCGCAAACGGCATTCGGGAGCTTCCTGCTGATTACCGCATGTTCCCGGCGGTAATGTATCATAAAAGAGAAAAATTCAAAAAGATCCCGATTTTTCTCCAGCAGTCTCCAGTCCAGCCAGGAAATTTCATTATCCTGGCAGTAAGCGTTGTTGTTTCCATACTGTGTGTTGCCAAATTCGTCCCCCGCCAGAAACATCGGCGTACCGCGGCTGCACATCAGCACCGCGCAGGCATTGCGGATCATCCGGAAGCGCAGATCCAGCACCGCCGGGTCGTTCGTCTCGCCCTCCGCGCCGCAGTTCCAGCTCCGGTTGTCGTTGCTGCCGTCCGTATTTCCCCAACCGTTGCCCTCATTATGCTTCTCATTATAAGAATACAGATCGTACAGCGTAAAGCCGTCGTGACAGGTGAGGAAATTGATGCAGGAATTATAACCGGCATAGCGGCCGTTGTGCTCCTGGTAAAATCCGCCGTATAAATCGCCGGAACCGCAGATGCTCCACGCCGCCGTCGTGCATTCCCAGCAGTCCCCCTTTAAGAAGCCGCGGATGGAATCGCGGTATCTGCCGTTCCATTCCGCCCACCGGCAGCTCGCCGGAAAGCTTCCCACCTGGTACATGCCGCCCGCATCCCACGCTTCCGCGATCAGCTTTACATTGCTGAGCACCGGATCGTTGGCAAGCAATTCCAGAAGCGGCGGATTGTTCATCGGAGAGCCGTCCTCTTTTCTTCCCAGAATGCTTGCGAGATCGAAGCGGAACCCGTCCACGCGGTAGTTCACCGTCCAGTAACGGAGACATTCCAGAATCATCTGCCGCACGATCGGATGATTGCAGTTTAAGGTATTGCCGCATCCACTGAAATTATAATAATTTCCGTCCGGCGTCAGCATATAATACACCTTATTGTCAAAGCCCTTAAAGGAAAAGGACGGTCCCTGCTCATTTCCCTCCGCAGTATGGTTGAACACCACATCAAGAATAACCTCTATGCCGTTGTTGTGCAGATCCCGGATCAGCTCCTTCAGCTCGGTTCCCTCACGGTTATACTCGGTGGTCGACGCATAGCTGCTGTTCGGCGAAAAAAAGCTGACCGTATTGTAGCCCCAATAATCCAGCAGGCGCTTGCCGTCCACCTCTCTTGCCGTCATCGTCTCGTCAAACTCAAAGATCGGCATCAGCTCCACCGCATTGATCCCAAGCTGCTTCAGATACGGGATCTTCTCACGCAGTCCTGCAAAAGTACCCTTATGCTCGACGCCTGAGGATTCATGCTTCGTAAAGCCGCGCACATGCAGCTCATAAATGATCAGATCGCTCAGCTCTCTGTTCGACTGGCGCATCTCTCCCCAGTCGAAAATATCCTTCACGACGCGGGCATGATAGTGCTGCTCGCTCTGGCAGCCCCAGACACCCTGCCCGGTGACAGCGCGTGCATAGGGATCAAGCAGGATCTTGCTCTTATCAAACAAAAGCCCCTTCTCCGGCTCGTACGGACCGTCAATGCGGTATGCATACTCAAATTTCTCGATATCCAGACCGAACACGATCATCGAGTAGACGTCGCCGATCTTATACTCCTCCGGGAACGGCAGCACCGCATAAGGTTCATCCTCTCCCTTATGAAAAAGAAGAAGCTCCGCGGATGTGCCGTAATGTGTGTGGATCGTAAAATTTACCCCCACCGGGAGCGCTGTCGCTCCATTGATATCAAAGGAACCCGGGCGCACCGGAAAACCGGCGATTTCCCCCATCGGTCTCACCGATATCGGATAGTCCGGCGTGTAGGTGTGATTATATATTTTCATCTTTTGCCTCCAACATCAAGCCATGATAATATCATACCGTGCGGAGCATCATTTGTCAAATGGGACATCTTACATTTTGCTTATATATAGTACCGTTACTGTTCACTCCGTTCGCAGTAACCTTCGCAAATCCATTTAAAATTCGCTCCGCGAATGAGATTTGCTCACACCTGAATCACGTTCTCACGCCTCAAACAGCAGGTGTTTGAGGCTGGGGTGAAGTAACATAATACCGCGCCTGCGCGTTCCACAGCTCCGCATATTTGCCGCCCGCCTGTGCAAGCAGCGCCTCGTGCGTGCCGTACTGGACGATGCTTCCTTCATGGAACACGAGGATTTTGTCGCAGAACCGGCAGGACGCCAGACGGTGGCTGATGTAGATTGCCGTTTTTCCGCTGGAAATCTCGCTGAATTTCCTGTACACCTCATATTCCGAAACCGGATCAAGCGCAGCCGTCGGTTCATCGAGCACCATAAACGGCGCGTCCTTGTAAAGCGCCCTGGCGATCGCGATTTTCTGCGCCTCACCGCCGGAAATTTCAACGCCCTCAGGGTCAAAGTCCTGGTATAAATTCGTATCAAGTCCCTTCAGCATTTTAGAGAGCCGTCCCTCGAAGCCCGCCTCACGGAGACAGTCCGCCGCCTTCTCGCCGATGTACTCTGCAGCTGCGGCAACATTCTGCCCAAGGGAAAAAGCGAACAGACGGAAATCCTGGAATACCACCGAAAAAATGGACAGATACTCATCGTAATCGTACTTTCGGATATCGACGCCGTTCAGCAGGATCACGCCCTCCGTCGGGTCGTAGAGTCTGCACAGAAGCTTGATAAAGGTCGTTTTTCCGCTGCCGTTCATGCCGACCACCGCTAATCTTTCCCCTATTTTAAGCTTGATGTTCACATGCCGCAGGGCGTAGCTTTCCGTGTTCGGATAGCGGAAGGATACGTCGCGAAACTCGATGTCATATTCATTATCGTCCCGTTTTTCCACAGACAAAGAGCCCTGGTACATGGGATTCGGGATATCAAAATATGAGAAATAGCGTTTGAGATAGCGGTTGTTTATCAGCGCGCCCTGCCACGCCTTTACAAGCCCGGAAGCCGCCGTCAGGAGCAGCATTACGCAGGACACATACTGCGCGATAGAGCCGACTGAAACCCCGCCGCCAAGCGCCGCCCGGATGAGCAGCAGATAAACGCCAAACCGCAGCGTATAATTTAACAGTACAGAGACGAGGCCGTATCCCGCGCAGCGAAAGAGCATCGTCCGCTCCTGGCCGCAGATATCCTTATACTTTCTGTCTGCAAGATCAGCAAGCGGCTTCTCCATCGCATACAGGCGGATGTCCTTTCCGCTTGTATAGTGATCCAGATACTGCACATATTTTTCAATCCAGATATTTGCATCTGTAATGCCCGCAAAATATCCCATGCGCGCCTCTGCTGTTTTCCGGTTCATCCAAATGTCAAACGCCGCCGTCAGAAGCACCCCGCCCGCAAAGGCAAGCTTCGCCCACAGCGCGATTGCCTCCAGCCCAAAAAACGAAGCCGTCAGCGAGACAGACGCAATGATCTGCGCCGCGTGGCGTATCGTTTCTTTCAGGCAGCCTGCCAGCATATCCAGATTATAACCCGTCTGGGTCTCGCTTTTTATGCGCTCTTTCAGAAGCGCGATTTCCCGGTCCTCCATGCCGGAATAGGCAAGCTCCATCGCTTTCTGCGCAGGTAGCCATTCTCTGCCGCACGCAAACTCCTTTTCTCCGATCTCCTTCTGCGCATTCAGCCACGCTTCTATAAGGCGCAGAACCGCCGCAAGAGAAACCGTCAGCACGGCATAATACGCAAGCGTCCGAAAGCCTGCGCCCGCTGTCAGCGCGTCGATCAGCCGCGCTGAAAAATAAATCGGCACATAGGGCAGCACCGCTGACACAATGCTTCCCGCTGTCAGACTGATCAGATACCGGCGGCTCAATGAATATAAAAGCTTTACCGCCCGGCAGATCATGTTCAGATGTTCTTTTAACGTCATTTCTGCACACCTCCCCTGTAATCCTCGCGATACCAGCAGCTCTGGATCTCATAAAGCTTTGCATATTCGCCGCCCTGCGCAAGCAGTGTCTCATGAGTTCCCTCCTCCGCAATTTTCCCGTTCTGCAAAAACAGAATCCGGTCGCAGAAGCTGGTGGACGCCAGCCGGTGCGAAATAAACAGGGAGGTTTTCCCCTCGGTCATATCGCGGTACTGGAGATAAATTTCATTTTCCGCGATCGGATCGAGCGCCGCCGTCGGCTCATCGAGCACCAGCACCGGAGCGTCCTTATAAAGTGCGCGCGCCATCATCAGCTTCTGCGCCTCGCCGCCGGAAAGCTCGGTGCCCTCCTTATTGATCTGTTTATCAAGACACGTATCAATGCCGTGCGGCAGCAGATCCAGCTTTCTGCCAAGCCCTGCTTTTCGCATACACGCCTCCGCGCGGGATTTATCCACGCGCTCTCCAAAGTCGCCCGCCACCGTC
Organism: uncultured Marvinbryantia sp.; assembly: GCF_905201705.1. Classification (GTDB taxonomy): domain Bacteria; phylum Bacillota; class Clostridia; order Lachnospirales; family Lachnospiraceae; genus Marvinbryantia. The sequence continues at coordinate 132,526 of NZ_CAJKOX010000003.1, forward strand.
TCCGCCAGCGAGAAAAACGCGGTCTGCACATCCTGAAACACCGGCGAAAACAGCCGATAATAATCGTCGCGCAGAAAATCGCCCGCCGGAATGCCATCGATCCGGATCTCGCCGGCGGTGGGCTGATACAGCCCGCACAGCAGCTTTACGAGCGTCGTCTTTCCGGCTCCGTTTGCGCCTACCAGCGCCACGCGCTCACCCGGCCGGAAGGTAAAGCTGATATCGTCCAGCGTGTTTTTTTCCGCTCCGTCATAGCAAAAAGACACATGATCGAAGATAATTTCCGGCGCCTTTCCCAGAAAGTCCTCCGCGTGCGCCGCTCCGTTTCCGTCGCAGTCCGGCAGGTCGAGATATTCGCGAAAGTCACAGACAGCCAGACTTGCCGCCTGCATTTCGTTCCACGCAGTCATAATATTGCCCACGTAGGTGGCAAAGCTGGATATCGCCGCAAAATACAGCACAAACTGGTCGACGGTGATCTCGCCGCCAAGCGCCATTTGAAGAAGCACCGCGTATGCCGCGCCGTCGCGCAGAAGGATAACGCCCAGATCGGCAAGCCTTATCAGGAATTGCCGTCCGCTCAGACGTTTCTGCCAGGCAGCATTCTTATCGCTCAGCTCCCGGTAGATCTGCTTCAGCCACCCCGCCATTCCATACACGCGGATGTCCTTGGCGGCGGCAAAATCGCCGGATTTTTCAGCGGTGTAATTCAGCCTGCGGCTAAGGTCAGACCGTGCGGCGCGCGTGCGGTATTCGTACCGGTTATATGCGCGCACGCAGAGCCAGTTGATCGCCGGAGCAGCCGTCAAAAGAAGCACCAGCCAGGGACTGACAAAAGATATCACCGTGCCAAACAGGAGATAACAGAGCGCGTTCTGCAAAAGCGCCATGCTCTGCCCGGGCATCTCCAGAAGCTTTACCCTGCCCTCATATGACCAGAGAGCAGCCTGCGCCCGGTCGTGGAGATCACGCGTCGCTTTCTTTTCATACTCCTGATAGAAGCAGCGCATAGATTTCCTCTGAAGCGCTACATACTGCTTAAAGCGGTACCGGCTGAGATACGCCGAGCGCACGTTCTGGCAAAAATCCCGCAGAGCTGTCGCGGCAAAGGCCGCGCCAAGCAGAATACCGACCGCAGCTGCCGCACGCCAAAAGCTCTGCTTCTCTACAACCTCCGACACCACCAGCGCCGGCAGCCTGATTTCCGTCCACGCAAGGAAAACGGAGAGCGGAATCCCCGCCGCCATCAGCCAGAAGGACTGCGGCGCGTCCCGCAGCATATTTTGAAAGCTCCAGAGCGCATTGCCTGCCGCTGAACGATAAGGCTTTTTCTTATCCGTTAAATTTTTCAAAACACATCCCTCCTTTTGTTTCTGCTCCCATGATACCACGTTTTCCTCCAAAAAAAGAATTCGTGCACCAACCGCATCTGTCGGTACACGAATCGCGTTGCTGTTCACGTCGTTCACAGTAACCGAATCGCAGTCAAATCCGGCGGCAGCCTGTCGTCACAGTCGCACTGCCGGAACCAGAAACTCCGAGGTGAACGCCCCTTCCTCGCTGTTGTATTTCACCCAGCCGCCATGTTCTTTCAGAATCGTCTCAGCGCGCTGCAGCCCAAAGCCGTGAAAGCCCCTCTTGCCGGTCTTAAAAAGCGTGCCGACCTTCGTTTTCTTCGTGCCTGCAGAGTTGAGCAGATAAAAATACATCATACAGCCCTTCATGCTGATGGAAAGGCGGATGAATTTCTCCCCCCGCGCGTCCCGGCAGGCTTCGATCGCATTGCCAAGCAGATTTCCGATAACGATGCTCAGCTCCAGATCAGAGAGCAGCAGTTCTCCCGGCAGATTTGCCTGCACCGTCACTGCGATGCCCTCCGCCTTTGCCTGCGCAAGCTTTGCGGAAAGGATCGCATCCACCGTCACATTCCCTGTTTTTAGCAGCGTATCCACGCTCTGCAGATTCTGGTCAAGCTGTTCGATATAGGCAATCGCGCGATCCACCTCTCCGGCTTCCAGCTGCCCTTTCAGCGCCTGCAGATGATGATGAAAGTCATGCTTGTAGCCGCGCATTTCTTTATGGATGTTGCGAACCTCATCGAGATGACGCTTCGCCTGCTCCTCCTGCATTTCTACAAGCTTCAGATAAGTTCGTTTCAACATGGTTTCCCCTCAGTTTCCCGCGATAAACGCACGGTTGATATCATCGTACTTTCCGCGCGCAACCGGAATCTCCGCCCCGGTATCCAGCGTAACCGAGGTGCGTCTGATACAGATAATCGTTTTCAGATTAACAAGATAAGAGCGGTGCGTGCGGAAAAAATCCCCGCCAAGCTTCTGTTCAAAGGCGGAAATGTTTTCCTTTATGCGATATTCCTTTTCCCTCGTGTGGATTACAATATAGTGCTGAAATGCTTCCACATACAAAATATCGGATTCGTAAAGCTTAACCGTCCCGTCCTCGCAGGAAATTATCACAGACGGCGGCTCGACCGCCAGCCTTTCGGCGGCGCGCGACAGAACCGCAAAAAGCTTCTCCTTTGCCACTGGTTTCATGAGATAGTGAAGCGCGTCCACCTCATAGCCCTCGCTGACAAATTCAAAATGCGAGGTGATAAACACGATCTCCGCCCTGCTGCCCTCCGCGCGCACGCGTCTGGCAAGGTCGATGCCGCTCATGCCCTTCATCTCCACATCGAGGAGCAGAATATCATAGGCGCTGTCATCCCCGCAGGCAAACCAGAATGCTTCCGCGCTCGGAAAAAGCTCTGTCCTGCAGCTATTCTGATTTTTCCTTGCCCACTCGGAAACAATGCTTTTCAGCGCCTCCGCCTGCTCCGGCTCATCGTCGCAGATTGCGATCCGGTATGTCATATGCCTGCCTCCTTCCACCTGCCGCAGAATACCGCCGCAACCTCTGCGGGGCTTTCCTTTGCCCCGCTCTGCAGCCATTTCATCGCAGTGTTGAACAGCGCGCCGATGTACATGTACAGCTCATAGCGCTTAATTGAGCTGACAGGCATGCTCCCGGCTATCATCTCATGAAACTGATTTAATTCATCCAGCATCAGGGAGGCAAACCCGGACTCGTACAGGTTCAGTGCATACTCCCCATATTCTTTAAAAAATGCAAAGCAGCGCTCTACATGATGCTCATCGATACCATCAGACAGATCGTAATCCATCGTTATGCGGAAAGATTCCAGAACATCCCGGATCAGTGTCACCAGCACATCCTCTTTCGACTCATAATTCCGGTAATAGGACGCGCGCGCCACTCCCGCCTTACGGATAATCTCTGTCACGGTAATCTCTGAAATACTCTTCTCATGCATCAGATCAAACAGCGCGTCCGCGATACTCATTTTCACCCGCAGATTCTCCTGTGCTCTCTTATCCATAGCCCCTCCGTCCTGACGCAGCAGTCCCGACAGTTTCCCGTTACATTTTGATAATTACTGTTCCCTTCGTTCGCAGTAACTCTTGATACATTTTGCCCGAAATTGTCTCACGTCGCGTTCTTGCGAAGCCCAAAGCGACATGATACACTTGTCTCACGTTTATTCTATCATATTTTTTGAAACTGTAAAGCGCCACGTATTTGCACGCGGCAAATTGTTACTGTTTACTCCGTTCACAGCAACCTTCGCAAATCCATTTACAATTCGCTTCGCGAATGGAATTTGCTCACACCTGAGTCATGTTCTCACGCCTCAAACCCACAGGACTAGCTTCGCGTCGCAGCAGGTGTTTGAGCAGGTGTTTGAGGCTGGGGTGAACTGTAACGGCAAATTTTCACACCAGCAGGGAGGAAAAAGAATTTATGCGGACTGCAATTGTAACCGATACCAACAGCGGCATTTCCATAGAAAAAGCAAAAGAGCTGGGCATTTTTATCGTCCCGATGCCCGTCATCATTGGAGAAAATACGTATCTGGAGCACCAGACCATTACGCACGCTGAACTTTACCGCGCGATGCGGCAGCATCTGGATATTTCATCCTCGCAGCCCTCGCCCGGCTTCGTGACCGATCTGTGGGATTCTATCCTCGCCTCCGGCTATGATGAGATCGTCTATATCCCCATGTCCAGCGGTCTGAGCGGCTCCTGTCAGAGCGCGGCAATGCTCGCAAAGGATTATAACGGCAAGGTTTTCGTGGTTGACAATCACCGCATCTCCGTCACCCAGGAAACGTCCGTCTATGACGCAAAGCATCTTGCGGAAAGCGGATTTTCGGCTGCCAGGATCAAGGAGCGCCTGGAGAAGCACGCCTACGACGCCAGCATTTATATCAGCGTGGATTCTCTGGAATACCTGAAAAAAGGCGGCAGGATCACGCCCGCAGCTGCAGCCTTTGCCACGGTCATCAACCTGAAACCCGTGCTCACCATCCAGGGCGACAAGCTGGATTCCTTTGCAAAAATGCGCGGTATGAAACTATGCGAAAAGAAAATGATTGAAGCAATGCAGAAAGATATTGAGACGCGTTTTTCAGATATTCCGCACACACAGCTCGTCATTGCGACAGCCGGTACCTTTGAAAATCCGGCGGACGCCGAGCACTGGCGGCAGACCGTGCAGAACGCGTTTCCGGACTATGACATCCGTTACAGTCCGCTGTCCTGCAGCATCGCCTGTCACACAGGGATCAATGCTGCAGGAGCCGGCGTGGTGCGGATTGAAAAACGGTAAGAAATTCCAGAGAAAATGCCAGAGGTCATGTGCCTCTGGCATTTTTATGTACAGTCTGTCATTTTCTGAAGAGCCGTCCTCCTGCTGCGCAGGCTTTGTCATATTGCTGCGCAGGCTCTGTCATTGTACGGCACCCGTATGCTGTTAATCATCTGCGGAGAGCGTCCGCTCCTGCTCCGCCTGGATATCCGGAAACATGGAGAGCATCGGTTTTACCTTTTTGCCATGTATGCGGCGGTCTACATAGTTCTTTGTGCACTTCATAACAACCGGTGACAAAACGAGAACGCCGATAAGGTTCGGGATCATCATCATTCCGTTGAAGGTATCGGAAATATCCCATGCAAGCTGCGCTTCCATCACAGAACCCGCCAGCACGATGATTACAAACACAATGCGGTACACCGTCACCGACTTTTCACCGAACAGATACTGGCACGCCGTGGAACCGTAGTGGCTCCAGCCAAGCACGGTGGAGTATGCGAACAGCAGGATCGCGATTGCGATGAACCATGCGCCCGGCTTTCCGAAGGTCTGCTGGAATGCATAGCTCATAAGCGAGCTGGAACCAACCGCTTCCGCCGCCTCCGTCAGGGCACCTGTTGTCAGATCAACCGCACCGGAGCTTAAAATGGTCAGTGCCGTCAGTGTACATACCACGATCGTATCCGCAAATACCTCAAAGATGCCCCACATACCCTGACGAACCGGCTCCTTTACGTTGGAGCTGGAATGTACCATAACGGAGGAACCAAGACCTGCCTCATTCGAGAATACACCGCGCTTGAAGCCCATCTGCATTGCCATCGCAATACCAGCTCCGACTACACCGCCTGCCGCTGATTTCAGCGCAAACGCTCCTTTAAAAATAGAAACAAATACTGCCGGGATCACGCTTGCATGCATACAGATAATCACAACCGTGCCCACCAGATATGCGATTACCATGAACGGTACGATTTTCTCTGTGATAGATGCGATACGCTTCAAACCGCCAAGGATCACCGCAGCCACAGCTATAAATAAAATGATACCTGTTACGATCTGCGGAATATTAAACGCCGTGTATACGTTCATAACCATACTGTTTACCTGGCTCATGTTGCCAATGCCGAAGGAGGCAAGCAGACAGAAGCAGGAGAACAGAACAGCGAGGACCGTGCCGATCGTCTTGCAGCCCTTTTTGCTTCCCAGACCGTCGCGCAGATAATACATCGCGCCGCCGGCCCATTCGCCCTTCGAATTTTTCCTTCTGTACAGAATGCCAAGAACATTCTCCGAATAGTTCGTCATCATTCCGAAAAAGGCGATCAGCCACATCCAGAACACCGCGCCCGGTCCGCCGACTGCGATCGCGCCAGCCACGCCGACAATATTACCGGTACCGACCGTCGCCGCCAGCGCCGTACACAGCGACTGAAACTGCGATATTGAGCGATCCTGCGTGTGCTTTCTCACATGCTCATCGCCGAAGATCGCGCCGATGGTGTGTTTGATCCAGTGCCCGAAATGGGACAACTGGAAAAACTTTGTCATACAGGTCATCAGAACGCCGACAAATCCCAGAAGTATCAGCGCCGGCCATCCCCAGACGATGCCGTTTACAAAACTGTTTACATTGGTAATCGTTTCAATCATAATACTTTCTCCCTCTCTCTTTCATAATCCTCCCCGAAAAATCCCCTCAGATGTCTGCCAAAAATGCCCCTCCGCTTTTATTTTCATGGAAAGCAATTATCTGAAAACTCCTTTCCATGGAAACAAAAAAAGACGGAAGAAACAACTTCTCCCGTCTGAAACACTCAAATAAGACCAATCATCTGATCGCATTCTCTGTCCTTTCGCCTGAGAGATTCGCGCAATGCGCTTTGCACCTTCGGCACCCACCTCTTCGTGGGATTCTCCAGAGTGCAGTCCATATCCGGTCCCGTCCGATATGCTCTGCTGTCAGAACACCGAACCCCTGTAAGTGTTACTCCTTCGGGAAGGCGCGCCTTTCTCCCGGCTATATCAACCTGCACATATTTAATTTACCCTATTACCTTATCACAGTGAGAAACTATTGTCAACTTTGATATTTATTTGACGATCCGTCATCATAGTCTTCGTGTTATTGTTCACTTCGTTCGCAGTAACCTTCGCATATCCATTTTTAATTCACTTCATGATACACAAGACGTATTTTTAGTGAAGACTTTAATTATTTCCTGTCCTCCACCGCCACAAAATCCGTGTGCTCTCCAACATATTTGTACGCCGGACGGATGATCTTGTTTGCGCTGATCAGCTCCTCTAAGCGGTGCGCGCTCCAGCCAGGCATACGCGCGATCGCAAAGATCGGCGTAAACAACTCCTGCGGGATGCCGAGCATCGCATACACGAAACCGCTGTAGAAATCAACATTCGCGCAGACATTTTTGAAAAGCTTGCGCTGCTCCATGATAAGCTGCCCAGCCAGACGCTCCACCAGCTCATAAAGCGCAAATTCTTCCATCATGCCCTTTTCCTGCGCAAGATCCTTCGCAAAGCGCTTTAAAATAACCTCACGCGGATCAGACAGCGTGTAAACGGCATGTCCCATACCGTAAATCAGGCCGGAATGATCGAAAGCTTCTTTATTCAGTATCTTCTTCAGATAGGCAGCGACCTCCTCCTCGTTTGTCCAGTCGGAAATATGCGCTTTAATATCCGCGAACATATTCTGTACCTTAAGGTTTGCGCCGCCGTGACGCGGTCCCTTCAGCGAGCCGATGGATGCCGCCACGGAAGAGTAGGTATCGGTGCCGGAGGATGTGACAACATGCGTCGTAAAGGTGGAGTTATTACCACCGCCGTGCTCCGCATGGAGGATCAGCGCGATGTCAAGCACCTTCGCCTCCAGCTCTGTGTACTCGCCGCTCGGACGCAGCATCAGCAGGATGTTTTCCGCCAGCGACAGCTCCTTTTTCGGATTGCGGATCAGCAGTGTATCATCCTTGCGGAAGTGACGATATGCATGATAGGAATAAACCGCGATCAGCGGAAGCTTCGCGATCAGCTCCAGGCACTGGCGCAGAACGTTTCTCACGGAAATATCCTCAGGGTTTTCATCGTAGGTGTATAAGGTCAGTACGCAGCGCTGCATTGCATTCATCATATTGTCGTTGGATGCCTTCATGACCACATCACGCACAAAACGGCTTCCCAGCTCCTGCATCTCCTGCATCACATTAAGAAATGTTCTCAGCTCCTGCTGCGTCGGCAGTTTGCCGAAGATCAGCAGATAGACCGTCTCCTCAAAACCAAACTTACGCCCCTGCAGTCCGTTTACGATATCAGAAACATTAATTCCCTGATAATAAAGCGCTCCCTCCGCCGGAATCTGCCGGCCGCCGACCAGATCGTAGGCAACCACGTCTGAAATCTCCGTCAGACCGGTGAGCACGCCCTTACCGGCGGAATCGCGCAGACCACGCTTTACATCGTACTCCACATAAAGGTTCGGGTCGATGCGGTGTCCGTTGAGAAGCTCTTTCTCAAGCCTGCTCCAGTCACACTTTAAATCTTCTATACTTGTCATTTCAACATCCTGCATAAACAGCACCTCCTCATATGCAAAGACACCGGTTGCGGTACATCTTCGTAACCGGTGTCGGCAGGAATTCCCAGAATTCCTTTTCATATTACACGAAAATAAGTTATCCTGCAACATTTTTTTCACCGGTACATTTTCCTGGCCATTTTTTATAATAGTTCTTATCTATTTTTTTATCTCATTTCTCACAAAAGCGCTGTGACTTTCCCCCTCGTCGGTTGTTTTCTGATTATAGAAAACGGCGCTTCCTGTCTGTCCCTTGCTCACATCCAGAACGGCCGTCTCCCCGGAAAGGATACCGTTTGTTATACTGTGAATGCTCTCCAGCCGGTAGCGCATGGTTTTTTCCTCCGATACGGTATACCAGCCTGCCGGCACCGTCAGGCTTACTGATTCCGAGGCTTTGCCGGTGTTCTGTGCATCACTCTGCATAAACGCAACCATCCGATAATAAGTGTGCCGCTTTCCAAGCACATCCTCCCCACTGACGCAGAAGGTGAAGGTGGGGTTGCCGTGCGCCCACACAATATCGGCGGCATCGATCTCCTTTGTGAGGATAATCTGCGCCTCCACTGCTCCCGCCGGAAGCTTTACTGTAACAATATTGGTCTCCTTCTCTTCGTACAGCGGGCTGCCCTGTGCCCAGACTGTCTTCATCCGCGCTTTGTTTGGTACAACGTACCAGCGCCTGTTTCCGGAAATCTGCTCGTATGCGCTGCAGTCATATCCGTCCTTCAGGCGGCAGGTAATATCAAACCGCAGCGTCTGATTATCCAGTGCGGGCGGATTTTTCTTAAAATCACAGGAGATCACAACATTCTGTCCTGAGACGGATGTCGTCCACTGCGAGGCCGCCGTAAACTTTCCCGACTCATTGCTAAATACCTTTGCCGAAATGTATTCCAGGCACGGCTCCAGCTCGTCCGTCAGCACCATCTGTACCGGTTTCCATATTTCTTCATTGTGCGGTACTGTCTGAAAAACGCTGAATACGATTGTTTCCCCGGCATCGGAAAGCTGTTTTTCCCGCATGCTCTCCGACTGATCCAGCCCCTTTACCGGCGCCGAAAACGATGTCCGCTGCACCGACGCCTGCGTGGTCACTTTATTTGAAGTCATTGAAACAGCCGTCTGCCCGCTGTGTTTGCTGGCAAGTGCAGCCGTGTTTACCACCTTATAAACGGCTGTGTTCTTTGTCTGTGTAGGCTTTATCTCCTCCGGATCCATCCGCACCTTAAACACAAAGGTATAGGTCCGCCCATACAGAGCGGCACTCTTTAGATTAACAGGCGTGATGCTTACCGTATCATTCTTTTGCACGCACTGAAAGCTGCCCGCAGCATTTTTTCCGCTTTCCAGACAGGTGATCTTCATTGATCCCACATAATCCACGCCTGCCGGAAGCACATCCTCAATTACCAGCTTCTCATAATAATTGTTAGGTGTCTGCCAGGGAATATATTGCTCGATCTTATAGTAATATTCCGAGGTGATCTTCGGCAATGTATTCGTCTGTTCCCATGAAACGCCGTCATTTGACACATACTTTTTCGGATATGCGGAATCCATCGGAACCGGCACATCCACGTCCGACTGCCTTACAATGCCAAGCGTCACCTCATCCGGTTTGCCGTTTTTCAGTGATTCGTTCCTCTTTGCAATACTCGCCTTACTCACACGGTAATCCGAGCTGTCCTGAATATGATCCCGATACCCTATCGCAACATAATAGGTGGAGCAATTTTTCAGGACAAAGCCCACATTTCCCCTCGTATCGTTTGCCGGAAGCTGTCCCGATGCCGTCACAAACAGGTAGGTATTGCCGTCCGCTTTTGATACCTGTGATTTATAATATACCGTAGAATTCGCCGACTGGTAAAGTTTCTTCGCTATGCTGCCGGTTTCCGTGCGGATACCAAATCTCTGGGAATTGTCGATCTCCCACCACTGGAACCGGCTGTTCACTGCAACTGCCTTCTGCTTAGCATCTCCGTGCTTAAAATATTCCATCTTCATTATATATTCACCCATAGTCGGCATGAAATACCACGCAATTTTGCTCCGGCTGAATCCCATAGGCGGATAGGACGGCACCTCCGCGCCGTCACTTCCCGCGTATGTTTTGTTTGTGTAGGCAGTAACAGTCATTTTCAGGTCATACCAGACGCCATCCTTAAACAAAATCTTCTGATAGACTCCGCCGAATTTTCCCGCCGACGCATTGTTGGTCGGATAGAAGATATAGATATCTCCGTCTGATTTCGTCATCGTTTTTACTGCGCTCCCTGCAGTGTTAAACGGTTCAAAGGATGAGATGCCGCTGTACCAGGTCGCTGCCCGGTAGGCGCCGTCCAGCTCGGAAGTACTCATCAGACGAAAGCCGCTGCCGGAAGCTGTCACCGGATTTCCGCTTGGTGGCAGCGCTGCACGCGCAGCCAGCAGCTGTATCCCCTTCAGGCTCTCCAGTCCAACGTCTGCTTCCTGCCCGGATTCTGTATCGGATTCTGTATCAGATTCTGTACCGGCTTCAGACGGATCCTCCGTCATCCCGGATTCAGCCTCTCCTCCCGGCGTTTCCGCCTGCCCGTCCGGACTTTCCGTTTCCGGCGTGTCAGCTTCCTCCTCTGCATACAAAAGTGAGAACCAGCCGGTTTCCTCCGTTTCAAAAACAAATGTAACCGAACGCTTTTCATCGTCCAGTATCATCCGCTTTCCCGGAATTTCCCGAAACTCATCATTTTTCCCCTGCCAGGCGATGTGTAAAGCTTCCATCCAATCGCTTTCGACTGGAACTTCGGCAGAATCCTGCACCTGACAAAACGCCTGATAGATATCCTCATCACAGATCGTCAGTCGGATCTCTGCCTCGCCCGGAAGACTTATTTCCGCCCCCTGTGCATCCGTAAACAGCAGATAGTATGGGAGAAATATCTGTACATTTTCCACTGTTTTCTCAGGAAGCGCCTGATCCCATGCGGCAAGCAGAGCATCTTCCAGTTTTTTACAGTGCATTTCTTTTTCTTCCGTTTCTCCGATCATATCCGCGATGCAGAGTACCCGGAAGCTCACGTCTTCCGCGAATAACTCTCCTTCTTTTAAGAAAATAAATACCTCTGTATCGCCATTTGTATCCGCAAGTACAACTCTGTCCCCCGGCTCTGCGTCAACTCCCATTTCCGTGCCGGATTCCTCTGTATTCCCGGATTGATCGGACATTTCTGTGTCCGGGTCCATATCTTCCCATCGATCCTGCCCGTTTTCTGTGTCTGTCATTTCTGTTTCCGCATCCGGTAAGCCCGGTGTTTCTGTACCGGATTCCCCGCTGTCATTTTCCTGCTCCGCCCCGGATGCCTCCTCTGTCATCGGCTCTGCACCGGAACTTCCCGGATTGCTGTCGTTTTCCTCCTCTTTGCCTGCTGTTACCGGTATGCTGCCCGTCCCTTCTGTGCCGGCTATTTCCGGTGCGCTGCCCGTCCCTTCCGTGCCGGCTGTTTCCGACGCGCTGCCCGTTCCTTCTGTGCCGGCCGTTTCCGGTGCGCTGCCCGTCCCTTCTGTGCCTGCTGCTTCCGACGCGCTGCCCGTCCCTTCTGTGCCTGCTGCTTCCGACGCGCTGCCGGTGTTCTCTTCTGTGCCGACTATTTCTTCCTGCGCACTGCCAGCCTTCGTTTCCATGCCAAATGCTCCTGATGTATTAACCGTCTCCCATTTGGGTATTCTTTCCTCTTTCATTCCTCCTTTTTCCTCAGTCTGGATATCATCTTGCTTTCCTGTCCCTATTCCCACCAACCCCTGTGCTGCCACCTGCACAGGGAGGGCGGGAGTAACTGCCGTCATCACCGCCAGAATCCCCGCGGCAATACGGCGTCTCATGAATTTTTCAGACTTCATGACGTCATTTCCTCCTTCATCAATATAGCGACTGCGTTTTTACTCTTCTGGTAAGTGTGGCGAAATACCAGGACTCTTCGAAATGTATGGATACTATATCATGTTTTTGTGATATTGTCAATATGATATATGATTTTATTTTTTAAAATATGATTTTTTCGCCGGCGCACGGCACCCTGCTGCGTGGGCTATCCGCAGTTCACTAAAATACGTCCGCCGAACGTTTTTGTCGTATGCATAGCAACACAAACCAGAGGCAGGAATTTCCTCCTGCCCCTGGTTCAGCTCGCTCATCTTCTCTGCGGCAGCGTTATTTGCCGCTTTTCTTTTTTCAGCCCGGAATGGTGTAATTGCCGCTGTACACAACCATGTACAGGATGTTTTTGCATGCCTGACACATTGCGGGTACCAGCATCGCGAAATCCGTATCACTGCACGCCTGCTTTTCTCATTTTCCGGCAGAGCAACACGCCGGTCAGCAGCAGCACCGGGAAAACGATGCCCGCCAGAATACCCATTTTCAGATTATCCCCGAGCGCACTCGACACCATGCCGACCAGCGTCGGACCGCCGGAGCAGCCAAGATCACCGCCAAGTGCAAGCAGTGCGAACATCGCGGTGCCGCCTCTCGGAAGAGCCGCGGACGCCTTACTGAAGGTGCCCGGCCACATGATTCCCACGGAAAGTCCGCAGATTGCACACGCCACCAGGCTGAGCTGCGGAATCGGCAGGAGTGAAACGCCCAGATAGGCGAGAATACAGAGGCAGCTGCTGTAAATCATAAACTTATCCAGGTTGATGCGATCGCCATATTTTCCATAGAAGGCTCTGGAGGTTCCCATGAGGATCGCGAACGCCATCGGTCCCGCCAGGTCGCCAAGGGTTTTGGAAATGCCCAGCCCTTTCTCCGCGAAGGTCGACGCCCACTGGCTGACCGCCTGTTCGCTCGCGCCCGCGCAGACCATCATGATCAGAAGAATCCAGAAAATCTTAATTCTGAAAAGCTCATTCATCTTAAGCCCCGTCTCTCCCTCTTCCATCAGGCTTGCAATCGGAACCTTCGTAAATACATACGCGTTGCACGCCGGGATGATCGCCCATATCAGCGCCATGATTTTCCAGTTCTGCGTGCCAAATAGCTGGAAAAATACCGTGGACAGGAACACCACACCCACATGTCCCCAGCAGTAGAAGGAATGCAGCATACTCATCGTCTTTTCTTTATTATCGGACGGACATGCTTCTACAACCGGGCTTACCAGGACCTCCAGCAATCCGCCGCCGACTGCGTAGATCATTACCGCGATGAGAATACCGGCAAACGGCGACGGCATTACCTCCGGCAGAACCGTCAGAAACACAAGCCCTGCCGCCGACAGCACATGCGCAATGATCATCGACGCGCGGTAGCCGATCTTATCGACAAACCCCACTGACAAAAGATCCACCAGAAGCTGCACGCCGAAATTAAAAGTAACGAGCAGCGTGATCTGCGAGAGCGGAATGCTGTAGCTTCTCTGGAACGTTAAAAACAAAAGCGGCACAAAATTGTTTACGATCGCCTGCACAATATACGCCGTAAAACAGGCGGTAATCGTTTTGTTGTATTGATTTTTCATAACCTTTCTCCTTCCCCGGACGGATATCCGGCATCTCTGAACGGGCTATTGTTCACTCCATTCACAGTAACCCGAACGGCTACATCATATCTCATTTTTCTTTTAAAATCATTGCACAAAATCACACATTTATGGTACAATATCGCAAAATCATTTGCTAATGCATTATGACTTCCGGCACTGAAAGGAAACCGCCATGAATATCTGGACAGCGATCAAAACCGACGACACGCTCAATGAAAGTGTACAGCACGGAGATACCGACTACCCATTCGCTTATTATATGGAAAATATCTGGGACTTTGATTTTCACTGCATGGACTGGCACTGGCACCATGAGCTGGAATTCTTCTCCATCACAGAAGGCACCGCCATCTGCTGCGCCGGAGCAGACAGGCTGGAGGTTCCCGCCGGATGCGGTATGTTTATTAACAGCGGCGTTCTGCATCGCTTTGAGGCGCAGGCAAACACCTGGATACCGAATATCGTATTTTCGCCCTCCCTGCTGGCTGCGGAAAACAGTCTGATTTACCGGAAATACATTCTTCCCCTTCTGCACTCCGGCATTTCCTGGCAGTTTTTCTCCCCAAAGGTCACCTGGCAGAAAGAAATTCTGGATATTCTCTCGCAGATCTATCATATGCAGGAGCAGGAAGAAGGCGCAGAATTTTCCACAATGCGTCTGCTTTTCAACCTGTGGGATATCCTGGTTAAAAACCTCAGCATCTCCGCAAATTCCGGGACGCTTCCGCAACTGGATCATCGTCAGGCGCGTCTTCAGATTATGATGCAGTACATACACGACCATTACCAGGAGGAGCTTACCCTGCAGAAAATCGCCGACGCCGCATCCATCAGCAAGAGCAGCGCGCTGCAAATTTTCCAGACAGGCATTCACTGCTCGCCCGTGTCATATCTTATCCAGTACCGACTCGCGCAGGCAGCCGACCTTCTTTACACAACAAGAAAACCTGTCTCCGCGATCGCGCTGGAAACAGGCTTTACAAGTGCCGGCTATTTCTGCCGGAAATTTAAAGAGCGTTATCAGATGAGTCCGAACGAGTACCGGGCAAAGTAGAATCAGAGTTTTCTCTTCCTCCCCTTTGCAATGCAGTTTTACTAAATGTTACCGCTCTCCTCCGCCAGATAGACCTCATAGATTTCCGTCAGCGCCGCACCGGACTCACAGACATGATCCTGCACAGCGATTGCCTCGACGGGAATCTGAAGGATATCCGAAGCTGTCAGCTCGCCCTCCAGGTAATTGACAAGCGTCACGCTCTCAAACAGCGGCGCGGTCTTTTCCCCCGGTTTCACAAGTTCCCGGTATCCGTATATGAAGTTTATGGAATCTGCTGTGCGTTCTGCCGCGATCCGCTCCCAGCCTTCCGCAGCAATGAAAGAAAAGATTCCGATGTCCGCCGGCGGCTCCTTCCTATGCGTCTGCGGATTTACCACGGAAATGCACTTTACCGGAACGGACACCCGCAGAAAAATCCAGGCATCGCTTTTCCCCGTATTCGTTGCGGTTGGATTCTTGGGCACGACACTCCCCGGAACGAGTCCAAGCGCGTTCTCCGGCTGCCAGGAGGGTTCCGTCAGCTCAACATCCACCGACCCGGACGAGATCAGATTGACAAGCGCCTTTGGATGTTCTGTCAGATAGGCATTGGTCAGTCCGGAGGAGGCCGCAAAAAGAGACACTCCCAGGAATGCCGCTGCCGCTTTTTCTGTTTTCATTGCATTGTTACCCCCTTTTCCCGGATTTTCAGTATATTTACAAGAATCATTTTTATCAGTACGAGCCAGAGAAACAATCCCGCAAGTATCAGCTTTTCCCCAATTCCTCCAAACAGCATGGCAGCATAGCCCAGACAGGGCACGGTGAATCGAACGACGCCCATCACTTCCTCCTCATGCACCAATCTTCCGTCCGGCTGCTCATTGGCATCTCCCTTCGCCGCAAGGACGCGCGCCTCTTCGTCCTTTCCGGCAACCCTGTGCGTGACATATACGCCGCTCGCACTGGCGCAATAGGTGATGATGTCGCCTGTTCTGATGTTTTCAAACGCTGTTTTTTTCACATAGACCGCACTGCCCACAGGAATCTCCGGCATCATGCTCGCGCTGAGTACTGTGTAAACCTCCAGTCCGAAAAGCTGCGGCGCTGCCACCGCCGCCACGAACAAACATGTTATCGCCAGCAGGCAATCAATCATCCTCGTTATCACTTTCATGTTCCTTCCTCCTGTCCCTGCGCTCCGCCCACACAGCGATTGCCGCCGCAAACGCACTCGTGACAAACAGCGCCGCCCACATCAGAATACGCGTGCTGTCCGCTGTCACCGGAACCTGCATCTTTGTCACACTGCCGTCCTCTCCGCGGGCGGAAAAAATCCACGCCACCTTTCCGGTCAGCTTTTGAAAGCGATTGTCCATCTCCGGCGAGAGGCTTAATTTCACGGTCAGATCTCTGCTGCGCCCGGCTGCAAATTGCCCAAGGCTGATATCCTGCAGCATAGACGCACTGCCCGGCGCTGCGCCTGCCTGACTCGTCTGCACCGGCGCTGCACCGCCCGAATCCGCACTGTCCGGCGAACCGCACACAGCGCCCCGATAAAGCAGCCTGCCGCCCTCTGTTATCTCAATCACCGCATATTTTGTGAGAAGCTGCCGCACCAATCTGATCTGCTCATCACTCATGCTCTCCTGCTCTGTCTGCTCAGCGCGCAGAAAGATTTCCACTGTTTCCATGCTTTTATTCTCCACTGCTATTTTCTGTGTGCGTCCGCACCCCGGCGTCAGATTTTTAAATGCCGCAAATAAATCTGTATTTCTGCTGTTTGTCGTAAATCCCTGCGCTTTACCAAGATACGTGACTGCCGTCTTTTCCGCTGCCGGAGCCTTTGGAAAGACAATGCCAAGCTCCTCCAGGCGAACTTTCCAGATGGACGCCGCATCCTTATCTGCCTGCACCGATTCCATACAGACAATAATTTCTGCGTCCTTTCCCCTGTATTCGTTTCCGGCTTTCGCGGAAAGCGTGAAAGACTCCATCAGCGGCTCCCGCGTCGTCTCCCCTGCCCGCAAAATTTCTCTGTAATAAAACCATCCGTCATCCTTCTGTTCCCAGAAGCGGCTGTTGAAGCTGATCTCGATCATATCCGGATTCAGCCCGTCCGCCGTCCGCAGCTTTCCGTCCGCATCCCGTACCCCAAATACCTTTGTCACCGAAACGCGTACAAGAATATCCACCGTACCCTCATTTTTCACATGTACCTTCTTTTGCACCGTTTCCGAAGGATTTACATGCGCGGGCACATTATATTCTTCCACGATCTGCGCCTTATAGGATGCCATTGTGAGCACATTGTCTGTCCGGCTCTGAATGGTCCAAAACGCATATCCCATAAATGTCACTGACACAGCAAACAATATTGTCAGCAGAATTGTTCCGATTTTCCTTCCCATACACCTGTCTCCACATTATGCACTCCCGGACGCGGAGCCTGCATCTGAACGCAATTCTTCATCCAGAGCAGCCAGCGCTTCCTTCTGTCCGGCAAATCCAGATGCCTGTATCGCTTCCGCCTTCACGATAATCTGAAAATCTCCAAGCGTCTTAATCTGCTCATTTTTCCACTCGGTCGGCAGAGCAAGCGTCGTAAACAGCACCGCCTCCCCGCCGATTTTCAAAATGCCCTTGCCATCTTCTCCCATGTAATTGCAGACAATTTCATTCTCCGTCGACCGCTGTGCATCGACCTCAAAAAGCGGATTGATCATAGGCAGCAGCTCAAGCTCCGCAAGCGTATAGCCCGGAATCCGCCCCTGTACAAGCTTTTTGGCCGTGCCGGTCTGCTCATAAGAGCCTGTATATGTGCTGTCATAGCGTATCATTGTCTTCATCAGCGCCAGACGTCCGGCGTCCGTTACCGGCGTACCGCTGCTGTCCGCCAGAAGGATCCGCATCCGGGCATAGCAAGGCTCTTCTCCGTTTTTCGATGATGTAATATTCTTTACCGTCGGATTTTTATACACGCTGTAGCCCGGATACACATTCACACCATCTCCTTCCTCCGGGTTCCAGTCCGGCTCCTGCAGCCCGATTTCCAGATCGCCCACTGTAAAGGTATTTGACAGACTCTGACGGCTGGTCAGATACGCCAGCGTTCCCTGTATGCTGACAAACACAAGCGCCAGCAGCATCGCCGCGATGCCCAATGCTTTTACCATAGTTTTCCTTGTTTCTGTATTTTTCATGCGATTTCCTCCCACGCTTCCTTTATTGTATTTTTTCCACACTGCACCGCCTCCGCATACACATAAATATCAAACGGCGGTATCTCCCCTGCATCCTGCCTGACGGTAACGCAGTCAAACAACGTGCCGGTCTTTTGCCCCGGCTGCAGCCGCTCCTGCCAGTAATAGTATCCGTCCTCTCCCGCCTGCCATCCCGGATTGATCACAAGCGCCTCACAGTAATCTTTGGCATCGCTGTCCGTAAAATGAACGGCTGCCCGCACATAACAGTCAATATCTGAACTGCTGCATATGCGCGGTGCTTTTACGATCACTTTCCCGGGGGTTACCTCCCCGGGCGGTTCAAATTTTTCATCAATGGTAATATCCACAGCGGATACCCCAAAGCGGTTCGCCGCGTCATCCCGCGCGGTCAGATAGGCATACGACACCCCTGCACCTACGCCCAGAATAAGCGTACCTGTCAATACGGCCATCATAAAATATTTCATTTTTCTGTGTACATTCCTTTCCCTGTTTGATTTACATTTCTCTGAGTCTCTGGCGGATCCGCCGGAAATTGATATGGAAAAGACTTTTCCATCGACTTCTCCTACATTATAGCATATTCCGTTTTGTATTGCAAGTACTAATTATCATTTTATTTATACTAATATCATATTGTATATTTGTTTCTAACTATCTGCATGAACAGGAGCCCGGACGCATAAAATAAACAAACCATATCCGGAGCATTTCTTATGAAAAAGCTTTCTCTTGCCCTGATTCCCGCCGGCTGTCTGCTGCTTTGCGCCGCCCTGCGCTACCATAATGCCGCTGACGCGCACCGGGCTGCCGGTGAATTTCAGAATTTCACGCAATCCATGTTCCAGAAGGAAATCACCGCCAGCACCCTCTCCCTGCATTACACGCTGGAAAATCCCGCCGACTACGGTATCACCGACTATCCGGTAACGTTCGGCGACACGGAGGAAATCTCTCTGGTAGCCTCGGCGTCGCGCTCCGCGCAGCAGTATCTCCAGATGCTCTCTGAGATCTCCTACAGCGATCTTTCCCTGCAGAACCGGATTACCTATGACATCCTGCTGCTTGGTCTGGAAAATGAAAAAAGCGCGGAAACCTTTGCGCTGTACAGAGAACCCCTCGGTCCGACCATCGGCGTACAGGCGCAGCTTCCGGTATTGCTCTCAGAATACGCCTTCTCCGATAAAGCGGACATCGAGGAATACCTTGCGCTGATCGCCCAGACAGATTCTTATTTTTCTTCCATAATAAAATTTGAACGCGCCCGCTCCGCCGCCGGTCTTTTTATGAGCGATAAAAACACCGACGCTATCCTTGCGCAGTGCCGCTCGTTTATTGGCTCCAGCGATTCAAAAAGCAACCTCCTGGTGACAATTTTTAATGAAAAAGTGGACGCTCTTAATTTCCTGTCTGTCAAAGAAAAGGCGCAGCTCAAAGCCGAAAACCGCAAGGCAGTGGCAAACCATGTGATTCCCGCCTACGAGCTCCTGATCGAGGGGCTGGAATCCCTAAAGGGCACCGGTCAGAATGAGAATGGGCTCTGCTATCTGCCCGCCGGAAAAGCGTACTATGAGTATCTGATGGTAAGCTCTGTCGGCTCCTACCTCCCCATTGACGCAATCGAACGGCGAATCCGCAAACAGCTTTCCGACGATGTGCTCGCCTGCCGCGACCTGCTTTCAAAATACCCTTCTGCCGCTTCCGGCGCCGATCTTACGGATATTCCGACGGAGCCTGTAGAAATTCTCAACGAGCTGCAGCAGAAAATGAGCGCCGACTATCCCGCCGCTCCGAAAACCACCTTCTCCGTGAAATATGTACATAAATCTCTGGAGGATTTTTTAAGTCCTGCCTTTTATCTGACGCCGCCCATCGATAATCCGGACGCAAATGTCATTTATATTAACCGTGCCGGCGTTTCCTCCCCGCTGGAGCTGTACACCACACTGGCGCACGAGGGCTATCCGGGGCACCTCTACCAGAATATCAGCTCCGGGAATTACCTTGACCCGGTGCGCGCGCTTTTTTCCTTCGGCGGCTATACGGAAGGGTGGGCGACCTACGTGGAAATGGGCAGCTATGATTACGCCCTGCCCGCTTCCGCCTCCGACGAGGCGAGGGCAGGCGTCGAATACGCCCGCCTGAACCGCTCCGTGATGCTCGGTCTTTCCTCGCTCCTTGATATCTGCATCCATTACCGCGGCTACACGCGCGAACAGACCGCAGCTTTTCTGCAGAGCCTCGGTTTTGCAAACCCGGACAGCGCCGACGCTATTTTTGATGCTATTATAGAAGCGCCCGCTAATTATCTGAAATATTATCTCGGATATCTGAGCTTTCTGGATCTGCGCAGCTATTGTGAGGAAAGCTGGCCGGATGTTTTTGAATTGAAGGATTTTCACAAACAAATTCTGCAGATTGGTCCGGCACCGTTTCCGGTGCTGGAAAAATATCTGAAGCTGTATTACACAACAAAATAATTACTGTTCACTCCGTTCGCAGTAACCTTCGCAAATCAGGCATGAACCAATGTCATTTAGTTAAGGCAATTGAAAAAGATCAATCTGAAGGTCTAACTTAAA
>NZ_CAJKOX010000004.1 GCF_905201705.1 uncultured Marvinbryantia sp.
CTATAAGACTGACACACTACAGAACACGTGGAGGTGAGTGGCGGGGCTGTATAGCGGCGACCTCGCATTTATATTTGTTGTCGGTCATCCGTTAAGGCATCAATGATTGGCGCATAACAGTAGCCCGTAAACTTATCTCTTCCAAAGTCGACTCGATTTTGCCGGATGACCAGTCACTGTCAGTTTTATGACTATAAATCTCAGGAGGTTATTTGATTGTCGTTTAAAATTCTTAAAAATAATTGCTGTGGACTTGATGTCCACAAAACATGGATCTTTGCCTGCATCGGTATTACTGATTCCAACAAACGTACTGAATATAAGCAGGCTCGGTTTTCTTCCTTCACGAAAGGATTACAGGAGTTGTGTGACTGGCTTGTCAAGTATAACTGTAATGATGTTTGCATGGAATCTACCGGTAAGTATTGGATCCCTGTTTTTAATATCCTGGAGAAGAATAACATCTGGGTTACTCTTTCTCATCCCAAATATACCAAGCCTCAAAAAGGCAATAAGACAGATCGTAAGGATGCCAAATGGATTTGTGATCTATACATGTGCGGTATGGTAAACGCTTCTTTTATCCCGCCTGCTGACATCCGTGAATTAAGAGATTTGGTAAGATACCGTTTCAAGCTCACCTGCATGATCACCAGTGAGAAGAATCGTGCTCATAACTGCCTTACTGTATCGAACTTAAAATTAGATGATGTCTTCTCTGATATATTTGGTAAATCTTCCCGTTCCATCACGGAACAGATTTTACAACACCCAGGAGAAACTTTTGATGTAACACCGTTCGTAGACGGCAGATGTAAGACTCCTATCGAAGAAATACAGGCTGCTGTCGATGGTGCTATCTCTGCGGAACAAGCCGTAAAACTCAGACAATGCTTAAATCACATCGATGAATTAGAAGTACACAAAGCAGAAATAGAACGGGAAATCTTTCGTCTCAGTGATAAATACGAAGAAATCCTTGCTCTTATTCGAACCGTACCAGGATTCGATAAGAACCCATTGACTGCGATTCAGGTGCTCTCTGAAATCGGAGGTGATATGTCTGTCTTCCCCACAGCTAAAAACCTCGTTTCATGGGCTGGATGTTGTCCCCGCAATGACCAAAGCAATCGTAAAATCAAATCCACCAGGATTTCCCGTGCTGGTTCTTATTTTAAACCAGTTTTGGTGCAAGTTGCAAATGCTTTGATCAAATCGAAAAAACATCCTGAATTTACTACCCGTTATCGACGTATAAAAGCACGACGTGGTCATAAGAAAGCTATCATTGCCATCTGTCGTATGATCCTGACCGCTATCTGGCACATACTGACAGATTTAAAGTCATATACACCAGAGGGTTTCCTCGAATCACGTCCTGTGAACGAATCAAAGATACTGACTACTTCACAGGCACTTAATCTGCTTAAACAACGTGGCTACATCATCAAAGATGAGGCTATTCCTGTTTCTTGATTAGTGTTGTGTCTATATTTAATTTTTCAGCCACCGAAAGATGGCTTGTTTGCTGTATCTTTTTATCTTGTCTATCCACTACTTTTTTGTTTCAAACTTTCTTACCTCCCTGATTACTGCCTGCCTTTTTATCTTCAGATTTTAAAAAAGTGTAAACCTCCGTCGTGGAGAGTTCCTGTGAAAAACAATACCCCAGTCCGCAAAACGCTTTCATCTGTTCCGGGTTTTCCACCCGGTTTTCCGCCATATAGCGCACCATTTCTCCCCGCGCCATTTTCGCCATGGTTCCCTTCTGCACAACTCTGCCACTTTGCATTTCTCCAAAAATGCAGGTGAGAAACCTGTCCTCCGGCTGCAAATATCTCTCAATGATTTTCGCATATTCTCTGGATGCCAGATTGATAATTATCCTGCTCTCATCCAGAACCGCCCGGTATAGCCGCTTTGCCCAGAAGTCATATAAGCTTTCTGTACCATTTACGGCTGCCTTTGCCTGCATTTCCAGACGGTATGGAACCACCCCGTCCATTGGTTTCAGTACCCCGTAAAATCCGGACAGAATTCTCAGATTCTCCTGTATATAATCCAGTTCTCCATCCGAAAAGACTGCCGGAGCCATATACTGGTACTGTATCCCTTCATAAGAAAGAATCGCCGGTGTCAGATTCCGTTCCAGGTCCATTTCCCGCAGACGTTTGTAATTCAGACTGGCAATCCCGTCATTACATTCCCAGAGCTTCTTTGCCTCATCATATGTGAGCTTCTGCAGCCAGTGCATAATTTCTGTCGTTTCTTTTATAAATTCCGGCAATGTGCGTCCTTCCAGTGTATCCGTATCGACTCGCATCTTCTTCGCCGGTGAAATAATTATTTTCATATGTTGCTTTCCTCATTCAGCAGATGCGCTGTCCTCATGGAACAGATAATAAAATGCCTCTGCCTCATCCTCCGTAGTTTTCCACACAAAACGCTTTAAATCAACTCTATATCCACTTTCTGCCCACTCTGCTTCCACACCTTCCATTTCCAGAAGCTTTTTCTGCGCATCGGATGTTTCAAAATATCCTGCTCCACTCAAAAATCCTTTACTGTTTACGATGCGATGCGCCGGTACCTCTCCTGCCAGCCCCATCCGCAGCGCATATCCCACCTGCCTGCTGTTTTTCGATTTTCCGCAAAGCAATGCAAGCTGACCATAGGTAGCCACTGTTCCATATGGAATCTGGTTACATACAATATGAAGACGTTCGTAAAAATTCATCTCCGTTTTTCCTCACATTTCTGCTTTCACAGCATTCTCCGCCCGGTTCTGTTTCCGCTTCGCAATCCCACATTCCGTCTCTTTTTCCTACATACTCTGCCTGTTTTTGTTTTCTGTCCGGAGATTGCCTGCCTGGAATTCACTCCCGTTTTCCGCTGTTTACCACATAAATTCCCACGCATACAAGCACAAGCGAGATAACGCTCACCCACCCCGCTGCCTGTTCACGCTCGCCAAGCAGCAGCGCTGAAAGAATAACTCCAAATACCGGATTCATAAACCCGAATACCGTCACTTTTGATACCGGGTTGTATTTCAGCAGGATTCCCCACAAAGAATATGCGACTGCCGAAAGCATTGCCAGATACAGAAGCATTCCGGCTCCCTGCAGCGATATTGTCCGGATTTCTCCGCCAGCCAGTATCCCGACGGCAATCATAAGGACTCCACCAATCACAAATTGATATCCGCTCAGCATAACCGGATTATGCTTTACAGAAAAACGCTTTAAAAATACAGATGAAAAGGCATAGGCAACCGTAGAAAGAAGAATAAATCCCTCTCCCTGAAAGCTCATTTCCAGATTCAGACCGCTTAAATTTATCAGAATTACGCCTGCAAAGCCAATGGCACAGCCCGCCAGTTTTCTTATCGTCAGTTTTTCCTGCCGGAAGAGGATACTTGCTATCAGAATCGCCACAAAAACGTTCACTGCCTCAATAATAGATGCCTTCACTCCGCTTGTGTGCGCAAGTCCGATATAGAAAAACAAATACTGTATCACCGTCTGCAGCATACTTAAAACAAGTATCGGTCCTGCGGCGTCTTTCGTCGGACGGAGTATCTTCTTTTCCGGTATGCTTCCTAAAAGGATACTGAAAATCCCGGCAAGTGTAAAGCGGCAGCCTGCAAACAAAATCTGCCCTGCCGTGTCGGATGCTTCTATTTCAAAAAGTCTATAGCCAATTTTGATACATGGAAATGCACTGCCCCAGAGTGCGCAGCAAAGCAGCGCTCCCGCCCATACGACCCACGTTTTCTGAAGCCACTCTTCCCGTTTTCTCATATTGTTTAACATCTCACAAATCTCCTGTGATTTTTCATTCCTGCAGACTTCTGCAGTCGTACCTACTATAAGTCAATTTCACATAAAATGCAAGTGCCTGTATACTCCGGCGCCACTGTCCATATGATCCAGTATTCTCTGCATCCTCCGGCGCCAGTATCATCATCCGGAAGGTATATTTTTCTGCCAGCGCCAGTATCATCATCCAGAATGCATATTTTTCCGTCAGCGCCAGTATCGTCATCTGGAATGTATATTTATCCGCCGGCGGGAGATAATAATATTCAAATCCCCCGCGGGAATCAAACGGTAACTGCACAGTTATGCGCGGCACATCTGTTTCTGCAGCATGACCGGGTGGTTACATAAAATTTAAGAAACAGGAAAGGATTGACGGCTTTATGGAAAAGAAAGAAACATGGGATACTATCTGTCTGCTAAAAGAATGCAATGCCGGTTCAAAAATGGCGGTATCCTCTATTGAAGATGTGCTGGATAAGGTGAAAGATTCCAGCATGAGAAAATTATTATCAGAAAGTAAAAGCCATCACGAAAAATTATGTGATGATATCCACACGCTTCTGGAACAGCATCACAGTGAAGAAAAAGAACCCGGTAATGTAGCCAAAGGCATGGCATGGCTGAAAACTACCATGAAGCTCGGCATGGAAGAAAGCGATGCAGCCGTTGCCGACATAATGACGGACGGCTGCAATATGGGAATTAAGACGCTTCACAAATATTTAAATCAATATCCGGCAGCCGACCATTCTTCAAAAGACATCTGTAATCGTCTGATCGATATTGAAGAACAGCTCTGTCGGGATTTAAAAAGCTATCTTTAAAAATTGCAGTAACTACAGCGTATTTGCACGGTCGATTACCTTCTGCCGGAAGTTAATTACCTGATGCTCATACTCCTCATCCATAAATTTTGAAGTAATCATAAAATCTGCAGTCGCACGATTATTGGCAATCGGGATATCATACACCTGCGCAATACGAAGCAGCGCTTTTACATCCGGGTCGTGCGGCTGTGCTTCCAGCGGATCAGAAAAGAAAATTACAAAATCAATATTTCCTTCTACGATTTTTGCACCTATCTGCTGGTCTCCGCCGAGAGGGCCGCTGTTATACCCCTTTATCGGAAGGTCCGTGTACTCGGAAATCATCCGCGCAGTTGTACCGGTGCCGCAAAGGAAATGATTCTGCAAAATACTCTTATTTTTCTGGCACCACTCAATCAGTTCCATTTTTTTGCCGTCATGCGCAATCAACGCAATCCTTTTTTTCTTGCCTATTGTAAATGTGATATATTCATTATCCATATACATACCTCCTGTAACAAAGTGTCATTTTTATACCAATGTGCCGTATAATCCGGAAATCCCGAACCATACTGCACATTTCTATTTTACATGATTATCCAGAGAAAAACAATCAATTTTCTGTGAATTCTTTGTAAAATCACACTTTGTATTACAGCTCAGACCTGCATGGCTGACGCTTGAACAATCGCATCCTGTCCAAATTGTCACATATTCTGCTGGTTTTCAGGTCTCCTATAATGTTTTCCGGTACAGCATTTCCACATCCTTCTGCTCCGTGCTTCTTGGATTTACCAGGATATTTCCGCTCTTCATTGCGTCAGCAGCCATCGCTTCTATCCGGTCCTCCCCGACCCCCGCTTTCCGCAGAGATTCCGGAATTCCCAGTTCCCTGTTCAGCTCCCGGAGCGCTTCTGCCAGCATCTGCGGTTCAAATTCTTCTTTTTTCACATTTTTACCGGTAATATAACTGTATATTTTCCGATATCTTCCCCGATCCGCCAGAGCATTATATTCCATAACAACCGGCAGCAGTATCGCATTCGCCACTCCGTGCGGTACATGATACATCGCACTTACCGGATGGCTCATCGCATGTACATTTCCGAGTCTTGCCCAGGAAAAAGCAATGCCCGCAAACATAGAGCCGCTTAGCATGGCGGCTGCTGCCTCTTCATCTTTTCTGTTTGCCACATATCTTCGTATATTCCCGCCAATCAGCTCCAGCGCTTTTTCCGCCATCGCATCGGAAAACGGTGACGCCGCTGTCGAAATATAAGCTTCTATTGCATGAACCATCGCGTCAACACCGCAGGCTGCCGCAACATTTGACGGTACGGAAACCAGCAGCTCCGGATCCAGCAGCGCATACTCCGGAATTAACTCATAGCTGAAAACCGTTAATTTATAATTTCTGCTGCAATCCGTGATTACGGAAAAGGCTGTCACCTCCGAGCCGGTCCCCGCTGTAGTCGGCACTGCAATCAGCGGAACAATTTTCCCCGGTACCTTTCTGCCGCCCTCATATTCTGTAATACTTCCCCCGTATTTTACCAGGATACCTGCCGCTTTTGCCACATCCATCGGAGAACCGCCGCCAAGCGCTATCATGCATTGCGCGCCGGACCTTCGGAATGCTTCTGCCGCTTTATCCACCGTTTCAACAGACGGGTTCCCTTCTGTCTCTGTAAATGCATCTGACTGAATATGTGATTCCCGCAAAAGCCTCCTGCATGTGTCCACCAGTCCCATCCTGTTCAGATGCGGACCGGAAATAATAAATGCATGGTCCGCACCCAGCTTTTTCACAAGCTCCGGTAATTTTGTGAGACATCCCTTGCCCGCAATAATGTTCTGCGGCACAGAAAATGTAAACGCATTCATATGTGACCTCCTTCAATGCTGCTGTCCTTTTTCTTCACACTGGCTGGCACAGCCCACAAATTCCTGCCGTGCCAGCCGCCAGAACATATGCCTGATTTTACTGCTGTGCATTCGAAGCAGCTTTTTCGCTGTATTCTTCTACCCACTTATCAAAGTTTCCATTTTCCTGGTTTTCTTTGATTACCTCATTCACAATTTCCATAAGGTCTTCGTTTCCTTTGTCCATTGCCACTGCAGATGTTTTCAGCTTGCCTGTTTCGGCATCCGAAAATACAATGTTATCGTAAGCTATCACATATTGTTCTCCAACAATATTTTCAACCATAACGCCTGCAACCTTTCCGTTCTGAAGCTCCATCAGACAATCAGGCACCTTTTCCAGAGATACCAGCGGGGAATCCGTAAGCAGTTCCTGGCAGACAGTCTCCTGCGTGGTAGATTTTTCAGCAGCAACCGTTTCACCGCTAAAGTCCTCCAGCGTCTTATATTTATCCGCATTTTCACTTAAAATCAGCATTTTCTGTTCTGCTTCCAGATACGGTTCCGAGAAATCCATCGTTTCTTTTCTCTCTTCTGTAATGGAAATGCCGGCAATCGCCATATCTACCTTATGCGTCGGAATAGAGGAAATCAGAGAAGTAAAGTTCATATCCTGTATTTCCAGCTCCACTCCCAGCTTATCTGCAATCGCCTGTGCCAGCTCCATATCTATGCCGACAATGTCCTGATTTGCAGATGTGATGTCTATAAATTCATACGGCGGGTACCCCGATGCCGTTCCTACTACCAGCTTGCCTTTTTCTTTTATAGATTCCAGAAGCCCTCCTTCTCCGGTTCCTTCAGCCTCTGTTTCCTCCGCAGCCTCTGCTGCCTCTGTTGTAATCTCTGTTTCCTCTGCCGCTTCCGTTGTTCCTTCCGCATAAACCGGAATGCCCGCCAGCATAGCTGCCGCCAGAATGCCACTCATTGCCGCTGCTGCCAAATTTCTTTTCTTCATAATGTTTTCCTCCTCTGACTTAATGATGCGGGGCGAAAGTATTGCCCCGTGACGCCTTCTGATTTTTGCGCGCTTTCAAAATCCGGCATCACATAATGTTTTATAACCAGAAGCGGTTGATTGCCGCTTCTAATTACCAGATAAATAAAAGTATCGTATCTATAATACCAGTCTGTCCCGGTTTACGATTCTATTCACCAGGTCATACTCCCCTCTCAGATAATGTACGACATTTTCGCAGGAAATATCCTGCAGCGCCTTCAATGTTTCTACCGTATAAAACGCAGCATGAGGAGTGATGATAACATTTTCCCTTCCTGCCAGCTTCTCCTGCGCCAGATCCGGATTCTCCTGCGCCAGCACATCCAGACCCGCTCCAAACACACGCCCCTCATCAAGAGCCTTTACAAGCGCACTATGATTTACCACTTCTCCGCGACCTGTGTTGACAAAAATCGGGCACTGCTTCAGACTTCCAAAAAATTTTTCATCCAGTAAGCCTCTGTTTTCTTCACTTAATATCATGTGATTTGTAATAATATGACACCTTTCTGCAATTTCCGGCAGGCTCACAAGCTCTGCCCCCGTCTTCTTGGCAATTTCCGCCGGAAGATAAGGGTCATAAGCTATCACATGAATCCCGAAGCTCTTTGCCCGCTCCGCTACCGCCCTTCCGATTTTTCCCAGTCCCAGGATTCCCATCGTCATCCCGCTGATTCTGCGCAGCTTTTGTCCGGAATAATACTGCCACCGTTTCAAATCGTCAATGTCATGTCCGTAATGTTTCAGCCCTCTGGCAAGCGCCAGTACCAGCGCCATCGTGTGGTCTGCCACTTCTCCGGTACAATACTCCCCGATTGGCACAATTCCAATATTCCGTCTGCACGCTTCTTCATAATCCACCGCATTGTAACCGGTGGCATTAAAGCAGATGCATTTCATCCCCGGCGCACTGTCCAGCAGCTCCTTATCAAAATACAAAAAAGCCGTCAGCACCGCATCCGCGTCCGAAACCAGACGCTTCATTTCTTCCTTATCTCCTCTGTACAGATAGCAGATTGTCTCACATCCCGGAAACCCTCTCTTCAGAATAGCTTCCTCATATGCCAGATTCCGCCCCATTGTATCCGGATAATCCGTAATTACTACCTTCATTTCCAGCCTCCTTACGCTTCTGAGATACCGGGCATCTTCCGCTGTTCCCTCTCGGCTTCTTTTCTGAACATCCGTTATCTTCTGCCGTCCCTTCCCATCCGCTCTTCTGCATACCTACTCTCTTCTGCCGTTCTTCCCATCCGCTTTTCTACATATCCGTTGTCTTCTTCTGTTCTTCCCATCCGTTTTTCTGCATATCCGTCAGCTTCTGCTGCTCCTGCGCATATTTTTTTCAATTCTGCGGATGACGCAGGACAGGGAAAAGGTGATGATAAAATAAATCACAGCAACAATAAGTAACGGTTCCATCGGACGGAAGCTGATGCCCCGGATTGTATCCGCCGCATACATCAGTTCTGCAATACCTATCACAGAAACCTGTGAAGACGTTTTAATCACCGTCACAAATTCATTCGCAAGCGCCGGAATAATATTTTTTATCGCCTGCGGCAAAATCACATACCACATGCGTCTCCTTCCATTCAGACCGAGCGCCATTGCGCCCTCCGTCTGTCCGATATCAATCGATTGGATACCACTTCGTACAATCTCGCAGATATACGCTGTCGAGTTGACACTTAACGCAACCGTTCCGGAAAGGAGTCGTGAAATGTCCACGCCGCCAAACATAATAGAAGGAATTTCTATCCCTATCATCGGCAAACCGTAATACACAATAAAAATCTGTACCAGTACGGGTGTACCGCGTATGAATTCCACATAAGCTGCCGCAATCGACCGCAAAACAGGGGATTTGCTGATACGCATAAATGCCATCAGCGTTCCGCAAATCAGACCGAGGATAATCGTCATGACGGAAATCAAAAGTGTAATTTTGGTACCATTCCAGAGCAAAACTCTGTATGTTGATAAAATACGTAAAATCTGTGCCATCCTGCTCCCTCCTTTACAGCATCTTTTTCAAAAACGCCTGTACCCTTTCGTTCTGCGTTTCCTCAAACACCTGCTGCGGGGTTCCTTTTTCCATGATTATTCCCTCGTCCATAAAGACCACGCGGTCCGCGACCTCCCTGGCAAATCCCATTTCATGTGTGACAACAACCATCGTCATACCCGTCCTGGCAAGCTCCTGCATGGTACTTAATACTTCCCCGACCATCTCCGGGTCAAGCGCGGAGGTCGGTTCATCAAAAAGAAGGATCTCCGGCTCCATTGCCAGCGCCCGCGCAATGGCAATACGCTGCTTCTGCCCGCCCGACAGCATTTCCGGATACACATCCTTCTTATCCTCCAGCCCGACCTTTTTCAAAAGCTCCAGCGCCTTCTTTTCCATCAGATCCTTCGGCTGTTTCTTTACCTTTACCGGGGACAGCAGAATATTTTTCATCACCGTCATATGAGGAAACAAATTAAAATGCTGAAAAACCATTCCCACCTTCTGTCTGAGCAGGTCATAGTCCACACGCCGGTCCGTGATACACTGTTCCTTAAACCAGATTTCTCCTCCGCTCACCTTCTCAATCGCATTCATGCATCGCAGAAGCGTGCTCTTTCCGGAACCGGAAGGACCGATGACAGCCACCACCTCTCCCGGCATAATGTCCAGATTGATTTTTTTCAGAACCTGCAGGGAGCCATAATTTTTTGATACATCCTTTATTCTGATTACCGGATTTTTCATAACCGTTCCTCCTCGCTCTTCTCACGGTGTGCAGAAGTGCTCTTCCACAAAGCTTTTCAGAAGCTTTACCGTTCCCTCTGTGCCAAGCACACTGCTATCTATCATAATGTTTTTGTAACGATAGTCTCCGGGCAGATATCCGGCATAGGCTTTGTGATAGCGTTCCCTTGCCTTATCCACCTCCAGAATCATTTTCTTCGCCTCATCCGGCTGCAGGTGAAATTCTTTGAGACATGTTTCATATCGTTTTTCGTAAGGCGCGTAAATAAAAACATGTATGCAGTTCGGATATTCCTGCAGAATACTATCCGCGCATCTTCCCACAATGACGCATGGTCCCTCCTCCGCGAGCTCCCGGATAATCTTCCTCTGCGTGCGGAAAATGGTATCCTGCGTATCCGTCGTCCCCATTCCCAGGGGATATTTCATGCGGAAAAATCTCCCCTGGACGGCTTCCTCCAGCTCTCCGATTACAGAAAGCGGAACACCGAGCTTCTTGGCCGTCATATCCACAATGTCTCTGTCATAATATGCGACACCAAGAGCCTCCGCCAGTTTTTTTGCAATCGGTCTTCCAAGGCTTCCAAACTGCCTTGTCACAGTGATAATGTAGTTGTTCACGCTTTCCGCCCCCTTTATTTATGAAACCGGCATCCGCCACAACGGCAATGTGGAACAATGGATTCCACCGCCCAGTCTGTTAATTTCCGAAATATCAACCGGTATCGTTTCTACTCCTGCCTTTTCCAGATTCTTTCTGGTTTTCACACCGGAAGCGGAAAACAATACCTTTCCCGGCTCAAGCGCAAGGCAGTTGCTCGTCAGCATCGGATCCTCCATGTCCGTTTCAATAAGCTGGTATCCCCTTTCCTTCAGCATCTTCAGAAACCAGTGCGGCAGAATAAAGGTGCTCACCAGTATCTTATCTTTATCAACAGGCAGGAAAGCCTCATCCAGATGAATATAATACGCCGGCATGTCCACAACAATCAGCTCAATATCCTGATAAGACAACAGCGTGCGCAGCTGCTCAATACCTGCATCATTAATCCGTACCGAGCGTCCGACGATTGCCGTATGCGCATCGAGCATGGAGAAGGAACCTCCCTCCACCGTGCCCCTGCCCTGGATTGCCCCGATAATCGGGATTCCCTGCTCCGCCATAAATTTTTGTGTGATGCAGGTATCTCCCTGATGGAAGTACATCGCAAATCTTGTGAGAACAACACCCTTTGGCAGCATCAGCGCAACGTCTCTGGTAAACGTGAGGTTTGTCCAGTAATAAGAGGGATCTTCCAGATAAAAAATCTCTGTTCCGTTGTTTCTGAGGATTTCTGCCATCCGGTCATGCTGCTCCTGCATCAGACCGATATCCGGAAGTTTATGTGACTTAAAGTAATTGCGGATTCTTTTTCCGTCCCTGCTTTTTAAAATTCTGGCTCCCGCCTCTTCTTCATAAGAGCCTTCTGCAAGCTGTTTTAATTCTTCTCCTGGACGATGTATCAGAATCTTCCGGATTTTGCCCACAGAGTTATCCACTCCAAATTCATTACCCCAGATCTCCCCGTATACCTCCGAAGTAAACATATTGTCAATTCTGCTCCTATCCATATACATCTGTAAGGTTGCCATCTTCCTATCTCCCCTCTTCCTGCAAAATTTCATCCACCACAGTAACTGCAAAATCAATTTCCTCTTTTTTCACAATAAGCGGCGGGATAAAACGGACAACATTATGGTCCGCCCCGCAGGTCAGAAGCACCAGATTCCGTTCCAGCGCTTTTGACTGAATTTTGGCAGTCAGCGCCGCATCCGGCTTTTGAGGACGTGTCACCAGCTCCATAGCCACCATAAGCCCCGCTCCGCGCACATCCCCGATTGCCTCCGGATGCTTTTTCTGAAGCGCCTGCAGTTTTTCCAGAAAATACGCTCCCATTTTCCGGCAGTTTTCCAGCAGATGCTCCTCCTCTATTATCTTCAGTGTTTCCAGACCGGCACGACAGGCAAGCGGATTGCCGCCAAAGGTTCCACCATGTGCTCCGGCAGGCCATTTATCCATAATCTCTTTTCTGGCAATAATTGCCGAAAGCGGAATCCCGCCGCCAAGCGCCTTGGCAGAGGTCAGGATGTCCGGCTTTACGCCAAAGGTCTGATATGCATACAGTTCCCCGGTTCTTCCAATACCGGTCTGCACCTCATCGAAAATCAGCAGAATACCGTATTTATCACATATTGCCCGCAGCCCCTCAAGGAATGCTTTTTCCGGAACAATATATCCGCCCTCTCCCTGCACTGGTTCCACAATGATCGCCGCCACACATTCCGGAGCTATCATTTTCTGGAAAATCTGTTCAAACTGTCCCAGACATTCCATGTGACATTTTCCTTTTTTCTGTCCGAACGGACAACGGTAACAGTTCGCATAATCCGCCCAGTAAACTGCCGGAAGCAGCGGTTCGTAATATTTCCGGTACGCCGCATTGGAACCGGTAATGGATACTGCCGCCAGCGTGCGTCCGTGAAAGGAATTCCGGAAGCTGATAATCCCCGGTCTTTTTGTGACATATTTCGCCAGCTTGATTGCCCCCTCATTTG
Source organism: uncultured Marvinbryantia sp. (assembly GCF_905201705.1). Classification (GTDB taxonomy): domain Bacteria; phylum Bacillota; class Clostridia; order Lachnospirales; family Lachnospiraceae; genus Marvinbryantia. Next base: position 12,904 of record NZ_CAJKOX010000004.1, read on the forward strand.
CTTCCGCACCGGAATTGCTGAAATATACCTTTGTGTCACCGCCGGTCAGCTCCACCAGCTTTTCCGCCAGTGCAACGTAAGATTCATAATACACGACGTTATGCCCCACATGTATCATATTGTCCAGTTCGTCTTTAATCGCTGCAACTACCCGTTCATTGCGGCATCCGATGTTGTTCACGGCAACTCCGCTTGCAAAGTCCAGAAGCCGTCTCCCGTCCTCTGTATACAGATATGCTCCCTCAGAGCCTGTTACCCCCAGCGTCGTCGCACGTTTTGCAACGGCAGGCATTACCTCCATACATCTCTCATACATGCTCTTCATCATTCCGTCCCCGCTTTCTGCGCTTACCCTTTCGCCTTATCTTCTGCGTTTCTTTATTCTTTATCTTCTACGTTTTTCTCTGCTCTTCTTTATGCCTTATCTCCTGCGTTTTTCTCTGTTTGCTTTCCGCTTTTCCTTCTGCGTTTTTCTGCGATAATTTACTTTTTATTTCTGCCCAGCTTTAACCCGATATCATTGCTTTAACCCGCTATCATTACTTTAACCCGATATCATTGCTTTACTTCAGATAATATGTAATTGTTTTCCAGATTAGTGTCGGTAAAGTCTCAAAAGTATATGGAACATGTACACGTTCTGTCCATTTATGCGCATCTTTCCCGTAGCATCCATAATTTACTGCCGGAATATTCAGCCTTTTCATCTGAGCAAGCGGCAGCGGATACAGACTTTCCATTCCGGGAAAATTATCCAGAAGCAGTTTCAGTGATTCCTCCGTATCGTCAATTTTCAGATAGCTGCTGTCAGAAAGACTTGGGAAAAATTTCATGAACCGGAATTCCTCCCCAGTTTCCTGCGTTACTTCCTTTGCAATTCCCATAATCTGACTGATGAGCGCCTCATCTTTCCCCTGCAATGTGTTGTGCGGACAATACGGAGCCGCAAAATATAACACAATAATTGGATGCGTTATTTTGGCGGTATGCAGCAGATAGCGTATCACATGAATGGGAATTTCCCGTTTATCTGTCCCCTTCTGCAGCTCCCGTGTCAGTATCCTGTCAATCTCCTCATCGTCTGCCCCCAGCTTCTTTGCCCTCTGGTACAGCCCGTCATAGGTGCAGACATCACAGTGATATTTGTAGTCACTGTGCCGCTGACCGTTCCGTGCACAAAATCTCCGGCTCATATCATTGATGTTCTGTAACATATCTCTCATTGTTTCATCTGCCGCCGCCAGCAGTTTTGACAGAATCTCTTCCATCGAGCTGTTATGCACAAAATAATTAAAATAAACAAATGCTTCTGACGGTGTCTGCACATTGTACCAGGGCTTCAGGTCCTTCATCTTCAGTACCGACGGCGGATAGGCATACTCTCCGGCATATTCATCGGAAAAATCACAGTTCAGAGAAATTTTTTCCGTCAGCTTTGCCGCAAGCATAGCGGCGTCAAATCCTTCAAAGCACTGCCCCACATGCGTTTCCTTTCCCTGTATATAGAAACAGGGCAGCAGCTTTCCGACTACTCCTGTATAAATCGTCTTCGCCGTATCCCCCGGAAACAGCGGACAAATAAAATCATTGTTGACAGCCATCAGATAGTTAAGATGGTAACGGTTCTTTAGTTCTTCCAGAATGTCCAGCCCCTCAATAATGCCGGTGTGAAGATTTTCCTCGACAGGATTCAGAGAAAGAAGAATATTTCCCCGCAGCTCCTCCGGATGCTCACTGGCGGTCTTCAGAATACTGAGAAACACCGCATCCCCGCTTTTCATATCGCAGGCGCCCCGCCCGAACATATACTCTCCGGATTCCAGGTCCTTTCGCACCTCTTCCGGAAGGTCCTCCAGCCTGCCAAGCGCCTCCTTCAGCTCATCCGGACTGCACGCCAGCGGTTTCAGTCCCTTATATTCCTCAATTCCAACCGTGTCGGTATGTCCATGAAAAATCAGGGTGTCTCCGCACGTATCCTTTTCGCCGATCAGCAGCGCGCAGACATTGCGCCGATGGAGCGCATCGTTTTTCAGTTCTCTTACAACGACCTGTTCCGGATGCTTTTGAAAATATGGAATCTGCCTCAGATACTGTTCCAGGAACATTCCAATCTGCTGCTCCCCTTCTGTAGAATTAATACTGCATATACGAACGAGCTGTTTTGTCAAATCCACCATTTCCTGATTAATCACAATATTCCCTCCCCTTCTCAGATAGAAATCTGTCCTGGTACAACAAAATCATTTTGAAATTAAAAGCACCCGGCTATGATGTCTGCGGATTTTTCTGTGAAGCCTGCAGGAGCTGCCACCGGCAACTCCTTTCAGATACACGGCAACGAAAAGAGGCTATTGCTTTTGCAACAGCCCCTTTGCCATACTGGTATTTCTCTTTTTCAATTGGGTTTACGCCCTCCGGTATCCTCTCCGGCTTTTGCGTTATCCCTCTGTCTTTTGGTATACATTTTACACTGCTTTTTTGAATTGTCAATACCCAATTTCTAATTTTTTTCTTGATTTTTCGCATTTTACATATTAAAATAATTTTAAAAATGTATACATTTTTGGAGGATTGGAGGAAAGACCATGAAAACGCCTACGAAAACAGGAAAAAAAGCTGCCAGCACTGTCACCTTAAAAGAGCAGGCGTACCAGGCGATCCGGGAACAGATTCTGAAAAACCATCTGCCTTCCGGCACACCGCTCACGGAGGAACAGCTCAGTGCGGCGCTGAATATCAGCCGTACTCCTATCCGCGCCGCACTGCAGAAGCTGACCTATGAAAAGCTGACCATCCAGGATGCGACCGGACATATTTTTGTTTCCACAATTACCAGAAAAGATGTGGAAAATCTCACCGTGCTCCGCGCCCGGATCGAACCGCTAGCAATCGAGCTGGCGTCCTTTCCCATAGACGCCGAAAAAATTGAATTGCTGAAAAAAGACTGCTCTGTACAGTCTGCCCTGGTGGAAGAACACCCGGAGGATGACTACCGCTACGCCATACTGGATACGCAGTTTCACACGGATATCGCAGCATTATGTGACAATTCCATTCTGGCGGACACTTTTAATTATCTGGCGCCAACCGTCATCCGCGTCCACATTCTTACCGGAACACTGAATCCGTATAAGGAAACTGCCATCGAAGAACACCTGGAGCTTATTCATTATCTGGAACGCGGAAAAAAAGATTTCGCCATGCTTGCATTAAAAGAACACGTTATGCAGGTGGGCAACCGGATTATGACCAGCTTATAGTCACAAATTGCAACCGTTTACAGATATCATCTGAGATACATCACGCTCTGTTCTTCCGTTACTGTTTACTCCGTTCACAGCAGCCTTCGCAAATCCATTTAAAATTCGCTTCGCGAATGGGATTTGCTCACACTTGAATCACCATCGGGCGATATTTGACCAATCAGTCCGTATACGCTATAATAGGACTGTATTTCATACTGCTTTGAACACAAATCCTAAGCTACATGGAAAACAATATGGAACACAAATCCTAAGCTACGCAGGAAATGATATGGAACACAAATTTTAAGCTGCGCAAGGAAATGATATAGAACACAAATTTTAAGCTGCGGGGAAATGATATGGAACAGAAATTATCAAATTACGAGAAATGGTGTGAGGAATGGGGCCGACGTTTTCTGACGCTGGATCAGACGCAGCTTCAAAAAACACTGCCCGAATTAAAAGAGGAAGGCGATTATCTCACCCTCTTTCACTTTGGCAAAAAATATGGGATTCACCGGAAAACAGGCGAAATCATACTTATGACGCCAAAAGACCACACAGACACGCTTAAACCGCACGCAAAGAATGCAATGATTGCCGATCATCCGGTTGCACATGCGATTTCCACAAATATCCGTTTTAATATTTACACCCTGCTCTGGTATGCAAAACCCACTGCAAGGTTACAAAATCATTGGGTGACTTTCGGGGATTTAAAGGACGCACGCCCCTTTGCGCCCGCTTTCCAGAAAGGAGTGCTTCTGACATTCGCCAAAACTTTTACTGGACATCTGGATAAACTGATTTTCGCCTGTGAAGCGCTCGGCGGACAGAAGCTGCCGCACTCCGACGCCGGATATCAGATAAATGCGTTCGAATGTATCCCCGTGCGGTTTCTTTTCTGGGAAGGTGATGACGAATTCCCCGCGCAGGCAAATATGCTTTTTGACGTCAGCGCAACCGACTTCATCCATGTAGAAAGTGTCGTAACCATCGCCACAGTCGGTCTCAACACGCTTGCAGAAGCGGCAGGGGTGACGGTATCTGTCGGCGGTTTCCAGACCAGCTAAAATTTTATGTATCATTTTCCGGCATCTCCATGAGCTGTGCAAGCAGCAGATATCCTGCCCAGCAGGCGGTCTGTGGCTTGATAGCTGAGTAGTTTAATGACTGAGTAGTTATATTTTCTCACAATCCCTCGCTGTCAAACGCCGGTATGAAACTTTCTTTTGCAGTCTCGCCCTCCTGGATGAATGCATTTTCTACGCCAAGAGAAAGTGCATAGTCCAGCAGGCGCTCATATTCGCGCTTTGTTACTTTGCGGTTCAATTCAGGCAGATTTTCCACCTGAGGAAGCGGCGTGTACTGGTTCATCAGGCTTAAATACACCTGATTTCCATATGTCTCGTGCACATATTTTACCACTGCCTTCGCATTCTTTATGTGATTTGGCAGGAGCAGGTGGCGTACGATCACGCCCCTTTTCATCATGCCTGCGCTATCAAAGACCGGCGTGCCCTGCTGCCGCACCATCTCCGCAAGCGCTGCCTTTGCCGCTTCCGGATAATCCTTCGCATGTGACAGGCGTCCGGCAAGCTCCGATTCCATATACTTAAAATCGGTCAGATAAATATCCACGATCCCATCCAGCGTCGCCAGTGTTTCCACCTTTTCATAACCGCCGCAGTTATAGACGACCGGAATCCGCAGCCCTTCCGTGCGCGCGTTTTTCACCGCCCGGATGATCTCCGGCGTGTAATGCGTCGGTGTGACGAGATTAATATTTTCCGCTCCCCTATCCTGCAGCTCCAGAAAAATCTCCGCCAGACGCTCCACAGAAATCTCCGTCCCTGCCTGCGCGTCTGCGATCACCGCATTCTGACAGTAAACGCAGCGCAGCGGACACCCGGAAAAAAAGACCGTCCCAGACCCATGCTCCCCGGAAATACATGGTTCCTCCCACATATGAAGAGCGGCGCGCGCGGCGAGAATTTTGCTTCCCGCCACGCCACAGAAGCCTTTTTTCCCAGCCGCCCGGTCTGTACCGCACTCCCGCGGGCACAATCTGCATCCCTTCTGTTCCATGTTCCCTGTTACCTTTCCTCAATATCTCTTATCTATTTGATACCAGCAGAAAAAATACATACGATATACGTTTAAATTAACAGATATCACTTTCTCAGCTCTATCCGTATTTTCTCTCCGATCGGTTTCGCATCCGCCATATCTCCTGTCCCTGACTGCACAGAATAAATCTCCCTGCCGTCCTCCCACTCTTCCTGCGGTTCGTCCATTTCCAGCTCCAGCCTGTAAAACTGCAGCTCTATCCACTCACTTTCCATGGAAGGGGTTGTCCCGGATATGCCAAATGCAGACTCCGTTTTAAAAACATAATGTTTCCCTTCTCTTCTTTCAAGGGTAAACTGAATCGGATTTCCCAGGCTGTCGATTCCCCTGATAAAATATTCTGCATCACCGGCTGACATTTCTGAAGGTTCGCTCACTTCAAGCACCCCATAAATACTATTTACCGAGAAACGCTCAATATCCACATAAACATCCTGTTGTATTTCCAGCTTCTGGTTAATATCACAGGTTAATGTGTTTCTTTCCAGCTCCTCCCGTGAAGCGGAAAATGCAAATTCGAAGGTGACTGGTGCCGTGTCCTCCGCTCCTCTGCTGATCTGTGTCTCAAAAACAATATCCGCTGTATCCGGCATTTCCTCTTTCGCAAAGCCCCATTCCAGAATATAATGATCCTCATCCGCATAGCTGATCCCCATACTCGTACAATCTACAGCTTTTCCATCTACCTCAACCACACCGCTGTTTCCCGGAAAAAGCTTCGACGCATCCTCTGTCTCACTGCCAATTTCCAGAACAGCAAACAAATGATTATCCGAGAGAATCGCCTCCTTTAGTGTAACAGAAATCCCGTCTTTTGTCTGCTTCATATTTAGTATTTCAGCATACGGCGTTAAATCCTCCTCCAGACCAAGTACCTTTCCTATCAAGGTGGAAAACTCCTGAATTGCCGCCCGCACCTCATTATGGAAAATACAGGACAGCCCCAAAAGAGCTGCCAGTGCAGCACATGCCGCACGCCCAGCCGCAGATTTCAAAAGCCTCATAAAGATATGTGACGCACTCATCGGATCCCGCCTCTGCCTTTCTCCTTCATGCGTGTATGTCTCTCTTTGCAGCGCCGCAGCCGCAAGAATCAGCGTATCATCAATCTCGCCAAATATCTCTAAAAATTTTAGTTCCTTTTCCCGCTCGTTCATACCTGCCCTCCCGCTGTCAGTCTGTCACTGCCAGTCTGTTTATATATAATATTTTTTCTTATATATGATACTTTAACAATTCACCCAAATTATGCCGCCTACAAGCAATGCTGTACCACGTGCTGCGGCTGTTCTTTTTCCAGGAATTTTTTCAGCCGCCTGCGGTTGCGGAACAGATTGGATTTTACCTTGCTGACGGAAAACCCGTACTGCCCGGCAATATCACTTATGCTGTCCATGTACCAATAGCGGCGGATAAAGATATCCCGATCAACAGCCGGAAGGCTTCGCAAAAAATCGTTTAGAACCTGCACCAGCTCCTTGCGCTCCATATATTCATCCAACGTGTAAAATGCCGTGTCCGCCAGACTCTCCACCTCCCCGGCAATATCTGCTATATGCATATCTGTGCGCTTCGCCGCATATTTTCTGCGCAGGCAGTCTATTGCCAGCCCGCGTGTGATCCTGCCGAGAAACGCAGAAAGCACGGTCGGTCTCTTCGGCGGCATATAGGTCCACGCGGAAAGCCACGTATCATTTACGCACTCTTCGCTGTCCTCCCTGCTTCCGACAATATTCCAGGCAATCTGCCAGCAGTAATGATTATATTTCTCGCTGACCGCAGAAATTGCTGACTGATTCCTGTCCCAGAAAAGAGCGATAATATCTCTGTCTTCCATAAAATTCACCTGTCACTGCAATGCAGTACATTCTTTGTTACTGCAACGCAATACATCCTTTCTGTACATTGCCGGACATTTTCTGTCCGGCTCTATCCTGGTTTTAACGTCCCTGTATCCATATAGTCGTATTATATCGCCTGCGGTTGCATCGTTCCTCAAAAATATCTACGAAAATTTTTATATGCGCAGCAGAGCCCTTGACAGAATGTCTCTTTAATGCTAACATCGGATACATAAAACGTGATGTGGATTTTTCTGGGATAACCATTTTTCGCCACACAATTGCTTTCCGGCAGTTGTGTGGTTTTTTGTTTTCCCCGCATTTTCGCAGGCGTAAAAGCTTAGGAGGAGACAGATTATGAACGACACCTTTATGAAAGAAAAACCGGTATTGCCGCTGATAGCGTCCATGGCGCTTCCAATGGTAATATCCATGCTCGTTAATTCTTTATACAATATCGTCGACAGCTTTTTTGTCGCAAAAATCAATGAAAACGCCATGACAGCGCTTTCCCTGGTTTTTCCGCTTCAAAATTTTATTAACGCGGTGGCAATCGGTTTTGGCGTCGGCATCAATGCCGTAATCGCATTTTATCTCGGCGCCGACGATGAAAAAAACGCCAATACAACAGCGGCGCACGGTTTGATCCTGACAATGCTGCACGGTATTCTGATGATGTTCGGATGCATCGCCGTCCTGCCTTTGTTTCTTGGAAAATTCACGGCAGATGAGCAGGTAATTGCGATGGGGCTGCGTTATTCCAAAATTGTATTTGCCTTTTCCCCCGTTATCGCCCTCAGCCTGTATTTTGAAAAGCTTTTCCAGGCTGTCGGAAATATGAAGGTAAGCATGGTAAGTCTGATGATCGGCTGCTTTGCCAATATCCTTCTGGATCCGGTCCTGATCTTCGGAGCCGGTCCTTTTCCCGCAATGGAAATAGAAGGAGCGGCGCTTGCTACCGGAATCGGACAGATATTGTCCGTAGCTGTCTATCTTATTGTTTATGTGCGGCATCCAATGCGGATACGGCTCAGCAGAAAATATCTGACAAGAAATACACATATTGATAAAAAGCTATACGCGATCGGGATCCCGGCAATTTTAAACCTCGCCCTGCCTTCCCTGCTGATCACTTCGCTCAATGCGATTTTATCCGCATATTCCCAGATCTATGTTGTCATCCTGGGAATTTATTATAAGCTGCAGACTTTCCTTTATCTTCCTGCAAACGGCATCATCCAGGGGATGCGTCCGGTGATCGGCTACAACTACGGAGCCGGGGAATCGAAGCGCGTAAAGCAAATTTTTTATGTAACGCTTGGCATGTGCGTGAGCATCATGCTCCTTGGAACCGCCATATGTCTGCTGCTTCCCGGACAATTGATCGGTCTGTTTACCACAAATCCGGAGACCATTCTCACAGGGCAGACAGCACTCAGGATCATCAGCGCCGGTTTTATCGTCTCGGCAGTTTCCGTAACAGCTTCCGGAGCGCTTGAGGGACTTGGAAAAGGAGCCGCATCACTCATTATCTCCCTGTCGCGGTATGTCCTTGTCATTATTCCTGCCGCATTTATTTTAAGTAACATTTACGGCCCCACCGGCGTCTGGAATGCATTCTGGATCACGGAGTTGCTGACAGCAGTGATCGCATTTTATGTTGCACGGCGCACCATTATCTCATAAACAAAAAACGCCGTTATCTCATAAGCAAAAATCAATTTGACAAACGACTCATATCCCTATATGATGTTGTTGGGGTCAAAAGCCCCGCCCACCTATGATGCCTGCGGATTGTTTCGTGTGAACGAGACGTCTGACATCAATATTTTATCAAACTAATCAGGAGGCTCTTATGAGATTTGTATACCCCGCTGTTTTTCACAAAACAGAAACGAACACCTATGAAGGATTTTTCCCGGATTTAGACGACTGCCATGCAGAGGGCGAAACCTTAGATGAAGCGCTCGACAATGCGATCGAGGCGGCGCGCGACTGGATCACGCTGGAGCTGGAGGAAGGCAACATCCTCCCCTCTATCTCCGAGGACGATGATCTTACATTAAAGGAAGGCGAATTTGTGCGGAACATTGCCGTCACCATTCGCCTGATGGATGGATGGGATGAGTAAAAAACTCATCCCATTATTCTGATTCTTTTTACTCAATTTCCCGTATTTTTCTGCGCAGCTCCAGCACCATCGCCGGGGAAACTGACAGCTCGTCCACGCCCATTTTCAGGAATTCTTCCGTCAGCTCCAGGTCTGCGCCAACCTCTCCGCAGATGCCCGCCCATTTCCCGTGACGGTGCGCGCTCTCCACAGTCATGCGGATCATCTGTAGGACTGCCGGATGATGTGGGTCGTAGAAGTCGTCCAGGCGCGCGTTCTGGCGGTCGATCGCGAGCGTATACTGTGTGAGGTCGTTCGTGCCAATGCTGAAAAAGTCCGCCAGCTCTGCCAGCTCGTCGCTGATCATCACCGCGGCGGGCGTCTCGATCATAATGCCCTGCTCCGGTACCCGGTAGGGGATTCCCTCCGCCTCCAGCTCCTCCTGCACCTGCCGCACGATTGCAGCAATCTGCTGCATTTCTCTCACAGAAATAATCATCGGATACATAATGGAAAGATTTCCGTACATCGCAGCGCGAAAAAGCGCCCGAAGCTGCGTTTTGAAAATTTCCGGCTGCTTTAAGCAAATGCGGATCGCACGGTAGCCAAGCGCCGGATTTTCCTCCTCGCCGAGCTCCAGATAATCCGCTTTTTTATCCGCGCCGATGTCAAGTGTGCGGATGATCACCTTTTTCTCACCCATCATACGCAGCACCTGCATGTACGCCTGAAACTGTTCCTCCTCGCCCGGAGCATCGCCGCGCCCAAGATACAAAAATTCGCTGCGAAAAAGACCGATCCCGCCAGCGTCGTTTTCCAGCACATAGCCGACGTCCCCCACGCCGCCGATGTTCGCGTAGACGTTCACCGTTTTGCCGCTGCGCGTCCTGTTTTCTTTTCCTTTCAGCTCCTGCAGAAGCGCCGCCCGTTCCGTCTCCTGTGCAATCCTCTTTTGGGCCTCCTGCAGCGCTGCCTGCGACGGCTCAAAAATCACCTCGCCCTGCATTCCGTCCACAATGACAGTCATGCCGTTTTCTATTTTTTCCAGATCGACCGGTACGCCCACCAGAGCCGGAATGTTCATCAGACGCGCAAGAATCGCCGTGTGGGAATTTGCTGAGCCGTGTACTGTGACGAACGCCAGGATCCGGCTTTTGTCCATCTGTACCGTCTCGCTCGGTGAAAGGTCGTCCGCAATGATAATAGAGGGCTGTTCAGCCAAAAACGCTCCGTCCCCCTGTCCGCTCAGATTCCGGATGAGACGGTTGGTGATGTCCCGCATATCCGCGGCGCGCGCTTTCATATAATCATTATCCATCGCCGCAAACATTTCTGCGAAATGGTCCCCCGCCGCTGCAGCCGCATACTCGGCATTCACCTTCTCCGTGCGGATCATATGATACATTGCCTCCAGAAAGTCCTCATCCTCCAGTATCATCTGATGCGCTTCAAATATCATGGCGTTCGCCTCACCGACCTCCGCCACTGCCTTCTCATAGAGCCGCTGAAGCTGCTCCTTCGCCGCGGCTGCCGCCTCCCGGATGCGCGCAATTTCCGCTTCCGCATCCTCTGTTTTTCTGCGCTTCACCTGCTGGTCGTTTTTTTTCAGCACCGCGACAGGCCCCACCGCAATGCCTTTATATACTGATTTTCCGGAAAGTTTCCACATCACATATTGCCTCCGTCATCCATACTGTCCTCCCGCGATCCTGATGCACTCTGCTGAAAAGATATGTTATATTCCAGAGGTCATCCTATTCCACAGGCGGGATTTTTATTATTATATCATGTCCCGATCGGAGCGTCACCATACAAAAAGCTTCAAGTCTCTGACAACACCGCTGCACATAATAGCTGCTGATCTTGCCAACGCCTCTGCACACAATAGCTGCAATCTTGCCAACGCCTCTGCACACAATAACTGCTGAGCTCTGCCAACACCGGTGATCGCAAAATGTGATAAATCTCATATTATGCCGATAACTGTCCCGCTGCATTTAACGCATCCTCTATGTGATATGGTTCCGTTTCATGCGAGCCGGGCGCGCCCGCCGTCACCAGAATATATTCCCTGCCGCCAACACTTAAAAGACTTGCCAGGCAAAGCCCCGCTTCCTCTGTATAGCCTGTTTTTCCGCCGAGGATCACGCCGTCCGCTCTGCTGTCCGTCTGTGAAAACAACGTACTCCAGAAGGTAAAGCCGTCCGGATGCTGTTCTGTCGGCTGCACATAGTAATATTTGCTGGTAAAAATTTCCCTGAAAGTAGCATTCGATAAGGCATACTGCAAAAGTATCGCAATGTCGGCAGCGGAAGAATAATGCGTATTCTCCTGCAGCCCGGTACAATTTGTGAAATTCGTGTTTTCCATGCCGATCTGCGCCGCCTTCTGATTCATCAGCTCCGCAAACATCTCCTCCGTGCCGCCGATATAGCGGGCAGCCGTCAGACAGCACTCCGCCCCTGACGGAAGCAGGATGCCGTACAAAAGCTCCCGCAGCGTCGTCTCCTCTCCCGGCAGAAAGCCAGCCATGGATGCGCCCTCCGCATAAAGCTGTTCATAGATATCCGTTGGTATCCAGACTGTCTCATCCAGATTGCCCGAATACTCGATTACCAGAAGCGCCGTCATAATTTTTGTGAGCGATGCCGGATAGATCTGCGCGTGGCTGCTCTTCTCCGCCAGTGTTTCGCCGGTATCGGCAGCTATTAAAATCGCATAGGGGCTGTACAGATCCGCAAGGTTCACGCTTCCGGCTCCGTACCCGTCCCCTTCAGCCGCCTGCTGTACTCTGGGACTCACAAACCGCACCGCCGCAAGACAGACCAAAGCCGCCAAAATTACCCCGACAGCGGATGTCAGCATTGTGCGGATGCGCGCACTTCTCCTTTTCTGAAGCTGTTTTTTATTCCATTGCGCTTCCTGCCTCATTCCGTTCCTTTGCACTTCCTGCTGCATTCTGTTTCTTTGTGCTTCCTGCCGCATTCTGTTTCTTTGTGCTTCCTGCCGCATCTTGTTTCTTTGTGCTTCCTGCCGCATTCTGTTTCTTTGCGCTTCCTGCCGCATTTTGTTCCTTTGCGTCTCCCGACGCGTTTCATAAGCTTTTTCCTGCTGTCCGGCTGCAGACCCTGGCTGCTCCGTTCCGTACCGCCGGTTCGTTTCCATCCTTCCCCGCCGTTTTCTATTATCGTAATACACGGCATATCTCCCTCTTTCCTTATAAGCTGCAAAAAAGACTTCTGTCAGTAATTATCTTACCAGACAGAAGTCTTTCATCCTTTAATATGCAGTTGTTTATTTCCTAAGAAAAGGTTAAGACTGCGGCAGCGTGACGGTAAAGGTCGTCAGCTCGCTTTCGCTTTCCGCCATGATGGTGCCGCCGTGCAGCTCGACAATATCTTTTGCGATAGCAAGCCCCAGCCCGGCACCGCCGGTGTTTGTGGCGCGGGCGCTGTCGAGGCGGAAGAATTTTTCAAAGATCGTCTCCAGCTTCTGCTTCGGGATCGTCCTGCCGTGGTTGCAGAAAAGTACCACGATTTCCTCCTCCCTCTCCTGCACTTCAATCTCGATCACTGTGTCCGGATAGCTGTACGCCACCGCATTTTTCAGTATATTGTTAAACACGCGCGCCAGCTTCAGCGGATCGCAGTAGATCATAATGCCCTCCTTCGCCTGCACCTGTACGGTGTTTCCATGCCCCTGCAGGATCGGATAAAACTCATCCGCCATCTGGATAAGCATATAAGACAGGTCGATGCGCTCCTTTTCCAGCACGATCTGCTGCAGGTTATAGCGCGTGATCTCGAAAAATTCGTTGATAAGCTGCTCCAGACGGAGCGCTTTTTCCAGTGAAATGTGCACATACTTCGCCTTCTGCGCTGCCGGCATATCCGGCGCTTCCTCAAGGAGGCTCAAATATCCGATAACAGATGTAAGCGGCGTCTTTAGGTCGTGCGCCAGATAAACGATCAAATCATTTTTGCGGCTGACTTCTTCTTTCAGCGTCTGCTCGCGCCGCTGCATGTCGTTCTTGATCGCAGTCATCTGCATAGCGATCTCCTCATAGCCGGCAGGAAATACCTCCTCCACATCCCGGTCCCCCGCCATATAGCGGCGGATCATGTTACTTGTCTCCGTGATGGATTCCCGCACTTTTTTCGCTGACTGGTAGCGCGACGTCAGATGAACGGCGGCGATGCAGATGAGGACCACCAAGATCAGCGCCTGCAGAAGAAGCACCTTGACGCTGCCCCAGTTCGGCTGGTAGATATAAAAGTCATCCTTCGTCATATAGGGGGTCGTATAATTCGCGGTAAACCAATCTATAAACATACCGTTAAAAAAAACATCCACCATATTGTAGAGCCACAGGCAGCCTATCACCGCCGCAATCACGATCAATATTATTTTCGGCGTCCGTATTTTTTTATCCTTCAATTTTATATCCGCACCCCCAGACTGTTTTTATGTACTTCGGATTTTCAAAGGAATCTCCCATCTTTTCCCGCAGGTGACGGATATGGACCGTGATCGTGTTGCTGCTTTTCGTGAAGTATTCCTCCTTCCAGATCTGGCGGAACAGCTCCTCCGAACTTACAACCTTTCCCCGGTTCTGACAGAGGATCTGCAAAATGGAAAACTCGGTCGGCGTCAGCTCCAGCGGCTTCTCATTCAGCCTGCACTCATGTGTCGTCACATTCAGCACCAGTCCGCCGTACTCAAACACGTCTGCCTCCGGCTGCGCGCCCACATTATAACGCTTATAGCGACGGAGCTGCGCCTTCACGCGCGCGACAAGCTCCAGCGGCAGAAACGGCTTTGTGATATAATCATCCGCGCCGAGCGTCAGACCAGTGATCTTATCGACCTCTTCGCCCTTCGCCGTCAGCATGATGACAGGATAATTGTATTTTTCGCGAATTTTCCGGCAGAGCGAAAAACCGTCCATATCCGGAAGCATCACGTCCAGGATCGCCAGATCGAGCTTCTCCTTCTCAATACACTGCAGCGCATCCGCCGCACAATAGTATTTGTACACATGGAAATTTTCATTCCCAAGATATAATCCCACCAGATCCGCAATTTCCCGCTCGTCGTCCACGATCAAAATGTTCTCACTCATAGCTGTCCTCTCTGTTTTCACGGGGAGTACAAAATGACTCCCCTGTTTGATTTCTATTTGTTATTACTAAAATACAGGTTCAATATCCTCCTAAAAAATACGCCGTTTCTCTCTAAATAAAATCTAAATGAAATAATATTTCCAGTATAACATCCTCCGGCAAGGTTGTAAACCTGCAGGAGCTGCCACAAGCAGCTCCCTTCGGATGCATAGCAACGCAAACAGGCGCAGAGCTTTTCGGTCTCTGCGCCTGCTGTATGAACTGTTTTTGGGTTTTATCGCCATTCTTCCAGGCTCTTAGCCCTCGATCGTGATGTATTTGCTATTCTCCACTGCCGGTTTTTCTTCCTGCTTCGGAACAAAGAGCTTCAGGGTGCCATCCTCAAATTTCGCCTTGATTTCCTCCTGCTTTACTTCCTCGCCTACGTAGAAGCTTCTGCTGCAGGTGCCGAAGTGACGCTCTCTGCGGATGTATCTGCCGTTGCTGTCCTTCTCATCATTGCTGGTATTGGCAGTCGCCTGAATGGTAAGGTAGCCGTCCTTCAGCTCTGCCTTTACATCTTCTTTCTTCACACCCGGAATGTTCATCGTGATCTCATAGCCGTGCTCCAGCTCTTTGATATCAGTCTGCATCATGTTTGCTTTTACCACCTCATGCGGTCTCACTGCCTCAAACGGATATCCAAAAAAGTCATCAAACATATCTCTTCCAAAAATACTCGGCATCATCATAAGTCATCTCTCCTTTTCACAAAATATTGTGTCCATTTTTCTAATTTTAAAACATCTGGAAAGGATCCTTGTTTTATTCCGTCCTCTCTATCTGTTCTATATGTAATATAGCACACATTTTAGCACTCGTCAAGTGAGAGTGCTAATAATTTTGTGAAAATTTTGTGAACAAAAAGCTCTTCCGGTTTCCCGGAGGAGCTTTCCAAACCAATTCTTTATTTCCCAACCGCTTCCTTCACCGCGCAGGCAATGGAAGTGTCTACTCTGTGATACGGGATCAGCATAGACTGCAGTGCGTGGTAAATGTCGGATTTGCCCGGCCAGACAGTTCCGAGAAGCTGGTTGTGCTCATCGAGCTGATGGAACCAGGAGCCGTTTACATGATCCAGCACAGTCTCATCGAGATACTGCATAAATTCTGCATAATTGTCCGCATATTGCTGCTTTCCGGTAACACGGTACAAAACAGCGGAGGTGTTGATCGCTTCCGCCAGCGTCCAGTGCATTCTGTCGTGTACGCATGGCTTGCCGTTCCAGTCTGTCGTGTAAACGATGCCCGGCGCGCCGTCCACATTCCATGCATCCGCGATCGCGCGGTTGAAAAGATTTTCTGCTGCTTCCACATACGGCTGTGCCTTTTCCTTCTCATTTTTATAGGTAGAGAGCGCCCAGTGCGTGATCAGACGCGCCCACTCAATGCCGTGTCCCGGCGTTGCGCCGTACGGCTTAAACGGATCATCCGGCTTTTCCTTATTTTTCTCCAGATCCAGATCCCAGTCCTTCGTGAAGTGCTCCGGGATTCTCCATTCGTTGTCCTTCGCCCATGTAATTACATGCTCGACGATGCGTCCCGCACGCTCGCGGTAATTTTCTCTGCCAGTCGCATCAGCAACCGCAAGGAATGCCTCCACCGTGTGCATATTTGCGTTTACACCGCGGTAATCATCCAGCACCGTAAATTCTGTGTTCCAGGTATCGCAGGAAAGCCCTTCCATCTCGTTCCAGAAACGCTTATCGTATAATTCCAGCGCTTCCTCCAAAAGCTTTTCTGCACCCGGTCTGTTTGCCAGCATGGACGAGGTCGCCGCCAGGATTACAAATGCGTGCGCATAGCACTGCTTGTCCGGCAAAATTCCGCCCTCCGGCGTGCGACCCGGATACCAGCCGCCGTTTTCCGTATCCTTCAGCTCTCCGTTTAAGCCCTTCAGCGCAGCGTCAACAAGCTTCTCGCTTCCCTCATGTCCGAGCAGGCAGCCGATGCTGTATACATGCGCCATACGACAGGTGATCCATGTCTCGCGGTTGCGGTCCGTCCACGGCGTGCCGTCGTCTCCCAGATACCAGGAGCTTCCCTCCGGCGACGGGAATCTGTGCCCGAAGCGGAGCAGATCGTCTGCAAGCTCCTGTAAAAATGCCTTGTTTTCCTCTGTGTCGATCTGATACTTTTTGATCATGTCCTCCATCCCTTTCTGACTGCTCTTTTGCAGTCCGCTTTTCCTCGTTTAATGGTATATTTAATTTACTATTATTATAGCAAGTATAGAAGAGATGTCAAGACTGCTTTTACAAAATGTAACTGCTCAGCTCTCCCTTAAACATCTGATTCACCACGTTGCACGCCGCCCCGATAAGCTGCGCTTCTTTTCCGAAATAAGCCTTTTTCACCGGCAGGGGACTCTGGTCGTGCACCACCTTCCGCTCATTTACCAGCTCCTCCAGCCTGCGGACGTGACGCTCATCCCAGTCGATGCAGTCATGTCCGAGCACGATCATTTCCGGGTGCAGGATATTCACGCTGGTGACAAGGACGGCGCTGACGTCCTGCAGCATTTCCTCAAAGACCGCCTCTGTCCCTGTGGTCTGCGGCATACGGCAGAAGTCAGCGAAAGAAGCGGTTTCCAGCGTTCCTGAAGGATCGTCCGTGCCTGCTCCCTCCGCGGCTGCTGCCCGCAGTTTCTTTAAAACAATATGTGTATTTGCGTACAGCTCCAGGCATCCCCGGTTGCCGCAGACACACAGAGGCCCTCTGCGATCAATACTGATGTGACCGATCTCCGGCGCAATTCCACGATGGCTGTGGTAAAGCTCGCCGCCGCTGACGATCCCGGAGCCGATACCGTTTGAGATACCGAGAAACAGAAAATCCTGCACATTTCTTCCAATACCAAACAGCCGCTCCGCAAGCGCCGCGCTGTTATTATCGTGATCGAAAAAAACAGGATACGCGTATCTTTCCTTCAGCACCTCTAAAATCGGTACATTGCGGATACCGTAAAACCGCGGCGGATTCAGGATCACGCCCTTCCAGATATCCACCGGACCGATCGCCGCCACGCCGATACCAAGAATATGTTTCTCCTTTTCGAGCAGCCGGTCGATTACCGCAAAGCAGTGTTCATATAGCTGCTCCTTTGTCAGCGAATCAAACTGAATGCTCTCCGTTGCCAGCGTCTCCATGGAGATGGTGCACAGCACAGCCTCTATGCGGTCGCGGAAAATCAAAAGCCCGATCACCTTCGGCGCTT
The DNA here is from genome assembly GCF_905201705.1 of uncultured Marvinbryantia sp. Taxonomy (GTDB): domain Bacteria; phylum Bacillota; class Clostridia; order Lachnospirales; family Lachnospiraceae; genus Marvinbryantia. The sequence goes on from NZ_CAJKOX010000004.1 coordinate 30,609, forward strand.
TCGGCGAGATCTCCAGCAGGATTGGATTTCTGCCGCATACTTCCGTCTGCTCTTCCTCGCACTCTGCGACCAGATCCTGCTGCATAAACTCCGAAATAATATTCGTCACGGTCATCTTCGTCAGCCCGGTGGCTTTCGAAAGCTCGATGCGCGTCCGGCAGACCTTTGTCGCGATCAGCTTCAGCAGAAGTCCCCGGTTAAACTGCTTCGAGGTAATATTATTTTTTCCTGTCATACGGGACATCCGTCCGCCTCCTTCCGATACTGCAGATAATCAGGAAATCACTCCACCGCCAGTGACGCCGTCTTTGGGCTGCGCAGGGCAGCACCGACACCGCGCCACCGCAGTGTTCGGACAGCCCGGATTACAATACCCGCCGCAGCGTCTCCATATCCGCATCTGTCGTGGACCAGCTCGTTACAAAACGGACAACAGTGTGCGTGTCGTCGAGATTTTCCCAAAAGCTGAATTTTATCTCCTTCTTCAGCTCCTCCATACGCTTATTTTCCAGAATGATAAACTGCTGGTTTGTGGGAGAGGCCAGATAAATATCAAGATTCTTGCTGCGGAAAATCTCTTTCAGCTCTTCCGCCTTCTCGATCGCATAGCGTCCGATCTCAAAATACAGATTGTCGGTAAACAGCGCGTCAAACTGCACGCCGAGCAGGCGTCCCTTCGCAAGCAGCGCGCCCCGCTTTTTCACAGACGTCAGAAAATGCTTCGGCTTGTTTCCCTTCGTAAAAACCACCGCTTCGCCGCAGAGCGCGCCCACCTTGGTGCCGCCAATGTAAAAGACGTCGCAAAGCTCTGCCAGCTCCGGCAGAGTGACGTCCGTCTCATGACTCATCAGACCGTAGCCGAGGCGCGCGCCATCCACAAAAAGCGGCATCTGATATTTATGACACACCTCTGCGATATCCTGCAGTTCCTTCTTAGAATAAAGCGTGCCATACTCCGTAGGGTGTGAAATATAAACCATGCCCGGAAATACCATATGCTCAAAATTTTCATCAGCATAATACATTTCCATATACTTTTGCAGCGTTTCCGCCTGAATCTTGCCCTCTTTCTGCGAAATTTCCAGTACCTTGTGCCCGGTATACTCGATCGCGCCCGCCTCATGCACGCTCACGTGACCGGTTTTCGCTGCGACCACGCCCTCGTAATCCTTCAGCATAGAAGCGATTACAACGGCATTCGTCTGCGTGCCGCCCACCAAAAATTCCACCTCCGCCTGCGGACATCCGCACGCCTCGCGGATCTTTTTCTTTGCTCTTTCGCAGTACGGATCTGTCCCGTAGCCGGAAAGCGGCTCCAGATTCGTCTCCATCAGTCTTTTCAATACCTCGGGATGCGCCCCGGCAATATAATCGCTCTCAAATGAAACCATAATTTTCCCTCTCTGCGTATTTTCTGAACGGGCGGTATCCGTCCGCTTTTTCTATCAAATCATTCTATCCTATTTTTCTAAGATCCGCAACATTGCGTTCAATCAATTTTAAAACGCTTGTTGAAATTTCCGGCAGGCAATGCTAGAATAAGCCTTAGGATCCCAGATTATCTCCGGCATCCATAAATTTGAAAAGAGAGGTGAGATTATGGACGGCAGCAGCGGTGGACGAAGTAGCGACAGGGCAGTTATCCGGCGGAAAGTTTTCAGACGCACGCCGTCTGTTTTCTGACCGTTTTTATAGCTGCCATTGTCTGTTTGAAAACTGCGCTACATCATCAGCAGAGCCGGGTGTAGAGCATATTACTGACGGCAATGGTTTTTTTGTGCTCTTTTTGCCGGTCGGTATCTCGGCGCCTGTCTTTGCTCAGTCAATATGACAATTCTTGAGTAAGGGAGGATACAGACAATGACGACAAGAAAAAATATTTCAGGCGGCGCCGCAGCCGCAATGCAGCACCCGGATTATGACCGTGAAATTATTACCGTGATCCGAAGCGGGCTGACGCCGAAGCTTCTGCGGGAACGCCTGCATGAATATCACGAAAAGGATCTCGCGGAAGCGCTGGAGCTTCTGCGCAGGGATGAGCGCCACAGGCTTTACAGTATTCTGGATACGCAGACGCTTGCAGATATGCTGGAGTATTCGCCGCAGCGCAATCTTTATCTGGAAGAAATAAGCATGCGCAGGCGCGTCGCGGTTCTCTCCGCCTTTGACGTCACATCGACAGTGGAATATCTGCAGCAGCTCGATAAAGACCAGCGCGACACGATAATCGATCTGATGGAGGACGATCTGAAAAAGGAAATCGCACTCTCCAGTTCCTTCGGCAAAGAAGAGATCGGCAGTCGGATGACCACCAATTATATTTCTGTTGTCGAGGGCGCCGGCGTGCGCCAGGCAATGAAGGAGCTGATAGAGCAGGCGTCAGAAAATGATAATATTTCCACTATTTACGTGCTGGACGGGGACGGCGTTCTGGTGGGCGCGGTGGATTTAAAGGATCTTATCATCGCCCGCGAATCGACGCCGCTGGAGACGATCACTACCACCTCGTACCCCTATGTCTACGCGAGCGAGCTGATTGAAGACTGTGCGGACCGCATCCGCGACTATTCCGAGGATTCCATTCCGGTCCTTGACGAAAACAATCGCCTAGCGGGCGTACTGACCTCGCAGGATATGATAGACATCGTCGACGATATTCTGGGCGACGATTACGCGAAGTTCGGTGGTCTTTCCTCGGAGGAGGATCTGCAGGAGCCGGTGAAAAAAAGTATCGTCAAGCGCCTTCCGTGGCTCGTCATCCTGCTCGGGCTTGGCATGGTAGTGTCCGGCACCGTCAGCCTGTTTGAGTTTGTTGTCGTACAGATTCCTCTGCTCGTGAGCTTCCAGTCGCTCGTGCTCGACATGGCTGGAAACGTCGGAACGCAGTCGCTTGCTGTAACGATCCGTGTACTGATGGACGAGCAGCTCACTGCAAAGCAGAAGCTCTTTCTTATAACCAAGGAAGCGCGTATCGGCTTTCTGAACGGCGCTATCCTGGGCGCACTCTCCTTTGTGTGCATCGGAGGCTATCTGATGCTGTTTAAAGGGCAGACAGCACTGCACGCGTTTTCCATCTCACTTTGCACCGGAATCGCACTGCTGACAGCTATGGTGCTCTCCAGCATCGCCGGAACCGGGATTCCAATCCTGCTGAAAAAAATAAAGGTCGATCCTGCAGTGGCTTCCGGTCCGCTCATCACTACCATCAACGACCTCGTCGCCGTGGTCACATATTATGGACTTGCCTCTGTTTTACTGTTAAAGCTTGTGCCTGGGATGGCCGGATAATGCCAGACGGACGCCGGATTTTCCGACGCCCGTCTGTTTTCATTTCTTTTAAGGTACAGATAGGGAGAGACGACATACCTTTAGCTTTCCGCCGTCTGCAAAGATCCCCCACCTGCGGTTTTTTATCAAATCGTATACCCGCACACTCATTGCCGCCTCATGGTTTGCATAGCAGACCATCATGCTGTCCTTTATCAGAAGATACACCTGCACCGTTCGTCGGTTGTACAACCGCAGAGGACGTTCCAGCTCTGCAAGAAACGGAATATCTCCTCCGAGATAATGCTGCTGCTGACAATCATCCGAGAGCGGGGCACGAGGCCACCTGTCAAATACCATCCGCTGGTGAAACGGTTCAAAGCGAAAGAAATACCCGTCATCCTGATCATCTCCGTTATTCGTCGTAAGCTCAAAAGATCTCACAGCCCCGTCATATTCCAGTTCCGCCTCTATCAGGCACTCTTCCGGCAGGTCTTCAAATAATATGCCTGCCTTTTTTTCCCACGCCTGCAGAATATAGGTATCGTCCTCTTTTCGTACATTTCCCAGTTTATTCATGCAGAAAAGCTCTTTCCGCGTCGGAAATGCATCTAAAATACTTTTCGGAAGAACCGCAAATAATGCGCCGTCCTTCTGCTGTATCAGCTCATGCACACATAAATTGCCGCCCCACTGATATATGCCCGAATCCCGTTCGCCTTTTCTCGTTGGAATCCAGCCGAACGCAAACCGTTTTTTTCCATCACCCGCCGTCTTGATCGCATAGCAGTTACGCGCATCCCAGGTATCGGCAACACCTTCTATCCATGGACCTTCCGGCGTTCTGCTCATCCGGTAATGTGTTGCAAACCGCTCTGTAAAAGTAGAATACGCCAGATACCACCAGCCGTTCCATTCAAAAAGATCTGTACACTCATGCGCATAATATCGATCCGGTGCATAGAAAGGTTCCCCGATAGTCCAATCAAACAGATTTTCTGACCTGCATTTTAAAACACACCCGCCTTTGCGAAAGCTTCCTTCTCTTGTGCGTGCCGTCAGCAGCATATTGTAGCACGCTTCTTTTTTATTATAAAATACAAACGGATCACGCCAGTCAAAAATACTATACCGAACGCCGTCGCTTCCAAACTGTTCCGGACATTTTTTCCAGTGGATAAGGTCTGTACTGACCGCATGCATGATCGTCTGCACCGGATGCCCGTCTATCTGATATGCCTCATGGCGGCTGTTTTGGGCTGTATAGAAAATATGGTAATCATGTTCACCGTTTTTATACACGCTTCCCGTATAGCAGCTGTTGTCCGGCTCTTCTGCCGAACCATTTGCAAGCACGGTCCCATGGTACTGATATTCTACAAAATCCCTGGTCGTCACAAGCGACCAGTCCGTCCGGTCAGCCGCCAGACTGGACGGACGTCTGTCTTTTAAAAAGTACAGATAATAAATACCATTCTCAAAAAATGGAATAACATCGCCTACATAACTATCTTCCGGTTTAAAAAATATGCTTCTCATCTTTTATCAGCCAAAATAATCCGCAGAATTTTCGTCAATAGATGCATCCACCTGTGCCGTGAAATCCTCCACCGTAATATCCCCAAGCGCCAGCGAAATAGCCATGTTGCCAATCAGCTCATTCGTCGTCGGATCAAGCTCCACGTCATACAGATTAATTGCCCCGATGGACGTTTCCATATCCGCTGCAATGCGGTTCGCCAGATCGCAGTCATACGGAATACTTCCGCCGACAGCACAGGAAAACGCGCTTGTGGTAAATCGACTCACATTATTGGCATAATAAACAATGAACCTCTCCATTTCCTCATCAAAACCTGCAGCTCCAAATCCAATTGGCATCGTAGAGTTCGCGGCAAACGTAACCTTGCCAACCTCCGTATCGCCTTCATTCACCGTCGGCAGCAGAAAATAATCAACATTATCCTGCATTTCCTCCGAAAGATTCTCATTCATAAAATAGTTCAGATCCCAGGTTCCCATATAATAAATCGCTGCATTTCCGCCTGTGAAACACTCCAATGCTCCCGTATAATCTGTACTTGCGAAGCCCTCCTGGAAATACTGTCCGAGATCTGCCAGGAATTGCGCTCCCTTCGTTCCGATTTCTCCGCTGAAATCCACCTTATTTCTTGCAAAATCAAACAAATACTGGTTATCACCATATTTGTATGTAACCATGTCAATATAGCGAAGCAGCGGCCATTGCTCTTTTCCTGCAATAGCAATCGGCGTATAGCCAGCGCTTTTCAGTGTCTCACATGCCGCAAGAAATTCATCAAAGGTCTGCGGTATCTCTACTCCCGCATCTGCAAACATCTTCTTATTGTACCAGAATACTTCAATGGAATAATCAATAGGAACTGCAATCTGTACGCCATCGCTTGTCCTTCCCCAGGCAAGCGGCGCCGCCAGAAACACTTCATCCAGTCCATTATCCTCAATCACTCCCGTAATATCCTGGATCAGCCCATTTTCTAACAAAATATTGGTATAGGCATCCGCATCCACATTAAACATATCCGGCAACGAATCCGCAGCAGCAAGGGTCTTTATTTTCTGAAGATACGACGGTTTGTCCGCAATATACTGAATCTCCATGGTAAACCCAGGATTTACCTCCTCCTGATAAGCCGCAACGATAGCTTCCATTGTCTTGTAGGAAGATTGGTCTGGTGTGATCGTTGTCAGGTAGACAACATTTTTCTCCACTGACGTTCCTTCCTCCTGCGCCTGTGCCACAACAGCCGCACCTGCCAAAAGCATCCCCATTGATAGTGACAGCACCTTTTTCCATACATTCATAGTCTGAACCTCCCTTTATTTTAGATACTACTATTATACGTTCTTCTATTCTTGTACGTAAATTCTAATAATTTTACATAGTTTCAAAGATTTTTTTATTTTATTTGCGATATATTTAGTTTTTCTCGAAAATTTTGTGCTGTCATTCCCACATTTTTCTTAAACACATGACAAAAATAACGTTGGTCTTCATAACCAACCATTCTGGCAATATCCCCTATCAGCAGTCTGTCATCCTTCAGAAGCTTTTGGGCACACTCCATTTTGCGCATAGTGATGTAGTCAAATAAATTTGTTCCGGTTTCTTTTTTAAAAAGATGGCTGATATAAGAGGAGTTCATATGAAAATAGTCCGCCAGATCCGTCAAGGTAATCTGCCTGTCAATATTATTTTCAATATAAACATAGATGCGCTTTACGGTATCCGAAGCTGACTGGCTGACATTTTTCTGCAACACCTGCCGCATTTTTGAAAATGCCTCCAGGAGCCATTTTTTTAATCCCCCGATGGTTTTGCTGTTCATCACATAAGAAACGTTGAGTATTTCCGAAAAGCGCTGTTCAAAAACACGGGAATAATCGTGCTCTGCCACATAACGACAGCTATAAACCAGATTACACACCACAGAGCGAACCGCTTCTGTGTTTAAATGCTCATAAAGCATTCTTTCAAACAGATGATTCACGCTTTCCTCCAGCAGAAACTCCTCTTCTCCTTTAAACAGGCGATTTACAATGTCTTCTATCATTTCCCTGTAATCACCCTGGCGCTGAAATGTAAATTTTGTTGTATTACTTACCTGTTCCTGAATAAACACAGAATAGTCCAGCATCTCATTCGCCTGACCAAAGCTGTGAGAAATGTCCTCCTGCTCAAAGCATATTTCTCCGGAACCCCAATAAAATGCTTGCTGGCTAAGTGTTTGCTGCATCTGGATAATACTTCCTAATTTATGAAGCATATCATATATCCCATCTCTCTTTACAGAACAGCATACGATACTCAGGCTGCCAAAATGACGCACAATCATCAGCTTATTATTGGCCGTCTCTTCTTTGATCAGAATATCCGCAAGCGCTGCAAGATTGTATTCCCGTTTCCCCAGCCTGCATGTTTTCACGCACAGAACGGCAAAAGAAGCATACACAGACAGTTCTTTCAGATACGTCTTTTCCCCCTCCAGCATATGATAAATCGGGCTGTTTGTGCTAAGTGCATGATAATCCTGCCCTGGTATACATCTTAATCTTTCCACTCGTATCTTTGCATTTTCAATCGCCCGCTCAATTCCTGAAATATTTACCGGTTTCACCAGATAATCCACCGTCTCAAGCGCAAGCGCCTGCCGTGCAAATTCAAACTCGGCATAAGCGCTGTAGATAATAAATGCCGCATCCAGGATTCCTTTCAAATTTCGGATCAACTGCAGCCCAGTCTGGCCCGGCATTTTCACATCCGTAATAATAATATCCGGTTTTTGTTCGCACGCCAGGCGAAATGCCTCTTCTCCGTTCTCTGCCGCAGCGACCACTTCACAGCCAAGCCTCTCCCAATCTATCCTCTGCTTCAATCCTCTGATGACTATCTGTTCGTCATCTGCAATCATCACCCGATACATCTTTTTTCTCCCCCTCATCATCATATAGATTCTGATTGGTAATCCTACGCCGGATTGCAATAAAAACTGTCGTTCCTACCTGCAGCTCCGACACAATATGCAGCCCATAGGCTTCTCCATAATATAGCTTGATCCGCTCATCCACATTGCACAGTGCATATCCGTTTCCAAGCGGATTTTCCGCATTAACCGAAAAGCCAACTCCGTCATCCTGCACAATAAAAGTAATGTCCTCATCTTTTTCTTCTGCGCTGATACTGATACTTCCATTTCCGGAGCGTCCCTCCAATCCATGCTGTACAGCATTCTCCACGATCGGCTGCAGAATAAGCTTGATTATTTCCATCTGCAGCATCTCCTGCGGCAAATCTATGCGGAGCTGAAACCGCCCTTCAAAGCGCATATTCTGGATTGCCATATAATTCTGTACCAACTGCAGTTCTTCTCCCAGCGTACAGATGCCCTTTCCGGAGTTGAGACTCATGCGAAAAACATTGGACAGTGCAACCGCCATATTTGCCACCTTCTCTGCCCCATATTCTTCTGCTGTCCAGAAAATAGAATCCAGCGTATTATATAGAAAATGAGGATTTATCTCCGACTGCAGTGCAATCAGCTCCGCCTCCTTTTCCCGGTACCGTGATTTATACAGGCTGACAACCAAACGTTCATTTTCCTGCACGATACGCACAAACTCATCCCCTATCGCACCCACTTCATCCTGTGGGTTAAAGACGAAGGTTTCGCTGCTCCTCTTTTCCCGGAAGGAATCTACAAATCTTCTCAACTGATGCAATGTACTCATAATACTGCCGTACGTGATATGATAACCTGCAAAAACAGCTACTAACAGTAAAAGTGTTCCGATAACCGCCGCAACAAACATTATTCTGTTTTTTTCTTTTTCAAAATCGTTATATGGCACGATACAGCTGATGCGCCAGTCTGAGCGCACATTTTCTGTATTATGCACATAGCAGCGGATTCCATTCAACTCGATAAATCCATTTTCCGCTCCCACATCTTTATATTGGATCTCTTCCGGTCGAAAAAACTCTTCTCCTCCAAAAGAGTAAATCATTTCTTCTCCCTCCCATATGAAAATGCTCATATTATTGGAGGATTCCACTTCCCGGAAAATATCATCCAGCAGCGTAGTGTCCAGTGCGATCAGCATAATGCCAAGACGCTGCAGTGTGTTCAGATTCTTAATTTCCCGCCCATATACAAGTAAGTTTCCGTGAAAGTCTACCATTGTCCTGCCATGAAACCAGACGCCTTTTCCTCGATTGCTGAAAATAGTCTCAAGCCACCGCGGCGGATTTTCATAATCAACCGCCGCTATCTTCAGCCCAAATTTTCCGCCTGCACGCGACGTAATATTCGTGTCCTTTGAGCCTATATACACAGCGGAAATACACGTCTTATTATTTACCATGTTGTTCATAAGATCCACCGTATCCAGCCGGCTCTCATTATAGGCAATTAATTGTTTTTCATTTCCTGCATAAATCAGAGATTTCTGTATTGCGCTGGAAGTCAGCAAAAGATCAGATGTATCCTGCACATCCGATATGATATAATCCAGATTTTTATTAATTAGCTTTGACAGATTTTCTGACAGCACCGCCACTTTGCCGTCCACCATCCGGGAAAAACTTGAATACATAATAATTCCCAGAACAGACATGGAGACAAACAGCAGTGCCGCCAGAAGTATGGTAAATTTGGTTGTAATCATTTTCTTTTTCAGATATCTCATTCCTATTCCTTTGTTGCCCCTGCAGTAAGCCCCGTCAGAAAACTTTTATTAAGGAAAAAATATACCAGAAGCAGCGGCAGCATAAATAAACTGATAGCTGCAAAGGTTGCTCCCCAGTTCACCTGGCCCCGGGAGCCCACATAATCATATAATCCAACCGGTATTGTCTTTAATTTATTATCATTAATAAAGGTATTTGTAAACGTAAATTCATTCCAGGTAAAGATGAGGTTCATTGTAATGACTGTCAGTATCGTATTTTTTGACATTGGCAAAATAATCCGCGCAAAGCAGTGCAGGATACTGGAGCCGTCAATTACCGCAGCTTCAATCAGAGAATCCGGCACAAAACGATAGAATGCAGTAAACAGGTAAATAGACATTGATAGATTAAAGCCTATCATCGGGAGAATCAGCGCTATATGCGTATTCAGAATCCCCGCTTTTTTATAAATCTGGAAAAGCGGTATTAAGGTCGCATGTATCGGTACCGTAATTCCTGCAAGAAAATACGTCATAATTATGTTGTTAAAACGGAACCGCATCTTCTCTATAGCAAAGCCGGCGCAGGCGCTGAGCACTACCAGTCCGGCAAGCGTAATACTAACCACCAGTATGCTGTTCAGATAATATGTCGGCAGATTTGAAGTCGTCCATGCTTCCATGTAATTTTCAAAATTAATCGCTTGCGGCAAACTAAAGGGAGATGTGTTTGCAATGTCAATACGGCTTTTAAAGCTGGTGCAGAAAATCCAGAAAACAGGATAAACCTGCACTATAAGCAGTGCGATTGCCACAAGATACAAACACATTTTTCCCGCTCTCCGCAGCATAGAAATCCGATTCTCTCTCATACGACGCTTTTCCTCCCCGACATAAATTTACGCAGTATGGATACAAGGAGCACACTCTCCACTACCAGAAATACGGCAATCGTGCTGGCGTATCCATACTTTGTACTGGCGAATGCCACTTTATACATATACGTTGCCACCAGCTCCGTGGAACGTCCCGGTCCCCCGTAGGTCGTGATAAACGGAACGTCAAACGCTTTCAGAAGGCCATTTACCGCCATCACCAGCGTAACGGTAAGAACACTGTACAGATACGGAAGTTTGATTTGAATGAACAGCTTCCATCCATAAGCCCCGTCTACTTTTGCCGCTTCTATAACGTCCTCCGGAATGGAAAGCAGACCGGAATATAAGATTACCATATATAACGGCATGCTTTTATAACACTCTATCATGATGACTGCTCCCATCGCCGTAGACGAGTCTCCAAGCCATGCCCTCTGCAGATTTTCTAAGCCCACTATTTCCAGCAGCGCATTAAAAATCCCCACAGGTTCTAACCCATAAAATTTTTGAAAAAACTGCGCCAGGGCTACCGCCGACAGAATTGTCGGGACAAAATACAACGTCTTAAAAAAACTTCTGCCTTTCCCGATGCAGGTCAGTAAAATAGCCATAAGCAATGCAATTCCTACTTGTCCAACTACATTAGCTATCATAAACAGCAGGTTATTCCAAAATGCTGCAACAAAATTCTGGTCTGCAAACAGCTTAAAATAATTATCCAAACCGGAAAATTTCATTTTTGATACTCCATTCCAGTTAAATAAGCTGTAGTAAAAAGACCAGCCGAGCGGCACAACGACGGTAGCCGTAAACAGCAGGACCGCCGGAAGTAAAAAAATGCCAATCACGCGCTTATCCCGTAATATCTTGTCCATTTTCATCCCTCCCCGTTTTTCTTAATTATAGCAGCTAACAGAGAGAAACTCCTATTGTAAAATCTTTGAAATGTGTCGATTATTTATATCGACATTGACTATTACCGTTTTTGCCCACCGTCCCCATTTCACCGGATCACGCTCACCACGGCATCCGCGGCGAGCACCGCCAGCCCGGTCGCCGCGGCAATGTCTGCCGGTTTTCTGTGCTCCATGTAAAACCGCCGAATGCGCGGCTCCGCTTCCTTCAGCATCAGCACTCCGAAAAAGCCCCAGATGAGGGAAAACAGCGGGCTTACGCGCGTGCCGATGCTGAAAGGTATCATAGAATAGTCCCACAGCAGCCTGTGGAATATGGTTTCAAACACAAAAGATACAACATATTCCAGCACCGACGCCAGCACGAAGATTTCCAGAAAAGAAACCCATTTCTTTTTATGATTGCAGAAAAGCGTGACCGCGACCACACCGAAGCCATAGATCGGGCAGTACGGACCGTACAGAAATCCCGGAATCACTAATTTTCTGCAGAACAGCGACCGGAACGGAACCTCGATGCACCACCCGGCAACGCTGATCGTCACAAACAAAAACACCAAATATAGCACCATCATCCTGTCATGTGTTCTCATTTTCTCATCTCCCCTTTTGCGGCAGCTAGTTTTTTTGCTGCCGGAGCGCCCTGCTCATTTCCCCTTGCGCACGCACCCACAGCCTTTTTTATATTCCCTGATACTTTTCTGCCGTCATATTTCCAAACGGCTACGGCTTGCTTATTTTGAACCACCCGCGCAGCATTCAAGCTGCACGGCGGTTTCTACGTGAACGCTCATTGGAAACTGGTCGACCGCCCGGCAGCGCTTCAGCGTGTAGCCGTTATCACACAGGATCCGCAGATCACGCGCCAGCGTAGCGCTGTCGCAGCTCACATACACTACGCGCTCCGGCCGCATCTCAATAATGGTGGAGAGCAGCGAATCGTCGCAGCCCTTGCGCGGCGGGTCGACCACGATCACCTCCGCGTGAATGCGGTGCTTCCGGTAGACCTCCGGCAGAATTTCCTCCGCTCTTCCCACAAAGAACTGCGCGTTTGCGATGCCGTTGATCTTCGCGTTGCGGCAGGCGTCGTCGATCGCCTGCGGAATGATCTCGACGCCGTACACCTGACGCGCCTTTTGCGCCAGAAACAGCGAGATCGTTCCGATGCCGCAGTACAGATCCCACACCGTCTCATTTCCGGTCAACCCGGCGTATTCCAGAGCCAGCGAATAGAGCTTTTCCGTCTGCACCGGATTCACCTGGAAAAACGAGAGCGGCGATATCTGGTAGCGGATGTTTCCAATATAATCCTCGATGTACGGTTTTCCCCAGAGAACCCGCACATCCTTTCCCATGATGACGTTCGTCTTTTCGCGGTTCGTGTTGATGGAAATACTGGTCATGTTCGGTATCTTTGTAAGCGCGTCCACCAGCTTTTCCTCCTTCGGGAGCGTGCGTCCATTTACCACGATGCACACCATCACTTCCTTCGTCGTAAAGCCGCAGCGGATCAGCACATGGCGTACAAGCCCGCGCCCGGTCGTCTCGTCATACGGACTGACAAGCTCTTTTTCCATGTAGGAAATGATGATATTTAAAATTTCCTCATTTACCTCTGCTCCAAGGAAACACTTGCGGTTGTCAACGATGGAATGCGTGCGTCCCGCATAAAATCCGGCAACGATGCGTCCGTTTTTGTCCCTCCCGATAGGAAACTGTGCTTTGTTGCGGTAGTAAAACGGCTGCTCCATGCCGATGATCGGCTCCATCGGGATATCCGTGAATTTTCCGATGCGCTCCAGATTTTCACGCACCTTTTTCTCCTTGAACCGAAGCTGCTCCTGATAATTCATCTCCTGGATCTGACAGCCGCCGCACTGCCTTGCCACCGGGCACACCGCCGGTACCCGGAAGGGCGAGGGAGTAAGAAGCTTCATCAGACGGGCATAGCCATACGTCTTTTTCAGCTTCATGACCTTTGCCTCAATCTCATCGCCCGGTATCGTATCCTTCACAAAGAGAACCATATCCTCCGAGCGTCCGATGCCGAAGCCCTCGGCGCTGATATCTTCGATTGTCAGTTGTACCATATCGTCTTTCTTCATAGATTCTTCAAAATCCTCCCTCAACCATGCACGCTGTCCTCTCCGATCAAATCCAGCGCTATATTAAACACTCAGCCGCCGCTCCATAATCCAGCCGGCCGCCAGATACATCACAACAATTTCAATAAATAATGCTCCGATCGTCAGACCGTACTGCAGCATCTCATTTGCCATGGATGCCGGAATGCATTTGTCTACAATCCAGCCGCACACCCATCCGAGCAGCAGATAAAGGATAAAGCTCACTACGCCGCTGAAGCGTCTGCCCGCCAGAACCGTCGCGGAAAGCGTGATTGCCAGATAGCCCGTCACCACCAGCATCAGCCAGGAGACCAGGATGGAGAAAAATCCCATTGCAAGACTCTGTGCGGAAATATTGATTTCCAACTGGAGGTTAATCATCAGATCATGCAGCATATCCAGGAACTGTTTTACGCCGCCGATGTAAATGACGCCGACGGTAAAATCGATTGCAGCAAGCGCGGCAAAGCAGGCGCCGGTAAGCAGAATGGATATGCCGTTTTCGAGCACCTTTGCGCCGAGCACCTGGTAGCTGTTCGTCGGCGTGAGAAACAGCATATAACTCTGTTTGGTATTCAGGTCGCGGTGAAACACCAGAAGACTTTCGATACCGATATACAGGATGCCGAACATAGCACAGCACAACAGACCAATAACCCCAATCGCAAGCCCTTTGTCCCAGTCGAAGAATACGCCGATGAGATAGGCGATTTCCGTGATTGCCGTGACAATCAGAAGAATAAATTTAGAAAACATTGTCTTGCGCAGTTCGTATTTCATTAATTTCAGCATGTCGCTTCCCCTCCATGTCCATAAATTTCACGGTACAGATCTACCACGGATTTTCCGCGCTCCTCGCGCAGCTCCTCCACGCCGACCATTTCCACCAAGTGACTTTCTTTCATAAAGATAGCGGAATCCACCACCTTTTCCAGCTCATCGACCAGATGACTTGAGATCACCAGCGTGGTGTCCTCGCCCGCCGACTCCAGCACGCTGCGGATAATCTCATCGCGCGCCAGCAGGTCGATGCCGTTGAGCGGCTCATCCAGAAGGTATACCTTTGCTTTTCTCGCCATGGTAACGGCTATTTTCAGCTTCGCCATCATACCGGAGGAAAGGCTTTTCGTCTTCATCTCCGGCGAAAGCTCCATCCGTCCGATCAGACGCTCGTAGTTTTCCATGGAAAAGTCCTCGAAAAAGTCGTTGTAATATTGGCCAACGTCCTTTATCGTCATCCAGTTGTAAAAATACGGCTCCGTGGACATGTAAGCGACCTCCCGGCGGCTCTTCGGACCGACCGGCTCTCCATTGTACAAGAAGCCCCCGCTGCTCGGCTTTACCAGCCCGACCGCCATTTTCATCAGCGTGGTCTTTCCGCTTCCGTTCGGACCAAGCATCGCGTAGATTTTGCCCGGTTCCAGCTTAAAGGAAACATTGTCTACCGCCGCTTTTCTTCCATAAAGCTTTGTGATTTCCCTGCATTCTAACATATTTATTCTCTCCTTCTTTTAATTGTTGTCTACTGCACTTTGCCGCCCGCAGCTTCCGTTTTTGCCTGGTAGCGCCCGAGCAGCTCCACCGCCTCTTCCCTGGAGATTCCAAGACGCTTCATTCCCCCCAGAAATTGGCTGATAAGGTCACCTGCCATTTCTTCTTTCATCTGTGCCGCCTTTTCCTTATCCTCCGTCACAAAGGTTCCCATGCCGCGTTTTGTAAAGCATACCCCCTCGCTCTCCAGCTCCTTGTACACTCTGCCTGCCGTATTGGGGTTGATGGTATACTGGATCGCAAGATCGCGGACAGACGGCATCTTCTCGCCAAGCGCGAGCCTTCCGGCGACAATATCATGCTTGATAGCCGTCATCACCTGTAAATAAATAGGGAGTGCCGGATTGTAGTCCATAATTTCCTCCTTCTTTTAAGTGTATCTGTGCACTAGATATATAGTACACTAAGTTGCTAGATATGTCAATAGTCTTTTTTAATATTCTAAACAAAAAAAGAGACATGCGGATAAAAATCTGCATATCTCTCATTTGACTTTCTGCTATTTTTCGTGCTCAGATTTTACAGCAGCAGGCTCCCGCATCAGTCCTTGCAGTTTCCCTGCCACGCCTGTCAGCGGCTTGTCCTGCGCACGTTTGAATCAAAAATGCGGTTAAATCCAAGCCAGCCATTATTGTCGCCCGCGCCTTTGATGATCTCCTTAAAAGATTCCAGCTTGGCGTCGGTGTTGTCCGCCATGGTCAGCGCCACCGCCTCGATCAGCGCCGGCTTTTTGGGCGAACCGTACTCCAGCTCCCCGTGGTGAGCGAGGATGCAGTGGCACAACTCCGCGGAAAGGCGCTTCGGGAAATTCGGGATGCGGCGGATGCTCGCGCGCACCAGCTCGGTTCCCATGTAAATATGTCCGAGAAGCTGCCCGTCGTCCGTGTAGTCATTTTCCGGGAACACGGAAAGCTCCTTCATTTTCCCGATGTCATGAAATGCCGCCGCTGTCAGCAGAAGGTCGCGGTTCAGATCAGGGTACTGTCTGCAGTAAAAGTCGCAGAGCTTCACCACTCCGAGCGTATGCTCCAAAAGCCCTCCCACAAAGCCGTGATGCACCGCTTTTGCAGCGGAGTGGAACTTAAACGCCTTCTCAAACGCCTCGTTATTCTCAAAATACATGGCGAGAAGCTGCTCCAGATACGGATTCTGCACCGTGCCAAGGATCTGCTTCAGCTCGCCGTACATTTCGTCCACGTCTTTTTCGGAAACCGGAAGGTAATCCTGCGGTTCGTACTCGCCCTCCTGCGCTCTGCGGACGCGCTTGATGGAAAGCTGCAGCGCACCCTGGAAGTTGCTCACATCTCCCACGACGTCCACGTAATCCATCGCCTCAAATTCCTCTATGCCGCCCGAATTCGGCTCCCATATTTTCGCATCGATGGTGCCGGTCTTATCCTGCAGGATCACGTTTTCATACGGCTTGCCGTTCTTCGTCATTGCCGCCTGCTTGTACTTGCACAGATAAATATCGCTGATACGGTCTCCCTCTTTAAAATTGCCGATAAATTTCATATAAATTGCTCCTCATTCTATCTTCACAAAATCACAGTTTCTGTTTTATGTACGGTTCCTCCGCAGCACGCGGAGGCTCCTTCGGAGCTATTATACTAAAACCGCCCGCCAATAACAAGATAAATTTGCAGATTGCCTTATTATGTGATAAACTAATGTTACTGTGCACTCCGTTCACAGCAAACCAGAGTTTCACTGTTTATACGCAATAAGGAGGTTTTCATGAACACAAAAGTGCTGAAAACATTAGAATATCATAAAATCATCGACCGTCTGACGGAGCTTGCCGGTTCCGTGCTCGGAAAGGAGCTTTGCAAAAATCTGCTGCCCTCCTCCGACATCGAAGAGATCCGTATGCTGCAGGCGGAGACCAGCCTGGCGCTGGCCATGCTCTACCAGAAGGGACATGTCTCCTTCTCCGGTATCACCGACATCCGCGGCTCGCTGAAGCGTCTGGAGGTCGGAAGCATTCTCGGTCCGTCCGAGCTGCTTGCCATTTGCCATCTTCTTGAGGTCTGCAGCCGCGTAAAGGCTTACTCCCGCAAGGAAAACACCGACGCAGAGCCAAGCACCCTGGACGTGATGTTTGACGCGCTGCAGCCGCTCACACCGGTTGCAAATGAGATCCGCCGCTGCCTGCCCTCCGAGGAGGAGGTCAGCGACGACGCAAGCCCCACGCTTCGCAGCATCCGCCGCGCAATGCGCCAGATGAACGACAAGGTACACGCCCAGCTCAATTCCATGGTAAACGGTTCCTCGCGCACCTATCTGCAGGACGCCGTCATCACCATGCGAAACGGGCGCTACTGCCTGCCGGTAAAAGCAGAATACCGCGGACAGGTGCAGGGCATGATCCACGACCAGTCCTCCACCGGCTCCACGCTGTTCATCGAACCGATGGCAGTCATTAAATTGAATAACGAGCTGCGCGAGCTGGAAATCAGGGAAGAAAAAGAAATTGAAGTGATCCTCGCAAATTTAAGCGGGCAGGCAGGCGCCGAGCTGGAAGCCCTGGAGAGCGATCTTACGCTGCTCACAAAGCTGGATTTTATTTTTGCACGCGCACAGCTTTCCAAATCCTATAACGGCAGCGAGCCGGTCTTAAACGACAAAGGCATCATCAACATCAAGAAGGGACGTCACCCGCTGCTCGATAAAAAGAAGGTCGTTCCCATCGACATCCGTCTTGGAAAAGAATTCGACCAGCTTATCATCACCGGCCCGAACACCGGCGGAAAAACGGTTTCTCTGAAAACCGTAGGGCTGTTCACACTGATGGGGCAGTCCGGTCTGCACATTCCGGCGTTCGACCAGTCGGAGCTTGCTGTTTTTGAGGAGGTATTCGCGGATATCGGCGACGAGCAGAGCATCGAGCAGAGCCTCAGTACCTTCTCGGCGCATATGACAAATATTGTATCTATTTTAAATGAAGCAAACGAGCGCTCGCTGGTGCTCTTCGACGAGCTGTGCGCCGGGACCGATCCGACGGAGGGCGCCGCGCTTGCTATCTCTGTGCTTTCAAACCTGCACCGCGCGGGCATCCGCACAATGGCAACCACGCACTACAGTGAGCTGAAGGTTTATGCGCTCTCCACCCCCGGCGTAGAAAATGGCTGCTGCGAATTTAATGTCGAAACTCTGTGCCCCACCTATCGCCTTCTGATCGGCATTCCCGGCAAGAGCAACGCATTTGCCATCTCCGCAAAGCTCGGATTGTCGGAATATATTATTGAAGAAGCGCGCGGGCAGCTCTCCCAACAGGATGAGGATTTCGAATCGCTCATCAGCGACCTGGAGACAAGCCGCGTGACGATCGAGCGCGAGCGCGAAGAGATCAATCATTATAAAGACGAGATCGAGCGGCTGAAAAAACGGCTGGAGCAGAAGCAGGAAACGCTGGATGCAAGCCGCGAGCGCATTCTGCGCGAGGCAAACGAGCAGGCGCACGCGATTCTGCGCGAGGCGAAGGAATACGCCGACACGACCATCAAAAACTTCAACAAATTCGGGAAACAGGGCATTGACTCCAGAGCGATGGAGCAGGAGCGCTCCCGTCTGCGCGAGAAAATGTCCTCCGTAGAAAAAAATATGACGCTGAAAGCACAGCGCGCACCGTCGAAGGAGCTTCAGCCAAAAGATCTGCACCTCGGCGACAGCGTGCGTGTGCTGAGCATGAACTTAAAGGGAATCGTCAGCACGCTTCCGGACGCAAAGGGAAATCTCTTCGTACAGATGGGCATTCTGCGCTCGCAGGTAAATATTAAGGATCTGGAAAAAATCGCCGACATCGAGGCAGCGACGCCCTACAAGCGTCAGACTGGCAGCGGAAAAATCAGAATGTCGAAATCCGCTTCCGTTGGCATCGAGATCAATCTGCTCGGAAAGACTACCGACGAGGCGATCGCTGAGCTGGACAAATACCTGGACGACGCCTACCTCTCCCACATGCCGAGCGTGCGCATCGTACACGGAAAGGGAACAGGGGCGCTTCGAAAAGCGGTACACAATTATCTGCGCCGCCAGAAGCATGTGGAATCCTACCGGCTCGGAGAATTTGGGGAAGGAGACGCCGGGGTGACAATTGTGACTTTCAAAAATTAACAGGAGGTAAGCATGAACAGCCCACAAAAACTGATGCTTGTGGAACAGGATATACAAACTGCCCGCACGCTGCGGGATGCTTTAAAAACCGGATTTTCAGAGGTGCAGGTGGCTTTTGACGGAGCCACCGCCGCCAGAGAGCTTGCCGCACGGCAGGCAGATTTTATCG
Organism: uncultured Marvinbryantia sp.; assembly: GCF_905201705.1. Lineage (GTDB taxonomy): Bacteria > Bacillota > Clostridia > Lachnospirales > Lachnospiraceae > Marvinbryantia. Next base: position 49,837 of record NZ_CAJKOX010000004.1, read on the forward strand.
TGGTGGACAAGGACACCGTACCGCGCATTGATTATGCCGATCTTTTCCGGGAGCTGCGCCCGGCCGGGAGCACGCCGCTGCTGGTTCTTTCCAGCAGCAGGGATGTGCTGGAAAGGGTGCGGGCGCTGGACGCCGGAGCGGATGATTTTCTGGAAAAGCCGATTGACACGCGCGAGCTGATTTCCAGAATCCACGCCATCTGGCGCCGCACGCTGACGCCGCCGCCCACCGCTGCGAAGCGGTCGCTCCCGAAATATGTGGAATATCCGCAGCTTATCATCAGCCTTTCCAATTATAGCGTGACCTGCGATGGCGAGACAGTGGACATGCCGCCCAAAGAGCTGGAGCTGCTTTACTTCCTGGCATCAGCTCCCAATCAGGTGTTCACGCGCGAACAGCTCCTCGACCATGTCTGGGGCTACGATTACATCGGGGACGCCCGGACGATCGACGTACATATCAAACGCATCCGCGAAAAAATAAAAGACCATGAAACATGGTCTTTGGATACGGTATGGGGCGTCGGCTATAAATTCCGCGCGGCAGAAGCGCTGTAAAATATGCATTCCCTGCGTCAGTATCCTTTCGCGCCGGTCTGTGCAAAACTCTGCCGCCCATTTTACCTCCAGTCGTATTTTGTGAGGTGCCCAGTCAGCTCCATCTGAGCGAACCGGTTCTGACGCAGAGCCTCGTAGAGTACGATCGCCACCGCATTGCTTAAATTTAAAGAGCGCGTCTCCCCGATCATCGGAATGCGCACTGCCGTCTCCTGATGCTCCAGAAGGATTTCCTCCGGAATGCCGGCGCTCTCTTTCCCAAACATCAGATAACAGTCCGGCTCATAATGCACCTCTGTGTAGGTCTGCGGCGCTTTCGTCGTTGCCATGTAGATTTTCGCTCCCGGATTTTTCTCCAGAAATTCCTCGAAATCAAGATAACGCGTGACATCAAGCTCCTTCCAGTAATCCATCCCTGCCCGTTTGATCGCCTTTTCACTCAGGCTGAAGCCAAGCGGCTCGATCAGATGCAGCCGCGCTCCGGTCGCCACGCAGGTTCTGCCGATATTCCCTGTGTTTGACGGAATTTCCGGCTCAAATAATACAATATTCAACCTGCTCATAACATGCCTCTCTCCTTCCAGATCTCATCCTGCGCGGGACGATCGAGAAAACGCCGCTCCTCGCCGTTTATCAGTATCCGGTCGTTGGACTCTGTCAGCTTTCCAATAATTGCCGCCGGAATACCGTGCCCCGCAAGCTCCATTTCCACCCGCCGTCCGTCCGGTGCCGCGATCAGAAGCGCGCCGCCCGAAAGCAGGCAGTAGGGATGACAGCCAAAATATTCACAGATCTCAATCGTCTCCTGGCGGATAGGGATTTTTCGAAGCTCCGCTGTCAGGCCGCACTTTGCGCCCTCACACAACTCCCACAGTGCTCCAAAAATGCCGCCCTGCGAAGCGTCGTGCAGCGCCGCCGCGCCGCAGTCCTTTGCAATGCGCGCCGCCTGCAGAATGCTGATGCTTTTCCCGAAGCTCTTCGCCTGCTCCACAAATGTCACTGGGAACCGCTTCTTTAATTCCTCTTCGTGCGCCCATGCAAGCAGCGCCGTCCCCTCGCGCCCGATCGTGCCTGCCACCAGAAGATCCATGCCGGGCAAAGCATTTTTCGCACAAAGTACAGCGTCCGCATCAGTCCCGGCATCTGCCGCACGCCCGGCGTCTACGGTTCCAAGCGCCGTCACCGTCAGCACGGGAAGCTTCACTGCCGGATTTACCTCCGTATGCCCGCCGGCGATCTGTATTTTTAATTCTTTGCAGACGGCTTCCGCCTCCCGCATGATTTCTTTTAAAAGCGCTTCCTCCGCTTCCCTGGGCAGCAGCACAGTCAGAAGCGCCGCCGTCGGCTCCGCGCCGGAGCACCCCAGATTATTTACCGCATGTTCCACGGCAAAACGCACCTTTTTTATGGTATCCAGCATCGCAGGATGCACAGAACAGGAAACGGCAGATTTCTCTGCCGTTAAAATGACTGCGCAATCACCGCCGCTTTCGGCGCCCTGCAACACTGCCGGATGCGTGCCTGTACATTGCTTCAAAACGGAACGCTTTAAAACTGATTCCGAAATTTTTCCTGTTTTCATACTTTTTCTCTCTTTAATCTGAATTTCCTACTCCCAGATCACAACTCCGTCTCCCGCGCCCGTATCATATCCGGCGTTGGGATCGACATAATCCGTTGCCAGTGTTTCCGTAGCAACCGTATCGGTCGCCGGTGTTTCTGTGGTAACTGTATCGGTAGCCGGCGTCTCCGTCGCAACCGTATCCGTTTCTGTGGTCTCCGTCTGCGTGGTAACTCCCGCTGCCGCCGCCTGCGCCGCCGCCAGATCGTTTAACGCGATCGCATTCAGCAATGCGTCCGAGGCTCCACTCGTTCCAACCTCCCAGCTCGCCGGTGTTGCCTGGTAGTAGCTGGTGTTCACAAGCTCTGTCGTCGTCTCACCGTTGTACGTTATCTCTTTCCAGCACTCCGCGCTCACACCGCTCATCGCCGACTGCACCTGGTTAAAGTATCCGACCGGCTGATCCGGCGCCGCATAAAGCGCTACGCCTTCCGGGTACGTTTCACTGATCGTATTGCTGTAATAATAGATAAAGCGGTCTGCCGGACGCGTCTCCTTGCCCCAGATACTAAAAGTCAGCTCGCCGCCGTAGGCATAGCCGGAGATCAGGATCGGCGTATCCAGATTATTGCGGAACACCAGATCCATGCTGCCCTCAGCGATCGCCGCATCCATCGAATACGGAACGTAGGACACCGTCATTGTGTGATTATGCCGCTCGACAATTTCAAGCTCCGCCAGCAGCAATGCGTTGTACAGCGTTGTGGACACCTGGCAGATACCGCCGCCGTAGCCCTGTACAACACGTCCCATCGCATATTCCGGCGCCAGCTCGTAGCCGTTTTCCGCCGTAAACGGTACCAGATGATCGCATACGGAGAAGGTCTCACCCGGATAAACAATATGATTATTGATCAGCTCCGCACCGCGCTCTACATTCATATTTCGCCCGGCGGTGGAACCATAAGGCGTCGTATACGTGCCAAGGCAGTCTGTAATGGATTCCAGATCCTCCTCGCTTCCGCGCGGCTCATCCAGCTCGACAGCCAGCGCAACCGTCCCCTCTCCGCCCTGCCATTCGTTTGCAATGTAGTCCTGCACCGCTTTTACCGATTCGTCTACGTTGATAACCTGACCGGTAACGCCCGGCTGTATATTGATTCCGCCGCTGCCGTCGGCGCTGACGGATACCTCCTGCGCTTCCTTCTCAAACTGCTTGCATTTTTCTTCGATAAAATCTCTCACCGCATTTGCGTTCGCACTGAATTTCAGCGGGAGCACCTGTGTTTCCTGTCCAAGATTTTTCCTGTCCTTGTAGCGCTTTATCGGATTGCCGGAATTGCCAAGATCGATGGCGTCCTGCACCACGTTTCTGTTATCCCACTGCAGCCCAAGCTCGCTTGCCGTCGCTTCAACGCTGTCCTCTCCCACCTGGACAGTGATCACCGCCGAGCGTGCCTGCGCGATCCGCTGCTCCACCAACGTATCCGCCTCGCTGTATGTCATGCCGGACACATTGATATCGCTAATATAGATACCATCGCCAACGCGCACCTGCTCCTCTGCAGATGCACAAAAGACGCCCATCGCCGCAAATGCGAAAATAAGCGTAATCAGAAACCTCTTTTTTAATTTCATTTTATACCCCCGGTCTTTCTTATAAAAACGCGCCGATAATCGTCGTGACCACCATCGCCAGGATCAGCAGAATTGCGATCACTGCGGCAATTACACGTCTTCTATCGTCCTTCTTTTTCATGTTCGCCATATTTATCACCTCTTATCCTCAGCCTGTTAATAGCTATCCGATGCTATGTCTATTCTATGCTATTTTGCCAAATCTATCAAGTAAATTTTATGTGAACAGTAATGCTGCTTCCTTTCTCTTACAATACCACCTCGCAGGCAGCCGCTTCCTGTGTCAGCGGACTGCGCTTCTGATAATCAAACAGGATCCAGCGTGTCCCCTCCCGGCAGTCCCCGCATACATTGTAATGAAACCGCTCCAGATGCGTCATGTTCATCATCTGCTTCGCACTGCGCCCCTCATAGCCCGCGAGCAGACTGCGTTTTTCCTCCTCCCTTCGGAAAAACGCCAGCATCTCCGGTTTGTCGGCGTTCTGATCCCCCGCCCATGCCGGGCGGCTCTTGCTGTTTTCGCGCAGATACAGATCAAAAATCAGCAGCTCATCATAAAGCGCAGCGTCCGTTTTTGTGCGGATAAAATCGCGTAAAATATCAAAGCGCGCCATCCGCGTGTGCTTCTTTCCGGCATTCCCGCTGCGCTCGTAATACTCTGCCAGCTCCAGATACATTGCGAACGGATGCGCAAATTCCCCCTCCAGACGGCCCATGGTGTGCGCAAACTGTCCGCTGTTGTAGTAGACCTCCACCATCTCCTCGACCATTTTCAGCTTCAGAAGCTCGCCGTAGGAAACCCAGCGGGTATGCAGCACCTCGTAAACCGGCTGCCTTCGGTAGCAAAGCCCGTAATCCGCCGCCCTCCGGTGCATCTTCGATCCCTTTAAGACCTTCAGAAAGCCAAGCTGAAGCTGCTCCGGGTGCAGTCCGTACACATCATTAAAAGAACGCACAAAGCTTTCATAATCCTCACAGGGCAGCCCGGCGATCAGGTCGAGATGCAGGTGGATATTTTCGCCGCTCTGCAGCCTTCGCACGATCGCAGACAGTTTTTCAAAATCAGAAATCCGATTGATTTCCGCCAGTGTCTTCGGATTCGTCGACTGCACTCCGATCTCCATCTGTGCCAGCCCCGGACGGAAGGTATTTAAAAGCGCCAGTTCCTCTTCACTCAGCAGCTCAGCTGCGATTTCGAAATGAAAATTTGTCACACCGTTGTCATGTTCTCTGATAAACCGCCAGATTTCCATTGCGTGGCTGTGACGGCAGTTAAACGTCCGGTCCACAAACTTCACCTGCGGAACCTTCTGCTCCAGAAAAAAAGCCAGTTCGCGCTTCACCTTTTCCGTACTGCGGAAGCGCACACTTTTATCTATAGAAGAAAGACAGTAGCTGCACGAAAACGGACAGCCGCGGCTGCTCTCATAGTAAATGATGCGGTTTTCAAAATCTTCCAGGGAATCGTACAGAAACGGCAGTTTATCCATATCAAGACACGGACGCGGCGCAGTGGTATGGACCGCTCCCATTGTATCCCGAAACACGATTCCACGGATATCCGGCTGCCCGCTCTCACGGCAGGAATACCAGGCGGCAAGTTCCGCAAAGGTTTCCTCTCCCTCGCCCACCATGACGCCGCGCACCTGCGGATGGTTCGCAAGAAACGCCTCCGCATCATAGGATGCCTCCGGTCCGCCAAGCCATAACTCCGTCTCCGGCAGGATATGCGGCAGATCATCAAGAAGCTCTTCCACCTTCCTGAGATTCCAGATGTAGCAGGAAAACGCCAGTACATCCGGCTTCTTTTTGTAAATCCCGCGCAGGATTTCGTCCGTCTCCTGGTTAATTGTAAATTCTGCGATTTCTATCCCGCAAAAAGCAGGCGTTCCTTTCCCGCCGCTTTGCCGCGGCGCCGCCGTATCTTCACAGGCTGCGTGCCCGCCCTTTTCCTTCAGGAAACGCTCCGCGTATGCTTTCAGACTATACACCGCCGGATTGGAATGTATATATTTTGCGTTGATGGCCGCCAGTAAAATCTTCATGATGTTCCTCTACATTAATTCTTTCATCAGGTATCCGTAAATCTGCTGGCTCTTCTTTTTCCAGTTATCGCAGAGAACGATCGCCTGCTGCTCCAGAGGCACCGTAAGCGCCACCTCCACCAGAATATTCTCCTTCTCCTTCACCTGGAGCTTCGCCGTAAATTCATTTCCACTTGTCCGGTAATAATCTGCGATCACCGCGTTGTCATTTCGCATCTGCAGCTTATTCTTGCGGAAATACGTTTCAATATCGGCTTTTATCCCGTCGGAAACATCATTTCCAAAATAAGCAAGCGTCTCCTTCCCGCTCTCGGTCATCACATAGCGCGTGCTGTTGCGGATCGTTTTTGCCTCCAAAAGACCGGATTCTATCATGTCCGCCAGCGTCTCCTGCACGGTAAAGTAATCCGTGTACTGCTCTTCCAGTATAAACGCCGTGATCTGGCTGTTCGTAAGCTCAAATTCCACCTTGTCCAGCATAGATAAGATAATCAATTTGTAAAGTGTATGCACATCCTGCATGTGCGATCCCCCTCTCACGTATTGCCGGAGTCTGCTGCCCCTTCTATCATTGCTCTGAAAAATATTTCCCCTGCCAGATTGCCTCTTCCCTCATCCGGCTGTGAATGGTGTTCAGCACCGTCCGCTTTTTGCTGCTCCAGAGCGGAGCTAAAAGAAGCTCTTTCGGGCCGTCCCCTGTCAGCCGATGGATCGTGATATCCGGCGACAAATGCACCACACAATCCAGGATCAGGTCAATGTAAGCGTCCATAGACAGAACCTGTATCGCAGGCTGCTCCGCCGCATCGTTTGCATCCGGTATTTCATCGCAGCCGCGCGCGCCGTGCATCTGCCGCAGGTACAGTTCCCCGAGATCCGTGCCGCGCAGAATGTGCAATAGCTGCAGCTTGATGCCCTGGATGTCTGCCCGATTCAGATAGTCTATCGTCTCCAGTATTTCTTTTCGTCCCTCTCCCGGAAGCCCCAGAATGGTGTGTACGATCACTTCAATATTGCGGCTGCGCAGCCCGCGCACCGCCTCCTCAAAGCAGGAAAGCTCATAGCCTCTGCGGATAAAGCGCGCCGTCTGCGGATGTATCGTCTGCAGCCCCAGCTCTACCCACACGGGCTTTTTGTGATTCAGTCGCCCAAGAAGCTCCAGCACTTCTTCGGGCAGGCAGTCTGGTCTTGTGGCTACCGAGAGCACCGCCACCTCGTCATCCCCGATTGCTTCCGTAAAGATTTTTTCCAGATATGCCGCAGGCGCGTACGTGTTTGTGTATGCCTGAAAATAGGCGATGTATTTTCTCGCCGGCTTCTTTTTACGCAATGCTTCCTTCTGCCAACGAATCTGCTCTGTAATCGACAGACTGCGGTCGGCGGCAAATTCCCCGCTCCCGCCCGCGCTGCAGAAAATACAGCCGCCCGTTCCCACGGTTCCATCGCGGTTCGGGCAGGTCATTCCTCCGTTCAGAGAAAGCTTATACACTTTTTCGCCAAACTGCTCCCGCAGTCGGAAATCCAGAGAGCGGTACGGCTTTTCACCCCACATGCGTCTCTGCGTTTCTGCCTGGTCCTGCATTTTTCCTCCGCTCCCTTTTCCAAATTACCTATTTATAGATTATAGCTTCCGCTGCATTTCCTGTCAACAAGGCGCGGCTACCTCTTCCCCTTTTTCCTTCTGTGTGGTATACTGGTGGAAAATAAAAACTCATTTATTCAAAAAGGAGTACATAATGAATTTAACCCAGGATCAACAGGAAAAGCTTACGCTCGCTATCCAGGCGGCGATCGGCGTACTTGTTATCGGGCTGTCCGTGAGAAACACCGCCCGGATACAAACCGCCGAGATGAAAAAGCTTGCCAGAAAGGACACGAAGCAGCAGGCACGTATGCAGAAAAATGAGTATGCTATGAAAAATAAGCTGCTGAAGCAAAAGTACCGCGCAAAGCTCAGACGCGCCAGAAATTCCGGCAGACGCAGCCCGCTTTTTACTGCGGGCAGAAAGCCGCGGTCCGGCAAGGAAGCCCTTTTCTCACGCCTCATGTAACCAGTCCATATATTTCCGGATCTGCTTTTCGTATCCATTTTCGGATGGATGATAGAATACCTGGTCTTTGATCTCATCGGGCAGATACTGTTGCCGCGAAAAGTGTTTCGGGAAGTCGTGCGCATACTCATAGCCAACGCCGTGGCCGAGCTTTGCCGCTCCTTTATAATGGGAATCCTGCAGATGCACCGGCACGGTCGCCTTGAAATTTTTCACTGCCTCCGCCGCCGAGAACACCGCGTTGCAGGCGGCATTGCTCTTTGGCGCCGTGGCAACGTACAGGACCGCCTGTGAAAGAATGATCTGCGCCTCCGGCATTCCGACGCGCTCTACCGCCTGCGCCGCGGCAACCGCCACCTGCAGAGCCTGCGGGTCTGCGTTTCCCACATCCTCCGATGCGCAGATCATGATACGGCGCGCAATAAACGTCACGCTCTCACCCGCATACAGCATCCTCGCAAGATAATAGACCGCCGCGTCGGGATCAGAGCCGCGCATACTCTTGATGAACGCCGAGATCGTATCGTAATGATTGTCCCCTGTTTTGTCATAACGCACCGCCCGTTTCTGAATGCACTCTGACGCTACGTCAAGCGTCAGATGAATTTTCCCATCACTGCCGCGCTCTGTTGTGAGAACGCCAAGCTCCACTGCGTTCAGCGCTGCCCGGGCGTCTCCGCCCGCCACATCCGCCAGAAAATTCTTTGCATCCTCATCGATCACCGCGCCGTAATTGCCCATCCCGCGCTCTTTATCGTACACCGCGCGGTCAATTAACTTGCAGATGTCCTCCTTCGCGAGCGGCTTCAGCTCAAACACGACGGAGCGGGAAATGAGCGCGCTGTTCACCTCAAAATACGGATTCTCCGTCGTCGCTCCGATGAGGATCAGTGTGCCGTCCTCCACAAACGGCAGAAGATAATCCTGCTGCCCCTTGTTGAAGCGGTGAATCTCATCCACGAAAAGAATCGTCTTTCTTCCATACATGCCAAGGCTGTCCTTCGCCGCCCTCACCACGTCCTCCATGTCTTTTTTCCCGGCAACCGTCGCATTGATCTGCTTAAAATCGGCGCTGGTCGTGTTGGCGATCACCTTCGCAAGCGTTGTTTTCCCCGTGCCGGGCGGTCCGTAAAAAATCAGCGAGCTCAGCTTATCCGCCTTGATCGCACGGTACAAAAGCTTTCCCTCCCCGATGATCTCCTGCTGCCCGACCACCTCCTCCAGTGTGCGCGGGCGCAGGCGCGAAGCAAGCGGCGCTTCACGCTCCATGGTATTTTGTCTCATATAATCAAATAAATCCATCGTATTTCCTTCCTGTTCTTCCTTTGCCGGTTACTGTTCACGTCGTTCACAGTAACATTCGCAAATCCATTTAAAATTCGCTCCGCGAATGGGATTTGCTCACACCTGTATCACTTTCTTACGGACTTTGCCCACAGGACTAGCTGCGCGTCGCAGTGAATGCAAAGTCCTGACCTGAACAGTAACCTTTGCCGGACCATTGCCGTTCACACCATTCACAGTTTGAGACCGGCGTCAACGGTAACGCTGCGCCCCTGTTTATTCCAGCAGCAGCTCCTCCACCGTCACGAACACAAAACCGCGCGCCTGCAGGATATCCACGATCTGCAGCGCCGCTTCTACAGAAGATTCGTAGTAGTCGTGCAGCAGAATGATGTCGTTGTCGGATGCCTTTGTCACTACTTTGTCGACAATCTGTGCGGTGTTTGCCGTCGTCCAGTCTAAGGGATCGATCGTCCAGCGCACAGGGATCATCGAGATGAGGCAGTCCAGATTATCGTCCCAGTTGCCGAACGGCGGGCGCACGTAGGGCGTCGCCTCCCCGGTGATTTCTTCCACAAGGTCACTGGTTTTCTGCAGCTCCTCGCACACCTTTTCACTGCTCATTTTGCTGACGTCCGCATGGTCATAGGTGTGATTTCCGATTAAATGTCCGTCCTCCGCCATCTGCCGTATCAGCTCCTCCCGCCCCGGGATGTTCTCTCCAACTACAAAAAACGTGGCTTTCACGCCACGCTGCCGCAGCCCCTCCAGGAGCTTCTGCGTGTACACCGGATGGGGACCGTCGTCAAAGGTGAGCGCAATTTTCTGCGGCATACTATCTTCTTCTATATCTGACTGCGCGGCTGCATCTTGGGAATCCGGCTGTACATTTTCCGCTCCCGCATCCGGCTGCGCGCCGACCGCCTGTGTTTCCTGCTGCTTTTGTACGTAAATGCTGAAAAAAATCATAAATGCGAACAGCACGAACATCCACCGTCCGCCGCGGATCATCGTTTCCTTCATAGGCACACTCTGCTGATTTCTTGTTCCTATCGTATGCGTGCGTCCGCGGATTTATTCCCGCGCGCAACGAGCCCGGCATATGCCCGCACATCCATTTGGCAATTGCCGCGAGGGTCAGATCCCCGTCCCTTTTGGCGGAAAGAACAAGCCAGGTCATCCCCGCGGCCTCCTGCGGGGCATTTGACTTCCTGCGCTCTATGCCTCTCCGTCGCTTTCCTGCTGCTCCGTCACCATTTGACCTGCTGTCTGGTCGTCTGCCCGCTCCGGCGCTGTTTGACCTGCTGTCTGGTCGTCTGCCCGCTCCGGCGCTGTTTCGCCTGCCGCTTCGTCTTTCCCCGCCGCTTCGTCTGTCTCCTCTGATATCTCCGGTTCCGTTTCCTTCACACCGTGATAAAAAACGTCCTGGCTGTCACGCTTTGGCTTCATGGTGATCACGTAGATCATCGCGCCCACAATACCGTTTCCGCCTGCATTTCCCATACTGTACAGGAAATATGCGATTCCGGCAAGTCCGGCAAAATCAAGCGCAATAAACTTCATATAAGCCGTTTTCTGCTCCTGCGTGATCCCTGCGAACCGCTTCATCACGACTGGCTCGACAATATCCGTTAAAATCCAGAAGATCAGCAGCGAAGCCGTGATCAGAATATCCGACTGCCGCCCCGTCAGCTTTTTGGAAAATGTGCCGTATGTCATGATCGCCACCGCGATCGCGAGCTGAGCGAGCGCCAGATACGTCACCCATGGTCTTTTTTTCTTGTCTTTCTCCATAAATCTTTCCTCCGCACAGGATTTCTTTCGCTTAGTATACTGCGATCTGCGCTGTTCATGCAAATACGAGCACGCAGATCATTTTCAGTATAAACGATTTTTCCCTCTTTTGCAAAACATTTGTAGACAAACAATATTTACCCTGCTATACTTAGAAATTACTTAGCCACGATATCTTCAGATTGAGTGGCTACTTATACGTAAGGAAGAAAGGAAGAAACACATGCAACAAACCCAGGTAAAAGAAAACAAAATGGGCGTCATGCCTATCCCGAAGCTGCTGATCTCCATGTCGCTGCCGATCATGCTCTCGATGCTGGTGCAGGCGCTCTACAATATCGTAGACAGCATTTTTGTATCCAGAATCGACGAGTATGCGCTGACCGCCGTTTCGCTGGCGTTCCCCGTGCAGAATCTGATGACAGCGGTTGCATCCGGCACCTGCGTCGGCATAAATGCGCTGCTTTCGCGCAGTCTTGGCGCAAAGAACGAGCGCGACGCCAGCCTTGCAGCCAACAACGGCATTTTTCTCGGCATTCTCAGCTATATCGTGTTTGCGCTGATGGGGATTTTCGGCTCCCGGTTTTTCTTCGCCGTCCAGATAAAAAAAGCGTCCGAGGCACTTATTATCGAATACGGTACGCAGTACCTCACCATCATTCTCACCTGCTCGTTCGGCGTTTTTATGCAGTTTACCTTCGAGCGTCTCCTGCAGGCGACCGGAAAAACCTTTTACACCATGATCACCCAGGGACTCGGCGCGATCATTAACATTATCCTCGATCCGATCATGATCTTCGGTCTCTTTGGAATGCCGAAAATGGGCGTTGCGGGAGCGGCAGTCGCCACCGTCATCGGACAGATCATTGCCATGCTGCTCGCCCTGTTTTTTAATCTGAAGAAAAATTCTGAAATCCATATCACGCTGAAGAGATTTCGCCCCAACGGACGCATTATCCGCACCATTTACGCGGTCGGCGTTCCCTCCATTATCATGATCGCGATCGGCTCGGTAATGAATTTCTGCTTCAATAAAATTCTGCTGATGTTTACCTCGACGGCAACCGCGGTATTCGGCGTTTATTTCAAGCTGAACAGCTTCGCGTTCATGCCGGTGTTTGGTCTGAACAACGGCATGATCCCGATCATTGCCTACAACTATGGTGCCGCAAATAAAAACCGCATCAAGGATACTATAAAGCTGAGCGTCTTCATTGCCGTCGCTATCATGATCCTTGGTCTGCTGGTGTTCCAGCTCATACCGGATAAGCTTCTGCTGCTCTTTAACGCATCGGAAAATATGCTGGAGATCGGCGTGCCCGCGCTGCGCATCATCAGCCTGAGCTTCTTGTTTGCCGGATACTGCATTGTGATCAGTTCCGTGTTCCAGGCGCTCGGCAACGGCGTTTACAGTCTGATCGTATCGGTGGCTCGTCAGCTCCTGGTGCTTGTGCCGGCGGCATATCTGCTCGCCGTCACGGTCGGTCTAAACGCGGTATGGTGGAGCTTCAATATTGCCGAAATCGTTTCGCTGATCTTAAGTACCATACTTCTCAAAAAAATCTACAAAGAAAAGGTACAGCCGCTTACGGCTCAATGATACATAATATAAGGGCAGATTTCTCTGCCCCCGTCTTATAAAAACTTATTCAGTTGGGCGTCGTATTCATAGCCGACGCCCTTTAATTTTTCCACCAGCTCATCTTTATCCAGCTCCAGCCCCTCCGCGAGCGCGTCCAGGCTGGGATAGAAATCGCGAAGCTGTGTATTGACATAGCTTAACAGCATCATCGGATCCTTCGGTATCATGCGCGCACCTCCGCCGTCAGCCTGCCGTCCTTTACGTCAAGCGTGATCACATCGCCGCCGCGCACATCGCCGGAAAGGATCTCCCGCGCCGCCATCGTCTCCACATTTTTCTGCAGGAACCGCTTCAGCGGTCTCGCGCCGTACATCGGATCGTAGCCGCCGTCAATGATGAATGCCTTCGCCGCGTCCGTGAGCTGCAGAGAAATATCCTGGGCTTCCAGACGTTTATTGAGATCCGCCATCATCAGATCTACGATATGTCCGATGTTTTCCTTCGTCAGCGGCTTGAACATAATGATCTCGTCAAGACGGTTCAGAAACTCCGGACGGAAATGTGCCCGCAGATCGTTCATCACCAGCTCCTCGCATTCCGGTCTGATCGTGCCGTCGTCCTCGATGCCCTCCAGCAGATAAGAGGAACCGATGTTGGACGTCATGATCAGAATGGTATTCTTAAAGTCGACCGTTCTGCCCTGGGAATCGGTGATGCGCCCGTCGTCCAGCACCTGCAGAAGCACGTTGAACACATCCGGGTGCGCCTTCTCGATCTCGTCAAACAGTACGACCGAATACGGCTTTCTGCGCACCGCCTCCGTAAGCTGACCGCCCTCCTCGTAGCCGACATATCCGGGAGGCGCTCCGATCAGACGCGATACGGAGTATTTCTCCATGTATTCACTCATGTCGATACGCACCATATTCTGCTCGTCGTCGAACAGGCTCTGTGCCAGTGCCTTCGCCAGCTCCGTTTTGCCGACACCGGTCGGTCCCATAAACAGGAAGGAGCCGATAGGCTTGGTCGGATCCTTGATACCCGCCTTGGATCGCAGTATTGCGTCCGTCACCTTCTGCACGCCGTCATCCTGTCCGACCACGCGCTTGTGCAGCTCGCCGCTTAAATTCAGAATCTTACTCCGCTCGCTCTCGGTAAGCTTTGCCACCGGAATACCCGTCCAGCGGGAAATAATCCGGCTGATCTCCTCCTCGGTAACGCTCTCGTGTACCAGGGACAGATCTTTATTTTTCACCTTTTCTTCCTCGATTGCAAGCTGCTGCTGCAATTTCGGCAGCTCGCCGTACTGAAGCTGAGCCGCCCGGTTCAGATCGTACTCACGCTGTGCCTTCTCGATTTCTTTATTCATCGCCTCGATCTGCTCACGCAGCTTCGACAGGTTTTCCACAGCGCTCTTCTCGTTATCCCACTTTGCCTTCATGTTGGCAAATTCGTCCTTCAGCTCCGCCAGTTCCTTCTGCAGATTTGCCAGACGATCCTGACTGAGCTTATCGGTCTCCTTCTTCAGCGCCGCTTCCTCGATTTCCATCTGCATGACGCGGCGGCGCAGCTCATCCAGCTCTGTCGGCATGGAATCCATTTCCGTCTTGATCAGCGCGCACGCTTCATCTACAAGGTCGATCGCCTTATCCGGAAGGAACCGGTCGGAAATATAGCGGTCAGACAGCGTTGCCGCCGCCACCAGAGCACTGTCGGTGATCTTGACGCCATGGTAAACCTCGTAGCGGTCCTTCAGACCACGCAGAATGGAAATGGTATCCTCCACGGTCGGCTCATCCACCAGCACCGGCTGGAAACGACGCTCCAGCGCCGCGTCCTTCTCAATGTACTGGCGGTACTCGTCAAGCGTGGTCGCACCGATACAGTGCAGCTCGCCGCGCGCCAGCATCGGCTTTAACATATTTCCGGCGTCCATCGCGCCATCCGTCTTACCTGCGCCAACGATCAGATGCAGCTCATCAATGAACAGGATCATCTCTCCGTCGCTCTTGCGCACGTCCTCCAGCACCGCCTTCAGACGTTCCTCAAACTCGCCGCGGTACTTGGCGCCTGCCACCAGCGCGCCCATATCCAGTGAGAAAATCTTTTTATTTTTCAGTCCCTCCGGGACATCGCCGCGCACGATACGCTGCGCCAGCCCCTCCACGACCGCCGTCTTGCCGACGCCCGGCTCTCCGATGAGCACCGGATTGTTTTTCGTCTTTCGGGACAGGATACGGATGACGTTCCGGATCTCGGTATCACGCCCGATGACCGGATCAAGCTTCTGCTGGCGCGCCTTTTCCACCAGCTCCTGCCCATATTTTTTCAGCGTATCGTAGGTTGCCTCCGGGTTGTCCGAGGTGACGCGCTGGTTGCCGCGCACGGTGGACAGTGCCTGCAGGAAACGCTCCCGGGTAATGCCGAACTCCTTGAAAAGCTCCTTCACAGCCTTGTTCGGATGGCGGATCAGCGCCAGGAACAGGTGCTCAACAGAAATGTATTCATCACCCATCGCCTTCGCCTCGTCCTCCGCAGACACCAGCACCTGGTTCAGGTCGTTTCCGATATATACCTTGCCGCCCGAAACCTTTGTCCGTTTTTCCAGCGCCGACATAATCGCGTTTGCAAAATACTGCGGCTGAATCTCCATCTTTTCGATCAGCTTCATGATCAGACTGTCGTCCTGGTTCATGAGCGCATACAAAAGATGCTCCTGTTCGATTTCCTGGTTTCCGTATTCATAAGCGATCTTTTCCAGGTCGTTGATCGCCTGCAAAGATTTTTGCGTAAATTTATTGATATTCATAACATTCCCCTCCTCTTCTCAGAGAATTTTGCAACAAATGGATTTTTCGTTTTCATTTGTTCTATAACTACTATAACACAGCTTTTTAAAAAAGCAAGTACTTTTTTCAAAATCCGAGGAAATTTTTTGTATGATACCCGCTTCTCATTTTCGCAGGCGTCTGGCGACGGGCACAGACATTTTTGTTTTTCCGTTTCCGGCATTGCAGGAAACGCGGCATGAAGCTGTTCTCTTTTCGGGATTGATTAGCAGATTTCTCTTAGCGGCATATGATAGTAAAAAAGGATAGGAGAGACACCATGAGCACACAAAGCAACGATTGTGAAAGACAGCAGCATGTCCATGAGATCACGGGCATTACCGAGGTCGTCAGAAACTGCCACGACTGTCATAATCATAGATTTGCCACGGTTTCCGGCGAAGCGATGCCGATTCCGGGCAAGCAGGATCATTACCATGAGGTAAAGTTCCGCACTGATTTTGCTGACGGTCATTACCATGAATTCTGCGGTAAATCCTCCGGTGCGATTAACGTGGGCGGCGGCAAGCATGTGCATTTCGCAAAAGCCTGCACCGAAGAGGCCGACGGTCACAGACACGAGTTCCAGGTTGCATCGCTGATCGACAGCCCGACTGATTTCGAATGCAAATAAGCACACAAAAATGTGCAAAGGCGCTCCGGCATCTGCCGGGGCGTCTGCCTAAACAAGTGCTTTCCACTCCTCTTTTGTGATGCAGTTCACATGTTCCACTCTGTTCTCACCCAGCTGCCCCACCCATATTGACTTGTTTGTGTGATGATACTGTCGGTAATTCCTCCGCAATAATGTCCGCCACATATACGCCGCTTGCCGATGCGTGGGACAGGGAGTGCGTAACGCCACTGCCGTCGCCGATCACATACAGGCCTTTGTGTATCGTTTCCAGACGGTCGTTCAGCGCTACTTCCATGTTATAGAATTTCACTTCCACACCGTAGAGCAGCGTGTCGTCGTTGGCTGTGCCAGGCGCGATCTTATCAAGCGCATAGATCATCTCGATGATGCCGTCCAGGATCCGCTTCGGAAGCACAAGGCTTAAATCGCCAGGCGTAGCGGCAAGCGTCGGCTGCACCAGCCCCTCTTCGATCCTGGATCTCGTGCTTCTGCGTCCGCGCTCCAGATCGCCGAAACGCTGCACGATCACACCGCCGCCCAGCATATTTGACAGTCTCGCGATGCTCTCGCCATAACCATTGCTATCCTTAAACGGCTCGGAAAAATGCTTTGCAACCAGCAGCGCAAAGTTTGTGTTTTCTGTCTTTTTAGACGGATCTTCGAAGCTGTGCCCGTTCACCGTCACGATCCCGTTGGTGTTTTCGTTCACGACGATACCGTTCGGATTCATGCAGAAGGTACGCACATTATCCTCAAATTTTTCAGTGCGATACACGATCTTGCTCTCATAGAGCTGGTCTGTCAGATGGGAGAAGATCACCGCCGGCAATTCCACCCGGACGCCGATATCCACACGGTTCGACTTTGTAGGAATCTTCAGCTCCCCGCAGATTTTTTCCATCCATTTACTTCCGCTCCTGCCCACGGAAATAATGCACTGACGGCATATAGCCGTCTCATCTCCCGCAAATACCCGATAGCCGCCTTCTTCTGTCATCTCAATCCGGTCCACCGGCGTGCGGAATCTAAAATCTGCCTTATCCTTCAGCTCGGCGTACAGATTTTCAAGCACCACATAATTAATATCTGTCCCCAGATGACGCACAGAAGCATCCAGAAGCTTTAATTTGTTTTGCATGCATAGCTTCTTAAATTCGCTCCCGGCAGTGGAGTACATCTTCGTCTGTGCGCCGCCGTAAGACACATTGATCGCGTCCACATACTCCATCAGTTCAAGCGCTTTTTCTTTCCCAATATACTCATACAGCGTACCACCGAAATCATTTGTGATATTGTACTTTCCGTCAGAGAAAGCGCCTGCTCCGCCAAAGCCGTTCATGATCGCGCACGGCTTGCATTTTATGCAGCTTTTTACCTTTTTTCCGTCGATCGGACACTTCCGTTTTTCCAGCGAATTGCCGCTCTCGAACACCGCGATTTTCAGATCCGGTCTTTTTTTCACCAGCTGATACGCTGAAAATATACCGCCCGGTCCTGCTCCGATAATAATCACATCATATTGTGTATCCTGCATTTTGCCCATTGTAATACCTCCCCATAAAAAACACTCCGATCACTCGGTACTCTGCAGATATGCCAGCGCCTTCTGATATTTTTTACATCGCTTATAATCCCGCTCCCCCGGATTCGGGATCCTCGAAAGATCGAGATTATGCATGATGTCTGATATTTTCACCGCGCGCGCAATCGGATTCTTTTTTACCGAAAAAATATAATCCCGATATGACATTTCGTCCTCTTTGTTATGTGTCAGCACGCAGATTGCTTCCACCAGCTCCGGCGGAAAACCTTCCGCAAGCAGATCCTGCGCCGTCACACTGCTGTCCTCCAGAACATCGTGCAGCAGCGCCACAATTTTCAGTTCGTATCCCTGCACGCCCGCCGCTACCGCAAGCGGATGATTGATATAAGGATTTCCGCCCTTGTCCACCTGCCCTGCATGCGCACGGATCGCTATCTCTTCTGCCCGTCTGTATAATGCCTCAAGATTCTTCATAGCTCCTGTAAATCTCCCACAATGCTTTCCCATTCTCCGCTGCCAGTTTTACCGCACTTTCATATTCCGGATAGACGCGTTCCTCTTCTCCCAGATAAACCCTCTTTGCATCCATTTCCCCGCACGGTGTGTTTACCCGCACCTGTTCTCTTTTTAATATGCTGCGTGCTTCTATGCGCCTGCGAATGCCGATCGTTGTAGTGTGCCGGAATATCAGCCGCTCCATGTGCGCCCTGTCCTGCGGCTTTGCAAGAACTGTCAGCCGGTACGCCGGGCGGTTTTTCTTCATAAAAACGGGAGTGTAAAACACATCCAGCGCGCCTGCCGCCAGGAGCGTTTCCATCGCAGCTCCAAGCATTTCCCCGGTGCAGTCGTCCAGATTCGCTTCCAGAACCATGATCTCATCCTGCATATATGGCGTATCGAATCCACGACTGCCGCCTTTTTCTGCAGCAGATGTTGGCTCAAAATCGGTACCCGCGTAAACCCGCAGCACATTCGGTATCGACAGATTTTTTGTACCGGCTCCCCAGCCGATTTTTTCTATCCGCATTTGCGGCATTGTGCCAAACGTTTCTGCCAGCTCTGCAATGATCGCCGCGCCCGTCGGGGTGACAAGCTCTCCTTCAATATCAATCTGCATAAGCGGCGCGTCTGCTGCTGCCAGTACTTCCGAAGTCGCCGGTACCGGAACAGAAAGCAGGCCATGCTGGCATCTCACAAAGCCGTTCCCCTCGTGGAGCACCGACGCGCAGACTGCATCCGGCTTTATCATATCGATCAGGATAGCACAGCCCACGATATCAATAATAGAATCCACCGCGCCGACCTCATGGAAGTGTACTTCCTCAATGGATTTTCCATGTACCTTCGCCTCCGCTGCCGCTACGCGCCCGAAGATCCGCAGAGCCAGGTCCTTCACGTTTTCGTTGAGGCCGCTCTGTCCGATTATCCGGCGGATGTCCGCAAAATTGCGATGCGGATGCATGTGCTCATGCGTATGGGCTTCGCCATGCATATGACCGTGCTCATGTGTGTGGACTTCGCCATGTATGTGACCTTCATCATGTGTATGGATCTGGCCGTGCATGTGGCCATCATCATGTGTATGGACTTGGCCGTGCATGTGGCCATCATCATGTGTGTCGGTTTCGCCATGCATATGACCATGCTCATGTGTATGTACTTCGCTGTGCATATGACCGTATTCATGCAGACTCACATTTTCACTTATCTCCGGCACACCGTCCACACATACTGTTACGTGTTTTGCGCGGATGCCGTTTTTCTCTGTTTCTTCTATTGCAATGTGATATCCTTCCAGATGCAGCTTCTCCAGTTCCCGTAAAAACTGCTGCTCATCCGTCCCCAGATCCAGCAGGGCGCCGAGCGTCATGTCTCCGCTGATGCCGGATGCACAATCGAAATATAAGATTTTCCTTGCCAAATTATTTCCTCCCTTTTCCGTCAATACCCAGGCAATATCTTTCTGCCAGCGTGCTCTCACATTGTTGCTGTTCACTCCGTTCACAGCAGCTTTCGCAAATCCATTTAAAATTCACTCCGCTTTCCCGCCAGGCAATTAATACTGTGCGCCATATAGCCAGCGCCGAAGCCATTGTCAATATTCACCACGCTTGTTCCGCTCGCGCAGCTGTTCAGCATGGCCAAAAGCGCCGCAAGACCGTTAAAGCTTGCACCGTATCCAACGGACGTTGGCACCGCGATCACCGGCTTGTCCGTCAGACCGCCGATCACCGACGCCAGAGCGCCCTCCATGCCCGCCACCGCGATCACAACATTTGCGCGGGCGATCACGTCCACCTTTGCAAGCAGGCGGTGAATCCCGGCAACGCCCACATCGTAGACCTCTTCCACTTCATTTCCAAGGAAACGCGCGGTCAGCGCCGCTTCCCTTGCCACTGGCAAATCTGAAGTCCCGGCGCATGCAACCAGGATCATGCCGTTGTTCAGCGGCTGCGCAGGCCTGCCGCGGCTGATGATCCGCGCCGTCTCATCGTACTCCATATCCGGACACACGTTAAGAACCGCCTCGTATTTCTCACGGCTGCATCGTGTCCCGAAAATGTGCTCCGCCCCGTGCGCCAGCATATTTTTCACAATTCCGCAGATCTGTTCTTTTGTTTTCCCAGCACAGTAAATAATTTCCGGCACGCCGGTGCGTACCTCGCGGTGATAATCCACCTTGGCATAGCCAAGCTCCTCAAACGGCTCTATTTTAAGCATTCTCTCCGCTTCCTGCGCATCGATCTGCCCTGCTTCCAGCTGCTTTAAAATTTCCAATGTATTCACAAAACAAGTCTCCTTTCAATCGAACACGCCGCTGCGGATCCCTTCCAGATCAAGCGTCACAAACGAAAATCCCAATTCTTTTATTTTCTGAATCTGCCCGGTAAGCGCCACGATTTTTTCCATATCCTCCCGCGGCACTTCAATGCGCGCAATTTCACCATGTACACGCACACGGCACGCCGGAAATCCGGCATCATGCAGGATTTTTTCCGACGCCCCCACTTTCTGCAGCTTTTCTGCCGTCAGATGCGTATTGTATGGGAAACGGGACGCCAGACACGCCTGCGACGGCTTATTCCAGATGGCGATCCCCCACTCCTTTGCGCATACACGGATGTCTGCTTTTGTAAAACCGCACGCAAAAAGCGGCGAGACAATGCCAATCTCCTCCGCTGCCTGCGCTCCCGGACGATACACCCTCGCATCGTCCGCGTTTTTTCCGTCCGCCACTGTCTGAAATCCATTTTCTGCAGCGCACTTCTGTATCCTGCTCATCAGATGCTTTTTGCAGAAATAGCAGCGCCGCTTATCGTTCGCTGCAAACTCCGGAATCGCAAGTACATCCACATCAAGGATACGGTAATCCGCTCCCATCTCTTTTAAAAGCGCTTCCGCCTCACACACCTCCGCCTCCGGCATCATCAGCCCCCGGCAAAGCACTGCCAGCACGCTGTCTCTTCCAAGCGCACGCAGTGCCGCCGCCAGCAAAAAATGCGAATCAATTCCTCCGGAATACGCAACCGCAAGTCTGCCTTTTTCCTGCAGAAGCCGCTGCAGTTTTTCTGTCTTTTCTGTCATATCCACTGCTCCTTCAAATTAATGGCCCAGCACTTTCTGCGCCATCCGCTTACTCGATTATGCGAAATTCTTCACATGTCATAGCCGCCCGCTTACTCCTTGTCAGATTACCCGAGATTTCCACATACAGCCCCTTTTCATGCGCTTCAATTGCTTTATCATAATCGCTTTTCTCAAGCTGAACTGTCGTAATCCGTTTTTTATCATTTTCATCAAGGTAAACGACCGTAATCTTCCCCTCTTTTCTTTTTGTAACATCCGGGGATGACTCTAATTTATTTATCCTTCCAACAATTTTAGTTGAAGTTTTCTTCTTTTCCTTCAATTTTTCCGCTGCAATCGCTATCGGTTGACAGTAATCATGTGTAAGCAATATCCTGCCTGGCACATCACGTTTATTTTTCACTGCCGGAGACCACTCAGCGATAAACTCCACATTAGCTCCCTCCGAATCAAGGTTTAGACCATTTAGCGCCTCGTAGAAATTGGCGCTTATGACATTCTCCCCGCTTTTCGAAAGCAGTCCTTCTAAATTGTCCTCATCTATATACATTTTAATCTGACAGATATTTTCCATAACACGATTTGTAACCTGTCTGGTCAAAGAAGATGCGCATTGCTCCTCACCGGAAAAAATACTCAATTGTCTATAGCTTTCTTTCTCATCCAATTCAGCAAATGGGCAGACAACAGAAACCACATAGCTTCCGATTTCTGTCTGACCAAAGCGACATCCCGCCAAAAAATGTGAAACAACATCATCTGTGCATCCCTGGTGATATTTTCTCGGATGCAGTATATCCAGTGCTGCTGCCGCCAGTAATTTTTTTGCATTCTCATATATCCGGATAGCATCGTCAAACAGAATGCTCCCCGCTTCTATATTCTTTCTCTCCAGTCTGATCTTCAAAATATCTGTATTCGGATTCAGCAAATAAAGCATTACCTGCTCGACCGCCTTATTCTCTGCCTCTGCAACAGTCATGATCGCCTTATACATCGCCTCTTTGTAATCTGACAGATGCTTTTCCATAGGTATTACCACCTGATAAAAATTACCCTGCTTCTCATACTGATAAATTCTCACATATGTTTTTTTGCTGGGATATAACCTCCACCCCATATCTTTTAAATACTTTGCAAAGGCAAGGGGATTAATCTTTTCTGTCAAATTCAAAAAGTCCACTGAATAAATCACGGCCATTCCTCCCTTGCAACCTTTTCTAAAATAAGAAGCAGCATTTCCGTATTCAGTACATTCTTTTTTTCTATTCGGACGCTTACCGTACCAATCTTAGATGATTCCTGCTCCCCGGAAAATTCTGCCCAATACATACATCCTTTTAAGAGCAATTCTTCCCGGCTCCAGGACAACCACTCCTCATCCTTTTCCGGCAGCACCAGTAGCCCAAGAATAATCGGCGATGTAGCCGGCAGGCATAAATCATTATAATTCTTTACCTTTAGCTTATATGTTATGGCGTCATCCTTTTCTGCATACTGGCTGACGGATGATGTACATTTTAGCTGTATTCTCAATTCAGCATTATATTTTCTCTGACCATCCAAAGTAATTGTCTTTTTAAGTATCCCATCTGTACTGTCCGCATCATGCCGGGTGATCTCATATGCTATGCCAGCATGTGCGCACAATGCAGAAATATAACTGATACTAATGTCTTCTTTTCTCTTTGTTATCTGCATAGCATACCTCCTTTTGCATCATTATATCTCATATGCTATGATTATGTCCACATAAAATTTATGAATTAAGTGTGAATTTCAAAGAGAAAGGTGTTTGAGGCTGGCGTGAACAGCAACAAGAAAATCTCAATGTTCATACCGGCTGCGGAGCAGCGCGATCTCCCGCGTATAGCCCTCGTCATCGTTCGGCGTCTCCAGAATAAACGGGAGATGGCAGAGCTTCGGATGATTGATCACGCGCACCAGCGCCTCCAGCCCGATCTGCCCTTCGCCGATCCTCGCATGGCGGTCTTTGTGACTGCCGAGCGGGTTCATGCTGTCGTTTAAGTGGATCGCACAGAGATGCTCAAGACCGATGATGCGGTCAAACTCCTCCAGAACGCCGTCCAGATTTTCAGCAATATCATAGCCGCCGTCCCACACATGGCAGGTGTCCAGGCAGACGCCCATCTTTTCCTGCAGCTCCACCTTATCCAGAATGGCGCGCAGCTCCTCAAAATTCCGCCCGATCTCGCTGCCCTTGCCTGACATCGTCTCCAGCAGGACCGTCGTGCTCTGCTCCTTTGTGAGCGTTTCGTTTAACATCTGCGCCGTATAGGCAATTCCAACTTCTGCCCCCTGTTTCACATGACTGCCCGGATGAAAATTGTAGTAATTTCCCGGCGTGTATTCCAGCCTTTTCAGATCGTCTGCAAAGGTATTTTTCGCAAATTCCCGCAGATGCGCGTCCGCCGAGCAGGGATTTAAGGTATAAGGCGCATGCGCCACCAGCTTTGCAAAGCCCTGTTCCTTCGCAAGCTCAAGAAACGCCGCCGCGTCCGCCGGATCGATCTCCTTTGCCTTTCCGCCGCGCGGATTTCTGGTAAAAAACGCGAAAGTATTCGCGCCCAGCTTTATCGCCGTTTTCCCCATCGCAAGATACCCCTTCGAGAAGGACAGATGATTTCCTATTTTCAGCATAACAATTCCTCTCTATCACAAAATACTGTGCTTCAGAAAAGCAGGTTCACAAAGCCGATCACCGCACCGAGCAGACCGCCGATCCACACCAGCGCGTTCAGCTCTTTGCGTGAGATCTCCATGATCAGCGCCTCCAGCTCCTTTATATCAAACTCGTTGATCTTATCCTCGACAATACCAGAAACATCCAGCCGCTCGATAAAGCGCCCGGATTTCTTTTCCAGTATCTCCAGATACAGATTCCATATCTTTTCCTTGAACATATCTTTTTTCTGCCAGAGCCAGATGGCGGCCTCCTTTATCGGCTTGTCCATCCATTTCCGGTATTCATCGTCGATATAGCCCTTAATGATTTCCGGACACTGCTCCCCGATCACCTCGTCGATCCGCTGCGCAATCGTCTCCTGTGACTTGCGGATCGCCGGCTCCGCTACCATTGCCACCATGGTGTTTAAATTCGACAGAACCTCCTCGATCGCGTACTCCAGAATAGTATCCCCGATCTTCTGGGATACGAGCCGCTCCGTCACATAAGCAGACACATTATCTCCCACATATTCCACGGCGGAATCAACCGGAAGATACAGCCCTTTCTGTTCCAGAAATTCATGCACCGTCCCCTCTTCGTGACCGAGCTTTTCTATCACGCTGTCCACCTTTTTGTCAAAAGCGCCGTGCAGTGTATCCGACGCGAGCGCTTTCTGCAGCGTGTCTTTATCAAGCAGTTTATCCCCGATTACCTTGCCGATCGCTTTTGCGATGCGGGGCTGCTCCTTTGGGATCAGTCCCGGCGTAAACGGCAGGGTAAATTTGCCGATTTTCACCGGATGGAACGGGCGGAACAGCATTTTGATCGCAATCCCGTTCGTGATAAGACCGATCAGGCCGCCGATCACCGGCGCGGCAATTATTTTTAAATCTATCATTCCAACCACTCTTTTTCTATTGTTTCCTTTAGCGTTCCAGACATCTGATAAAAGTGTTCCTTCGTTTCCATAAAGCACCTCTGTTAGCTATCATACCATATTTCACAGGCTGCTGTCCATGAAATTATCCCCGTCCGGACAGCATTCAACGAATACGATAATTTCAGACTTCTTTTCTGGTTTCCCGCATGAATTTTCCGACTCTGCACACACTATTTTTTGAAAAATCAAATGCCTCGCGGGAGTCGCCAAATGGATACCTGGGCCCGTTGCCCGCGGGACTAATTATGATGTTGGGGCCAAAATCCCCGACTATGATGCGTTTACACGAAAGGAGACGTTACGTATGAAGAGAAAAGAAACGAACGAGACGATTATCGAGTCCTACGATTACCTTGGAAAGTCCGCTTCCCGGACAGACTGCACCGGCCTGATCCCCTCAGCGCTGCAGAGCGATTACGAATTGGAATCTTATGAAAGTATCTATCCGTTCCGTCCGCCGCACATCGCTGGCGAGACGGAATCAGATGCCGTTTCCGGCAGAGCAGAGCCAAACGCAAAGTCAGCTGCTATTCACTCCGTTCACAGCGACCTTCGCAAATCCATTTAACCAAAGTGAGACTTTTGTAAAGAGTAATACAAAATCCACTTGTACGAACCACCTCCTGTGATATATAATAAACTACGAGTAAAAATTATTCACAGGAGGTACATAATGGAAAAGTCAAAGGTTTATTTTACCAACCTGCGCACAGACGGAAACCACACTCTGCAGCAGAAGCTTGCGCATCTGATTAAAAAAGCGGGCATCGCCAACATTGATTTTGAGAATAAATATACGGCAATTAAAATCCACTTTGGCGAGCCGGGCAACCTTGCCTACCTGCGCCCGAATTACGCAAAGACGGTGGTCGACATCGTGAAGGAGCTGGGCGGCAAACCGTTTCTGACGGACTGCAACACGCTCTATGTCGGCGGACGCAAAAATGCGCTGGATCATATCGAGAGCGCTTATGTGAACGGATTCTCCCCGTTTTCCACAGGTTGTCACATTCTGATCGCCGACGGTCTGAAGGGCACGGACGACGTGCTGGTCCCGGTAGAAGGCGGCGATTATGTAAAGGAAGCGAAGATCGGACGCGCCGTGATGGACGCCGATATCGTCATCAGCCTGAGTCATTTTAAAGGACATGAGGCGACCGGCTTCGGCGGCGCTCTGAAGAATCTCGGCATGGGCTGCGGTTCCCGCGCCGGAAAAATGGAAATGCACAGCGCCGGAAAGCCGTCTGTAAATGCGGACGCCTGCGTGGGCTGCGGAGCCTGCACACGGATCTGCGCGCACGGAGCCGCTGTTGTGACAGACAGAAAGGCTTCCATCGATCACAATAAATGCGTAGGCTGCGGCAGATGCATCGGCGTCTGTCCGAAGGATGCGGTAGAAGCGGCAAGCGACGAGGCAAATGATATCTTAAACTGCAAGATTGCCGAATATTCCAAGGCAGTCATCGACGGCAGGCCGAATTTCCACATCAGCCTAGTGATCGATGTTTCCCCGAACTGCGACTGTCACGCGGAAAACGATCTCCCGATCGTGCCGGACGTGGGCATGTTCGCCTCCTTCGACCCGGTAGCGCTCGACGTGGCATGTGCGGACGCGGTGAATGCGCAGCCTGTCATCCACGGAAGTATCCTCGATGAAGCGCGCCAGAAGCACGATCACACCGGACACGATCATTTCCACATGAATCATCCGGATACAAACTGGAAATCCTGCATCGAACATGCAAAGAAGATCGGCATCGGAACCGATGAATACGAATTGATTGAAGTGTAAAAAATGTTTTTCTTCAGAAAATCAGCAGCCGTTTCACCGGCTGCTGATTTTCTGAGTCATCCAGGTCACCGCCATGACCACCAACACAGCATACATTGTAGAAACCAGCCGGAACACGCCATACCAGATGCGGGCTGTTCCAGGCAGGGTACATGCAACCAGCACAAACGTAACGCCGCCAATTCTGGCATTTATATAAGGTACCCCCGCCGCCTTGCACAGATACAGTGTCAGTAATACACCTGCCGCCACCATAAGCGGCATTAGCCATTCATTGGCTGCCGCCTGATCAATAAGAATTACCGCCAACGCCGTCAGCCCGCCGATCGCTGTAATAATCAAACGGTTAATGCTGGCTTTCCTGCTGGCTGGCAAATTTTCCTGGCAGCAGAGCAGGCAGGCAATGCATGACGTCATTTTCTGTACAATTTCCAGCTTCATAGTTCCAAAAGAAAAATTTACGCCAAAATGATCCAGAACCGTCGCCGTTAATCCGCAGATCAGTACCGAAACCGCAATCCGCATATCCAGAGCGGTAATTCTTTTTTCTTCTGCTCCCATCCGCTTCTCCTCTTTTCAAGATATTATGTAATCACACCTTAAAATCCTGTCTTTTCCAGCCAGTCTGCCGCAAAATCAAAGCAGTTTTTTACTGTATCGCCAAACTCGCCCGGATACTTTTGCGCATCCTCCTGTGGCGTAAAGTTATGGGAAGCCCCCCGTACAAAGGCAATCGTCTTGTCTTTGCTGGCAATATTTTCGTAAATCTGCTCCGAAGCTAAAAATTCATAGCTCCCGGTCATTCCCATAATCAATGCAGGAACCGTCACTCCCATTACATTTCCCGGCGTGCAGCAATAACTGGATTTCCATTCTATTCCGTAAATACGGCTTTCATCGTAGTAGAACCCATTTGTCCGCACCGCCGAATTTGTCAGATAGGTTCTTACCGTAGAAACGTTCGTCGCCATTTCGTTTACCGTTACCATATTTTTTGTAAAATGCGGTTTTCTAAGAGAATAAATTACTTCCGTTTTTATTGTCCCATCCGCATAAATCTGCGGCCATTCATGAATGGTGTGGCTCAGAAGGCGGATATCCTGCGGAAACAGTTTGTTATTTGGTGCCATCTGGGAACCGCCCGCCACCACAAAGGGTTCATCATCTTCAAAATTACCATTTTTTTCATCAATTGCACGCAGTCGGTCCAGCGCGGCGTCAATAAGAGCTTCATTTCTCTTTTCCTGCGCTTTCTGGTATTTGCGGATAAATTCTTCTGAATAGTGCGCACCATTTTCCGAAAATCCATTTGCCGGATCAAACAGATCAAAACCCGGTCTTAAATTACGGCTGCTGAGGTTGTCAGAAATCCCCGGCTCCAGACTAAGCAGTGTCATTACGCCGTTTCCCCAGTTTGAATCCAACAGCATAATAGCATCTGCCGCCGGAAGCTCTCCGATATCTGAAAGCTTGATAATTTTTTCTTCGTCCTGAAAGGTTTTTACTCCGTTTTCCGCCACATTCTGATATGCACTCATGAGCGTGGCGCCGCCGCTATGTCCAAGCAGAACCACCTTTTCCACTGAGTCCAGATTTTTCAGATAAGTCATCGCCCGCGCTGCATCCAGCAGCTTCCGGTCCAGTGTCTCACACGATTTTTCCACTCTGGAAGCCAGCACAGTAAACCCGCGCTTTGCCAGCTCAGGTGCCGGAACAAAGCCGTAATAAGTATCATCCGAATGCATCAGCAGGATACCGGTTCCCCGTCTCTGCTCCGGCGATACCGGCTCATATAGAATGCCGCCCTGTTCCCGTCCAAGTGGTATATAAGTATTTTTAATCTCGCAATATGTTCTTTCCATATCGATAAACTCCTTCATCATATTCCCGGCTGATAAAAAGACATATACGACGCTCCCGGCTGTTTCGGTCCCTGCCGGTGAACACGCAGTCTTCCGTCTTTCTCTATCCGGTAGACTGTCAGCTCGCCGCCTACCAGACAGGAAGACAGGATATATTTCCCATTTGGAAAAATTGCCAGACCGCGCGGTCGTACACCGGGAACCGGAAGGTTCTGCAGAACCTCCAGGCTGCCGTCCTCCTGATCTACCCGCAGTACGCCGATCACATCAGCCGCATTGATCAGTGTATACAGATATGTTCCCGTCCTGTCCATCACGAACCCCTGCTGTTCCAGCCTCGTATCCGTCTTTACCGGCAGCGACTGATCCAGTGCATTGACCACGCAGATGCGCTCTAACTGCCCATCCTCCCGATACCGGAAAGCAGTCACATAGCATTTACCATCATAAGATGCTTCATGATTCACAAACAAAAAGGGCTTTTCCGGATGAAACAATACATAGCGCGGCGAAGCGCCTTCCCGGTCTGTCAGCATCTTATTCAGCAGAATCATCTGCTTTTTTTCATAGTCAAACGTATATAAATACAGATAACCCGTTCCCTTGTCTGCTACCGCCAGCAGTCTTCCGGAAGGCGAAACGACCGCAGAATGCGGATGTGCCTCACAATCGTGTGCATGATCAATATTTTCTACCAGTTCAGCAGGCATTCCATCCTTATCCAGGCGATACACCTGCACATCCGCCTCCGGCCATGCACAGGACGTTTCCACGATTCCATCTGTCCCCCGTGAATGCCTTGCCATTGAAAAAGACAGGGAATGATGCGCCTCAAATAAATATTGTCCTGTGGAATCAATACTCAGATAAGCGGGATTCGGACATTCCGTCACCAGCCGCCCGGCTTCCTTCGCCCGCCCTGTATGCGGGTCGAGATCATATATAAAAATCCTTCCCGATGCATAGGGTGCACCCGGGAAACACGGTACTTCATTGTTTACATAAAGCTTTCCCCGCACATCATCTACCAGTGATGCATTAAACGACTCTGTCTCACTGATCATTTCCAGAAAGGTAATCTCACCTCTTTCCTGATCCACTGTATATCTGCCAAGCCCCGGAACACCGCCATGCTCATTCCACAAGCTGACATACATAAAAACTTCTCTGTTACCCATGTGTTTTTCCTCTTCTAGTTAATTTCCTTTACCCTGCAGCAGGAAACGAAATGCCCTGGCTCCACCTCTGTCAGCTCCTGCGGCTGCCGGCAGGCTTCTGTTGCATACGGGCAGCGCGCTGCAAACCGGCATCCCGGTCTGGGATTAATCGGCGAAGTAATCTCGCCTTTCAGCTGCAGACGCTGCATCGGGTGAAAAATATCCGTGGACGGGATCGCCGACAAAAGCGCTTTTGTATAAGGATGCAGCGTATTGGAAAACAGTTCTTCCGTAGGCGCTTTTTCTACAAGCTGTCCGAGGTACATCACGCAGATGTGATTTGAAATATGACGCACCACGGAAAGATCATGTGTGACAAACATATACGCAACACCCATCTGCTCCTGCAGATCCATCAAAAGATTCAGTACCTGTGCCTGAATAGAAACGTCCAGTGCAGATACCGGCTCATCACATACAATAAATTCCGGATCCAGCGCAAGCGCACGCGCGATGCCCACCCTCTGGCGTCTTCCGCCGTCAAGTTCATGCGGATAAGACTGCCGCAGGCGTTCGTCTATACCTACCAGTTCCATCAGCTTTTCCGCCTGCCGCTGTATTTCTGCTTTTCCATGATATTTTCCGGAATGCTTCAGCGGCTCTTTGATTATGGATTCAATACGGATACGCGGATTCAGACTGGAATAGGGATCCTGGAATACGATCTGCATTTTATCGCGGATCTCATTCAGCTTTTTCCCCTTTACATGAGTGATATCCTCTCCATTCAGAAAAATCTGTCCGTCTGTTGCTTCCTGCAGATGGATAATCGTCCGCCCAAGTGTACTTTTTCCGCATCCGGATTCTCCAACCACTCCCAGCGTCTCTCCCTTTTCAATCGTAAAAGACACATCATCTACAGCATGGTTTATACCTGTCGGCACTTTAAAATATTTTTTCAGATTACGTACTTCAATTAACGACATTCCACTATTCCTCCTGCTTCAGATTACAGCAACAGCATGTATGTCCCGGTTCTACCTCTATCATCGGAACCGTCCCTTTACGGCAGGCATCTGTCGCCCGCTCACAGCGCGGTGCAAATGCACAGCCCTGCGGCAGATCCGTCGGATCCGGCAGCGTCCCCGGAATCGGTTTTAGTCGCTTCTCCCCGGTATTCATACTTGGCAGGGAAGCAAACAACCCTTTCGTATACGGATGAGACGGATTCAGAAACACAGATTTTTTATCTCCGTATTCCACGATCTTTCCGGCGTAAACTACCGCCACGTAATCACTCGTCTCGGCAACTACGCCAAGATCATGCGTAATCAGGATCATGGAAGTATTATATTTTTTCTTTAAATCTTTGATCAAATCCAGCACCTGCGCCTGGATCGTAACATCCAGTGCAGTAGTCGGTTCGTCCGCCAGAAGCAGCAATGGATTACAGGCGAGTGCCATTGCTATCACTACGCGCTGTTTCATTCCGCCGGAAAACTCAAAGGGATATTCCACACTTCTCTGCGCCGGAATCCCAACCATTTCCAGCATCTCTTTGGCTTTTTTCTCTGCTTCTTTCCTGTCATAATCATTGTGCAGAAGCAGTCCTTCCATAATCTGCTCTCCAACTGTCATCAAAGGATTTAATGCTGTCATCGGATCCTGGAAGATCATAGCGATCTTCCCTCCCCTTATATCAAGCATTTTTTCTTCCGGCATGGAAAGCAGTTCTTCCCCATCCAGCCAGATTTTTCCGCCCAATACCTTTGCCGGCGGATCTGGAAGAATGCCAAGGATCGCCTTTGCAATCGTCGTCTTCCCGGCGCCCGTTTCACCGACCAACGCCAGAGTCTCGCCCTTGTTCATTTCAAAAGACACCTTATTTACTGCCTGTACAACTTTTTTTCTGGAGGTATAGATGACTTCCAGATCACGTACTGTGAGAAATGCTTTCTGTTTTTCGATCATCGTACTTTCCTCCTATTTACGCAGTTTCGGATCCATCGCGTCACGCAGTCCATCACCGATCAGATTGATCGCGAGAACCGTAAACGCAATAATCAGACCCGGAAACATGATCAGATACGGATAATTCAAAATGTGGGATCTTGCATCTGCAAGCATAGCTCCCCATTCCGGTGTAGGCGGCTGGACGCCAAGCCCGATATAAGAAAGAGCTGCTGCCATTGTGATCGTCATACCGATTCCCATCGTCGCATCAACAATTACCGGAGAAATGACATTCGGAAGCAGATGCCGGAACATAATGCTGATCTTGGAACACTTGATTGATTCCGCTGCCTCCAGATATTCTTTCGAACGTTCCGCCAGAATCTGTCCGCGGATCAGCCGCACGCCAACCGGCACATTTCCTACCGAAAGGGCAAGTACGGTATTAAAAAACCCGCTTCCGAGCACAGCAGAGATCAGAATACACAGCAGTATACTCGGCAGGGAAGACCAGATATCCATGATACGCATAATGATCGTCTCCACCTTTCCGCCGAAATATCCGGCAATACTTCCGATAATCGTTCCTACCACAGAGCCAAACACGGCTGCGCAGAGTCCAAGCGCCAGAGAATAGCGTCCCCCATAAAGAAGTCTGGTAAAAACATCTCTTCCCATACCGTCAGTACCACAGATATGACTGGCAGACGGACCTTTAAACATATTTGCCACATCCATCTCATTTACACCGTAAGGCGCGATCACCGGAGCAAAAATACAGGCAAGACAAATGATTGCCAGCATGACAAGACCGACCCGTGCGCCGGGGTTCTCCCAGAGACGCTGCATGGTTTCCGCAAACATGGAAGTTTTGCCCGATTTCATGTACCGATGGTACATTCCGTCTTTTTTCTTCATTTCTTTTTTGCCCCCTTCCGCGCACTGGAGTACTGCGCCTTAATTCTGGGATCCACAAAAGCGTACACCAGATCAACTGCCAGCATTGCCAGCGATGTAAATACCGCAAAAAACAGCACGCACGATCTTACTACCGGATAATCTCTGGAATTAATCGCTGTCAGCAAATACAGACCAATGCCCGGCACGGAAAATACACTTTCAATAACAGCAGAACCTGCTACGATACGCGCAAAACCGTTTCCGATCGAAGTGATGATCGGCATTAGCGCATTGGGCAGCATATGCCGGAATACCACGACTTTTTCACGCTGTCCCTTTGCCCTTGCCGTTGTAATATAATCCTCACGGAATACGCCCAGCATACTCGCTCTTGTCTGCCTGGCGTTTACTGCAATTCCGCCAAGTGCGCTGCATATGATCGGCATGATGTAGTACTGTGGTCCGCCGATCCCATATGCAGGAAGAATACCAAGTTTTGCGGAAAACAGCAGGATCAGCATCAGCGCCACCCAGAAATCCGGGCAGGAAATGAATATCATAGCAATTCCCATCGTCAGGGAATCCTGCCATTTTCCCTCATGCGTCGCCGCAAAAATTCCCATCAGAAGACCTATGATCAGATTCAGGATCATCGCGGAAAGACCAATAATAATGGTCCTCGGCAGTCTCACCAGCATCTCTTCAATTACCGGCTTATTGTAGACCCACGAGGTTCCGAGATCAAAATGAATGAATGTATCTACAAAATAATTTTTCAGCTGTTCAAAATAGGACTGATCCAACCCCATAATGTGCCGCAGGTTTTCTACTTCCGCAGCAGTTGCACTTCCGCCCGCGATCATTTTCGCCGGATCTCCGGGGGTAAAGTAGAGAATTGTAAAAATAATAAACGATGTACCGAGAATTATTACAATCATCCACAGCAATCTTTTTAATATATATTTTCCCATAGTCTAACTCCAATAATATAAGCGGGGCGGTACTCACCGAAGCCGCCCCTTTTCCTGTCAGTCGAGATAATAGTCGCAGGAACCTGCACGCAGGAATTCGCTCTCGCGGTAAACAAGTGATGCAAAGTCTTCACTATACACTGCATTCATTGCACTTGTAGTTAATGCGCAGTAATATCCGTTTTCCAGAATATAGTCATGCATTGCATTCATATTTTCTGTAGTATGTCCCTCCAGTGTAGTACATGTTACCAGATAATCCTGCAGCGTTTCATCGTGAATATATGCCATATTGTAGTCTGTTCCAAATTCCGTGTAATTGGTGAAACGGTTCCACTCGCCGATCTGACAGCCGCCGCCTGCATTGGTAATCAGCATATCCCACTTTGTCGGATCAAGAGAATCGGACTGCACCAGCGCTTCGTCCTCTGCGACGATCTCCGTATTGATGCCAACGTTCAGAAGAAGCGCCTGGATCATGGTCATCATGTTCTTGTCGATCTCTGTGCTGGAGCCAAGGATTCTCAGTGTCTCCCCGTTGTAGGAGGACTGCTCCAGATATTCTTTTGCCTTCTGCTCGTCATAAACAGCCATATAATTATTTTCTGCAGCTTCCCACTCCGGATTATAATCTGCGAAGAACGATGTACCAAGCGCTTTTGCCGGAAGGACAGCGCCGCCAACCGTTGATACCGCTTCATTATTGATTGCATAATATACAGCTTTCCGCAGATTCACATCACTCATCGGACTGTTTTCTGCATTATTGCCCATCAGCACACGCAGACCGCTTCCCTGCGTAATATAAACATCGTTTCCATCGGCATACTGACCGCCCTCCTGGAAATCAGCAATATTCTCTGACGGAACGTACTCGGAATACTGGATCTGTCCGGTGCTGAGCGCAATTACATGCTGCGCTGTCTCAGAAATAATGTCATATTCAATTGTCTGCACATTTGCCTCGTGCTCCGGATCTCTCAGTTCATCTGTCTGCCAGTAATCGTCATTTGCTTCCAGTACAACCTTGCTGCCTACTGTATACTCCGCCACCTTATACGGGCCGGTCGCAACCGGTGCTTCGTGAAAATTGCCTTCCTCGTACGCCTTCTGGGAGAAAATCGGGGTACGGCACCACGGCCATTCCAGATCCCCGATTCCGTCGATCGGAGAAGTCCAGGTAAATTCTACTGTATAGTCATCAATCGCCTCGACGCTTTCAAATTTATCATATTTCAATGCTTTTCCGGCATCTACCAGCGTATAGATAGAATACACTACATCACTTGCTGTAATATTGTTGCCGTCCGTATCCGTGATATAATCGTAAAGCTCTACCTGCCAGTGCAGATCGTCCACCTCGGTATACCCTTTTGCAAGAATCGGAACATATTCATTGTCACGATAATCAAACAGTGTCTCATAAAAATTGTAGTTAACGTACAGCAGGCTGTTATCACCACCTGTATTTTCCGGTGCCAGATCTTTTGGATCGCTTACCAGACCAATTGCGATCTTATCATACCGCTCGTCACTATTTGCCGTTGTTTTTCTGGATTCGTCCAGTTGTGGTCCCGCATTCTCTTCCGCCATTGCAGCAGCCGGAAAACTGCCCGCCAGCATAGCTGCCGTCAGCGAAATGCCCAATACCCGATACATTCTTCCTGTTCTCATTCTTTTTCCTCCTTTGTTGAATCTTACAATTATTTTTTGTACCCAAGCGCGCTCATGGTTTTAATTAAACAAAAAAATCTGTTTTTCCCGTGTTTTTTTGTTGATGTTATTATAATTTCTTTTGTTCCAGGAAGCAAATCATATTCCGCCCTTATTACGTCCAAAACAGAAATAAAAAAGCTGTAAACTGGCATTTTACCAAATTTACAGCTTTCTTTTTTGTTAGATATTCACAAATAAACAGACGTACATTTTCCATCTAAAACACAAGGCCCATTTCTCATCATCACTCAAAAACAGGTTCGCCATGCTCTGACCGTTCTCTCACAAACTCTATAAACAGCTTTTCTTCTTTCGAAAGACTATGATTTTTCATATAACACAGAGAAATTTCAATTTCTTTTACCGGTTCCACCTCTATCACCGCAATTTCCTCACGCATGATATAGCGGAGCGCCTTTTTCCACAAAAGCGCAATGCCCATGTTCTGTGCAACGGCCACAACAATATTGCTTCCAACCGAACCGGTAAATGCCACCTTCGGTTCGAACCCTGCTTCTCTCACAGTGTTGTAGATAATCTTGCTGATACGGTTTTTATCGCTGTCGGGAAACATCACAAAATCTTCATCCCGCAATTCTGCAAGAGAAACCTTTTTTCTTCCTGCAAGCGGATGTGAGCGATTGCAGATCATTACAAGCGAGTCCTTCATATAGGAAATTTTCACCATATCCCCTGTCGGATTTTCCTCATTCACCATAAAGCCAAGATCACACTCTCCGCTATGCAGCAGCTGCGATCCCTCATAGCTTTCATTGATATCCAGATTGATATGATATTTTTTCCGGAACTCCACCGCAAGCTCAATAATCCGGTATCCGGCGCTGATATTAATCGTCCGGCTGTTGGAAAGTGCTTTCTTCTCTAATTTCTT
The DNA here is from genome assembly GCF_905201705.1 of uncultured Marvinbryantia sp. GTDB lineage: Bacteria > Bacillota > Clostridia > Lachnospirales > Lachnospiraceae > Marvinbryantia. The sequence goes on from NZ_CAJKOX010000004.1 coordinate 85,817, forward strand.
TTCTATTTCCCTATGGAGCTGTACTATTTTTTCGGCATAGGGAATCAGCATCTGTCCATACTCATTCGGCAGGATATTACGTTTGCTCCGGTCAAACAGCGCAACACCATACTCCGTCTCCAGCGCCCGTATATGCTTCGACAGCGAGGATGAGGTCGTGTATAACCGTTCTGCCGCCTCGCCCAGACGTCCTTCCTCTACAATTACCAGAAATTCCTCCAGATAATCTATATCCATATGCTATGCCTGTTCCCCTCCTCTCCATCTTTTCCTTTTTTATTAAGCGTCAACACTTCCGGTCAGGCTGCGCACCATGGATTCCTTCTGGTTGTCGATATGCGTGCGCATCGCGCTTCCCGCCTTCGCCGCATCCCTCTTCTTTAAAGCGCGGCGGATGGTATCGTGCTCCTCCACCAGCAGGCGATGCATCCGCTTATCCTTCAGATATTCCAGACGATAACGGTACATCTGCTCGCGGATATTCTGGAGCATCTGCTGCAGACGGCGGTTATTTGCCGCGCTGTAAATGATCTCGTGGAATGCCATATCTGTCTCCACACAGGCAAGCAGATTGTCATCCTCCAGACTGCGTTTGAAGTCATTCGCCGCCTTTTTCAGATCGCGCAGCTGATCCTCGGTAATGTTTTCGCACGCCTTCTGTACGGCAAGCTCCTCCAGCACGGCGCGCACCTCCAGCACATCCTCCAGATCCTGCAGGGTGATCTCTGCCACCACAGCGCCGCGCCGCGGCATCATATTTACCAGCCCCTCCAGCTCCAGCTTGCGGATCGCCTCCCGCACCGGTGTGCGGCTCACTCCAAGACGCTGTGCAAGCTGAATTTCCATCAGGCGCTCGCCCGGCTTTAATTCTCCTTTTAAAATTGCTCTTCGCAATGTATTAAATACCACATCCCGCAGCGGAAGGTATTCGTTCATATCCACCTGGAAATTATCGTTCATTTTCTCCTCCGTACATTATCGTTTTGTCCTTATAAAATCAGCTAAATCACGAAAAACATTCGAAATCCGCTCATACAAGATACACCTGCTTCGCGTCCTCTCCCCCGCTGAGCACGCGGTAAGCCTCCTTTGCCGCCTCTTCGTCCTCAAAAAGTCCAAAAACAGTCGGACCGCTTCCGCTCATCATTGCATTCAGCGCGCCGCATTCTATCATGGTTTCTTTGATCCGGCGGATGACCGGATACTCCGGGATAGTGACGGTTTCCAGTACATTTCCCATAAGGCGTGCAAGCTCATAAAGGTCGCCGCGCTTTAACGCCCCGATCTGTCCGTCGATATCCGGATGCTCCTTCAATTCATTCGCCCGCAGATTTCCGTACACAAATTTTGTCGATACATGGATGCCCGGCTTTGCGATCAGTATATGACATTTCGGCATGGGCGGCAGCGGCGTAAGCTTCTCGCCGATCCCCTCCGCCAGCGCGGTCCCGCGCATAACGCAGAACGGCACATCCGCCCCGATCTTCACACCGCGCGCCATCAGCTCCTCCGTGGACAGCCCCAGCTCAAACAATTTATTCACACCCACCAGCGTGGCTGCGGCGTCGGAACTGCCGCCCGCCATACCAGCTGCCACCGGAATATATTTAGCAAGCTCTATCTCCACGCCCTGCTTTATCTGAAACTCGTCCATCAGCAGCTTTGCCGCCCTATACGCCAGATTGTCCTCCCCGACCGGCAGAAAATGCAGGTTCGTCTGAACACGAATCTGCGCATCCTCCGCCGTACGGATCGTCAGCTTATCGTACAGCGGAATCGTCTGCATAATCATTCGTACTTCGTGATAGCCGTCTTCTCTTTTTCGCAGTACATCAAGACCAAGATTGATCTTCGCCTTTGCTTTCAGTTTAATTTCCTTCATCTTGTACCCCACTCGTATTTTGTATACAATTTTATTAAAATTGTATCATGTTCCGTACAGGATTGCAACCACTGTCAGCTCACTGTTTTCAAAATAATCAGCTGCGTTCCCGGCCGGACGTCCTTTTCTTCCACTTTATTCAGCGCGCATATCCGCTGCGGCGTCGTGAAATAATGCTTTGAGATCTCCCACAGGGTATCCCCCGGCTGCACAATGTATCCGACAATGCCCGGAAGCTCCTGCAGCTTCTTCAGATCCATTTCTTTTTCTTCAATATCCACAATGCACTGTTCATGGTGAACGCGCACCACAAAGGCGTTCAGGTTCACAATGATTTTCGCCTCGATTTCTTCGCTGTCGATCATGGTCGTAGATAGCTGCTCCAGATCGGTCTGCAAGGTAAACCGGCACTCCGGCGTAATATTCTTCACTTCGATGAGCTGTGTAAACGGCACTGCGCCCTCCATGACCGCATAGGGCGCCCGGTCGTCCGAGGAAACATACAGAATGGTGACAAAGACCGCGCCCTCCACCTCGATTCCCTGCTCGGTGATCGCGGTATTGTCGATGCGCACCTCCCCGCGGCTGCTGCAGGTCTGGAGCATACGCGGCTGTTTTCCGTCCAGACGGATGCGCTCGCTCGCCCGAATCTTAGAAAAATTCTTCACCAGAAGACTCTCGTAAACCTGCTGCTGTGTGACCGGCTGCAAATTGCGCACCGGGGAATAGATATCTTCCAGAATCCGCACCTGCTCCTCTACGTACAGCTTGATATCCAGGTCCAGCACTGCCTCGACGGAAAGCAGGCGGCGCTCACCGTCATAATCCTCCAGAACCTCCAGGCTGCTTTGTGAGAGCACAATGTCGATCTGCGGAATCATATCCGCCGTGCATTCTTTGCACTCAATCGTTCCCTGGAACGGCAGTGCCGTCTCCAGCCACTGCTTCGTGCGATTTTCGTCATCTCCTTCATACAGCACGAACACAAACAGCTCGCCCTTAATATCAAGCTGTCCGTCCAGCACACGGCTGTCGGTCCCGCGAAGCTGAATGCTCTCCCACAGAACGTTTGCAATATTGGGTTTATTGGAGGAAACGGTCGCCTCGTCTTTGATGCGCAGGATATCCTTTTTCTGGACGACAAGCTGCAGCAGTTCCAGATCCTTCGTCAGTGTACTCACCTCGGAAACGCCGTGCAGCTCCACCGCCGCCTGCGCGTCGTAGATTTCCTCCGTCGAGGCGGTAAACGCAAGCAGTGCCTTCAGGCTCAGCTTTCTGGAATTGATCAGCGATACATTGATGTCCTCCACGTCCCATTTCAGATGCACATTCTCCCCCGGAACGGCTCCCGGCAGGTTCTGCTTCTCCTTAAAGGACAGCTTTGCATCCAGCCTGCCAAGCGGATGCTCCGGCGTGTCCGCAATATACAGCACGCAAACCTGCAGAACGCCCGTAATGGTAATCTGGTCGACGTCCACCTGCACGTCCTCGATCTTTACCTCCGCCTTGTTCTGAATGATGCGCTCGGCGTCCGCCTGGGAATCCGGCACATTGCAGTCCTCCTCCAGTGTGATCCGGTTGACGGTCCTTCCCTTTTCGCGCATCATATGTATATTTTTCTTCAATAATTCCACAAAAAATCCCTCCCTGCATAGTCTCTTAGCAGTCTATGCAGAGAGGGGCTGAAATAGACCTTATCAGGATGCCTGCGCGTCCCGCTCATATCAGGTCATGTTCATAGTCCTCTTTTCCAAAACGGTGATAGGTAAGCCCAAATTCATTTTCCTCCACGCAGTACACATAGCAGTCATCCGCGCCTTCCCCGAAGTAAAAAACGTGTCCCATACCATCGTGTGCCCCGTCCTTTTCCACAAAGCCAACCTGCTGCCCGGCGGCGTGATCAGCAAAACACTGCCGCACATCATCAAGCGTTTTCCCCGGCGCTGTGATCACCGCCAGAAGCTTCTTTAAAAACGCCGGTTCCGGCACTTCATTTGCAATGTAAGCACACCCCTTCGACGGAATATCCAGACAATAGCGCTCGCCATTGTGAGAAATTTTCAGCTCGCCCAGCAGCGGACGCACTTCCCTGGAAAAAGCGGTAAGCGCCTCTTCCAGCTCTTCCGCGGAAATTCCTTCTGAAAGTCCCAGCAGGGATTTCAGGGACTGCGCCGGATAATAAAGCTTCATATCCTCATCCAGAAAACCGATTTTCAGCTGCCACTCCTTTACCGTATCAAAAATATGCTTCTTTAATGCCTCTGCATTCATTGATATCACATCTTTCTTTTTATTTTTCCCGGAAAACCTCTGCTTCCGGGACGTCGTTTTCATGTTCTTTCGACATCCTCATTTCCCTGCCGGCACGATCTCCAGCCAGTAACCGTCGGGATCGGCGATAAAGTAAATGCCCATCTCCGGGTTTTCAAAACAGATACAGCCCATCTCCTTATGAAGCTGATGCGCCGCGTCAAAATCGTCCACGCGAAACGCCAGATGAAACTCGCATTCGCCCAGGTCATATTTCTGCGGATGCTCCTCCAGACAGGTAAGCTCCAGTTCAAAATCGGACTGCTCATTGCCGAGATAGGCGATCACAAATCCCTCGCCGTTAATACGGCGCTTCTCTGTAAGACCAAGTGCCTTTTCATAAAATTTCTCAGATACCTCCAGATCCGCAACATTGTAATTTTCGTGAATCATTTTGAAATTCATTACCGTTTCCTCCTCGTTTTTCGTCAGATCCCCCGCCGCAGGCTGCGGGACATAACCTGCCTGTAATCTCATTGCTCACCGCGGAGCAACCGCAGGCTCCCGTAACCCGTTTCCTGCACGCTGCTCTCAAAGAATACCTTCGCCGCTTTCACAAGGTATGCGGTGTCGCGGATACCCGCCGTCTCGTAAGGCGAGTGCATCGCGAGCTGTGCAAGCCCGATATCTACCGTGGCAACCGCCACCTGCGTGCCGGAGATATTGCCGAGCGTCGAGCCGCCCAGAATATCCGAGCGATTTACATAATTCTGGTAAGGCACCTCTGCGATGCGGCAGATTTCCTTAAACACCGCCGCCGCAATGCCGTCCGTGGTGTATTTCTGGTTCGCGCTGTATTTGAGCACGATACCGCCGTTTAAGTACGGGCGGTTGGTCGGGCACGCCTTTTCCCCGTAATTGGGATGCACGCCCTGCGCATTATCCGCCGAGAGCATAAAGCTGGACGCCAGCATCCTGCGGTACTCCATCATCGTCTTTCCCAGCGCCTCGCAGATATTTGCAAGCGTGTCATATAAAAAGGTTGACGCTGCGCCCTGCCGGGTGCCGCTGCCCACTTCCTCGTTGTCAAAAACACAGTGCACCGGAATACTCCCGCCTTCCCCGGCCTCCAGGAATCCCTTCAGCGAAGAAAACGCGCACTGCAGATCGTCCAGCTTTCCGATGGAAATATATTCCCGGTTCGCACCCCAGATGCTGCCCGGCATACGGTTGTATAAAAACAGGTCGCTTCCGATCACCGCCTCCGGCGATACCCCGGCGCTCTCTGCGATCAGCGCCGCAAAGCTGCCCTTCGCCTTCTCATCCCCATAGAGCGGCAGCAGATCCTTCTGCACATTGTATTTCATACCGTCATTTGCTTCCCGGTTCATGTGGATGGCAAGATTGGGGATCATCAGAAGATCGCGGTCTACATTGACAAGCTTTGCCTTAATCTGCCCGTCCTCACGCACCATCAGACGACCAGCTACCGAGAGCGGGCGGTCGAACCAGGGCGACATCAGCATACCGCCGTACTTTTCCACATTCAGCTTTACATAATGCCCTTCCGCCTCCATCTCCGGATTTTCCTTAATCTTAAAGCTCGGAGAATCGCTGTGGCTCGCCATAATCTGAAAGCCGCAGATTTCCTTCTCCGGGATACGGAACGCAATCAGAGAGGAACCATTGCGCACCACATAATATTTTCCGCCGGGCACAAGGCTCCACGGTCTGCTTTCCAGAAGCTGTGTATAACCCGCACCGTCAAGCTGTTTGCGCGTGGATTCCACCGCATGAAAACAGCTTGGGCTTTCTTCTATAAAATCAAATAGTTCTCTTGTGAGCTGTTCGCTCATGTCGCTTCCACTCCTTTACTTCTTCTAAATGTTTTTTTACTTTCTCTTCCGCTCCCTGCGTGGTCGGGCGGTAGTATTCGCGATCCGCCAGGGATTCGGGCAGACACTGCATCGCCGTCAGCTTCTCCTCGGTGTCGTGCGCATACTGATACCCTTCCCCGTAATGCAAATCTTTCATCAACCCTGTGGGAGCGTTGCGCAGCCAGAGCGGAACCGGCTCCGCCCGGCGCTCCTTCACATCGCGCTTGCATTCCTCGCACGCCGCGTAAAGCGCATTTGATTTCGGCGCCATCGCAAGATAGGTGACTGCATGCGTCAGATGGACGTCGCACTCCGGCATCCCCAGAAAGTGGCACGCCTGGTACGCCGCCACCGCCACCTGCAGCGCCTGACTGTCCGCCATACCGACGTCCTCGCTGGCAAAACGGATAAGCCTGCGGGCAATATACAGCGGATTTTCGCCGCCCTCCAGCATCCGGCACATCCAGTAGATCGCCGCGTCCGGATCGCTGTTGCGCATGGATTTATGCAGTGCGGAGATAAGATTGTAATGCTCCTCGCCGCTTTTATCATATAAAAGAGACTTCCGGCTGATACACTGCTCCAGACCTTCATCCGTGACGGTGATTCCCTCCGCGCTGATCTCGCCGTTTGTGACCGCCATCTCCAGCGTGTTGAGCGCTGTGCGCGCGTCGCCGTTTGCAAACGCTGCGATCGCCGCGATCTGCCGCTCACTCATTTTTACGTTGGAATTTAAAAAGCCGGACGGACTTGACAATGCATTTTTGAGAAGCTGTACAAGATCCTTTTCCTCCAGCGCCTTCAGCACAAACACCCGGCAGCGCGACAGAAGCGCCGCGTTTACCTCAAAGGACGGGTTTTCCGTGGTAGCACCGATCAGTATGATGCTGCCCTTTTCTACAAACGGAAGAAAAGCGTCCTGCTGCGCCTTGTTGAAGCGATGGATCTCGTCCACAAAAAGCACGGTTCTCTGCCCCATCCGGCGGCTGTTTTCCGCCTGCTGCATCACTTCTTTGATCTCCTTGATGCCGCTCGTGACCGCACTGAAATTAATAAAATCTGCCCGCGTGTGCGCCGCAATGATCCCGGCAAGCGTCGTCTTTCCGACACCCGGCGGTCCCCAGAAGATCATCGAGGAGATCTGATCGCTTTCGATCAGCCTGCGCAGCATCTTTCCCGGACCGAGCAGATGCTCCTGCCCCACAAAATCCTCCAGCCGCGTCGGGCGCAGACGGCTGGCAAGCGGCACCGTTTTTTCTCTGTCGTCAAATAAGGTCATCTGCTCCATGGCATGTCCTCCAAAAATGTTACTGTTCACGTTGTTCACAGTAACATTCGCAAATCCATTTAAAATTCGCTCCGCGAATGGGATTTGCTCACACCTGTATCACTTTCTTACGGACTTTGCAGTGAATGCAAAGTCCTAACCTAAACAGTAACCCAAAAATCACTCTGAGCATAGTATAGCAGACAAATCAAAAAAAGTACAGTACATTTTTCGAACTTTTGTTCTGTTTTTGTAATCTGTCGTAACACCTTCATCCATCGTATAAGATTTTTTCTTTTTTTGCTCCGGTCTGGCGCAAAGTATGTTAAACTGAATTCTGCACGGGTTTGTGGCTGTGAGCAGATGAAGCAGCAACACAGTTTTTCCTGCACGAACGCGGCGAACATTTATACAGACAGAAAGGAAGATGGCACAATATGAATCATTATGTAGATTATATTCTTGAACAGGCGCAGAAGCTTCTCGCCATTGACAGCCCCTCTGGCTTTACCGGGGCAGTCTCCGATTATCTGATGGAGGAATACCGGCGTCTCGGATATTCCCCGCAGAAAACCGTGAAGGGCGGCGTTCTTGCCGACCTCGGAGGCGACGGCAACGCGCTGATGCTGCTGGCACACGTGGATACGCTGGGTGCAATGGTCGCGGAGATAAAAAGCGACGGCCGTCTGCGCCTCACGCCCATCGGAGGCTTAAACGCCAACAATGTCGAGGCGGAAAACTGCACCGTCTACGCGATGGACGGAAAAACATACGAGGGAACCATCCAGCTCGCGGACGCCTCTATCCATGTAAACAAATCCTACAATGATACCGCCCGCACCTTCGACAGCGTGGAGCTGGTGCTCGACGAACCGGTGTCCTCCAAAGATGATGTGAAAAAGCTTGGCATTATGACCGGGTGCTATGTCTGCCCGCAGCCGCGCACACGCATCACGGCTTCCGGCTACATCAAGAGCCGCTATCTTGACGATAAGCTCAGCACCGCGATCCTGCTCGGCTACGCAAAATACGTGAAAGAGGAAAACGTCGTGCTTCCGCGAAAGGTCTGGCAGCACGCCACAGTCTTTGAGGAGGTCGGGCACGGCGGCTGCGCCTCGATCCCATCTGACGTAACGGAGCTTCTCTCCGTCGATATGGGCTGCGTGGGCAGTGGTCTGGAATGCACGGAGCGCCAGGTGTCCATCTGTGTGAAGGACAGCCGCGGTCCCTATCATCACGATGTGGTAAAGGCATTAATAAAAGCAGCGCAGGATCACGGGATCGACTACGCTGCTGATGTGTATCCGTTTTATGGTTCCGACGCCGACGCAGCGCTCGCTGCCGGAATCGACGCCAGACACGGTCTGATCGGTCCTGGCGTCTACGCCTCTCACGGCTATGAGCGCTCCCACCGCGACGGCGCAGAAAATACGCTCCGGCTGCTGCAGGCATATGTCGGGTGAGGCAGCTTAATCACATAGTACGCCCGGCGTTCTCCGTGTATCATACCTATGAAATAGAAATTACTTTGTAATCCTGGTCCTCGACCGTCTTTTTGAGCAGCTCGTCAGCTACCGGCGCATTCAGGGTAACGACTGCCGTGCCCTCCTGGTGGCTGACCGCCGCCTGCTCTACCTCCGGCAGCGCTTCCAGCACCTTCTTCACTCTCGCCTCGCAGTGTCCGCACATCATTCCTTCAATTTTCATTGTCTTTTCCATCGTCTTACTCTCCTTCTCTTTTTTCTTTCTGATTTTTTTATCTCTGCCTGCATCATATATTTTGAACAGATTCAAACGCAGTGCATTTGTCACCACGCAGAAGCTGGACAGGCTCATCGCCGCCGCTCCGAACATCGGGTTTAGTTTCCATCCGTTCAGCGGGATCCACAGTCCCATCGCGAGCGGGATTCCTACCGCGTTATAGAAAAACGCCCAGAACAGGTTTTCGTGAATGTTCCGCAGAGTAGCCCGGCTTAATCGGATCGCCGCCGGAACGTCGCTTAACCGGCTCTTCATCAGCACGATATCCGCCGCGTCGATGGCAACATCCGTGCCCGCTCCGATCGCGATCCCGATATCCGCACGCGTCAGAGCCGGAGCATCGTTGATGCCGTCGCCGACCATCGCAACCTTTCCCTTCTGTTTCAGGCTGCGGATCACGCTCTCCTTTCCGTCCGGCAGCACGCCCGCGATCACCTCGTCGACGCCCGCCTGCCGTCCGATTGCACGCGCTGTCCGCTCATTGTCTCCGGTCAGCATCACCACATGAACGCCCATGTTCTGCAGCTCTTTAATTGCCTGCGGGCTGTCTTCCTTAATGACGTCCGCCACCGCGATAATGCCCGCAAGTTTCTCGTCCTTTGCAAAGTACAGCGGCGTTTTTCCTTCCTCCGCCAGACGTTCTCCCTGCGCCTTCACATCCTCCGGTATCTGCACCTTTGCGCCGATAAACTGCGCATTGCCGCCGGTTAAGGTGCTGCCCTCCAGAACCGCTGTCAGTCCGTTTCCGGGAAGCGCCGCAAAATCAGATACCTCCTGTGCTGTCATCCCCTCCGCCTCTGCACGCGCAAGCACGGCGCGCGCCAGCGGATGCTCGCTTTTCTGCTCCAACGCACAGGCAAGTGTGAGCAATTCTTCCTCCGTAAAGCCCTTCGCCGGCAGCATATCTGTCACACGCGGTTCACCGAGCGTGATGGTACCCGTTTTGTCCAGCGCCACGATTTCCGTCTTGCCGGTTTCCTCCAGGGAAACTGCTGTTTTAAACAAAATACCGTTCTTCGCGCCCATGCCGTTTCCAACCATAATCGCTACCGGCGTCGCAAGCCCCAGCGCGCACGGACAACTGATCACCAGTACGGAAATACCGCGCGCCAGCGCGAATCCGACACTCTCCCCGGCAAGCAGCCAGCCAATGATCGTTACAACCGCGATCGTGATGACCGCCGGGACGAACACGCCGGACACCTTGTCCGCCACCTTTGCGATCGGCGCCTTAGTCGCCGCCGCGTCGCTTACCATCTGGATGATCTGCGAGAGCGTGGTATCCTCTCCCACACGCGTTGCCTCACATTTTAAGAACCCCGACTGGTTGATGGTCGCCGCTGATACTGCGTCCCCCGCCGCTTTGTCCACCGGGATGCTCTCGCCGGTCAGCGCCGACTCGTTGACCGCGCTGATGCCCTCAATTACCACACCGTCCACCGGGATATTTTCTCCGGGACGGACGACAAACATATCACCCTTTCGCACCTGCTCGATGGAAACTTCCGTCTCAACGCCGTCGCGCAGAACCGTCGCTTTTTTCGGTGCCAGCTTCATCAGCCCCTTCAGGGCATCCGTCGTTTTGCCCTTTGAGCGCGCCTCCAGCATCTTACCCACCGTGATCAGTGTGAGGATCATCGCCGCCGACTCGAAATAAAATTCATGCATATACGACATGACGCCCGCCATATCTCCCTTTACCTGCGCATCCGTCATCGCAAACAGCGCGTAGGTGCTATATACGAAGGACGCCCCGGAGCCGAGCGCCACCAGCGTGTCCATATTGGGCGCGCCGTGCAGCAGCCCGCGAAAACCGCTGATGAAAAATTTCTGGTTGATCACCATGATGATCACAGTGAGAAGAAGCTGCAGAAGCCCCATCGCCACATGATTATTTTCAAAAAAGGACGGCACCGGCCAGCCCCACATCATATGCCCCATCGAAAAATACATCAGAACGATCAGAAAACCGACGGATGCCCACAGACGCTTTTTCAGAACCGGCGTCTCCCTGTCCTTTAAAAGCTCCTCATCATTCGCGGCTGAGGCTGCTTTTCCGTTGTCGTGCGCTCCCTTCACAGATGCGCCGTATCCCGCTTCCGTGACCGCCGCTATGACAGCGCTATCGGAAGCGGTGCCCTCCACCCCCATGGAATTCGTCAGCAGGCTGACCGAGCACGCCTCCACCCCCGGCACCTTCGATACCGCTTTTTCCACGCGCGCGCTGCACGCCGCGCAGCTCATACCGGTTACTGTATACTGTTTCATGGATTATCACTCCCATCTTCTACTTCATTAATTTCTGCAGCACTGCCACCAGCTCGTCCACCGTCTCTTCTCTGCCCTCATGCAGGTCGCGGACGACGCAGGTGCGGATATGATTGGCGAGCAGCACCTTATTGAAGCTGTTTAATGCAGCGTTTGCCGCCGCCACCTGCACCAGAATATCCGGGCAGTAGGCATTTTTCTCCACCATTCCTTTGATGCCGCGTATCTGCCCCTCAATGCGGTTCAGGCGATGGATCAGATCCTTATATTCCTTCTCACTGCGCTCTTTTGTCCTGGCGCAGCAGCACTCCTTTGCTTCCTTTTCGTTATAGGTTGCCTCATTTTGTTCTTTCATATGCGCCTCCTTATACCCTTATGGGGTATATTTGCATTATATACCCTCACGGGGTATATTGCAAGTGAATTTTTCAAAAAAATTCGCCCATATGCGCTGTAAAGGCACATATAGGCGAATTTCTTTCCGTCACTCAAACATAATCGTCTCGTCCAGTCCCTCCGTTTTGATGACAATATACGGATAGGAGGCTTCCTCCTTAATCTCCGTTCCGCTCTGCGGACCGATCAGCTCAAATTTCACATGGATACCGTCCTCAGCAAGATAAAACTGCGGTACGGAAATGCTGTACCCGCCGGTTTTCTGCTCTCCAAAGCCCCGCGCTATGTAAAGATAGCCTTCGTTCTGGTAGCTCAGCTTCATCTCTTTTTGTTTGTTCTCCTCAATCACCTCGGCAAGCGCCTTCGGTATGTCGCTCTCCTCAAGAACCGTAAATTCCAGATCACGGATCTTTCCCTCCGGCTCTGTCTCCCCGCATCCGGCAAGCAGCGCAGTCACTCCCAGCAAAAGCAGACAGAAACACACTCTTTTCCACAAATACTTCATGGCTTCCCACATTTCTTTTTTATATGCTTATGAAGCAGTTTCGCCGCATATGCTTCTTCACAGTTAATTCATAAAAATGAATTTGCTTTTCCTTTGCTAATCCATTACAATGAGAGCAGATTCAGACATTTAAAGAAATGGAAAGCGAGGTTGTATTATGTTAAAGAAAAAATTTGCCGCGGCGCTGTCCTGCGCTGCCGTTCTCTTCACCCTCTCCGGGTTTTCCGCCGGAGCAATGCTCTGGGACAGCGACAAGCTTCCGACAGAGGTTCCCGCGTTCACCACGCAGGATATCGAAGGCAACAAGGTGACAGAGGATATTTTTGCAGATAAGGATATTACGATGGTGAATGTCTGGGGCACCTTCTGCTCTCCCTGCATCGCCGAGATGCCGGAGCTTGGCGAACTTGCGCAGGAGCTTCCGGAGAACATGCAGATGATCGGACTTGTCATCGACATTATGGATCAGAAGAATGAGGTTTCGCAGACGAATCTTGATCTTGCCGGTCAGATCACGGAAAAGGCGGACGCCGGATTTACGCATCTGATCGCCAATGAAGATTTTACAGAGTTTCTTTCTTCCGTGACCGGCGTGCCCAGCACCTTCTTTGTTGATAAGGACGGCAAAATCCTCGGACAATGGATCGAGGGCGCAGACGTGGACGCTTACCGTGAGCGCATTGAAGAATATAAGGCAGAATACCCGGATACAGATGCAAATCAGGCAGCGCCGGCAGACGCAGAGCAGGCAGAATCGGCAAAGACAGACTCTACGGAGCAGGCAGATGCGTAGCCGCACAAGGCATCTGCTGCAGGCGGGCGCGCTTGCTGCCGCTGTGCTGTTTCTTATTTACGGCGTCTCGCGCGGCGAGGTGGCGCTCGTTCTGAACAAGGCAATCTATATCTGCATGGAATGCATCGGACTGGGGTAACTACATATGAAATTTACAAATGCTGTAAAACGAAAGCTGATCCAGATCGCCGCGTTTGGATTCTCCAACATTCACCTTGGAAATTTTAAAAGCGGCAGCCTGTACACCGGCTCCTGGAAGCAGTTCTGCAATCCGGGGCTGAATTGCTATTCCTGCCCGGCGGCGACGCTCGCCTGCCCCATCGGTGCGCTGCAGGCAGTCAGCGGCTCCATGAATTTTAAATTCAGCTTTTACGTGGTTGGGTTTTTACTTGCAGTCGGCGTGCTCTTTGGGCGCGCGATCTGCGGCTTTCTCTGTCCTTTCGGACTGCTGCAGGAGCTGCTGCACAAAATCCCGTTCCCAAAGCGAAAGCTGCCAAAGCCTCTGCGCTATCTGAAATACGCGATACTGGTGATTTTTGTCATTTTGCTGCCGATCGTGGCCACCGATTATATGGGCATGGGAAAACCAGCATTCTGCGAATTTATCTGCCCTGCCGGGACACTGGAGGGCGGTATTCCGCTGCTTCTTTCCAATCCGCGGCTCCGGGCCGTTATCGGGGAGCTGTTCAGTCTGAAAGCGGCGATCCTGGTTCTGACGATCGTCGGCTGTATGTCCATTTACCGCTTTTTCTGCAAGGCAATGTGTCCGCTTGGCGCAATTTACGGACTGCTGAATAAGATCAGTATTTATCATCTGGAGGTAGACGAAAAAAAATGCGTGGGCTGCCAGAAATGCGCCCACGTCTGTAAAATGGATGTTGATCCGGTAAAGCATCCCGATTCTGCGGAATGCATCCGCTGCGGCGAGTGCCGCGATGCCTGCCCTGCGCAGGCGATTTATCTCGGATTCCGGCATCCTGCAAAAGCTGGCGAAAACAGTGCGCCTTCTAAAAAATAAACTGCACGAGCAGCATATAGAGAACCGTTCCGCCGGCGATCGAGAGAAGCATCTGCCGTTTCCACAGATGCAGCGCGATCACTGCCGCAATCGAGATCAGCTCCGGCAGGGCATGACTTCCGGAAAAAACGGAAACATTTTTCAGGCAGTAGATGATCAGCATTCCAAATACTGCCGCCGGAAGCACCTTGCCGAGATACTGTATATATTTAGGCGTCGGTTTCCCTGCCGGAAAGAGCAGAAACGGCAGGAACCGCGTCAGCATCGTTCCCAGGACAACTACACCGATCGTTATGATCTGCTGCGTGAGCGTCATAGCTGCACCGCCTCCTCTCTCTCAAATTTCCCACGCAAAAGCGTCAGTACGCCGAGTATTCCCAGCATGGACGGGATGATAAAATTGTCAGCCCCGAAAGCGACCAGGCACAGAAGCGATATCGCAATTCCCAGGAGCGCGCTGGTGTGATCTTTATCCTTCAGCCATTGCTCCATAAAGATCACCACAAACATTGCCGTCATTACAAAATCCAGTCCCTCCGTGTTGAAGGTCAGAAAAGAGCCGAAAATCCCGCCAAGCGTCGCTCCCAGAAACCAGTAGCACTGGTTGAGAAGGGTGACGGCGGTCATAAACCAGCCGCGGTCCACGTCCTCCGGTATCTTCGCGGTATAATTGATGGAAAATGTCTCATCACACATTCCAAAGATCAGATAAAACTTTTTCCAGCCTGTCCCCTTAAATTTGTCCAACATAGAGATGCCGTAAAACAGGTGGCGCGCATTGATCATCAGCGTCATCACAAACGCCTGCAGCGGATCGAATGCCCCGAGAAGCATATTGCAGGTAACAAATTCCATGGAACCGGCGAAAATCGTGATACTCATCACCATCGGATACCAGAAGCTAAACCCCGATACATTCATATAGATCCCGTAGGTCAGACCGAGAAACCAGAACCCGGCAAAAATCGGAATGGTATGCGGAAACGCCGTAATAAACGCCTTTTTTATCTTTTCCACTCTCGACCCCTCACTCCATCTGCAATTCTACATAGTCTTCCGGGATTTCCAGATTAAGCTTTTCACAAATTTCCTTATTGTATTCCTTCGTTACCTCCGGCGCATATTCGATCGGCATCCCAGAGATATCCTCTCCGTCCGCAAGAATGCGGATCGCCATCTGCCCGGTGGTATAACCGAGATCATAATAGTCAATGGAAAGCGTCGCCACCCCACAGCTCCGGCAGATGCCTTCCTCCCCGGCAACTACCGGGATCCCCGCCGGAATGCACACGTTGGCGATCAGCTCCGCATTCGCCGCCGCAGTATTGTCCGTCGGGACAAAGATCACATCGCATTCCTGTGTCGCGCTTGTGGTCACGGAAGCAAGATCATTGGAATCCGCAAAGCCAAATTCTTTGCAGGTATAGCCGCGCGCCTGCAGCTCGTCCGTCATCACGCCAATCTGATACTCGGAGTTCGGCTCTGCCGAGCAGTAGAGAAGCCCCACCGTCTCTGCCTCCGGAAACAGCTCCTGGATCATTGCCGCCTGCTGGTCGAGCGGGGCAAGATCGGAGGTGCCTGAAATGTTTCCGCCTACCGTGCCGTCAAAATCATCCAGCTGCAGCGCCGCCTCATATTTTGTGACCGATGTTCCCAGTATCGGGATCTGATTGGTAGCGGTGGCTGCCGTCTGCAGGGAAGCCGTGGCGTTTGCCAGGATCAGATCCACATTTCCCGCCACAAAATTATTTATAATCGTAGAGCACAGATAGAAATCGCCCTGCGCATTCTGCTCCTCAATGATAACACTATCGCCGAATTTCTCCGTCAGCGCATCCTTAAAGCCCTGTGTCGCACTGTCCAGCGCTTCATGCTGTATCAGCTGACAAATGCCGACATGAAATGTCTCCTCCGCCTGTACCGCACCTCCGATGCATCCTGCCATTGCCGCCGCAGCGGCTGCCGTCATCCAGAATCTTTTTTTCATCCTCTCAATCCTCCCAGTCAAGTTCTTCCTGCCGCCGTATCAAAGAGTCCTGATGCCTCCTGTCCGGCAACATTACAATCTATAAGGATAGTATAATGCGGTTTTAGCAATTTGTAAAATTATTTCTGATTACATCTGATATAACCCAACGCTTCCTCCCGGCTCAGCGAAAAATATTTCTGTAGTTTGTCTGCAATTGATTCCGTTGTTTTTCCCTCCTCCTGATTTTCCCGTATCATCGCCCCGATTCCCCGACTGAGTCCCTGGCTTATTCCCTGACTTATTCCCTGGCTTATTCCAATAATTTTTCCTTCTTCTACTCCAGATTTATAATGGTCCTCAAACGCTTTGCACATAATTGCCCGCTCTCCTTTCCTTTTTAAATCATTATAGTAATCCAGATGTCCTGTCAATGCAAAAATCAGACGATTGGTATCCTCCGGCAATGCTTCGTATATATCCCGTTTTTCCTGTAGATAACGCTGCATTTCTTTTTCGTCATTCCGCCTTTGCAGAATTTCAAATACCTCTCGCCAGCCTCCCGAAAACCATGCCGCATCCACATTTTCCGGCGTAACCAGAAGCATGGCATATGGTCTGACATACTTTTTCAACCACTTAAACTCCTCCGGTATCTTCACCATATCAGCCAAATCTGTCGGTCCGCTCCAGATTTGTGCTCCATAATAAAACACGATAGTGATTACCGGTGCCAGCACACCGTTTACAAAGTCACAGAAATGCCGGCTGTTTTCCTGATACTCTTTTAAAATAATATCTTTTTCCTGCAAATAAGCTCCTCCATGCATTCATTTTGATTTTTCTGAAATGTGCAGCCGAACGGCTTTGAATTGTAATCCAGAAACTACAGATAACACATTTTCAATGAGCTTATCATATCACAGATCCTTCCATTTTGCAATATTTATTTTAATGTTGTATATTAATTATAATATGTTATTGTTTATAATGCAAGTAGAAAATAAATTCCTTTTTCCAAAATACTTGCCACCAGACCGGTTTTTCTGTATACTAAACACAGCACAAACGACCGGGCACCGGGAGCAGACGCAAAAGTGCGTCATTGCCCGGCGCCGTGTATGTTTCAAGGGAGGCTTTGTATATCATGATACGTTTTCTCATTGTTGCAGTTACTGTTATCGGTTTTCTGATTCTTTCCATTCCAATTCTGATTGTGGAATGGATCATCGGAAAATTCAATCCGCGCGCGCGGGATATTTCTTCCCTGCGGATCATTCAGGCCGTGTTCCGGTTTATTCTCTGGGAAACCGGGGCGAAAATCACGGTAATCGGTTACGAAAATGTTCCAAAGGACGAAGCGGTTCTCTATGTTGGAAACCACAGAAGCTATTTTGATATTCTGATGACCTACTGCCGTTGTCCGGGACTGACCGGCTACGTGGCAAAGGACAGCATGGAAAAGATCCCGCTGCTCTCCACCTGGATGAAGCGTCTGCACTGCCTGTTTCTGAACCGGACGGATATTAAACAGGGATTAAAAACAATCCTCACCGGTATCCAGAAAATCAAAGACGGAATTTCCATCTGCATCTTTCCGGAGGGCACCAGAAACCATGAGCCGGAGCTGCTTCCATTTAAAGAAGGCAGTCTGAAGATGGCGGAGAAAACAGGCTGTGCGATCATTCCGATGGCGATCACAAATTCCGACAATATTTTTGAAAATCACATTCCAAAAATCAAACCGGTGCATGTCACCCTGGAATATGGCAAGCCAATTTATCCGAAAGAGCTGAGCAAGGAAGAGAAAAAATTTCTTGGCGCCTATACCCGCAGTGTGATCCAGGACATGCTAAACAATCATACAGTTTCCTGACAAATTTATCAAAAAACCAAGGAGCCGCGGCATTTCTGCCGCAGCTCCTTTTTAACGTCTCCAAGCCATAATCCTGTTATCCAAAAGCTTCTCCTGGAAATTTCCCATCTCTTCCTAGAAATTTCCCATCTCTTCCTCGAAATCCGCAAATTCATCGAGCACTTCCGCGTCAGGATCTTCCGCGCTGCTCTCATCAAATTCAAGCTCTGCTCCATCCGCCGCATCCGGCTCATCCAGGCTCTCCGCGTCTGCAGCTTCCTGCTCAGCCCCGGTATCCTCTACTTTATAAGCATCCTCCAGAACTCCCATGATGCGATCGTAAAGAACCACCTTATCCGCGTCCTCCAGATAGCTGTCTGCAAGGAAGTTTTCGGAATCCATAAAGATCAGTCTTCTCACGTATTTATCGAGCTGCACCATCTCCTCATCCTCATAGGATTTATCCGGCGCCTGTGCTTCGGTATCTGCGATAATCGTCTGGCTGATCGTCGGATCTACTGCTTCTTCCATCTCTACGGAATCCACGCCCAGCGTCAGCACCTTTATGAGATACTGCTCTACCTTCTTCGGAAGAACCTGCGCCGCTGTTTCCGTAAGATATACCTGCGACGTGCCGTCCTCGCTGCTGATCGTCGTGCTGCTAAACGCAAGATCCAGATCCGCCTTCACTTCATCATAAAGTGCACGGTCCTCACCCTGCAGATTTTCCTCTGCCACAACGACCGGCTCCTCAAACAGCTCTGTTTCCGTTGCTTCCGTCTCCAGCGCTGCCGGTTCTGTTTCCTGTGCCTCCGTCTCCAGCGCTGCCGGTTCCGTTTCCTGCACTGCCGGGTCGGTCTCCTGCGGCGCCTCCGTCTCAGACGCACCGTCGATATTATCCAGGATCAGCACATCGTCACCCTGCTGTGTCTCGGTCTCTTCCGGAAGCGTCTCTTCTGCTTCCGTTTCGTCTGTCGTAAATACCGGATCTTCTATGTTGATCGTTCCGTCATCGGTTGCTTCCGGGATGCCGAATTCATTTTCCGTCTCCTGCTCAGACTGCTCCTGCACAGTCTGCGTGGTGTCCTCCTCGGAAACAACATTTCCGTCGCCCTCCAGTGCCGAAGGATCGGTATTATCCAGAATATTGTCTTCCTCTGTATCGTCAACCACGATCACTGCGCCGTCATCATCCTCTTCCAGATCCGCCTTCGCAGCTTCCTCCGCAGCCGCTTCCGCTTCCTGTGCGCGCTGCTCAGCCTCCTGCTGCTTTTCCTCAGAAGCGCCCGCGTCGCCGGCTACGTTTGCCTGTACGCGCTCCAGCGTTGCCTGCAGCTGGATGATATCGTACTCCTGCTCCGCGATCTGCTGCATCAGCTCTGCGATCTCTTCGCTCTGATCGTCATTAATGGTGATGTCGTAATCATTTGACACCTCATTGACGATATTCGTGATTTCTTCAATATTTGTAACATTCTTTTCAATAACCTGGATCTTCGTCTCGTTGATCACCGCAGTCGCCTTGCTCTGTCCGACCTCGTTCGCCAGGTTTCCGGTCGTCACCAGCTCCTGGTTTGCAAGCTCTACTTTAACGGGATCAAGCGTCTGTTTGCTCGCCTGCTCGTAAGCCATGATAACGCCGGTGAGCGCTCCGGTGCCGGATACCTTAAACGGGCATGCCGCAACCACCTGGCAGTTTGTCACGCCGGAGGTTGACAGGGTGGACGCGATCATGTTGCATGTTACCCACTCCAGATTTGCCGTCTTTACCTGGATGCCGCCCGAGCTGGTCGGCGCTACCAGCGCACAGCTGTATGTATAGTTTCCGATCTGCTCCAGCGGAACATAAGAGCCAAGATGGTTTCTCTCATCGGTATTGTTGATGTAAATAACATCTACGCCATCATAGGTCACGCCGAAATACCGCATCATGGTGTCCTTCTGATCCTGCGACAGATCCGCGCCCAGCGTAACTACCTTGCGGCTGTCCGCCATCGCCGGAACCGCACTGACAAGCACAGTCGCCAGTGCAAGAATCATACTGCTGACAAGTTTCTTCTTCATATCCATATCCTCCTTATAAATTATCTTTTTGTAAGTGCCTCCACAATTTTTTCAAAATGCATTGCATGGGACGCCTTCACCAGCACGGTGTCGCCAGCCCGGATAACTCCTTTCATCGCTTCCAGAGCTTCGTCTACCGTATCCACCGTGATCACCTGCTTTCCCGGATCGAGCTGCCGGATCGTCTCCGCCATACAGCGGCACAGCGCTCCAACACAGAAAAATACCGGTATATCCAGCTCAGCGGCAAATCTTCCGACCTCCTCATGAAGCTGCCGCTCTTCGCCGCCAAGCTCCCCCATGTCTCCGAGAATCGCCACCTTCCTGCCCGCGGCGTCCGCAAGCACGCCCAGAGACGCCTTCATCGACATCGGATTGGCATTGTAGCAGTCGTCCACTATCGTGATGCCATTTTCTTCGATAATGTGGAATCTGCCGTCAAGCGCCTGCAGCTTTTCGATACCGCGCCGGATCTCCTCATAACTCATGCCAAGCGCCCTGCCAACTGCCGTTGCAGCCAGCGCGTTCAGCACCATGTGATATCCGGGAATGGGAATCGTCACAGCAAAGCTTTCTGTCCCGTCATGAATTTTGCACTTTACTCCCTTTAAGCCCACATTTTCGATGTCTGTTGCACGGATGCCGCGCTCACTCTCAATGCCGAAAAACTGCGGCACGATTTCTTTGACCTCCTTTAATGTGGACAATTTATCATCATCCCCGTTCAGAACGATTTTTCCGTCGGGGGCAATGAAATCAAATATTTCCGACTTCGCCCGCAGCACGCCGTCGCGGTCGCCCAGAAACTCCAGATGACAGGTGCCGATGTTCGTGATCACGCAGATATCCGGTCGGGCAATCTTACTTAAACGGTGCATTTCTCCGAAATGGTTGATACCCATCTCCAGAACCGCCACCTCATCCTCCTCGCGCAGTCCGAAAACAGTGAGCGGCAAACCAAGCTCATTGTTGAAATTGCCGGGCGTTTTCAGTACCCGGTATCTTTCCGAGAGTACACTGGCGATCATCTCCTTCGTGCTGGTCTTTCCGACGCTGCCGGTGATCCCGACCACCTTTACAGCAAGCTGCTTCCGGTAAAACTCTGCGATCGCCATCAGCGCCTTTAAGGTGGATCCCACGCGGATATACGCGCCTTTTTCCTCCTCCGGCTCCTTTTCACAGAGCACGCAGAGCGCTCCCTGCGCATAGACCTGCGGAATGAACCTGTGACCGTCCACATGCTCTCCGGGAATCGCTGCAAACAGACTGCCCTCCTTCGCCTTCCGGCTGTCGGTGACGATGTCGGCCACCTCCCGGGTGCGGTCAGCGTCGCTTCCGACATATATGCCGCCGCAGGCTTTTGCAATATTTTCCAATGTGAGATTTTTCATAAAATTACCTCGACACCTCAATCAGTTTTTCGCACAGATCCGCAAAGCTCATGCCGACTGCCGCTGCCTCCTGCGGAAGCAGGCTGGTCGGCGTCATGCCCGGAAGAGTGTTTGCTTCCAGACAGTACATGCCGCCGTTTTCATCCATCATAAAATCCATGCGCGCGTAGCTTTCCAGGCGAAGCGTATGATACGCCTTTACAGCGATCTCCTGCATCTTTTTTGTAAGTTCTTCACCAAGCGGCGCCGGACACGTCTCGATCGTACTCCCTGCCTGATATTTGTTTTTGTAATCGTAGAAACCGGAAATCGGGGCGATCTCCACGATCGGATACGCCTCGCCGTCGATCACGCCTACCGTATATTCCTTTCCGCTGATGTACTGCTCCACGATCAGCTTATCCTCGTAGGTAAAGCCGTTTCTGACTGCCTCTTCAAATTCCTCTTCTGTATTTACAATGTAAACGCCCACGCTGGAACCGCCGCACGCCGTCTTTACCACGCACGGAAGTCCTGCGCCAAGCTCCTCTGCGCTCTTCGGCGCATCCGTTTTTTCAATGATCACGCCTGCCGGAGTCGGCACGCCGTTTTCACGGAACATCTGCTTCGTGATGGTCTTATCCATCGCAAGCGCGCTGCCGAGATAGCCGCTTCCGGTATAGGCGATGCCAAGCAGGTCAAACGCCGCCTGGATCCTTCCGTCCTCGCCGCACGCTCCATGCAGCGCCAGAAATACCATATCTGCCGCCCTGCACACATCAAGCACGTTCGGACCAAAAAATCCCCTTTGCGCCGCCTTTATCTTCCCGATTGAATCGTTAAAGCTTCTTATGTACGCCGCCTCGCGCTCAACGTCATATTCCTGCGCAAATGCGGTTTCCGCCTGCAGACCTTCCTTTCCGCAGAACACGTCAAGCAGGATCGCCTGGTGCCCTTTGCTGCGCAGCGCCTCGCACACCTTGGTGCCGGACACAATAGAAACGTCGCGCTCCGTGCTGGTTCCTCCTGCCAGAACTACAATTTTCATTCCTTCCATCTCGCCTCCCTCTTTATAGGAAACGACAAAACGATTCTCGTTTTCCTCGTTTGCTATAAGTATACCTAAAAGGAAGTCACAATACAAGTGTATCATCACTTCCTTTATCTTAAATATTTATTAGTTTTTTATTTATTTTCTAAAATCTTATCAATGCTTACCAGCTTGACGCTGAGGACGAAAATCTCCGCCGCGACCGCCAGCTCTTCCGGCGTCGGGTAGGACGGCGCGATACGGATATTGCTGTCCTGCGGGTCCTTTCCATACGGGTAGGTAGCGCCCGCTTCCGTCATGACAAGCCCTGCCTCCTTTGCCTTCTGCACGATCGCTTTTGCGCAGCCCGGCAGCGCATCGAAGGAGATGAAATAGCCGCCGCGCGGACGGATCCAGCTTCCGATCTCCAGACCGCTCAGCTCTGTATCCAGCACGTTCAGCACCGCCTCGAATTTCGGGCGCATGATGTCGGCGTGTTTCTTCATGTGGTTCACCATTCCGTGAATATCCTTGAAGAAACGCACGTGACGAAGCTGGTTCAGCTTATCATGTCCGATCGTCTGGATGCGCATCTGCTTGCGGATGTACTCCAGGTTTGCCGGGGACGCCGCGATCGCCGCCACGCCGGAACCCGGGAAGCTTACCTTGGAGGTGGAGCAGAATTTAAATACCATATCCGGGTTGCCCTCTTTTTTACATTCCATCAGGATCTCGATCAGATGATCCTGCTTGTCGTCATACAGATGGTGGATGCCGTATGCGTTATCCCAGTAAATACGGAAATCCTTCGCCGCCGGCTTCAGGCGTGCAAAACGGCGCACCGTCTCGTCAGAGTAGGTGATACCCTGCGGGTTGGAATATTTCGGCACGCACCAGATGCCCTTTACCGCTTCGTCGTTGTTGACGTATTCCTCGACCATATCCATATCCGGTCCGTCCTGCGTCATCGGTATATTGATCATCTCGATGCCAAAATATTCCGTGATAGCAAAATGACGGTCGTATCCCGGCACCGGGCAGAGGAATTTTACCTTATCCAGCTTGCACCACGGCGTGCTTCCCATTACTCCGTGTGTCATGGAGCGTGCAACGGTGTCAAACATGATGTTCAGACTGGAGTTTCCGTAGATGATGATCTGATTAGCGGGAACCTCCGTCATATCTGCAAGAAGCTGCTGCGCCTCCGGGATACCATCCAGAACGCCGTAATTTCTGCAGTCTACGCCTGTTTCACATTTTAAGTTGGAAGTACTGTTCAAAACATCCATCATACCCATCGCAAGGTCGAGCTGCGCTGCCGAGGGTTTTCCTCTGGACATATCCAGGTGCAGGTTCTGCGCCTTGATCTGGTCATATTTCTTTTCAAGCTGTTTCTTCTCTTTCAGTAATTCTTCCTTGCTTAAATCCTTGTACGCTGCCATTTTTTCATTCTCCTCCTGTGATTTTATAATATAATGATGCCGCGCATCATTACTGCCTTAAATAGATCCCCTGTGACTCGATCCAGTCGTCGATATCCTCGATGCATTCCTGCGCCCAGGTCGGACTGAGTTCCTTCGCCGCAGTCTCCTTTAACGCCTCTTTTTCCTGTTCCTGTTTTTTCTTTTCTTCACTCATGCGTAAGCCCCCTTTTCCTGCAGACGGCTGCGCACACAGAAACGTCTGCATATTAATCTTTTTCTTTTCGGTTGAAGAAGCCCTCCTGTCCAAGCTCCTGCGTCTGCACGCTTCCGCGCACCTTAAACTGAAGCTCCGGGTTCTTGATGCTCACCCTCGTGTGCTCCGGCACCGAGGAGGTGATAAATGCGTTACTTCCGATGACCGCCCCTTCTCCGATAATGGTCTCTCCTCCCAGAATGGATGCCCCGGAGTAAACGGTCACATTGTCCATGAGCGTCGGATGACGCTTCGCGCCGCGCAGCGACTGTCCGCCTCTCGTGGAAAGCGCACCCAGAGTCACGCCCTGGTACAGCTTTACATTTTTGCCGATGACGGTAGTCTCGCCGACGACCACGCCGGTACCGTGGTCGATAAAGAAATACTCGCCGATCGTCGCCCCCGGATGGATGTCGATACCGGTGAGGTTGTGCGCGTACTCCGTCATGATCCGCGGGATCATCGGTACTCCCAGGATATGAAGCTCGTGCGCGATGCGGTTGACGCTGATCGCGAATACGCCCGGATAGGAAAAAATAACCTCATCCGTGTTGAACGCCGCCGGGTCGCCGTCATATGCCGCCTGCACGTCCTTCGCAAGCATCCCGCGCAGCCACGGCAGACGCTGCAGAAATTGCTGCACGATCTCCCCCGCCCGGCAGCGGCACTTTCCCTCCGCCTTTTCTCCCGCACATTCCAGCGCTTTCGCCACCTGCTTCGTCAGCTCGTACTCGATGTTTTCCAGAAGCTCGCCGACATGGTAGCGCACCGTCTCGCTTTTCAGTTTCTTGTACTCAAAATATCCCGGGAACAGTATCTGACGCACCATATCGCATATTTTGATGATCATCTCCCTGTTCAGCCGGTTGTCAGAGTCAATGTTGCTGATAACAGAATATTCCCGGTAGCTGTCCAGCAGAGAATCAACCAGCGCTTCCATCTGCGCTGCCTGTAGATTATTCATGTGCTGCTCTCCTAAAATCATTTTGCGGATAGTATAGCACATTTTAAAAAAAAGAGCAAACCATATCTCAGATTTGCCCCCTTGCACATATTTATTCTATAGCAGGTCGCCTTTCCTGTCAAACATTTTCATTATCCGTCATTATCCGGGCCGTAAAAACATTTATTTTTTCCTTGACATCCCGGTGAAGATACTATATAATTTCTGTTGTTGCAGGAATGCAAATGTTATTTGCGCATCTTTCCTGTATGCCCAGATAGCTCAGTTGGTAGAGCAGAGGACTGAAAATCCTCGTGTCACTGGTTCGATTCCGGTTCTGGGCATTTTCAGTTAAATATTTTCTGCGGGTGTAGTTCAATGGTAGAACACCAGCCTTCCAAGCTGGATACGTGGGTTCGATTCCCATCACCCGCTTTTTTGCTGCAGAAAATGCCGCCCGCAGGGTTTGTCCCCACGGACGGCTTTTTTTTTGCATATGCATACGTTTATGCGCACAGTCATGCGGCTCACAGAACCGTCGAAGCCAGACTTTTATTCCAGATATAAGAACGGATCGACCGGCTTACCTTCCTTCTGCATCTGGAAATACAGGTTGCTTCCTTCCTCACAATAATATTTGGTCGGCTCGCTCACATATCCGAGAAGCTGTCCCTGTTCCACCACGTCGCCCTCGGATACTGCCAGTTCTTTGAGCTGCCCGTAGATCAGGCTGTAATTGTTTCCCAGATTCAGTTTCAGTGTCGTTCCGGTTTCCTCATTGACACCGATGGATTCCACGATTCCCTTTGCAGATGCAACGACCGGATTGCCCGCCTCACTGCTGATGATCACCGCTGGATTGTATTTGTACTGGTTGAGCGTCTCAAAATAAACCGTATTATTCATATTGTAGTCCATCAGTACGGTACCGGCTGCGGGCCACGCAAGCATTGAGTCGTCCTGAAAATTGACGGTCGGCTGCAGGATTGCCGTTGCCGAGGAGGAGCTGACATCCGCCGTTTCCGTCGCTTCCTCCGTCACTTCCAAAGACGCCGGGTCAACGTCTTTTTCATTCGCCGCCGTGTAGTCGTTCACCTGCGGCAGCTCCGCTACCACGTCCGCGCCGGCCGCCTCCAGATCCTGCTCCGGTGCTTCGCTCTCCTGCGTTGCCGTCGTGTTGGGGGACGCCTCCTGAAAGCTGTCGCCGCTTGTCCGATATGTTGCAAACGCAACCGCGCCTACAAGGCAGAGCGTCATCACACCCAGGGTTCCCTTACTTTTTAAAATACTTAATACCTTTTCTTTTCGCATATCTGTCACCTCATATTATGTTCATTATGGTTCTACACATATGTTTTCCATAAATGAGGAATTTATGCAAAAGATTTTTAATACTTCACCAGCTCCGTGCCCGGATAGAAGTAGCCGAGGATTTCTTTATAATTTTTGCCGGCAAGCGCCATCTGCTGCGCGGTGTACTGGCTCATGCCAAGGCCATGCCCACTGCCATGCACCGTCAGATATGTACCGTCCTCCCCTGCGCTCACCTCGAAGTTTGCGGAAGGCAGCCCCAGCAGATTGCGAAACTCCTCTCCGGAGATCGTCTCATTCCCAAGGGAAATCTGCAGCACATATCCGGCGCTGTCGCGCGCCGTCACCTGCATCTGCGCCCAGGAATCATCTATCTGAATGGTAGTCTGCGCGTCCGCCGACTTCTCGTCTGACGGACAGAGCTTTGAAACGAGATAGGGATAGCTCTCCGACTGAAACACCTCCTGCGCATCCCGCGTGCTCCCGGCGCTGCACGCATGAAAGGACGCCAGGATCGGCTTATCCTCCCATACAAGGACCTGTCCGTCTGTCTCCCGCTGTGCCAGCAGAAATTTTTCCGCGGCGCCCATACGCTCCAGCTCCGTCATGGTCAGATACGCCTCATTTTCCACCTTTCCGTTCTCTTCGATCTGCCGGTACAGATTCGTCCGGACCGCGATCATTTGTGCCTTTACCGCCTCCGGATCGTATCCGGCAGGAATCTGTGCTGCTGTCGCACCGATAACATATTCTTCCAGCTCCATCTCCGCGATCCCGCTGCTTGTCTTTACCGCAATATAGTCCGTCTCATTTTTTATCGAGCGATAAATTTCACTCATCCGGCTGTCCAGAAGAAGCATCAGCGCGCACGGAAGCACCAGTATCACCAGAATACCGGTTAAAATATATTCTACACGTCTTTTCATAAATGTCTGCTCCGCATTTTCCGGGATAAAAAATCCCTCTCATATTATCCTATGAAAGGGATTGCATTTTTATGCCTAATAATTTTCCGGTTTAATCTGAAAAAATGCTTTTTCATGCCCGCAGACCGGACACCTTTCCGGCGCTTTCCTGCCGAAATGGATAAAACCGCATTTTCTGCACTGCCACATCATGTCCCCGTCCCTGGAGAATACGATTCCTCCCTCCACGTTTGCAAGCAGTCTGCGGTAGCGCTCTTCGTGCTCTTTTTCCACCGCCGCCACCAGTTCAAACTTCCGGGCAATTTCCGTAAAACCCTCCTCATACGCTTCTACCGCCATACGGCTGTACATCTCGGTCCACTCAAAATTTTCCCCGTTGGCCGCCGCCAGCAGATTTTCCTTCGTACCGTCAATCTCACCGCCGCAGATGTATCGAAACCACTGTTTTGCGTGTGCCATTTCATTTCCCGCGGTCTCCTCAAAAATTGCCGCGATCTGCTGATAGCCATCCTTGCGCGCCTTGTTTGCATAATACGTATACTTACTGTGCGCCATGCTTTCTCCCGCAAACGCCTCCAGCAGGTTTTTTTCTGTCTTGCTGCCCTTTAGTTCCATAAAAGCGTCCTCCTTTTCTCTTTGCTAAAAAGGATATCCGGATTTTAAAAACTTATGCAAATCCCCCGGCCGCTGCTTTATATAAATATTTAGCACGGCAGCTTATGCATCCTCCTTATGCGTTCCTATGTAATTCAGGATCCCGCTGCACACCGCCTCCGCCACTGTCTCCTGGTATGCGTCCGTCACCAGCTTTTCCGCTTCCTCCGGGTTGCTCAAAAAGCCGCACTCCACGATCACCGTCGGACTTTTGGTCTTTCGCAGCAGATAATAGCTGTCATTTGCCTTAATCTCCCGCGGCCGCTCAATTTCCAGCATCTCATTTAAGGCTTCCTGCAATGCGGCGGCAAGCTCCCTTCCCTGCGCGGAGCTTTCATAAAAGAATACCTGCGGTCCCTTTACCGAGCTTTCCGTATAGCTATTCTGATGGATGCTGACAGCAAGAAACGGCTCCATTTCATCGATTGCCGCACAGCGCCGCTTCATATCCTGCTGTTTTTTATTCGCCTCTCCCTCATCGTAAAGACCACTGTCCTCCTCCCGCGTAAGCACCGCCGTAATGCCGTTTTCTTCAAGCCGGGCGGCAAGCTTTTTTGCGATGGAAAGATTAACCTCCTTCTCCAGCGCACCGTTTACACCGACCTTCCCCGAATCAATTCCGCCGTGACCGGCGTCTACGACCACAGTAATTTTGTCGTAAACCACAGTGCCCAATTCCTGCTTCACCTCGCCTGACGCCGCATCACTGTCGGTTTCAGACCGCACGCCGCCGGATGCCGCGATGCCGGCTCCAAGCCTGCCGGCATAAAATGCGCATACCAGAATCAACGCCGTCATTACCAGCTCCAGTATTTTTTTATTTTTATTCATACAAATACCCCTGCCGTATACTTTATTACAAGTATATGCGGCAGGGGCAGTAAGTTTTCCAACCTACTCAGCCATGCGCCAGATCAGCTTACATACTTCAGAATGATATCCCAGACAGAATCAGTCTCCAGCCCGAGCCTCCATCCGGCAACTCCGGCAAGCCCATAATCTTTCACCAGGTTCATCTTTTCCTCAATAGATTTATCATCCTCCAGCCAGATCTGGTAAAGCGAACCGTCATCGCCTTCAAACTGGGCATAATTCTGACCGGTCGTCTCATCCCAAGAAGCTTCCACATTGTTGTTTTCCAGAACCTGCTGGCCGCCCTCCATACCGTATACCTCGCTGGTAACGGTGGTGGTGCCGTCCGCGTTTGTCTTTGTATTCCAGAGCCTCGTGTAGAACGGGATTCCGCTGATCAGCTTCTCTGCCGGAACATCCTTTCGCATATCGAGAATGCCCTGGTTTTCAAAGGCGAGGCTTGCCACGGAGCCTGCCTCCTCCGAGCCGTCGTAATGTTCGTCGTAACCCATCACGATAACGTAATCGCAGACAGTCCCAAGTTCGGCCCGGTTGTAATGCTCATTAAACGACATCGGCACCGGCACATCCACGGAAAGCACCAGACCGTTCTTGCGGCATTTTACAGACAGCTCGCGGATAAACTGGATGTATCCGTCTGCAGCCTCCTCCGGAATACTTTCAAAATCTACATTAATGCCGTCAAAGCCGTACTCGATCGCAGACGCGATCAGCGAATTCTCCATCTTCGTGCGTGATTCCGTAGATTTCAGCACCGTCGTCGTGTCGATCTCAGAGCTGAAATTGTCAACAAGCGCCCACACCTCCATATCATTGCGGTGCGCAGTGTCCACATAATCCGCGTCGGCAAGGCTGCTTAAGGTTCCATCGTTTGATACGATGGAAAACCATGTCGGCGAAATGGTATTGACGCCCTTTATCGAAGCAATATCGTAAATAATATTGTAGTTCGCGTCCGTATTGCTTATCACATGCCATACCAGATTAATCTTGTAGTCCTTGGCCACACTGGTGTACTCCGGCTCCTCAAACTCCCGCTGCACCGTCTCGGTGCGCTCATCCACAAGCCTGTCGTTTTTGATATAGCCGAAATATCCGTCCTGCGTCAGCACACCTGTCCAGTCCTCCATCGGTTCTATCACCGTGACGACCTCATTCTTCTCAAGCTCCCGCAGGATCGGGCTCTTGATGCCTCCCTGATAGCGCAGCTTTCCTTTTTTGCGGATCGTCGCCAGCGTCTTTTCGCCCCATTCGTTTGTGATGACGATGCGCTCCGGGTCGTGGAACAGCTCGTACTCCAGGTTTGTATACCTCTGGACAAAATCGAGCGCCAGATACGTTTTCGTGCCGTCAACCTTTACGATATCATAAGGCAGTGTCTCGGATTTTCCGGTGGCAGTGTATTTCTGTCCATTCGCCGGGATCTCGATAATATCGGTGGGCGTGGTGTACAGCATCAGATTTGCCTCGGAATCCCAGTAAAAGCGATCGTTTAACTGCTCTTTTACTGCCTGAAAGTCCACATAGCAGACGTCGTCCGATACCATTCCTTTGTATTCAGAAATTTCCCTCCCTATTACAATAGCCGCCTCATCCTCCGAGGACAGGCCAAAATACGCTTTTCCATCCATCACTTCCGATGTCGGGGTGTACTTCTTCACCAGATTTGTTATAAAGACGATTGCTGCCACAACCACCACCAGAACCACGGCAGCCAGCAGCGGTGCCGCTTTCTTTTTCATACATTGCACCTCCCAGGTAGTATACTCTGAATACAGTATATCATACCTTACTGCTTACTTCTAACAGTTTTCGACTTTTTCAGAAAATATTCACATTTATTTAAGTTTTTTGCACAAGGGGACTGTACTGTCTGTTGATTATCTTTTCTGATACGGTCAAATCCTATCCCGCATACATGATTCTGACGATCCACATAGTAATCACGCATATAATTTGTTCTCTCGCAAAGGCAGCTTGCGATCTGATAGGAAGTGCTTGGCTCTCCATCCAGCCAGAGCTGGATACCTGCTTCCTGATACTTTTTCAGCTCCCGGTACAGTCTGCTGTTTTTCACCTGCCTGCTTCTGGACAGATGCGCCTGACTGATTGTTCCTTTTTTCTGTTCGATGGTACTCACTCACTTTCCGTTTTCTTTTGCCGGTTCCTTCCATATGGTGCATTCGTGATATATTTCCGCGCAAAAAGAAAACTTTTGCTCCAGAGAAGATTTGTTGTTACTGTGAACGGAGTGACCAGTAACGATTTGTTTCCCTCCTTCCATGTGTTATTTTGTCTTTGTCTCTTCTCTTATTGGTTATTATATATAATTTGTGTTATTTTTGCAAGTATTTTTTGCATTTTTAATTTATAATTTTTTAATACCACAAACCATGCTTTTCCTTTGCATTTTCCAGCAAAGTAGGTTATACTGTGTTTGTAAATACGTATTTTGATTTAGTGAGGAGTGGTTTTATGAAACTGGAAAAGCTTAACGACAACCAGATACGCTGCACACTCACGCGCGAGGATCTGGCGTCGCGCCATCTGAATTTGCTTGAGCTTGTCTACGGCGGTGAAAAGGCAAAATCGCTGTTCCGCGAGATGATGCAGCAGGCTGCTTATGAATTTGGTTTTGAAGCGAACGACATTCCTATTATGATAGAAGCAATTCCCATGTCTTCGGAATCTCTGATTTTGATCATCACCAAAGTGGAGGATCCGGATGAGCTGGATACCCGCTTTGCAAAGTTCGCTCCCGGCGGCGATGCGCCCGATGCGGAAAGCACCTTCTCTGGTCTGAAGATGGAGGGAGCGGACGATATTCTGAATCTGGTCCGCAAGCTTCGTGAGGCACATAAAAATATGCTGCAGAAGACAGCGGAAAGCGGGCAGCAGGCGGAAGCTCCTGCCGAAGATACCGAGCTGGCGGCGGACATCACCCGGCTTTACTGCTTTTGCTCTCTGGATGACGTTATTCACGCAGCCCACGCGCTCGGCGGCAGCTACCATGGAGAAAATTCGCTGTACAAACACCCGGAAACATCGGAATACTACCTGTTTCTCGACAGTTCTTCGCATACGCCGGAGGAATTCAACCGCATCTGCAATACGCTGTCGGAGTATGGCGCGAGCGTCAGATTTTCCGAGGGCGCTATGGGATACCTGTCCGAACACGGTGTCTCTATCATACTGAAGGAAGCCGTGCAGCGGCTGGCTGATATTTAAACCCCTGCAGGACCTGCCCCTGGCAGCTCCCTTCGGATGCATGGCAACTAAAAAATCCCGCAGGTGCTTCCTGCGGGATAAAAAATACCCGGACGATTCCTCGTCCGGGCATTCTTTTTATCTTTTCACATCTTTTCGGAGCTTTTTGCTTCCGCCTCCACAGCCGCCGCAGGTACTGCAGTTTCCTGTGCAGTGAGAACCCTCCTTACCGGATTTCACCATAAAGCGGATTACCAAAAATACCACCGCTGCAAGTATCACAATTACAATCAGATTTCCAAGAAATGCGGGCATATTAACCCCTCCTTTTTATTGCCCTCATGATACCTTTTGCTGCCGGCATTACCTTGCATTCACTGACATTTTGGCGTTGATGCTGTAATGCCCTTTCTCCGGCTCATAGCCCTTGCGGAACAGCAGGTAGATCAGACCGATCAGTGCTGCAGCCGCCACGATCGTGAAAATGTTGAAGCTCACCTCGCCGGTAATCAGACCGCCAAGCTGGTATACGATCATCGCGATCACATATGCAAATCCGCACATATAACCGATCGCGCCGAGCGTCCACTTCGTGTTGTTCATCTCACGCTTGATCGCGCCCATTGCTGCAAAGCACGGTGCGCAGAGCAGGTTGAAGATCATAAAGCTGTATGCGCTGAGTGCAGTGAAGTCTGCCGCGATCAGATTCCACACTTCGTCTCCCGCCTCGGAAAGCTCTCCCGAATAATGATACAGGATACCGAAGGTATTTACAACCTCTTCTTTTGCGATCAGACCGGTAACGGTTGCAACCGTTGCCTTCCATGCCATGTCGCCAACCCATCCAAGCGGTGCGAAGATCCATGCCACTGCTCTTCCGATGGTAGCCAGCAGAGAAGTATTGTTGTCCTCTACCATGCCGAACGCACCGTCTGTGAAGCCGAAGCCCTGCAGGAACCACAGCACGATGGAGCTGAGAAGGATAACGGTACCTGCTCTCTTGATGAAGGACCAGCCGCGCTCCCAGGTTGCACGAAGCACGTTGCCGACCGACGGAAGATGATATGCCGGGAGCTCCATAACGAACGGAGCCGGTTCACCGGCAAATGCCTTAAATTTCTTCAGCATGATACCGGAAATAACAACTGCTGCAATACCGATAAAGAATGCGGAGGTTGCCACCAGGGAGGATCCTCCGAAGATCGCGCCTGCAAAGAGACCGATGATCGGCATCTTTGCGCCGCACGGGATAAATCCGGTCGTCATGATCGTCATTTTACGATCACGGTCCTGCTCAATCGTACGGGATGCCATGATACCCGGAACGCCGCAGCCGGTTGCCACCAGCATCGGGATGAAGCTCTTACCGGACAGACCAAAACGGCGGAAAATACGGTCCATGATGAACGCAACACGCGCCATATAACCGATATCCTCAAGGATTGCCAGGAACAGGAACAGTACCAGGATCTGCGGAACAAATCCAAGCACCGCGCCGACGCCGGCAACGATACCATCCTGGATCAGGGAGTACAGCACACCCTCCACATGCAGAGCGCCGAGGATACTGTCAAAAAATCCCGGAACGATCTCACCGAACAGCACATCGTTTACCCAGTCGGTTCCCATGGTTCCGATAGAGAACGGATAGCCGCCCATCGCAATCGCATAAATCACAAACATAATTACTGCAAAAATCGGAAGCGCCAGAATCCGGTTCGTCACGATCTGGTCGATCTTATCAGATACCGTCATGCTGTGCTTTGCGCGTTTTTTCTTCACAGCCTTTGCAACGATGCCGCTGATAAAGGTATATCTCTGATTTGTGATGATGCTCTCCGCGTCATCATCCAGCTCGTTTTCACACGCCTTAATTGCATTTTCCACATCCTGCGCCGCAGAACCGGAAAGCTTCAGATCCTCCATGACCCTTTCGTCCCGCTCAAACACCTTTACCGCATACCAGCGAAGATACTGCGCGTCCACCTTGCCGGAGATCGCCGTCTCGATCTGGCTGATTGCATCCTCCACGCATCCGGTGTACATCTGAAGAGGTCTGCTTTCTTTCTTTGCCTTTGCAGCAGCCACGGCTTTATTTGCCGCCTCCATGCTTCCCTGCGATTTCAGAGCGCTCATCTCGACCGCCTCGCAGCCAAGTGCCTTTCCAAGCTTATTTAAATCGATCTGGTCGCCGTTCTTGCGTACAAGATCCATCATGTTGACTGCAATAACAGTCGGCAGGCCAAGCTCCAGAAGCTGTGTCGTAAGATACAGATTTCGCTCGATATTGGTTCCATCCACAATATTTAAGATAGCGTCCGGCTTCTGTGTTACCAGATAGGTTCTGGACACGACCTCCTCCAGTGTGTACGGTGACAGGGAATAAATTCCCGGGAGGTCCTGGATGACCACGTCCTTGTTCCCTTTGAGGTGTCCCTCTTTCTTTTCCACAGTAACGCCCGGCCAGTTTCCAACATACTGGTTGGAACCCGTCAGGCTGTTGAACAGAGTAGTTTTACCGCTGTTCGGGTTACCTGCAAGTGCGATTTTTAATTCCATTGCTTTTCTCCCTTCCAAAGTTAGATTTTTCTAACCCATTTGCCCAAAAAAGGCACTTTCCTTATTGTATTTCCACCATCTCTGCGTCCGCTTTGCGGATGGATAATTCATATCCACGGATATTCAGCTCCATCGGATCGCCCAGCGGCGCAACCTTGCGCACCTGAATCTCCACACCTTTCGTAATGCCCATATCCATGATCCGGCGCTTTACCGGACCTTCCCCGTGCAGTTTTGCTACTACAACAGTCGAGCCCACTCCTGCATCTCTCAGCGTTTTCATAGTTCTCCTCCTCAAATCATGATACGATTGGCCATGGAACGATCCAATGCCACTCTGCCGTCTTTTACCTGCAAGATCAGATTTCCGCCGATCTGGCTGACCACCGTGATCTCTCCGTCAACAAGAAAGCCGAGCTCCGCCAGATGCTGTCTCACCTCATCCTTTCCGGTAATTCCCTGGATCGTGACCGTTTCTCCTTTTCTTGCCATTGTCAGGGGCATCATACGCTTTTCCCTCCTTATGTACACGCAAACCCAGGCGGAAATCATCCCGCCAATCATTGTTAGCTTTTTCTAACTGCATATAGGTTAGCACTTGCTAACCTTTTTGTCAAGAACTACTTTGATAATTTTTCCCTTTTCTTTTTGCCAAATTTACGTTATACTATACATATCAGAAAGCCCGGGTTCGGAAATGCGTCTGGTTACAGAAGCGCAGGGTATCGGAACCCCGGCATTATTACCGCAATATTCAGCAAACACAGAAAGGATTTTATACATTGTCATGAAAATACTGGAATCCGCAGAAAATTATTTAGAGACCATACTGATTCTGCAAAACCGCATCGGAAATGTGCGCTCGATCGACATTGTGGCGGAGATGGGCTTCTCCAAACCGAGCGTCAGTGTTGCAATGAAAAACCTGCGCGAAAACGGCTATATCCATGTAGATGAAAACGGTTTTATCACCCTGCAGGATTCCGGCAGGGCGATCGCCGAGAAAATCTATGAGCGCCATACACTCTTCACCGAGTGGCTGATAAGCCTGGGCGTTTCCCCGAAAACCGCCGCGGAGGACGCCTGCCGCATTGAGCACGTCATCAGCGACGAGAGCTTCCAGGCTATGAAAAAACACGTGCAAAAAGGACAATAATTTAAAACTGCGTCGGCTTTGTACCGGCGCAGTTTTCTTATCCTATCTGAATATTCCGGAAGCCCTCTCCATGGACCTCGTTTGATTCTATAATAATAATGAACGCATGCGGATCCGCCCGCTTCACCGCCTGCCGCACACTGTACATTTCCTTGTTGCTGCAGGCGCACAGCACAAGCTGACGCTCGTCTCCCCGGTAGCCTCCGGCTGCGTCAATCCGCGTCGTGCCGCGCTGACAGGTCTCGTCGATCACGTCGCAGATATACTGCCCGTGGTCCGTCACGATCAGCGCCAGCTTTCCGGCATTCACGCCGTACATCAGCTTATCCACCACCGTGGACAGCAGGAAGGTCACGATAATGCCGTAAATAATCCCGTCTATGTCCTGCAGGATAATGCCGCCGATGAGCACCACCGCCAGATCGGAAAAGAAAATGATCCGTCCGACCGGCAGATAGGGCTTTTTCTTTTTCACCGCCATAATGATAAAATCCATACCGCCCGTGGAGGAATTCTGCATATAGATGACCGCATAGCCAAGCCCCGCGATCACGCCCGTGCAGAGCGCCGCCAGCAGCCTGCTGCCGGTGTAAACCGGAAAAAGCGGCGCGACGTAATCGATCAGAACGGACGAAATCACCATGCAGCGCATGGAGCTGATAAAAAAGCGCTTTCCCAGAAGCCGGAAGCACAGGATGCTCACCGGAATATTTAAAAGGATAGTCGACAGACCGATCGGCACATTCCAGAGCTGATATAATATAAGGGAAATGCCGGAAAATCCGCTCATCGGAAATTCCGCCTGCGCCGCAAAATTGCAGATACCTGCCGCAATGCAGATGCTGCCGACGATCTCCCAGAACAGTTGTTTAAACAGCCCGTCTTTCTTCCACCAGTTCATATCCGTATTCCTCCCTGCCAGACATTGTTATCTCTAAATCATAGCATATTTTTTCATTCTTTTCAAATGCCGGAGAAGGGCAGAAAAGCCGGGCAAATCCCATTCGCGAAGCGAATTTTTAATTGATTTGTGAAGGTTGCTGTAAACGAAGTGAGCAGCAACCTTTAATGTCCCCCGGCATGACATTTTCTGCTGAAAGTCTTTTTCTGACGCTCCGGATGCTCGATCCGGCTTATGGTGATGTAGTAAGCGGCTCCAAGCGGCACACAGGCGCCAACCCACGCCAGCGGGTTCGCCGCAACCACACCGGCAAATCCGAACGGACCTGCCAGGAACAGCGCTGCGCCCACGCGCATGATCAGCTCCATCACACCCGACACCGTCGGAACCACGCTGTTCCCCAGCCCCTGCAGAGTGAACCGATAAATAAACAGCAGAGCCAGCACCCAGTACATGATCCCATTCATACTGAGATAGACCTTTGCATAGCGGATAACCCCGATTTCCTCACGCCCAACAAAAATTGCCGCGAGATTATCGCCTGCGAAGAAATTAACCGCTCCCATGACGATGCTGACGCTGACCGAGATCAGAATGCACTGGAAAACGCCCTGCCGGATGCGATCCGGGCGCTTCGCACCGTAATTCTGCGCCGAGTAGGTCGCCATCGCCGCTCCAAGGGAATTCAGCGGCATTGTGGCAATGGAATCAATCTTCTGCGCAGCAGCCGCTGCCGCCACCGCCGTCGCTCCCAGGCCGTTGAGCGCAAACTGCACCGTCAGGGAACCGATCGCAATGATGGACATCTGGAAGCCCATTGGCAGGCCAAGCGCGATATGCTCCTTCACCTCCCCGGCAAACGCCTGGAAGTGACGCTTCTCCACCCACAGCGCCGGCATTTTTTTGCGGATATAGATAAAGCAGCAGATACCGGACAGAAGCTGGGAGGCGATCGTCGCAACTGCCGCGCCGCTCACTCCCATGTGAAATATACGGATAAAAACCAGATCCAGCACAATATTTACCAGACATGCCAGCACCAGAAAATACAGCGGCGTGCGGCTGTCTCCAAGCGCACGGATCATATTTGAGGTCAGATTAAAGAATACCGTCGCCGCCAGCCCGCCAAAAATAATCCGGATATACGCAGCCGCTTCATCCAGGATCTCCTCCGGCGTCTGCAGGAGCCGCAAAGCCGGGCGCACCAGAAAAAGCGCCAGCACCGTAAGCACAACTGCCAGTCCGATGCTCAGAAGAATACTGGCTGCAAAGCTTCTCTTCACGCCCTCTTCATCCTCTGCTCCAAATCGCTGGGCCGTTAAGATCGCCAGTCCGTTTGCAAATCCCATGATAAAGCCAAGTACAAAAAAGTTCATGCTTCCGGTACAGCCAACCGCTGCCAGCGCATTTACACCGATCGTCCTTCCCACGATCAGCGTATCCACCAGGCTGTAGAGCTGCTGAAAAATATTTCCTACAATCAGCGGAAGCGCAAACAGCAAAATGAGCTTCGCCGGTTTTCCTTCTGTCATGCTTTTTGTCATACGTGTTTTCGCCTCCATTTTTACAAAAAGTTCAGGTACATTATAAAGAATCTGTAAAAAAATAGAATGTACTTTCTTGTAATCCGGATGTCTTATGTTGTATACTTATGCTGCCAAAACAGATAGCATTTTTTGAAAGGAGTGTTCTGATGCAGCAGACCAATTACGATTTTACCTGCACCGACCTGAATCCGAAATTTCTTTTTTCCTCGATCGAACCGCGCATCCAGGAAGTGAGCTATCACCAGCACGATTTTATTGAGCTTGTTATTATTTTAGACGGAAAGGGCTGTTTTTATGCAGAAGATACGGAGTACGCCATCCAGGCTGGTGACGTCATCATCTTAAATCCGGGGACGCGTCACAAAAGCCTGCCATCCGGGGATGCGAAGCACGCTGCCCTGGAGTGTTACCTTGCCTTCACGGATGTGGAATACATAGGCTGTCTGAAAAACACCATGCCGCTCTTTCCCGGTCGCTCTCTGATCGCCAGCCTGCCGCTGGAGCCGCAAAAAGAACTCTTCCGCCTGTGCCGGGCAATCGAGCAGGAAAACAGATCCTGCAATACCGGACGTTATTTTATGCTGAAAGCATATTTGATCCAGGTGCTCTGCCTGCTCGAACGCTTTCAGAAGCTGGAGCGTGAAAGCGCCCGCGATCGTCACGCGCATACGCAGTACGAATTTAAATCCATCAATAAAAAATACGTGGTCAGCCAGATTACAAAATATATGGAAGAGCATTACCGCGAGAAAATTTCTCTCGACCAGATCGCTGCGAATATTTATTTAAGCTCTTTTTATATCTCCAAGATTTTTAAGAGCGAAACCGGCGATACGCCTATCAATTATCTGATCAGTCTGCGCATGAACAAGGCGCGGCAGCTTCTGGATGAAAACCCGGAATGCTCCATTCAGTCGGTCGCTTCCGCGGTCGGCTATGAGGACACCTATCATTTCAGTAAGCTGTTTAAGAAATACTACGGGTTGTCCCCGCTCCACTACAAGGCACGGAAAGAGCTGTGATAATTTCTTATCATTCCCATTGACATGCGATGAATCTTTCCTTATAATTAAGAACAGGAATCATTATTGTTTTGGAGGAATTATGGCAAATATTAAATACAGCCGTCAGCGGGAATCCATCAAGCACTTTCTCGCCGGACGCAAGGACCACCCAACAGCAGATACCGTTTATCAGAATCTCAGGCAGGTTTATCCCAATATCAGCCTCGGCACCGTCTACCGCAACCTCGGTCTTCTCTCCGAGCTTGGAGAGATCAACCGTATTCATACCGGCGACGGCGCAGAGCGCTTCGACTACAACACGCAGCCGCATAATCATTTTGTCTGCCGCTGCTGTCACAGTGTGTCTGACCTTGAGATGGAAAATATCGACCATATCATGGAGACAGCGCAGAAAAACTTCTGCGGACAGATCGAGGGGTATACGGCTATGTTCGTCGGTGTCTGCGAAAGCTGCCGGCAAAATGGTCAGGATGGGCAGGATGTTCAGGATATTAAGAGAAAATAAAATATTGCTGACCGCTTGACAAGCCTGCTTTCTTATGCTATATTATAAAAAACAGTAATCATTACTGATTTTAAAAATTCAAATTATAAAGGAGAGACAATATCATGGCTAAATTTGTATGTAATGTATGTGGTTATGTTTATGAAGGAGATGCTGCTCCGGCTGAATGTCCGGTATGTCACGCTCCGGCTTCAAAGTTTACAAAGCAGGAAGGCGAAATGAGCTGGGCTGCTGAGCATGTAGTAGGCGTTGCTCAGGGTGCACCGGAAGATATTATGGAGGACTTAAGAGCAAACTTCGCAGGAGAGTGCTCTGAGGTTGGTATGTACCTTGCAATGGCAAGAGTTGCTCACAGAGAAGGTTATCCGGAAATCGGTCTCTACTGGGAGAAGGCTGCTTACGAAGAGGCTGAGCACGCTGCAAAATTCGCAGAGCTGCTTGGTGAAGTTGTAACAGACAGCACAAAGAAGAACCTTGAAATGAGAGTTGAGGCTGAAAACGGCGCAACCGCTGGTAAATTCGATCTTGCAAAGCGTGCAAAGGCTGCAAACCTTGACGCGATCCATGACACCGTTCATGAGATGGCTCGCGACGAGGCCCGCCATGGAAAAGCATTTGCAGGTCTTTTAAAGAGATACTTCGGTTAAATTATAAGCCGGGTAAATATGTGATAATAAGGCTCCGTGAGTTCACTCACAGGAGCCTTTATTACTGCACTTTTATCGGACGCCGGAGCGCCGCCCTTTTTATTCATATCTTAACGCATAAATCGGCTTCAGCTTCGCCGCCTTATTTGCCGGATAGATTCCAAAAATCAATCCCACCGCCACAGAAAAACCGAGCGCCAGTGCTCCGACAGAGAGCGATATGGAAAAGCTCACGTCCGCGATCGCAAGATTCAGGATCGATAGGATCACCTGGCTGAGAACCATCCCGATCACGCCGCCAAGCAGCGAGATCACAACGGACTCGATCATAAACTGAATGGTAATATCGCTGCGCTGCGCGCCGATCGCCTTGCGGATACCAATTTCCTTTGTACGCTCCGTCACAGACACCAGCATAATATTCATGATGCCGATTCCGCCGACCAGCAAAGATATTCCGGCAATTCCGCCAAGCATCAGAGATAAGGTTTCAAGCACCGTATCCATCATGTCCGCAACATCTGACATATTGATAATAGTATAACTATCGTCCGAGCCAAATTTGTCATATAAATAATCGTCCACCGCCGTCTGGGCCTCATGCAGCACATTCTCATTCTCCGCAAGCACATAGAAGGAAGTAACCGACGACTGCTTCAGCATTCGCTGCGCATTCGTCAGCGGCACATAAATGCTGTCATTGCTGCTCCCCATCGCCGAGTCGTCCTCTTCCTCCAGCACACCCACCACGCGGTAATCATATCCCATAATGCGCACCTCGCGATCCAACGCCTGCGCCGTTCCGAATAGCTCCCCGGCAGCGCCTGCCCCGATCACGCAGACCTGCAGACGGTTTTTCCTGTCAAATTCCGTGAGGTTCCTTCCCTCCGCCAGGTTCATGTCCTGCGCATACTGATAGCCCTCCGTAATGCCAAGGAGCGAAATGTCCGCGGAGTTACCCCCGGCTGTCGCAGTGCCCTGCCCGGAGAGGTACGGCACTACCGCCGAAATCCCCTCAATTTCTTCCAGCCCCTGCAGCTCTGCGTATGTCAGCTTTTTGTTCTGCGCTCTCACAGAAACCGTAAGCCGGTTTCCGCCCAGGCTTTCCATCGAATCCGTGATCACGCTCGTTCCTCCCTGTACAATAGAAATCAGCAGCGTAACCGCCATTACGCCGATGATGATTCCAAGCATGGTGAGAAAAGAGCGCATTTTATTTGAGGCTACCGCTGACATCGCCATCTTAATGGATTGTCTGAGTTTCATTCTCCGCCGCCTCCTTTCGGTTTCTGCTGTCCGATACAATTTTTCCGTCCATGATCCGCACCTGCCGCTGCGCCTCCTGCGCGATATCGTCGTCATGCGTGATCAGTACAATGGTGTTGCCCTGCCGGTGCAGCTCATGGATCAGCTCCATAATGTCTCTCGTTGATTTTGAGTCCAGATTTCCGGTCGGCTCATCCGCGAGAATCAGCGAGGGATGCGTGGCAAGCGCCCTCGCTACCGCCACCCTCTGCTGCTGCCCACCCGAGAGCTGGTTCGGTCGGTGCTTCATGCGGTTCGCCAGACCGACGCGCGAAAGGGCTTCCTCCACGCGCGCGTGACGCTCCTTTCCCGGCAGCCCCTGGTAGATCAGCGGCAGTTCCACATTTTCATAGGCTGTCAGCTTCGGCAGCAGATTAAACTGTTGGAAAATAAAGCCGATTTTGCGGTTCCGCATCGTCGAAAGCTCCCGCTCGCTCATCTCCGTCACGTTCTGACCGTCTATGTAATACTCGCCCTCGTCGGGCGTATCGAGACAGCCGATCATGTTCATCAACGTGGACTTGCCGGAGCCGGAAGCGCCGACGATCGCGACAAACTCCCGCTCCTGCACCTTCAGACTGACACCGTCAAGCGCACGCACCTCTTCATCTCCGAGATTATAGATTTTTCTGATATTCTGAAGTTCAATCATAGCCCGTCCTCTCCTATTGCCCGTTTTGCATGCCCATCATGCCGCCGTTCATTCGCTGCTGCATTATAAACGACATCGTCCCTTCGCTCTCTTTTCCGGCAACAAGCACCTGCTCGCCCTGTGTCAGTCCGTCAAGCACCTCCGCATATTCATTATTCATCAGCCCAAGCTCCACCTCGCGCCTCTCTGTGCCGGAGCCTGTGAGCACCTGGACATAATCTGTGCCATCCGTCGTCTCCACCGCATCGACCGGCACCAGCAGTACGTTATCCTTCGCATCCATCACGATCTTTGCGGTCGCGCTCATCGCATCCTTCAGGTGCTGGTTTCCGTCCATGGAAATCGTCACCGTATAGGTAGTCACGCCGCCGCTGTTCGTTCCGACACCGGAAATCTTTTCAACAACGCCCTCGTACTCCTCGTCCTCGAAAGCGTCAAACGTAACCGTCGCCGTCTGCCCCGGCTGCACGCCGTCGATATCCAGCTCATCGATCTCCACCTTTAAATGCAGGCTCTGCGTATCCGCGATCGTGCAGAACTGCTGGCCTTTTTCATAGGGCATCCCTTCCAGCACATCGAGCGACGCTATGTAACCGTCATATTCCGATACCACCACCGGATTCTTCTGGTACGCCTTCAGATCATGCAGCTCCTCCACCAGCTCTTCGCGATCAGAGAGCAAATCCAGATAGGCGTCGTTGTACTGCACGTCCGTCAGCTCAAACATGGTATCGCCCGCAGATACAAGCGTTTCTTTTGTGACATTCACCTCGTCAATAGTCCCGTAATCGAAGGTCACAAGATACGGATGGTTGCTCTGCAGCTTTCCGGAGCCGAGCCGCGTTCCCGACCGCCCGTAAACGACGGCTTCCGTATCCACTTTATATTCCGTGTCGTCAGCGATCGTCACACATACTTTGCCGTCGCCGCTGCTCACAACGGTGCCGCTCACAGACCACGAATCAAACTCTACCGTTACCGGATCGCCCTCGGATACATTGCCCTCCGCGCAGTCAAATTCCACCTTCAGCTTTGCGTCCGCGGAAATTTCCGCAACACCGCCGTAATTTTCCATCACCTGCGATACCAGATCGCCCTCAGATGCGTAGATTCGCTTTACCCTTCCGCCGACCGGCGCGGAAATAACAGATGTTCCCGTATCATCCAGCTCTGCAATTGAGCTGTTAATCTGCGCAAGCTCGCTTTCCTTTGTCTCTATGACGCTATCCAGCGCATCCCGGTCATATAGCGCCAGCGTCTGTCCGACTGTCACCTCATCTCCCTTTTCCACGTAAATCGTCTCCAGCTTCCCATCATATTCCAACGCCAGCGCCCGCGTCGACGCCGCCTCCACATAACCGCTTCCCTCTGTCGTCACGGAAATAGAACCGGTCGATACCGTCGCCTCGCTCTGCCCTGCGGCGCTCTGTTCGCTTCTTCCCCGAAAGCTTCCCAACATAAAAAGAAAAGCCGCCAGAAGAACCAGGAGCACAACCAGCACAATCAGCCACCTCTTTTTCCCTTTCTTCCCTTTTTTCTGCTTTTTTGTCTGTTCACTCATCGTCCTTTACCTCCAGGCTGTTTATAATTTTCTTATCCCCGTAAGTATACGCATAGAAAATAAACTGAACGTCAACTGTCCCTGGAAATAAATATAAAAAAAGCGTAAATTACTTTCCCGCGCCGGAGTACATAACCGCACAATATTGACTCCCCGGCACTTTTACGGTAAGATGTATCTACGTATAGAAAAAAGAAAACGCTGAAATACTACTTTTACAGCAAACCCAAAGGAGTTTCCCATGAAAAAACTGCTTTTGATCGCCACCGGCGGAACCATCGCCTCCAAATATACCGAGAGCGGGCTGTCTCCGCAGATTTCTGCCAGTGAGCTGCTCTCCTATGTTCCTTCCGTGACCGAATTCTGCGAGATCGATGCGATACAGCCGTTCAGCCTGGACAGCACAAATGTCTGCGCCGCCCAATGGCTGGAGCTTGCCGCGCTGATTGAAGAAAAATACGATTTCTATGATGGTTTTGTAATCTGCCACGGCACCGACACCATGGCGTATACCGCGGCGGCACTGTCTTATCTGATCCAGAATAATTTAAAGCCGGTCGTCATCACCGGCTCGCAGAAGCCGATCGACCTTGCGATCACGGACGCACGCGCAAATCTGACGGACAGCCTGCGCTTTGCCGCAGACGACCGCGCTCATGGCGTCAATATCGTTTTCGGCGGCAATGTGATCGCCGGAACGCGTGCAAAAAAAGAACGCTCAAAAAGCTACAACGCCTTTTCGAGTATCAACTACCCGCCGATCGCCGTCATCCAGGAAAACCGCATCATTTTCTACATCGACGACAAGGACCGCATCGCCAGAGAGCCTGTTTTTTATCGCTCTTTAAATGACAATGTATTTCTTTTAAAGCTGATCCCCGGCTGCAGCGGTCAGATCCTGGAAACCCTGTTCGACCGCTTTGACGCCGTGATCATCGAATCCTTCGGCGTGGGCGGTCTTCCCAACTATGGGAACGACAGCTTTTACCACGCGATCCGCCGCCTCGTGTCCTCCGGAAAAATCGTCGTGATGGCAACCCAGGTCACACACGAGGGAAGCGATATGTCTGTCTACCAGGTGGGCAAGGTGATGAAGGACGCATTTGCTCTGCCCGAGTCCTATGACATGACACTGGAGGCGACCGTCGCCAAGACCATGTGGGCGCTTGCGCAGAGTACGG
Organism: uncultured Marvinbryantia sp.; assembly: GCF_905201705.1. GTDB lineage: Bacteria > Bacillota > Clostridia > Lachnospirales > Lachnospiraceae > Marvinbryantia. Next base: position 130,749 of record NZ_CAJKOX010000004.1, read on the forward strand.
ATGCAGAAGCCTTCAAAAAGCTTTTCTACCAGACTGTAAACCATGACCTGTTGTTTTGCTGAAAGGCATTGTGCTGCAGGCATCCGTATCCTTTACAGTGTGAGCGTCATCTCATGCCACTGCTCGCCGCCCCATGCAGAGTTTGCGATTCCCTTATCGAGGTAGCCCATTTTTTTATACATCGGAAGCTTATCCGGCAGGCAGGTCAGTATCAGCATCTGTCTGCCGTTTTCACGCTCCCTGCTGGCATACTGACGCATGATCTCGCGCGCAAGCCCCTGCCTGCGGTACTCCGGGCGCACATCCAGTCCAAGAAGCATCACTATTTTTCCATCCGGATCATGCAAATCTGCATCTGTAAAAAATTCATCCCGGAAAGCGGCCTCATTTGTGGCAAGTCCGTTCAGAAACCCGGCGATCCTGCCGTTTTCCTTATCCACCGCCACCAGACACAGCTCCGGCGCCTTTGCAATGCGCTCCAGCATCATCCTGCGCGAACACGCCTCATTTGGCGGGAAGCAAATGTACTCGATCTCTGACGCTTCCTCTGCCTCCTCCTGGCGGATACTGCGAAACTCATATCTTTCATTCAATTTCAATTCCATTTTCATTCTCCATTCATTCCATATTTTATTTATTGTTCTTCTTTGTTCTAACAAAAATGCAGAATCCCTGTGAAATTCACAAGGTTCTGCATTCTTTTTCAAGTCAGATCCCCGCAGCAGGCACATTTGCCTGGCTCGTTGCCCTCGGGAATCCTATTGCCCGTTTACTCCGTCTGCACCAGCAGCCCTGCTTTCGCCAGCGCCGGTCGCAGCACATTATAGATGACCGCAACCAGGATCACGGACACTACCGCGTTTACAAAGGTGGTCATGGTGCTCCATTTTGCCAGCACGGATGCCATTTCCTGCGGCTGTCCGAGAACGATCTGCTTGTAGAAATAGCCTACCAGCGGATCGAAAATGACGTTAAAGCCAAGCCCGCAGATGGAGGCGATCACGCTCCATTTGAAGATATATTTCTGATCGGTGCTCTGTCCGATTTTTGCGATCTTATGTGCGACCAGACCGGTGATCAGACCGATGCAGAGCTTCAGCACAAAGGTTTTCGGCGCGCTCACAATGTAGACCGGATCCAGAATATCCGCGATCGTCATGCCGACCGCGCCAGCCAGACCGCCGTAACCGCCGCCAAGCAGCAGCGCTGCCAGCACACAGAACGCGTTTCCGATATGCAGAGAAGTGGCGTCGCCGCCCGGCATCGGAATTTTAATCTGCAAAAATGTAAAGGTTACAAAGCACAGCGCTGCCAGAAGCGCCGTCTGTGCCCATTTTAATACGGTTTCATTTCTATTTTCCATACTCCTCACTCCTTCATCTTCATTCGCGGGAAAGCTTTTCCAGTTCTTATGATCATGGAGCTATCTTACCACCCATCCGGATGTATGGAAATATCCAATTTAATACTTTTCGACCAGTCCAGTTCGATTTTATTTGCGGATCTCCAGAAGCTTTGCCTTCAGCTCGTTCTCCATGCGAAGCATCTCCGCCTCCGCCGCCTGGCGTTTCTGGCGTCCCTCCGCCTGAATCTGCAGCACCTCGTCGAAGGTCTGCACAAGCTTTGCATTCGTCTGTGTGAGCGTTTCGATATCTACGATACCCCGCTCGCTTTCCTTCGCCGTCGCCACCGTCGCCGTGTGCAGGGCTTCCGCATTGCGCTTCAGCAGCTCGTTTGTCATCTCGGAAACTGCATTCTGCGCCTTCGCCGCCTCGGAAGCATGCTCCAGCCCAAGTGCGATCACCATCTGATTTTTCCAGAGCGGTATAGTATTCACCAGTGTAGACTGGATTTTCTCGATCATCATGGTGTTGTTGTTCTGGATCAGCCGCAGCTGCGGCGCCGTCTGCAGGGAAACCATACGGCTCAGCTCCAGATCATGCAGCTTTTTCTCGAAACGGTCACAGTAGGAAGCCAGATCCTTCGCCGCCTGCGTATCCTCCGGCAGGCTACTCCTCTTCGCCTTCTCCGTCAGCTCCACAAGCTCCGTGCTGCGCACCTGCTCCAGCTTCTTTTTACCTGCAGCGATATACATGGAAAGCTCTTTAAAATAAGATGTATTCAGCTCGTACATCTGGTCGAGTGTCGCCGTGTCCTTTAAAAGACGCACCTGGTGCTCCTCCAGCGCATCGCAGATTTTCTCCACGTTGACTTCCGTCTTGTCAAACTTCGCCTTCATCGTCTCCAGCTTATTCTCATTCTTTTTCAAAAATCCAAAGAACCCTTTCGGCTGCTCGTCCGCATTAAAGTTTTTCAGCTCCGTTACTACGCTCGCCAGCATGTCGCCGACCTCTCCGAGATCCTGCGTCTTTACATTTTCCAGCGCTTTTTCAGAAAAATCGGCGAGCTTCTGCTGCGCCGCCGCTCCGTACTGCAGGATCACATTGCTGTTCTGTATATCAATTTTTTCCGCAAACGCGGCAATCTGCGCCTGCTCCGCCTCGCTGAACATGCTCTCATCCACCGCGTTCTCTTCCTTTTTCTCCGCCGGAACCTGCGGCTTTTCCTGCATCTGCAGAATCGGCGTCTCTGCCGCCGTCTTTACCTCCGCGGTCACCGCCTGCGCCGTCTGGCTCACCGCATCCGCCGTCTTCTCCGCCTCCGCAAATGGATCAAGCGTGAGTGTCGGTGCCTCTCCGGCAAGTTTTGCAAATTCGTCATTCATGTTTTTATTCTCCTTCATATAATATAATTTTCTCTCCTGTTAAAGCTTTTCTCCGGTAAGTCCCTCCTGTGCCAGCAAAGTATTCAGCACGGAAATATCCGACTTGATATCCATCGAGGTATCCTGATAGAGATTGTCAAACAGCCTTGCAAACGCCTGATTAAGCGTATCCAGCGTATCTTCGATCTCCTTTTTCGACTTGAAAATATTCGGTCCCTGCACCGGCTGATCGTTCAGCTTCTGATACGATTCCAGCAGCTTGATGGTCGTCGGCAGATAATATTTCATCAGCTTTTTCGTCTCCGGCGCGCTCTCCGGGTGCTGCTCCACATACTCAAAGATTTTTGTGATCACCGTCTCCAGCCCGTCGAGCTTCTGTGATACGATCTCGTCCTTAATCGCCTCGTTGATTTCATGAATGCGGTTGATGTAAGCCTGTCCCTCCGCTATCATTTTCTTTACGTCGTCCGACAGCGCTTCATTGTTCTTATACGCCTCTTTCGCCTTCGCCTGCGCGATAGACTCCGTCCTGCGCTGCTCCATCTTCTGCTGCGTATCCAGATACGCCTCGTAGCCCTGATCCGTCACAAAAAGATTTTTCCCGCCCAGGTCCAGATGTCCCTGGCGGAACATGCCGTCCTCGATCATTTTGCGGACATCTTTTTGCACCGCATTTTCACCTTTTCCAACGCTTGCCGCCAGTTCTTTGATGCTGATGCAGGTACGCGTGCCAAGCGCGCGCACATAGTTTTTAAAGCGCCGGATTTTCCCGAGCATGGACGTACCCTTCCAGACCCCAACAATACTCAGAAGCAAAAACGGGAGCTGCACCACCAATGGAATGGTTGCGTTAAAATCCAGCGCAACAGACACGATCCACGGGACAAGCATTCCAATACCGAAGCCAAAGCAGCCGATGCCGCCCAGAACTGTGAGCGTATAGCCTGCTATCCTCGTCGCGCCGCCGTTTGAATACAGCTCGTTGTCCGGCAGGTCCTTTGTACGCATATACGTTACCGCTTTTTTTTCATACTGTCTGCCGCTGCGCCACGGATTCTGCGGGCTGCTCTTTGTTCTCCCCGCCATCTTATCGGCTGCGCGGTTAAGCGAATCGCCAAGACTGCTCATGCCGCGGCTGAGACTGTCCGCCGCACTGTTCATTCCGCGTCCAACTCCGTCCGCCGCACTGTTCATTCCGCGGCTGAATCCGTCTGCCGCACTGTTCATTCCACGGCTGAATCCGTCTGCCGCACTGTTCATTCCACGGCTGAACCCATCCGCCGCGCTGTTCATTCTGCGGCCAAATCCGTCTGCCGCTCCGTTCATTCCCTCTGCGACGCCCTCCGCCACGCTGTTGACCGCTGACGTCACCGCTTTTTCTATTGTCTGGCTCAGTTTACTGTAATCACCGGAGTCAATTGCCTGCTGCACCATATCGCTGATATTATTTCCGATATTTGACCAGTCCTGGTTTCCCATGCCTGCCTTCTCCTTCACAAATTTTTATATGTTTTCATCATACCGCAAAAACGGAGGCTTGTACATAAGAAAAGTTCATTAAATTTCTTAATATCCCTTGCAATCTTCTTTTTCACGTGCTATGATCTCTATATCGCAAGACGTAGTTTTTAAAACTACGTGCAATAGTTTCCTATAAAGGAGGTATTTTTATGACTAACCAGACACAACAGCATCGCCACCTGAAGGATCCCGGAAGCGCTATCACGCATTTTATCGGTATGCTGATGGCGATCTTCGCTGCGACGCCGCTGCTCATCCGTGCGTACAGCCACCGGGAGCCCGTTTACGTTATCTCCATGGCAGTTTTCATCGTGAGCATGATTCTGCTCTACGCCGCAAGCACGGTCTATCATTCCTTCGATATCTCGGAGCGCACGAACCGCATTCTGCGCAAGATCGACCATATGATGATCTTTGTACTGATCGCCGGAAGCTACACTCCGGTGTGTCTGCTCGTGCTCAGGGGCAAAACCGGCACGATGCTCTGCGCGCTCGTCTGGACGATCGCGATTATCGGCATTCTTGTAAAAGCCTTCTGGATCACCTGCCCGAAATGGTTTTCCTCTGTGCTTTACATCGGGATGGGCTGGCTGTGTGTGCTCACTTTCACGCAGCTCATTAATTCGCTCTCTCCTGCGGCATTTGGCTGGCTGCTCGCAGGCGGCATCATTTACACCATCGGCGGCATTATCTATGCGCTGAAGCTGCCGCTGTTCAACGCGCGCCACAAAAATTTCGGCTCCCATGAGATCTTCCATCTGTTTGTCATGGGCGGAAGCGCCTGCCATTTTATCGTGATGTACTTCTTCCTGGCAGCGCCTGCGTTTTAAAACCGCTTCATCGTAAAATCGAAATGTCAGGACCGTTTTATAAAATCTGATTGCACAAAAAGCCCGGAGGCGCGTATACTGTAGGTATACACCTCCGGGTGTTTTTTATAAGGAAGGGCGCTGCCGCACGTTTTGCCGGTGCCCTTGCGTACATACCAATGGAGCCGGATGCAACATGAATTATACTTATATTATAAAATGCAGCGATAACACCCTTTATACCGGATGGACTACCGATCTTAAAAAGCGCCTTCTCGCCCACAACCAGGGAAAAGGCGCCAAATACACACGCAGCCGCACGCCGGTAACACTCGTGTATTTTGAAGAATTTGCAGATAAGCAGGCGGCGATGCGCCGTGAATATGCGATCAAGCAGCTCTCCAGAAAGGAAAAGGAGCGGCTGATCGCAGGAAAGAGATGAGTGTATTCCACTATAAATACTCCTCAAATCTCTCATCAATCGCATTTTCAAACACGATCCCAAGGATCCCCGGGCCGGTATGCGCTCCGATCGCGCAGCCGACCTGCGTTTTTAAGATTTCTTTTACGTGGAATTCTTCTCGCAGCGCGCGCTCCGCATCCTCGCAGATGGACTCATCCGCGCCGTAGCAGATTCCCACCGTCTGGCGCGAAAGCTCTGCGCCCTTTTCTTTTACCAGCTCCAGGCAGCGCTTTACCGCCTTTTTCATGCCGCGCACCTTCTCGCTTGCCACCAGCGCGCCCTTCTCGTCCACAATGATGATGGGCTTGATGTCAAGCACGCTCCCGATTGCCGCCGAAGAACGGCTCAGCCTGCCGCCGCGCGCCAGGTATTCCAGCGTTGTCACCGTTACGACGTGCTCCATATGCTCACAGTAAAACTTGGCCGCCTCGATGAGAAGCTCCCTGGGCGCTCCGTTTTTCTGCATTTTCAGCAGCTTATACACCACAAGTCCGAATCCGATGGACGCACATTTGGAATCGATGATCGTTATCTTAAAGTCCGGATATCTTTCCAGAATCTCGTCCTTCGCCAGATTCGCTGCCTGGAATGTCCCGGCGATCCCAGTGGAAAAACAGATGTACAGCACCTCGTCTCCCCGCTTTGCAAACGGCTCAAAATGCTGTTCAAACATATACTGGCTGATATGATAGGTCTTTATCTCAGATTTATTCTCCTTCTGAATCCGGTAAAACTCCTCCGGAAAAATCGTATCTCCGTCAAAATAGTCCTTTTCATCAATCGTAACCGGAGTCGGAATCACATGCAGCCCGTATTCCTTAATTACAGACTGCGGAATATCCGACGCCGAATCCGTAATAATGCAAAATGCCATATATCCTTATCCTTCCCGCCTGCTTTTGCAGGCAACATCTCCGCGTGCCGTCACAATGCGGTATCCGGCAGACGCAACGCGCCTCTCCAGACAGCCGCGGCACTCAGCGGACTCTTCCCCTGTGCAGATTTTGTTGTCATATAATTCATAGAGTTTGCGCACCTTCACCGGCGACAGATTTGGCATCACCACATTTGCCCCCGCTTTCAGCCCCAGTTCCCGTCCCTGCGGATGGATCGTGCCAAGCGCCGTGGTCGCCGGGATCAGCGCATAGGGAAACATCAGCCGCAGAATCGCCACCATCCGAAGACTCAGCGCAAGCGTACCGCCCGCGCACGTTGCAAACGGTGTCTGATGATGCGGGATAAACGGACCGATACCGATCATTGCCGGCATCAGCTCCTGCAGGAAGCGCAGATCCGCGATCAGATTTTCTGTCGTCTGATACGGAGAGCCTACCATAAACCCGGAGCCGACCTGATAGCCGATTTTTTTCAGGTCCCACAGACATTGTTTGCGCACAGACAACTTCTGTGCGGACGGATGCAGCTTCTGATAATGCTCCTCGTCCGCTGTCTCATGGCGCAGAAGGTAGCGGTCGGCGCCCGCCTCAAAGAAAGCAAGATAGCTTTCACGGTTTTTTTCTCCCAGCGACAGCGTAATCGCGCAGTCCGGATAATTTTCGCGGATAGCGCTCACGATATCACAGACGATTTTATCCGTATAGAAGCCGTCCTCCCCGCCCTGCAGCACAAAGGTGCGAAAGCCGAGCGCATACCCTTCCCGGCAGCACTCCAGAATATCCTCTTTATTCAGCCGGTAGCGCACCGCCTGCGCATTGCTCCTGCGGATGCCGCAGTAATAGCAGTCATTTTTACAATAGTTCGTCAGTTCGATCAGCCCGCGGATATACACGTCCGTGCCGTAATATTCCCGCCTCACTTCATCTGCATGGTGAAACAGCCCTTCGTCATAATCTGCGCACTCTATCAATTTTCTCAGTGCTGCATCCGGCAGGTTCCGGTCACGGCGCAGCTCTTCTATCATAGCAGACACAGCCTACTCCTTTACCAGAACCTTCAATATCTCTGCAATATACATGGTATGATAGTCCCTCTGTGGATACCACCTGTCGTCGATCTCTGCTTCGATGAATTTTTCCGGCTTAATCTCGTCGTGATACATTTTTTTGCAGACCATGATCATGTCCGCCTCCGCAAATGCCGGTACGCCGTCCACAAAATACGGCGTCAGCCCCGCCTGGCTGATTTTATCCGTATCCTTTCCGGAAACCGTTCCGCAGAGGTTCAATGCTTTGCGATATTTTTCGTCGTAAAAGGAAATCGTAAATGCCTCCTCACGGTCCACAAATTCCTTCGTATAGCGCTGCGGACGAATGTATGCAGTCACTGCATTTTTGCCCCACATCACGCCGACGCCGCCCCAGCTTGCCGTCATCGTATTACACTTTTCTTCATTTCCCGCGGTGATAAGCATCCATTCTTTTCCGATCTTTGTAAACGGATTGAAGGAAAGCTCTTCTATCTTCACTTCTTTAAATGCCACTCTTATATCCTCCTGTCCTTCTTATTTCTGTCCACTGCTCTATCATACCACTATCCGGCAGGTATCTGCAAGCCAAAAACACAACTCATATTTTTTCCATCATACCATATCCAAAGACATTTTAATGCTGGCTGCATATTCTGTCTCCGATATTTTTCCTAAAAGAAAAATCCGCAGGTCATACGTTTTCTCCCCGATGTTTACTTTTTTCTCTGCAAAATTTCTCAGACGAACGTTTTCATTCCGGTATGCCATAAGATTCTTTTTCAGTTTTAATTCTATCAGCTTCGGAATAGAAGAATCCGTATGCTCAAAAAGTAATTCCAATAAATCTGCTGCCCTGATGAATTTGCTGCTCTCAAAATTCCCGGTAACAAGCCCTAATATCTCACGTTCCTCAAATCCCTCATCCTTGTAATACAGCATAAACGATTCTTTATGTAATATTTCATCATGAAGCTGTTTTGTAAAATCCCGCACCTCTTTTATTGCATCTAACATTGCACCATCCTTCAGCAAATCATCGCTGAATGCGGATATATTACTTTTTACGTCAAATATCACCGTCAGGATTTTTTTACGCTCTTCGTCTATAGTACATGCCAGCACATCTGCTGTCTTACAATCCTGTTTTCCTGCAATCGGATTTCTGAATTCCTGCGCAAAGATGCCGTACTGTCCTTTTTCCAGATAATATTCTATCTTTACTTTCTCGCTTTTATCTGCATGTCGTTCTGTAAAACAAACTTCGTCTGATGCTTCTATCTGATACAAAACATTTCTTAAAAAAGCTTCCTGCCCTGTGTATTTTTTAAAACTAGGTCTTATCATCTTTTTGCACTTCCCCCAGCTTCAGCGCTTCCTCATATAACTGCATCGCAGATTCCGTAAATAAATCAAACTGAAATCCTGTCTGACTATCTCCGATTATTTCTTTTACAACGCTTTTTCCATTGCTCTGACTTACAAATTCATATACATGCAGCTTCTCCGGGTCAATAAGTTCCTCCTGTTCCAACCGAAGCTTTCTTATACTGTTTGTCCTGCCGTTGTCCTTAACCATCCGCGAAAGAATATACAGATTATTCACTTTTGATACAAACGTATCGCTATGAGTACTCAGAATTAATTTCATTCCTTTATTGCTAAGTCTGTTTAAGAAACGCGCCAGCTCCATCTGTTTTTCCGGATGAAGACTCGCTTCGACTTCATCTATAATAAGGCATTCATATTCTTCAGAACCCGTCAATACAAGCTCCAGGGGAGCAATCTCATTAATCATGGAGGATGCCAGATACATAGGAATGTCCTCTGTATCCTTTCCGGAGCTATAGGAAAGCAGTCCATTCTGATTGACCTGGATTTTCCCCTCAATCAGCTTCTCTTCAAAAAAAGACAATTCCGTGTGATATTTTTCTATCCTTCTGCTGTCTTCCCGATAAGTCTGTAAAAAACGCAGAAACTTATACATTGGTTGAGTCAGGCCACGGTAATCCGGTTTATTTTCAATCACTTTACTGTCTTCAATTCTATAAGAAACGGCACTATCTGCTTTATTGGCAAAATATTCACGATATAACAGCATTAATCCGGCGCGTGATGCCGGCAGAAACAGGCTGTATATATCTATAATACGACTCAGGGTCTGTTTTACCAGTTCTCCCTTCGACTCCGAAAAAGAAACCGTCAATGATAGCATTTCGCTTCTTTTATTCATAAGAACTCTTTTGATAAGAATACTCATCTCTGCCCGCTCCGGCAGCTTTTCCAGAAATTCCGGAACTGACTTCGTCATTCCTTTTAAAAATTCAATCATTTTTTCTCTTGCGTCTGCATCATTACCCGGTACTAAAATTTCGTAAACCGTATCTTCTTCCATAAAGATATCAACATACAATCTTTCAATCGGAATATCCCTTCCGAATATTTCTTTGACAATATGCTCTTTTTCCGCTTCCAGTTTTTTGTTCATATATTCCGTAAATTGCGAAATATTGTCAGAGGACAATTCAAACTTCTGCATTTCTGCTGACTCCGTGGAACGCAAAACGTCCATAACGTCCTCATCCAGGAGATTCACAAATTTTTCGTTTATTCCCTGCACAAGCTGCATTAAAAATGTTTTTCCGCTATTATTCGGTCCTACCAGAAGCGTATAGCTGCTGATATTAATTTTAGCACTTTCAATTTTCGCAAAATTTTCTACGCCCAACCAAATCTGCATATATCTTCTCTCCCTGGCTGCATTTCATATATCTTCTTGTATTATATCCTATTTTCCCTGATTTGTATTGTCTATCTTTCCTTTTATATTATAATATTTTACCCCTTCGCTTTCAAGCTCTTTTTGTATTTATTTTGCACTTAATGTATATAATCAAGTTTTTAAAAGAACCTTCTCCCAGAATTTTTTTGCTTGCCACATTCCCCAGAGCGTCTCAGCAAGAGATATGAGTTTATCAATCGGACAGAATGAATCTTATATTAACAGAATAGAAAATAGAAAGATGATGCCCTCAATGACTGCTTTTTTTTACATCTGTGATTATTTCGGCATTACTCCGGGAGAATTTTTCCAGACAGAAGAAATCGCCAGTAAAGAAATACTGGACGCCGCAAAAAAACTGCAGAACATGGAAGAAGACAAAAAGAGACTAATCTTAGAGCTAATCGAGAAATTTTAAAAGAGCCACCGCCAGGGTGACTCTTTTTTAGCAGCAAAGCTGCGACATTCCTCTTACTCCGCAACGCGCGCTGCGCCCTGTCGGAGTATTTTATTGAATCGTGTCATAAATACTGTCGTTGTGACGGTCGCCGCCAGAATGTCACTGACCGGCTCTGCAAGAAAGACCGCAAATACCTTATCCTGCAACAGCATCGGCAGGATAAAGATAAGCGGGATCAGCAAAATGAGCTTTCGCAGGCAGGCAAGCAGCAGACTGATCTTTGCCTGTCCAAGCGCCATAAAGCTCTGCTGGCAGCACATTTGAAAGCCGTTGGAGAAAATCCCCGCCATGTAAATGCGCATCGCCCAGGTGGCATAGGAAACCAGCTCTGCATCCCCGGTAAAAATTCCGGCAAAAATCTGCGGCGCCAGCATCAGCGCTGCCCAGAACAAAATCGTGAAGGTTATGCACACGCGAAACTGCAGGAAGAACGCTTTTTTGACACGCTCCGTTTTTCCGGCACCGAAATTATAGCTGATGATCGGCTGTCCGCCCTGACAGATGCCCTGTACCGGCATACTGACAAGCTGGCTTACACTGTTGATGATCGTCATCGCACCGACCGCCAGGTCGCCGCCGTAACGCGACAGGCTGGAGGTAAAACTGATAGATAAAAGGCTCTCCGTGGACAACATAACAAAGGTAGAAACGCCCAGCGCAAGACACGGACCGATGATCCCCGGGATCAGCTTCATATTGCGCTTTCTCAAATGAAGGGTGGTCTGACTGCCCGTCAGGAATCGCAGGATCCACACCGCGCCGACCGCCTGGCTGAGAACGGTGGCGAGGGCCGCCCCCTGCACGCCCATTCCAAAAACAAAAATAAAAATCGGATCCAGAATAATATTAATAACAGCGCCGATCACAGTTGTCATCATGCTGATCTTCGCAAAGCCCTGCGTAGTAATGAACGGGTTCATGCCCATCACGATCAGCACAAAGACACTGCCCAATATATAAATCCGCGCATAGGAAACGGCATACGGCAGGGTAACATCGCTGGCGCCGAAAAGGCGCAGCAGCCCCGGCGCGCCCACATAGAATGCGGCTGTCAGGACCACGGCAATCGCAATCAGCAGCGCAAAGCAGTTGCCGACGATCTTTTCTGCCGTCTCGTTATCTTTTTGTCCCATAGCGATTGCAGCGCGCGGCGCGCCGCCGGAACCGCAGAGCATTGCACAAGCGTTAATGAGCATCAGTATCGGCATAAACAGTCCGACACCTGTGAGCGCGGACGCCCCGATCTCCGGGATATGCCCGATATAAATGCGGTCCACGATGTTATACAGCAGATTGATGATCTGCGCCACCACCGCCGGAACCGCAAGCTGTGCGAGCAGCTTCCCGATGCTGCCGCTGCCCATATCCTGTTTCTGTGTTTTTTCCGTATGCTCCTCTGATTTCAAGCTCATAATAGTTTCACTCCCTCTTTCCACACCTTAACTATTATAAACTCGCGCACTTCTTTCGTCTACGGGAGAATCCTAAAAAATATATAAAATCACGCGATCTTCCCGCTCTTACGCAGCCATTCCACCTCATCGTGGATGGTTTCCTGGTAGGAGCGCGTCGTATAGCCAAGCTCCTGCTGTGCCCGCGAGCAGTCGAAGGCATTGTTGCGCGCCAGATTGTAAACGGAAAAGGTTGTCATCAGCGGGCGTTTGCCGCTGCGCTTCGCCTTCTTCTCCAAAAGCCCCGCCATAAAATTTGCCGCACTGCACGGAAGAAAAAGCTTCATTTTTTTGCAGCCGCTCTCCTCAGATAAGATTCTGGCAAAATCCTTAAAGGTAACCTCCTCGTTGCCAAGAATGTAGCAGCTTCCTTTTCTGCCCTTGTCCGCCGCCAGAATGGTCCCGTGCGCAAGGTCGCGCACATCGCAGAGATTAAAGGAACCGTCGATGCCTGCCGGCATTTCTCCGTTGATAATCTGGATCACGGTCTTCGTTGTCTCTCCGACAGCAAAATCCTCCGGTCCGAGAATGCCGCTCGGATGAACGACGCAGGCATTCAGTCCCTGTTTTTCCACAGCATCCAGCACCTTCTGCGTGGCGATCGCCTTCGACTGGCTGTAACAGCCAAGCACCTTTTCCGGCTCAAAACGGCTCACCTCTTTAATCCGCAGCCCCTTCGGCAGCTCCGGGATCGCGCCGGTGCTGCTGCAGTACACCAGCTTTCTGCACTCCTTATGCTCCAGGCAGAGATCAATGATATTCTGCGTGCCGCCCACATTGACATCCATCACCTTCTGACTGTAATCCGGGTTTACCGTAACAATGCTGGCAATGTGGAGCACGATCGTCTCCGTCCCCTCCGGCACCGTAAAAAACCGCTGAAGCGATTCCCTGTCACACAGGTCGCCCTCCACGATTTCCGCTTCCGCCGGGACGTACACCTTCGCTTTATCATTCGGCAGTACAAACGCCCGCACCCTGTCGCCGCGCGCGATCAGCTCCCTGCAGATGGTTCCGCCCAAAAATCCTGCCGCTCCGGTTACTAAATACATTTTCTCTTTCATTTTCATATACCTTCCTTTTTCCTTATTTGCTCCCGGCTCCTGGCCGGTGTCTGCCTTTCTTTTCAACTGACAAACGCATTCTAAACCGGAAAGGTTAAACGAAAGTAAAAATAGCTGCTGTTTTTCAAAAAATATTGTATAATGAAATTAATAAACTGTCCGATAACTGGATTTTGCAGGAGGTTTTCAATGCTCACCATCTTAATCGTGGAGGATGACGCCGCGGTCCGTCTTCTGACGAAAACCCGGCTTTCCTCGAAATATCATATATTAGAAGCAGAAAACGGCGCGAAAGGTCTGGACGTGCTGGACCACCACCACGTCGATCTGATCATCGCAGATATCATGATGCCGAAAATGGACGGCTACGAATTTGTGCGCGCGCTGCGCGAAAGCTCCATGGACATTCCGGTCATCATGCTCACCGCAATGAATACCTTTGCGCACAAAAAGGAAGGCTACGCCAGCGGCATCGACGATTACATGACGAAGCCGATCCAGTATGAGGAGCTGGAGTGGCACATTGAGGCGCTGCTTCGGCGCGCACGGATCGCAAACGACAATAAAATCACCGTCGGCTCTCTGGTGGTCGACCGCGATTCCATGTCTGCCAAATACGAAGGGACGGACATTCCTCTCACGGCCAGGGAATTTGAGCTGCTCTATAAATTTCTCTCCTACCCGGATGTGGTCTTTACCAAGCAGCAGCTTATGGACGAACTGTGGGGCTACGACACCGAAACGGATTACAATACCATCAAAACCTATGTCAGCCGCCTGCGCAGCAAATTCAGTCACTGCCCGGAATTTGAGCTGGTCGCACTCCGCGGGCTTGGCTACAAGGCAATCATTCACAGGGAGGGGAACTGATATGAAAGCGCTTTTTACACGCAAAGCAACCGCTCCGGCAGTACAGCCGGACGGAGCATCCGGACAGCCCTATAAAATAAAACTCCTGCAGGCGCGGTGGATTTTTTATCTGTCCGCTGCGGTCGTGATCGGCAGCATTATGTCCTTCGGTCTGATCACCTTTTTATTTTTCGACCTGGACAGGCAATCCGCGATCTTTATGCTCGGTATGATTCTTCCAATGACATTTTTAGTCATAATATGTCTAAACTTTATTTTAAAGGCAATGGAAAAACGAATTTCCCGGCTGCTGTTCGCGATCAAAGAGGTTTCAAACGGCAATCTGGACGTGGTCATCGACACAAAAGGCGCTGAGGAATATAAAGAAATTTATGAGAGCTTCAACCTTATGGTGAAGGAGCTGCGTGTTACAAAAGAAGAAATGCAGAGCTTTGTCAACGAGCTGGCGCATGAATTCAAAACGCCGATCACCTCCATCAGCGGCTTTGCCGACTACCTGTATCAGACCGGCGATACGATTGAGACAGCGGAGCGGATGCAGTTTTTGAAGCTGATCTCCGACCAGTCCCAGCGCCTTGCCAGCCTCTCCCAGAATACATTGCTGCTCTCTAAGCTGGAAGCGTGCCAGATCGTCACCGAAAAGGAAACCTTTGCGCTCGGCGAACAGATCAAGCAGTGTGTCATTCTTCTGCTGCGTCCGTTTGAGCAGAAGCACATCACCGTGGACATCCCGGAGGATTTCGACTTCGATTACTGCGGAAATAAAGAACTGATGGAGCAGATCTGGATCAATCTGCTGAATAATGCGCTGAAATTTACACCGGAGGGCGGCACCGTCACTGTCGGCTGTAAAAAAACCGCCTCCGCGCTGGAAATTTCCGTGGCAGACACGGGCGTTGGAATGGATGAAGAAACACAGGAAAAAATATTTGATAAATACTATCAGAACGACACCACCAGCCTCACAAAAGGAAACGGCATCGGTCTGTCTATCGTGCGCCGGATCGTGGAGCTCTGCTGCGGCAGCATCGCTGTGGAAAGCCAGCCCGGATACGGGAGTACCTTCACGGTAACACTGCCCTGTTAGATACTCTGTCAAGTATCATGCCGACAAACATATGGCTTCAAAAGATATACAAAAAGCACCGTACTTACGGTGCTTTTTTGAGAGGCGCAGACCGGATTTGAACCGGTGAGTCGAGGTGTTGCAGACCTATGCCTTACCACTTGGCTACTGCGCCATATTTTATTTTAGTATATGCAGCGACTGTCTTATTGATACGCATTCTTAAAACTGCCACCTTATATATTCTAACAAAACATTTTGATTTTGTCAATCGTTTTGTAATGACTCCAAGGGGATTTGAACCCCTGTTACCGCCGTGAAAGGGCGGTGTCTTAACCGCTTGACCATGGAGCCTTCTCTTCTTTTTAAAAAAGAAACACCTCATGACAGCTCCGCGCCTTACGGCTGACATTTGGTGTTTAACTCCCCGAGTTGGGCTCGAACCAACAACCCTTCGGTTAACAGCCGAATGCTCTACCATTGAGCTATCGAGGACCATCTTCTGATGATACTTCCCTTTCCTGGGCCATGTACCTTCAAAACCGCACAGGAACCACAATCCATATCTTTTACATTCCGTCTTTACCCGTAACCTTCCGCCTTTCGGCTTTTTGGTCAAGCTCTCGACCTATTAGTGACAGTCAGCTCCATGCATTGCTGCACTTCCACCTCTGCCCTATCTACCTCGTCGTCTTCAAGGGGTCTTATGCTTTCGCAGGGATATCTCATCTTGAGGGGGGCTTCACGCTTAGATGCCTTCAGCGTTTATCCCGTCCCGACTTGGCTACCCGGCCGTGCCACTGGCGTGACAACCGGTGCACCAGAGGTCAGTCCATCCCGGTCCTCTCGTACTAAGGACAGCTCCTCTCAGAT